>NZ_OY761823.1:752500-1495000 GCF_963664965.1 uncultured Pseudodesulfovibrio sp. | reverse complement strand
GCTACTTGAAAACGTGGACGAAAGCGATCTGTGCGCCGTATGGGACGAAGCGCGGTCAGGCGGCTATTCGACCTGTCTGGACCTTGGCCATATCATCGCTTATGGTCAGCACTCGGTTCTCGACCTGCCCGACCTGTGGGACACCGTGCGTATGCTGCATGTCTACGCACCTATCAACGGCGGGAGACATACGGGATTAGGGCATCTGAACGAGACAGGCAAAGCCTTGCTTCGACAAATGCTCACTGAATTCCGGGGAGATACGGTCACCTTGGAAGTATTTGATGAAACGGAAATTTTCCATTCCCTGAGCCTGCTCGCACAATGGGCGGCAGACTGGAGAAACGCGAAATGATCACTCTGGTACTTGGCGGCAACAAATCCGGCAAATCGGACTTTGCCCTCGACCTGCTTGCCGAAAAGACACAGCCGGGGCTGTTCATCGCCACCGGAAAGGCCCGGGATCTCGAGTTCAGGGAGCAGATTCGCCAGCACCGCCTGACCCGCTCACCGGGGCTGGAAGTGATGGAAGTATCTGAGGACTTGCCTCAGACGCTCGGACAGGCTAAATTGAACTTTCCGTCCGTGCTGGTGGACAGCCTGGACTATTGGCTCTTCTCCTGCCGCGAAGCAGGATGCGAGAAGGAAAAAGTTCAGGAATTCACCGAAATTCTTGAACATTGGAATACGACTGAACTGATACTGGTTTCCTGTGAGACCGGCCTCGGACCTCTTCCTGGCGGTAGCGAAGTCCGAGCTTTCATACGGAGCCTGGGCGCGCTCAACCAAGCCGTCGCCCAAGCCGCGGACAGGGCCTACCTTGTCGCAGCGGGGCTGCCGTTAACCCTGAAACGGGGATAACTTTTTGGCACTTTTCAAACAACTTGATGAACAGGTGGAGCAGTTGCTCGACCTCTTCAACAAGGACGACAACTGGCTTATTGTCATCAATGCCGATCCGGACGCACTCGGCTCGGCTCTCGCGCTCAGGCGCATCATGGCCCGCAAGGTCGGCGATGTCGCCATCGGGCAGATCAACGAAATAAAGAGGCCCGACAACCTCTCCATGATCCGCTATCTGCGTATCCCGACGCAGAAACTCATACCCAACCTCGCGGCGCAGTATGACAAATTCGCCTTGGTGGATTCACAGCCCCACCACAATCCCGAATTCGCCAATTTCGATTTTTCCGTGGTCATCGACCACCACCCGCTCGTCAAGGAACACCCGGTCGAAGCCGACTTCGTGGATATCCGACCCAAGTACGGCTCTGTCTGCACCATGATGACCGAGTACCTATACAACATGAAAATCCGGCCCGCGAAACTTCTCGCCACGGCCCTCATGTACGGCATCCGCTGTGACACCCGCACCTTTGAACGCGAATTCATCGACGCGGACATGTCGGCATTCAAGTATCTCAACAAATTTGCCGACCCCAAACTGATGAACCGCATCAGCCGCAGTGAATTCCACCTCGACTGGATGCGCTATTTCTCCCGCGCCTTCTACAACCTGCGCCGCATCGGCCACGGTCTGTTCGCCCATTGCGGCAATGTGGAGAACCCGGACATCCTCGTCATTGTAGCGGACTTCTTCACCCGTGTTCACAACGTCCCGTGGGTCGTGGTTTCCGGCACAGCGGACGACAAGCTCGTCTGCATCCTGCGCGGCGACGGCATGCGGCGCGACATGGGCAAGATGGCCCAGACCCTGATGAACGGCCTCGGCAGCGCCGGAGGACACAAGCAGGCGGCCCGCGCCGAAGTCAACATCGAAGAACTCGACGGCGAAGACCCGGAAATCTTCATGCTCAAGCGCCTCGGCCAGGGAAAGAAGACAACTATTCGCAGGATTTAAAATCCCTCGCCGGGTGGCGTCTCCGACGGCTCAAGAACCCTTCGAGACAAATCCGCAGGACAGCGGATTTGGACGTCGGTTCCTGCCGACGCCGCGAAGCGGTGAGCCACAGGACGTGGCGAATCAAGGGTTCTTGAGAATCTCCTAAGCTTTTTGGTACGCTTCGCGGGGTTGTACGAGTGCAAAAAATTTCCTATTAAATTTACTTCCGCCGAAGGCGAGAAAGGGAGTCCAGAGGGTTTCACCCTCTGGCTGCCAGAGGCGAAGTCACCCGACTTTGCGCCAAAGGCGCATCATATTCTGCTTTAAATGACCACGCACCACGACAGGAAACACGCATGTCTCTCAAGGAACGTCTGAATTTCGATACTGATCCCGTCTATCTCATTGATGGAACCGCTCTTTTGTACCGCGCATTCTACGCCCGCGCCGATCTTTCGCGCTCGGACGGCTTTCCCACCAACGCCATCAACACGGTGCTGCGCGTGCTCATGAACCTGCTCCGCGACGAAAACCCGAAATACGTGGCGTTCCTCATGGACGGCAAGGGACCGACCTTCCGCAATGATTTGTACGACCAGTACAAGGCCAACCGCCCGCCCATGCCCGAACCGCTGGCCGACCAGATCGAGCCGGTGCGAAAAGGCGTGGAACTGCTCGGCCTCAAGCTGCTCATCTCCGACGGCGTTGAGGCTGACGACTGCATCTGCGCCCTTGCGAACCGCTACAAGAAAGACCGGCCCGTCATCATTCTCGCTTCGGACAAGGACCTCAAGCAGTGTCTCGACGAAAACGTGGTCATGGTCAGTCAGCACGGGCGCAAGGAAACCATCACCACGCTCGAATCCTTCCGCGAAAAAGAAGACATGGAGCCCGCCACTTGGCCCGATTTTCAGGCGCTCATCGGCGATTCTGCGGACAACATCCCCGGCATTCCCAAGGTCGGCCCGGTCACGGCCCGGAAAATTTTTGCGGCAACCGGCCCCACCCTCGAGGACCTGCGCGACAACTACACGAATCTCCCGGACAAGATGCGCGAGAAAGTCGAGCCGGAACTGGAAAACATTTTCACGTACCGCGAACTGACCCGCATGAAGACCGACTGCTGCGCCAATCCGATCGAGGATTTCGTCCTGCGCGACATGGATCACGCCGCATTGCACGCCTTTCTCGATGAATACGAACTGCACGGCCTTGCCCGCTCGGTCCCGAAACCGGCGTCCGGCGCAGCTCCCGCAGCCAAAGCCAAGCCGAAAGCCGCTCCGGCAGGCGGGGAACAGCTTTCCCTGTTCGGTTCTTCTCCCTCACCCAAAAAAGAGACTGCCGAACCGCTGCCTGTCACCATGGTCGAGGCTCCCGGCGACCTGCCCAATTTCGCGGGCGAAGACGTGGGACTCATCCTTGAAGACGGCGCATTCTTCCTCGGCATGGAAGGTGCGGAATATCGCTACACAGGCCCTGCCGCAGATATCGTTGCCGCGCTTGAGCACGCCTCGGTCATTGCCACGCCGTCCGTGCAGGAACTCCTTCGCGCAGACAGTGCATGGGGCCGCTTCCTGTCGTCCCAGTGGTTTGACCTCAGCCTCGCCGCCTATCTGCTCGACCCGGAAGCGCGCAACTACACATGGCCGCGCCTGCGCCAGTCGCTGTATCAGGATGGCCGCCCCGAATTCGCCGAAGTCGCTGAAAAACTCCACCCCCAAGCCAAAGGTCTCGCCGCCCTCGCCTACATGGAAGGCATCCGCGGGCAAGTGCAAGGCGCGGAGCTTACGCCGCTCATGCGTAATCTTGAGCTGCCGCTCATCCCCGCGCTCGTGGACATGGAAAAGGCGGGCATCGGCATTGATCTCGACGCCTTTGCCGCATTCCTCAACGACGTCTCGGAGCAGCTCAGCGAACTCACCCGCTCCATCATCGGGCACGCAGGTGAGGAATTCAACATCCGCTCCAGCCAACAGCTCGCCCGCATCCTTTTTGACAAGCTCGACATCAAGGAAGGCAAGAAAACCGCCACGGGCCAGCGTTCCACAGCCAACGAAGTGCTGGAGAAAATCCGCTCCAAGCACCCCATTGTAGAGGATATCCTGCAATACCGCATGCTCGAAAAACTCCGCTCCACCTACCTTGAGCCGCTGCCCAAGCTTGTGGACGACGATTCGCGCCTGCACACGCATTTCAACCAGCTTGCAACCGCCACGGGCCGACTCTCAAGTTCGCGCCCGAATCTCCAGAACATCCCCATTCGCGGCGTTCACGGTCCGCGCATGCGTGGCTGCTTCACCGCCGCCTCCGGCAATCTGCTCGCCGCAGCCGACTATTCGCAGATCGAACTGCGCGTGCTCGCCCATTTCTCCAAGGACCCGGCCCTGCTCGATGCCTTCCGAAACGACGAGGACATCCACACCCGCACCGCCGCGCTCCTGACCGACAAGACCGTCGAAGACGTGCTGCCCGACGAACGCCGCAACGCCAAGACCATCAACTTCGGCCTCATCTACGGCATGGGTGTCCAGAAGCTCGCTCGCGAACTTTCCATCACCCAGAACCAAGCCAAGGAATTCACCGAGACCTATTTCGAAAAACTCGCCACGCTCAAGGCCTACTACGACACCATCGTCGAAGACGCCCAGCAGCACGGATTCGTCACGACCCTCGCCGGTCGACGCCGCCTGCTGCCCGAGCTGCATTCCCGAAACAACCAGCTCGCCTCACAGGCACGCCGACAGGCCGTCAACACCGTCATCCAAGGGTCCGCAGCCGACATCATCAAGATGGCCATGCTCGCCGCCTACAAAGACGAACAACTCAAGGAACTCGGCGCGCAGATTATCCTTCAGGTGCATGATGAACTTATCATCGAAGCGCCCGAAGCCAATATTCAGGCCGCAGGTGAACGGCTCGTCACCATCATGCAGGATGTCGCCGAGCTGGATGTGCCGCTCAAAGTCGACATGGGCATCGGAAAGAACTGGGCTGACGCCCATTAAGGGCGAGAGGGGAAGCCGCTTCGCGGCGATTGTCGGGTGATTTCGTCTCCGACGGCTTAAGGCCGAGGGCCTTAAGAATCCCGTGTGCCTCCGGCGGCCTCGCAGGGGCGTTCACGCCATGCCGGTTTGCGGTTTGAGGCGAAAAAAACGAATAAGAAACGACGCATGCTTAAACAGTGTGCGTCGTTTTTTTCGCCTCAAACCGCGAGGGTTTTAAATAAAGAAAAAACATGCTCTCTCTGATTTGAACCAAGCCTCAAACGCCGCCCGGACGCTTTTTCACGCTACCCCCGCAAAGCACACGCGGCGTGGGCACTGTTCAAAGGAAATCGCGTCGGCCAGTTTCTTTTCGCTACGTCAAACTGACCGGCGCGATTTCCTTTGAACGCCGTACTTCCGCCCCGACACACCACTCCCCCCAAACAACGCACCCGCCGAAGGCGCACCAAAAAGCTTTGGAGATTCCTAAGCCCCCTTCTCGACAAATCTGCACGACAGCAGATTTGGGCGTTGCGGCTTCCGCAACGGGCCAAAGGCCCGAGCCCCAGGACGGGGCGAGTCCAAGGTTCTTGGGCCGTCGGAGACGCCCCGCGGCGAGCGTTCCCTACTCGCTCTCCCCTTTCACCTCACGCTTGCTCAATGGGCAATCGCCGACACCGATGGTTCCGGCGCATTCGCCGCCCACGGCTTTGCCGTCGTATGAGGAATCGCATTCCACGGGTTCGACGTGGATGGTGACCTCTGCGCGTGCGAGGCGCGACTTGATGTCTTCTTCAATGCGGCAGCAGAGGTCGTGGGAATCGCGGACAGAGAGATCGCCGGGAACGAGGAGGTGGAAATCAATAAACCGACGCGAACCGGCCTTGCGGGTTCGGAGGGCGTGGAAGGAGCATTGCTCCTCATGCTGTGAACAGATGGCATTGCCGATGATTTCGATCTCTTCCTTGGGCAGGGCATCGTCCATGAGTCCGCCCACAGACCGCCTGAGCAGGCCGATTCCGGCGAACACGATGTTCACAGCCATGATGATGGCGATAATGGGATCGAGGATTTTCCACTGCGGCATGACAAGCATGATGGCGAGGCCCGCAACGAGTCCGACCGAGGTCCAGACATCGGTGAGCAGGTGCTTTGCATCGGCTTCGAGGGTGATGGAGTCGAACCGTTTCGCGGCGCGCAGCATGACTTTTGCGGTACCGAAGTTGATGACGGACGACAGGAGCGCGAGGCCGAGACCAAGGCCGAGATTGGTGAGCGGCTGCGGATTGAAGAAGCGCATGATCGCGGCGTAGGCAATACCGCACGCGGCGATGATGATGAGCATGCCTTCGATACCGCTGGAAAAATATTCGGCCTTGCCATGGCCGTAGGCGTGTTCCGAATCGGCGGGGCGCATGGCGATGGTGAGCGCGGTGAGCGCCATGACCGCGGCGGTGAGATTGACGATGGATTCGGTGGCGTCGGAGAGCAGGCCGACCGAATCGGTCATGGCCCATGCGCCGAATTTGAGGACAAGGGTGAGGATGGAGGCGATGATCGAGTAGATTGCGTATCGGCGCGGGGAATGCTGAGTCATGTTTCGCTCCAGTGAAAAGGCCCGACAGTTTCCCGCCGGGCCGTGTTGGTTACGCCTTGGGCTTGAGCCAGGGATTTTCCTCACCGCGCGCGAGGCGGTGGATGTTCTCCTTGTGTCGCCAGAAGAGCAGCACCATGACGATGAGCGCCACCGGGACATAGGCGAAATGGCCGGTCAGGAACATGAACACCGGCAGGGCCAGCGCGATGGTCAGCGACCCCATGGATACGTGTCCGGTCAGGGCGACCATGCCGAGGCATGCTGCGGCGGAGAAAAAGGTTCCCCAGAAGGAGACGGCGAGAAACGCGCCCACGGTGGTGGCAACGGCCTTGCCGCCCTTGAAATCCATGAAGCAGGAAAAGGCGTGGCCCAGAATCGCGGCAAGCACGACGATGGAAAGCCCGAAATCGGAATCCATCCATGCGGAGGCCATAAGCACGGAGACAAAGCCCTTGCCCACGTCGAGCACGAGGGTTGCGACGCCGTATTTGAAGCCGCAGAGCCGTGCGACATTGGTCGCGCCGGTATTGCGGGAGCCGTCCTCACGCGGGTCGATGTTGCAGCATGTTTTGGCAATGAACAGCCCGAACGGGATGGAACACAGGACAAAGGCCACAATAGGCCAGATGATATACGCCATGAAAGGTTCTCCTGAAATTTCTGTTTGGTGGGGATGTTGTAGCGATTTTTTGGGGAGAATGGAAGAGCCGCGCTTTTTGCGCTCCACTTTGAGAAGAGATTATGGATGCCGCTTTTCAAGCGGCGGAGATTGATGGGATGTGCGCCTGCGGCGCATGAAAGGCGGAAAGGCAGAAATCCAGTCGCTTACGCGACTTCCATGCCCTCCCGGCGGGGTTCTTTCTTTCTCCAAAGCAGGAAAGAAAGAACGAAAGAAACTGCTTTTTTTCTGAACTTCACCGCCTTGTATCTTCGGAGCCAAGAATCTGATCAAAACGGGCCGCTCCCGAGTCCAGTCGCCGAAGCGGCTCCGGACTCGAAAAAGCCGCGGCTTCCGTTTTGTCAGCTTCTAGGCTCCGAAGCTAAGGGCTGGTGCAGGTCTTCGTGTGGGAGTATGAATGAAAGGCAAGCAGGAAAATGAAAGTCGAACCTTCGTTGCCGCACTTGGCTTTCGTCGTATTGGTAAATCCCATAAACCCAATGAATCTATCAGCCCTCACAAGCTCTAAAAAAAGATTCAAACAAATTGCTCCCGAATCAAGTCCCCGATGCGGCTCCGTGATTCGAAAAAGCCGCAGCCCTTGTTTGGTCAACTTCTAGGCCAGATGAGGTTTAATTGGCTAATAAATCTAACACCACATATTCACCTGACCCACCCCATACGCAATAAGACAAAAAAACAATTACTTTAAACACACTTGAACATTCATTCAAACAAGCTTAAAATACCAAAAAACCAATATATCAACAAAAAAATCAAATATGCCAACTAGACACATTTTTATCGATGAATCAGGAAACACAAGCCTCCCCACCTATAACAATGAGGATTCAAATAAATATATACTTGTTGCTATCATTGTTGATGATGACCAACTCGAGATAGCTAAATCAACTGCGCTAGAAATTTCAAAATCCTTTTTTGGAGGTGCTGAAATTAAATCTAGCAAAATAGGGAAAAACCAAAAACGAAGACGAAAAATCCTTTTGGAAGCCTCAAAAATACCTTTCAAATACTATGCATACATTGTCGATAAAAATTTGATCTATAGATCTAGTGGCCTTCAATTTAAAAAATCTTTTTATAAATACCTAAATGGAAGTTTGCATAGTAGACTTTGTCAAACGAAACAACACACAAAAATTTACAATGATACATACGGAAGAGAAGACTTTATGGACTCATTTAAGTCCTATATTCGCAAAAAATTCGACCTTTCACTTCTGCAATCTGTAGATTTTCAATACGGTGACAGCAAAAAATATCCATTAATCCAAATTGCAGACCTTGTTGCAGGCACCATTGCAAGGCATCTATCAGGCAAAGATGCTCCCGAATTAATTGATTTAGTGTCAAAAAATAAAATATTTACATACAAATGGCCTCCTTCAATATCAAATCCACATAACCTTGATAATCTTGATAATAAAGAAAAGTTTAATCAAATCATAAAAGAACAAAGTGTTAATAAAGCGCAGGAATACATTTATAACAATATAAACTCACAAGATATTGACACTTTATTAAAAGTCAACACCCTAGAATACTTACTCCATTGTTTTTTTGTTGACTCTAGTGAATATGTATTTAGTGATTCAATAATAAGCCATCTTGGTGAAATAGGATTAGAAACAATCAACCGACAAAAATTACGTAGTAGCATCATTGCTCCTTTGCGAGACAATGGAGTAATTATTGCAAGCAAAAGGCATAAAGGATATAAAATCCCCCACAGCATACAAGATATGAAAGATTTCGTGCAAATAGTCGAAGGCGTTGTTGTTCCATATGTAGAACGGCTTAACACTGCACGTGAACTTATGTTGCTTGCCAGCAACGGTTCATATGATATTGTTCCATCTGAAGAGTATCCAAAACTAAAATCCTACATAACTTCATCAGAATACAAGTAGCATCCCAACGAGCCAATCAGACCTCACCGGGCCTAGAAGCTGACCAAACAATGGCTGCGGCTCTTTCGAATCACGGAGCCGCTTCGGCGACCTGATTCGGGAGCAGCTTGTTTGGATCAGATTCTTGGCCCGGTGAGAGTCCGGCGGGTAAATCAAGCGAAAGCCGCGTTTCTTTGGTTCTTTCTTGGGGCGGCTCAGCCAAGAAAGAACCGCCGTCCGCGTAGGACATGAAGGAAGCGCTAGCGACCGGATTTCGCCTTTCCGCCTTTTGCCTTTTTGATTTTCTCTTCCCTCAAAAAGTCAGGCTTCCGTTACCGCACTTGCCTCTCATCGCCTTTTCAACCGAAGCCCCCCCAACCAGCCAATCAGACCTCACCGGCCCTAGAAGCTGACCAAACAATAGCTGCGGCTTTTTCGAATCACGGAGCCGCTTCGGCGACTTGATTCGGGAGCAGCTTGTTTGGATCAGATTCTTGGGCCGGTGAGAGTCCGGCGGGTAAATCAAGGAAAGCCGCGTTTCTTTGGTTCTTTCTTGGGGCGGCTCAGCCAAGAAAGAACCGCCGTCCGCGTAGGACATGGAGGAAGCGCTAGCGACCGGATTTCGCCTTTCCGCCTTTTGCCTTTCTGCCTTTTGCCTTTCTGCCTTTTTGCCTTTTTGCTTTACTCTTATCTCCTCAAAATCCCATAAAAAAAGCCGCCCATTCGGGCGGCCTTCATCATTTCTTAATTCTTATAGGCTCCGTGCAAACGGTCCCCGCTAAGGCATCATCGGCGCCATCGGAATCCCCTCATCCACGTCCAATCCGCAGATGAGGTTCGCATTCATGAGCGCCTGACCGGATGCGCCGCGACACAAATTGTCGATGGCCGACAAAATCACCAACCGGCCTGTGCGCGGGTCCACCACCACGTTGATGTCGCAGAAGACCGTGCCGCGAACGAAACGGGTCTCGGGCAACTGGCCCTGCGGGAGAACACGCACAAACGGCTTGTCCGCGTAGAATTCGGTATACATGGCGTGGACTTCCTCAACCGAGGTGTCCGCCGTGAGTTTCGTGTAAATGGTCGAGAGAATGCCGCGGTCAATGGGCAGCAGATGCGTGTTGAACGAGACCGTCATGTCCGTTCCCGCAATCTTGGAAATCTCCTGCTCGATCTCGGGCGTGTGGCGATGCCTCGGCAGGCTGTATGCCTTGAACGAATCGGCCACCTCGCAGAACAGCGTGCCGACCTTGGCACCGCGGCCCGCGCCGGATGTGCCGGACTTGGCGTCGATCACGATGTTGTCCGTCTCGATGATGCCCGCTCCGAGCGCCGGGGCAAGGCCGAGAATGGAGGACGTGGGGTAACAGCCCGGGTTGGCGATGAGCCGAGCGCCCATGATCTCGTCGAGATAGAGTTCGGGCAACCCGTAAACCGCCTCGGAAAGCAGCTCGGACCGGGTGTGCTCGACCTCGTACCATTCCTCGTACGTGGCCTTGTCGTTGATGCGGAAATCCGCAGAAAGATCAACGACCTTGACGCCCTCGTCGAGCAGCGCGGAGGCAATCTCCATGGCGGTCTTGTGCGGCACGGCGAGAAAAACGACGTCGCACTCGTTGGCAAGGTCCACGGGATCGGGCTGTGTGATGACGAGATCACCCAGCGGCAAGCGGTGCAGGAACGGGTAAATGTCGGCAAGGGTCTTGCCTGCCTCGGAACGCGAGGTGGCTCGGACAAGCTCCATGGACGAATGATGCGTCATGAGCCGAGCGAGTTCCATGCCGGTATAGCCGGTCACGCCGACCAGCCCCGCCTTGATGATCTGGGACATGCTGTCTCCCCTGAATTATTTGGTCTTGTTCACGTATGCCATGCGAAGATTGTACACGATGTCGCACAGCAGTTTCTGTTCTTCCTTGTCGAGACCTGTCTCGAACTTTTCCTTGAGCATGCCGAGCACGTCGATGGTGTGCTTGGCCATCTGCGGCTGAAAATCAACCTGCCCGTTGGACGGGTCGGCAGCCTCGCCCAGAGCAACCATGGCCGAGGACGACAGGGAATAGATGAAGGTAGTGAAATTGATATCGAGCGGGATGCCCTGCATCGGGTTTTCCCTGCATTTTTTTTCGTCAGCCATCCTCATTCTCCATTTGAAATAAATCGTTGCAACCGTCGCAAGATAAATACGGCCTGCCGCACGCAGAGTCAACAACTGCGTGGATTTCCAAGCGACTGCCCTTCCACCGCAACTGATTATAAAAATGCATTATTGCTTTTACTTATCTCCATAATCCTATTAATATACGTATCCACATTGGCGGATGCTGACATTTCTTTACAAATCAACACGTTATCTCAAGGTTTCAATAATGCCGAGTCAATCCGTTTCTTCCCGACTGTTCTGTCTGGCACTTTTCATCGTATTTTCCATGTCTCTTGCCGGTTGCGGCGGTGACGAAAAAGCCGCCCCGAAAAAACAAGCGGCCGTGCCCATGAAGGTGGTCAAGGCCGAAACCAAGGACATGCCTCTCTGGGGCGAGTTCGTGGCGACCATCTCTGCGGTCGAGACCGTGGATATCCGCGCCCGCGTGGCCGGTTTCCTGCAAGAAAAGAAGTTCAAGGAAGGTGCGACGGTCAAGAAAGGCGACCTGC
This sequence comes from uncultured Pseudodesulfovibrio sp., assembly GCF_963664965.1. NCBI lineage: Bacteria > Pseudomonadati > Thermodesulfobacteriota > Desulfovibrionia > Desulfovibrionales > Desulfovibrionaceae > Pseudodesulfovibrio > uncultured Pseudodesulfovibrio sp. Next base: position 1,483,350 of record NZ_OY761823.1, on the reverse strand, counting down.
TTTTCATCATTGATCCCAAAACATTCCGCGAAGACCTCAAGCAGGCTGAATCCGGGCTGCAATACAATCAGGCTCTCTTGGAAAAAGCCAAGAAGGACTACGAGCGCTTCAAGAAGCTGTATGACGAAGGCGTGGTCAGCCGCGAGGAATTCGAAAGCTACCAGACCTCCCTCGCCACCTACAAGGCACAGGTTCGCGACAATTCCTCTCAGGTCGAGAACGCGAAGATTCAGCTCGGATATACCAAAATTTACGCTCCGGTCGACGGCGTCATCGGCCGTGTGAACGTGGACACCGGCAACCTCGTCGGCCAGGGCGAAAATACCCTGCTCGCCACGGTTTCCACCGTGGACCCCGTGTACGTGAGCTTCACTGTCAGCGAGGCAGATTACCTGCGCGCCAAACGGGACCGCGACATCAAGGACCCCGCAAAAAAGGAAGTCCACATGATCCTCGCCGACGGTAGAGAATATGACCACCTCGGTTCGTTCGACATGATTGACCGGGCCGTGGACCCGACCACCGGAACCCTCGGCATTCGCGTTTCCTTCCCGAACCCCGAAAGCCTGCTGCGCCCCGGCCAGTACGCCAAGGTTCGCGTACCCATTGAAATCGTCGAAAACGCCGTGGTGGTCCCGTCCCGCGCTATCATTGATACGCAGGGCGTCAAGACCGTTTATACGGTCAACGCCGAAGGCAAGATCGTGAGCACGCCCGTGACCGCCGGTTTCGAATCCGAGGAACTGGTCGTCATCCGGGAAGGCCTCAAGGCCGGAGACATGGTCATCGCCGACGGCATCCGCCGCGTGAAGCCGGGGATGGAAATCAAGCCCATTGTCGTCCCCATGGAGAACAAGAAGAGCGAAGGCACTCCTGTCGGACAGAACAACGCATCCGCAACCGAAGACAAGGCCGAGTAACCCATGTTTGTCAGATTCTTCATTGATCGGCCGATTTTCGCATCAGTGCTGGCCATCATTATCCTGATGGTCGGTATCCTGAGCGTCTTTGCCCTGCCTATCGCACAATATCCGGAAATCTCGCCACCTTCGGTACGCGTCACCGCCAACTATACCGGCGCGGACGCGGAAACCGTGGAGCAGTCCGTTGCCACTCCCATCGAGGAACAAGTCAACGGCGCGCAGGACATGCTGTACATGTCCTCGGTCTCAGCCAACGACGGTTCCCTGTCCCTGACCGTCACCTTCGAACTGGGCCGAGATCTCGAACTGGCGACCGTCGACGTACAGAACCGCGTCAACCTCGCGACCGCACAGCTCCCGGCGGAAGTCCGCAACTCGGGCATTCAGGTCAAGAAGCAGTCCCCGGACATCGTGCTCATCGTCAACCTGACTTCCCAGTTGCCGCAGTTCGATACGCTGTTCATGAACAACTACGCCAAGATCAACATCTATGACGCCCTCAAACGCATTCAGGGCGTCGGCGACGTCAACCTGTTCGGCGATCAGGACTACGGTATGCGGATCTGGCTCGACCCGGACAAGCTCGCCTCCTTCGGCCTGACTGTCGCTGACGTCATCGGTGCGGTGCAGGAACAGAACGTCCAGGCACCGGCAGGTCAGATCGGCATGCCGCCGACGCCCAAGGACCAGCAGTTCCAGATGTCCATGCGCGTCAAGGGCCGCCTTGCCGAGCCTCAGGAATTCGGAAACATCATCATCAAGGCGAACCCGGACGGCAGCACCGTCAAGGTTCATGATGTCGCCAAAGTCGAACTCGGCGCGAAAAACTACTTCACCTTCGCCCGTCTCGACGGCAACCCCACGGCTTCGCTGCTCGTCTACCAGTTGCCCGGTGCCAACGCACTGGATGTAGCCAAGAACATCCGCAGCACCATGGAGGAGCTTTCCAAGAACTTCCCGGAAGGCATCGAATACAAGATCCCGTACGACACGACCCGGTTCGTCAACTCATCCATCGACGAAGTCATGGAAACCCTGTACGAAGCGCTCATTCTCGTGTTCCTCGTGGTCTTCATCTTCCTGCAAAACTGGCGCACCACCATTATTCCCATGGTCTGCGTGCCGGTTTCGCTGATCGGTACGTTCGCGCTCTTCCCGCTGCTCGGATTCTCCATCAATACGCTGACCCTGTTCGGACTTGTGCTCGCCATCGGTATCGTGGTCGATGACGCCATCGTCGTTGTCGAGGCGACCCAGCGTAACATCGATGATGAAGGACTCTCACCCAAAGAAGCGACCAAGAAGGCCATGGCCGAGGTGACCGGGCCGGTCATCGCCAGTACGCTCGTACTTGTCGCGGTGTTCATTCCGGTCGCATTCATGGGCGGCATCACGGGCCAGTTGTACAAACAGTTCGCCCTGACGCTCTCGGTGTCGGTGCTGATCTCATCCATCAACGCCCTGACGCTCTCGCCCGCCCTCAGTGCGCTCCTGCTGCGGCCCTACAAACCGATCCGCGGTCCGCTGGGCTGGTTCTTCGACAGGTTCAACACAGTGTTCGACGCCGTGACAAGGCGCTACAACGCCGCTGTTGCCGCACTGGTCAAGCGCGCCTTCATGGGTATCCTGATCGTCGGCATCCTCGTCTGCGGCGCAGGCGGCCTGTTCTCGATCCTGCCGTCCAGCTTCGTGCCGGACGAGGATCAGGGCTACTTCATCGTCAACTCCATGCTGCCCGAAGGTGCGTCCCTTGAACGCTCCAACGAGGTGGCGCTCCAGATCGAGGAATACCTGAAGACGGCACCCGGCGTGAAAGACTACGTCACTCTCGGCGGGTTCAGCCTGCTGACCGGTGCCTACTCGTCCTACAACTCGGCCTTCTTCGTCATTCTGGACGACTGGTCGGAACGGACAACGCCCGAACTGTCGCTGGCATCCATCATGGGAGCCGCGCAAAAGAAATTCTGGCAGATTCAGGAAGCCATCGTCGTGACCTTCGGCCCACCGGCCATTCCAGGCCTCAGTTCCACCGGCGGCCTCCAGTTCGAGCTTCAGGACAAGACCGGCGCATCGGTTGACGAACTCTCCGCCGTGGCGGACTCCTTCATGGCCGAAGCCAAAAAGCGGCCCGAAGTCGCGAACCTGTTCACCACGTTCAGTTCGCATGTGCCGCAGTACTATGTAGAGATCGACCGCGATAAGGCCAAAAAGCTTGGCGTCCCGGTCAACGACATATTCCAGACCCTCCAGACGTATCTGGGTGGTTACTACATCAACGACTTCAACAAATACGGACGAACCTACCGCGTCATGGCGCAGGCCGATTCGCAGTTCCGCACCAAGGTGGACGATCTGGCCCGCTTCTACATGCGGTCCGGCGACGGCAAAATGGTGCCGTTGTCCACATTGAGCACGGTCAAACGCATCACCGGCCCGGAATACATCCAGCGCTACAACGTCTTCCGCACCGTTGAAATGACCGCATCCACGCCGCACGGCTACAGTTCCAGCCAGACTATGGACGCCATGGAAGAAGTGGCAAAGGCCTCGCTGCCGCAGGGATACGGCTATGACTGGACCGGCATCGCCTACCAGCAGAAGTACTCCGGCGGAGATACCGCCATGGTCTTCGGCCTCGCCGTCGTGATGGTCTTTCTGGTGCTTTCGGCACAGTATGAAAGCTGGGCCACTCCGTTCGCAGTCATCCTCTGCGTCCCGCTCGGCATCTTCGGTGCCATGGCCTCACAGTGGATACGCGGACTGGACAACAACGTGTATGCCCAGATCGGCCTGATCATGCTTATCGGTCTCGCGGCGAAAAACGCCATTCTGATTGTTGAATACGCCAAGGAACAACACGAAAAAGGCATGTCTCTCAAGGAAGCCGCCATGAAAGCCGCGCATCTGCGCTTCCGGCCCATCCTGATGACCTCGTTCGCCTTCATTCTCGGCGTTATCCCGCTGGTCACCGCAGCCGGTGCAGGTTCGGCCAGCCGTCACGCCCTCGGCACCTCGGTGTTCGGCGGCATGATCGCGGCGACAGTACTCGGCGTGCTCGTGGTCCCGGCGCTCTACGCCGCGGTTCAGGGAACCGCCGCAAAGATAGGAAACAAGGTCAACCCGAAAAAGAAACCGCCCGAAACGGAATCCGAATAACGACAATCAACGGCCCGGAAGCATACCGCTTTCGGGCCGTTTCATTTGTGCGTCCAAGGCGATTCCGCCGTGGCGACCACGCCGCGCAGTTGATTCCCGCCACCCAAAATGCTACTTCCTGCCGCACATCAAAACGGATCAGGAGTCAACGCATGTCCTATCGCAAGGAATTTCAAGCAGCAGTCAACCGCACCGCCAAATGGAAGCTCGGCGGCTATGCCATCGACGAACTCGACACACCCGTGGATCAGTCCGTGCTCAACGAACTGGAAGCCACTTCCCATATCCCGTTTGCCGAACGGGCGGGCAAGGGCATGTCGGTCAACTTCGGCATGTACCACATGCTCCTGACCCGGTTCGGCATTCAAGGCGCGGTCATCACCATGGGCAACGTCTCGATCAACGGTGAAATGCGCCTGCCCGTGACGGCGTCGCACTTCAAGAAGATGATCAAGCACCAGAGCGGCGAAGAGAACATGAGCCAGTATCACCTCTGGACCACCCTGCCCGGAGGCATCGTCCTCGACCACGTCATTCTGTCCTCCCTGCACGGCGAGGGACTCGTGGAAGTGAACGACGCGATACCGACTGAACGCTATATCTGCGGTCCCGGCGACGAGCTGCCGCACGGTCTGGAGTACCATCCCATCGTGGTGGGCGTGGACTTTTTCGTGGCGTCCGGCACCATCGATCCCGAAGCCATGGACTATCTCATGGGTTCCCGTTTCCCGAAGCAGTATGACTAGATTCCATGCACCAAGACAAATCAAGGGCAGCCTGACATGATGTCAGGCTGCCCTTTTTCATTCCCGAGAAATTTCAACGAGAGCTAGGCGTTCACGACCTCATACGTCGCCTCCGCGTAAGAGGAGAAGTCGTATTCGGCCTCTACTTCATCCCGAACGAGCTGTGCCACGCCCTGCTCTTCGAGCCATGTGAACAGGCCACCCTTCTGCATCATGGGAGCGAACATGAAAAACTCCCGCCACGCCGCCGTGTCGCCTGAGGGCACACTGGCGAGCATGTCGTGTCCCATGGCATAGAGATCGGCGCGGTACATGGCCTGAATCCGTGGATACCCCGCGAAAAGCTCAACCAGTTCGGCAAGAAAACCACCGTGCTTCTGTGCGCTCATGCGTCCCTGCGCGACCAAGTGGTCCAGCGTGTCCAGCACGGCATGCGCCAGATACAGCAGTTCAAGATAATAAAACAGCGGTTCGCCCAGCACCGCGCTGTTATCACAGCGGTCGAGCATGGGTGCCACAAACGTTCCGAAAAGATAATTCACGATATCATCCGCTTCACACGCCTGCCGCTTGATGGGCTTGTGACACCACTTCCACACACGCTTGCACATGGTGGTGCGGGTAATGCGGCGCAACTGCCACGCTTCGGCCCGGGCGTCGGAAAAAAGCGTGTACCCGAGGTCCTTCAGACGCCCGCAGAGATAGTGGTCCTGACAGTTGGTTTCCCCGTAACCGTCAAAACCCCCTGCCTGTTCCCATGTCTTGCGCCGCAGGAGAAAGGCGTTGCCGGGAATGAAATCCGCCGCTCCCACATGATGCTGGTTATGGTTGTCGCCAAAAACCGACAGGTAGCGCGACACGAGATCATCACCTGACCGATACACCAGCGATCCGCCGACAAGACCGATCTCCGGCACAGCGGCATGCGGCAGGTTGCGCTCCAGCCACGTAGTGCTGACGCGGGTGTCGCAATCCATGGAAAAGATGAAATCGCCACTGGCGGCCGACAGTCCGGCTCCCTTCGCAGCGGTGATGCCGCGGTTCTTCTCGAACCGGAGCACACGCAAATTCGCGGGAGCGTCGTCCATGACAAACGGTGTGTCCGACCCATCGTCCACCACGACGATCTCGTCCGGTCGCATGGAAAACATGCGGGTCTGTCGGATGAGGTCAGCGGTGAATTCTGCATCGTTGAAGGTATATGTACAGAAACTGATGGTCGGACGGGTCATGAAGCGTCTCCGGGTGCAAAAATTTTGACGTCTGTCGGAACTATCGCGTATATGCAAAAACCATGACGAAGAAGATCGCTTTCATCATTCAGGGCGGAACCGACAAGTTCCTCGCCCCTGTTCGCAACTGGGTTTCCGACCGTTTTGCATTTCGTGAAATCAACGGTTCGGACACGGATGGGATCCACGATGCGCTGGAGTGGGCCGACCTGACATGGGTCGAATGGGTGCAGGACGCCGCAGTCCGTGTCTCACGCCTGAAACGCCGCGGTAAACTCGTAATGCGGATGCATGGTTTCGAGGCGTATACTTCGCTCCCTGCCGACGTCGCATGGCAGAATGTTGACGCTTTCATGGTGGTATCCCACCACATGACCGACATTCTCAGGCTGCGTATTCCGGACATTGAGCAGCACACGGAAGTATTCGTCCTGCCCAACGGGGTGGACACCACGCAATTCAACGCCCCGAAGGATAAAACGACTACCGGGAAAATCGCATACGTGGGGCAGTTGCGGCACACCAAAAACCTGCCGCTCGTGCTGCAATGCTTTGCCGCGGCCCACAGGGACGCCCCCTCGCGCACCCTGCATCTGGCAGGTGAATACGCCGGAGCCGAAGTAGAAGTCATGGAACTGATGCTCTACATCGACCACATGACGCACGCCATGGGGCTTGCGGACGCGGTGACGTTCCACGGACAGGTGAGCGACATGCCCGCATGGCTCGGGGACAAGGACGCGCTCATTTCAGCCTCCATCCGTGAGAGCTTCGGGCTTGGCATTGCAGAGGCCATGGCCTGCGAAGTCCGGCCTCTCATCCACAATTTCCCCGGTGCCGGTTCGATCTTCCCGCAGGAACTCATCTTCAACACGGTGGAAGAATGCCGAACCATCCTTGCTGCGGAAGGCCCGCCGTCACGCGCCCTGCGAGCTTACGCGCTTGAGCACTGGCCCCTCGCTACCCACCTTGAATCCCTCGAAGAACTATTCGACAAAATGATCGGCTGACAAAAAAACGGCAGGCCGTCCATCAGGACAGCCTGCCGTTTCCAATTCCATCTACCGGACGCTTTACTCTTCCAGCGCCTCGGCAATCTTGATCTCGTTGGTGAGCGGATCGACGCGAGAAAAATTGATCTGGAACCGCTGACCGGGATACAGTTTGTCGCCCAGCATCTTTTTGGGCGCACGCACGTTGATTTGCAGATGCGGCATAGCAAGGGTCGCCATGGAGCCGTTATCATCCACTATCACGGCAGACTGGAAGGATTTTCGCTGCTTGGCGAGGTAGACGAGTTTCCAGTAACGCGGACGGAAACGCTGTACCGCGCCGACATCCTTGATACGCATGCCGAGATTGACCGCAAGATGATCCAGATCATCCCGGTCAAGGCGCGGCTCCCCTTCATTCAGGTACGAACAGACCTGCGACATATTGATAAAGTCGGTGTAACGGCGCAACGGTGACGTGATGGGCGCATAAGCAGGCACGCCAAGGGCAGCATGACGCTTGGGTGTGGTTTCCAGAATCGGCGGCAGCAGCAGTTTGACGGCACGGAGAATCGCCGCGGGTTCCGTGAATATTCCTGCGGACTCCTGCGGCAGCGCGATATCCTGCGTACGATGCAGCAACGGCACATCATTTTCCTTTGCCCACAAGGCAAGGCCGGAATTCGCAAGAATCATGAACTCACTGATGACGAGTTCGGACAGGGGGCACGGCTCCTTGAGGGTTATGCTCACAGCCGACTGCGCGCCTTCGCCATCCACCGAAACCACAGGCTCGGGCTTGCGGATGACGCAGGCTCCGTCGCTGATACGGCGTTCAATGAGCTGCTCCGCCAACTGGTAAGCCAGAACCAGCGACTCATCGCTCCCGGATTCGATGGCGGCATCCGCAGCCTCATAAGTGATATTGGCCTTGACCGTTATCCATGCCTCACGCGGCGTGGTGGACAACAGTTTCCCGTCACTATCCAGACGAAATTCAGCAATGAGAACAGGACGCTTTTCACCGGCAAGCAGGCTGTACAATCCTGTGCCGAGTTTCTCGGGCATCATGTGCGCCGTACCCTCAGGCAGGTACAAGCTTGTGGCGCGGTGCGCGATCACCCGGTCAAACGGAGAACCAAAGGTCCAGTGAGCATCAGGCCGTGCAAGGGCAATGGACAGCACATAGTCATCGCCGTCCTTTTTCATGAGAAAGGCGTCGTCAATATCACGGGTGGTCGAGGCGTCGATACTGATGAATTCATCGGACTCGATCTCGCCGACCTGATTGGAAAAAGCCGTCTCTATTTCATCGATTTCATTGGAAAAGGATTCCCACCATACATCTCCCCACTCATACTCGGCCTCGTCGAGCAGGTAATTGTGGTGCGGCGGCAGGACACCCCAAGCCTGAGCAAGCAGCAGGGCGATATGCGGCACATCCGGCAACCCCTTGCTGATGGCTGTCCAGATTTTCTGCTCCACTTCATCGAGATTCCCTGCGACCTTGTGCCTGAGAAGCAACTCAAGCCGCGCTTTCAGTTCATCTTCGAACACGGGAAGCCGGGGCTTTCGCCCTTGACTGTAAGCGGTCCACAGCTCCTTGAGCAGCGTCTGTCCGGCGGATGTGACCGCCTCGCGTTCCTTTTCCTCTGCCTTTTGGCGCAAACGCAGTTCGACCTTTTCTTCGGGCCATATCTCGAAATTCGGCGGACGGAACTTGAAATGCGTCTTGGCGGAAAGCATGGCGCGTCCGAGCGCGGCAATCTCATCGGGACCGGATTCCTCGAAAAGCAGGTCCGCAAACCATGAAAGCGGTGCGGTATCAAGCTCACCCTGTGCCAGTTCCCAGAGCTCCATGACGTCAATACCGGCCTGTATCTCGCCGCGCCGTTCCTGATGGGCATTGAGAATATCTTGTATCCCCTGCCGGTTGGTATCGCTATCGCGCACTGGACCGAACCACGGAAGCAACCGCGCGGCGGGCAGTTTCATTTCCTTTCGGTTGATGGTCAGAATTCTGAGCCTGCCTGCGGATTCCTCAAGGACCCATGCAAGCTGGGGCTGATCGCCATGCATGAATTCCACCACCGTACCGGGGCGGACACTGGGACTGAATACGGTTTTTTTGGCCATGTATATCTACTTTAGCTTTTATGAAAAAGAAGTGAAACGTCTTCCTATCACGAAACGGTTGTCAGGGTAAGATGGTCAATGTACGGTCAAAACATGACTCGTGCATCAATGGAAATCATCGGCATACTCGCAGGGTTCTGCACCACGGCATCTTTCGTTCCGCAAGTCGTCCACACATGGCGGACAAAATCCGTGGCAGACATATCCCTTCGCATGTACCTGCTTCTGTGCACCGGGGTAGCCTTGTGGCTCGTTTACGGCCTTTTTGTCAAATCCATCTCACTGATACTCACCAACGGCATCACCCTGCTGCTCGCAGGAATCGTACTCGTGCTGAAACTCCGCTACCGCAGAACGCTTCGAAAACAACCCGATCAAGCCAGTTAGAAGCAGTCAGTTCTGCCGATCCCTTTCGAACGGTCCTCCCTCCGACCATAGACCATTTCCCCATAATTCCGGGGGCATTACAACCTTCCCCATCCGGGAGACCATACTCGTACGCCCATAAAATCCAACTCCATATCATTCCGCCGTTATAATCTTCAAATTTGCATTTACAGATTACCCGCCACTTCATATGCGTTAACTGATTAAATATTCATATTTTGACATACCCAGGAGGAATCATGCTCAACAACATGCGTCTTGGAGTAAAATTGGGAATCGGATTCGGAATCGTATTACTGCTGACCGCAGTGGTCGCGATCATCGGCTACAACGGGATGCAGCACGTCGAAGACCGGGTAGACAAGGCGGATGATGTCAACCGCCTTGTCCGGTTTATCGTGGAAGGCCGGGTACAGGAAAAAAACTTCATGCTTCGAAAGGACTCAAGTTCCTTGAAGCAGCATCAGGAAACACTGAGCAAACTGTATGAGCAGGCAACCGCGACGAGTGACAAATTTCAACGGCAGGCCAACAAGGACCAGATGGCCGCTGTCATCGCCGCCGTCAAGGAATATGAAAACCAATTCTCCATCTATCTCAATCTGGAAGAGAAAAAGAATCAGGCCATGGAGACCATGCGGAGCGAAGCAAGAACTGCGCTGAGCGAAACAGAAGCATTGCGCGCCGATCAGAAAAAACAGTTTTCCGCCCTGTTCGAATCGGGAACCGCAACACAGGCCGAGCTTGAAGACAAGCTGACAAAGGCGGACGACGCGAACCGCATGATCAAATGGTTCATTGATGCCCGCAAGAATGAGAAGGAATTCATCATCTCCTCCGATGAAAAATATCTGACCATGAACGCGGAATCGCTCCAAAAGATCTTCGCACTGGCCAATGACATGGAGTCACGTTTCAACAGCAGGACCAACATCGCGCAATTGGGCGTAGTGAAGAAAGCCCTGACAGGATATCAGGAGGGATTCAACCAGTTCACGACTTTCATGAATGAACAGGTCGTTTCCGAAAAGGCCATGGTCGAGGCTGCACGAAAAGCCGACGAAGTCTGCCGCACCGCTCGGGCGGAACAAAAGGCCGACATGCTCGCGAGGATGACCAATGCCACCATCATGAGCCTATCCACTTCCGGTATCGCCATCGCAATCGGTCTGGCCGCCGCCATCTTCCTTACCCTCGCCATAACCCGGCCCATTGCCATGGGCGTCCGGTTTGCCGCGGAAATGGCTGAAGGCGACTTCACCAAGACACTGGACATACACCAGAAAGACGAAATCGGCGTATTGGCATCGGCTCTCAACGACATGGTTCTGAAGCTTCAATCAGTCGTTGCGGACGTCGGGAACGCCACTGACAACGTCGCAGCAGGAAGCGAAGAGCTTTCCGCTTCATCCGAGAGCCTCTCACAGGGGGCCACGGAACAGGCTTCGTCCATCGAGGAAGTCTCCTCCTCAATGGAACAGATGGCGGCGAACATCAGCCAGAATGCCGAGAATGCCAAGGAAACGGATTCTCTTGCCAACAAGGCCGCTATCGACGCCAAGGAAAGCGGAACCGCCGTAAGCCAGACCGTTGAAGCCATGAAGAGCATTGCGGAAAAGATATCCATCATCGAAGAAATCGCACGCCAGACGAACCTGTTGGCGCTCAACGCTGCCATCGAAGCGGCACGGGCGGGCGAGCACGGCAAGGGCTTTGCCGTCGTGGCTGCTGAAGTGCGCCAATTGGCGGAACGTTCGGGAACCGCAGCCTCGGAGATCAGCGACCTGTCCGAATCCAGCGTGGGCATAGCCGAACAGGCCGGTAACATGCTTGATGCATTGGTGCCGGACATCGAAAAGACCGCAGCACTGGTTCAGGAAATAACAGCATCAAGCAACGAACAGCATGCCGGTGCGGAACAGATCAATCAGGCCATCAGCCAGCTTGATCTCGTCATCCAGCAAAACGCCTCCGCTTCCGAAGAAATGGCCTCCACAAGTGAAGAGCTCTCGTCTCAGGGACAGCAGTTGCAGCACACCATGGCCTTCTTCAAGGTCAACGGAGCCGGACACCGGCTGCCATCCTCAAGCGTGACCGTCACGTCAAGACCGGTTGCCGCCCTGCCCCACGGCAACAATGGAGACAGCCGTGAAACGGCCCCGGAGACGGCCACCATCCACCTGAATCTGGATGATGCCGAGCAGGACTTCGAAAGATTCTGAGCAAAACAACCTCACTAGATAAAACAGTACGAAACAAGGAAGAGTCTGTCGGGCAACTGTCCCGGCAGGCTCTTCTTCATTTATTTTTCATCCGGTTGAACGCCTGAGCGACTGCTCCCTGATGCCCCATGACATCTGCGGGATACACTCATGACAATCAGGGGAATTTTCAACTATGAACGAAGCCGCCGAAACGGGAACAGCGCGTAACGCCAAACTACATAATCCCAAAAAAAAACAACTCGAAAACCACAACAAAACGCAGCAATTTTACATTCTTAAACAAAAAAAAGACAAACACCCCCACTGCCTGAAGCAGCATGTATCTTATTGTTCATTCCGCCCACAGTTCCTCCATACTGCCAACCGATTATAACTTTATATACCAGATGGTTACATCTTGATCACCAGACTGACCAGGTGTATCTGTGTGTACTTTTATTTTTTTAAACATGCATGGGAGGAATCATGTTCAACAACCTACGGATCGGGGTCAAGCTGGGAATAGGCTTCGGCACGATCTTACTGCTAACCGCGCTTGTTACCTTTATTGGATACAACGGAATGGAACACATTCAGGATCGTGTAGACAAGGCGGACGATGTCAACCGCCTTGTTCGACTCATTGATGAAACACGGGTTCAGGAAAAGAACTTCATGATCCGAAAAGATACGAGTTCCCTGAAACAGCATCAAGAAATCCTGAAAAAGATATACGAACAAGCCGAAATAACACGCGAGAAATTCAACAATAAGGCGAACAAGGAACAGATGCTGGAAGTCACCGCAGCAGTCAGAGAATATGAAAAATGGTTCTCCAATTATCTCAGTCTGGAAAAACAGAAAGAGCAGGCCATGGCGACAATGAGGAGAGAAGCCAGAATAGCCCTGCAAGAGACTGAAGACCTGCGGGCCACCCAGAAAGAACACTTCTCTGAACTGTTCATGTCCGGGACCGCAACACACGCAAGGCTGCAAGACAAACTGACAAAGGCTGATGACGCCAACCGCATGATAAAGTGGTTCCTTAACGCCCGCAAGGATGAGAAGGATTACGCTCTCTGGCTCGACAAAAAATACCTGACTCAGAACAAGGAAAGCCTGAAAAAAATATTTACGCTGGTCAGTGACCTTGAGTCACGCTTCACGAACGAAAGAGACCTGAAGCAACTCAAGCTGGTGAAAGAGTCATTGCTCAAATATCAGGGCGGATTCAGTCATCTTGTCGACTGCATGAACAAGCAGGTCTCTGCCGAAAAAGCCATGGTCAATTCCGCACACAAGGCAGCCGAAATCTGTCACGCAGCGCGTGCGGACCAGAAAGCTGAAATGCTGGATAAGATCAGCAGTGCCAACGCAATGAGCCTGTCCACTTCCGGCATTGCCATCGCAATAGGTCTGGCTGCTGCCATCTTCCTGACCTTCTCCATAACAGGGCCTATCGCCAAGGGGGTCACCTTTGCCGAAGAAATGGCAGATGGAGATTTTACCAAAACACTGGATATTCAACAAAAAGACGAAATAGGTATACTGGCATCGGCCCTCAACAACATGGTCATCAAACTTCAGGCGATCGTGGCGGATGTAGGGAATGCTACAGCCAATGTCGCAGCAGGAAGCGAAGAACTTTCCGCAGCTTCCCAGAGCCTGTCACAGGGGGCGACCGAACAAGCCGCATCCATTGAAGAGATCTCGTCCTCCATGGAAGAGATGGCGGCAAATATCGGCCAGAACGCCGAGAACGCCAAGGAGACGGATGCCCTTGCCAACAAGGCGGCTGATGATGCCAGGGAAAGTGGAACGGCTGTCGTCCAGACGGTCGATGCCATGAGGAGCATTGCGGAAAAAATCTCCATCATTGAAGAAATCGCTCGCCAGACAAACCTTCTGGCACTGAATGCCGCCATCGAGGCAGCCCGCGCAGGCGAACACGGCAAGGGCTTTGCCGTTGTGGCCGCAGAAGTCCGTAAACTGGCAGAACGTTCAGGCACGGCAGCCGCCGAGATCAGCGACCTGTCCGCTTCGAGTGTCGGCATAGCCGAACAGGCCGGGAAAATGCTTCAGGCTCTGGTGCCGGATATTGAAAAAACCGCTTCGCTAATTCAGGAAATTACCGCAGCCAGCAACGAGCAGAATGCCGGAGCGGAGCAGGTCAATCAGGCTATCACCCAGCTTGATATCATCATCCAGCAAAATGCCTCAGCATCCGAAGAGATGGCTTCCACGAGTGAGGAACTCTCGTCTCAGGGACAACAGTTGCAGCACACCATGGCCTTCTTCAAGGTCAACGGAGCCGGACACAGACTGCCCTCCTCAAGCGTGACCGTCACATCCAGACCGACCGCAGCGCTTCCGAACAGCACTCAGGCCGACACGCATATCTCGGCACCCAAGGTAAATCCTGTTCACATAAGCATGAATGACGCCGATCAGGAATTCGAAAAGTTCTAATTCGCTTCCCCAGTCTCGACGCAGACAGTCAACAAATAAAAAAGAGTTCGCCGGACCAGATGTCCGGCGAACTCTCATTCATTTCATATTCACGTCGGGATTAGTGTTTGAACGACCTCTGGCCGGTAAACACCATGGCGACCTGCGGGGTGGCTTCATTCACGGCGGAGATCACTTCCCAGTCACGGATGGAGCCGCCGGGTTGTGCAATGGCGGTCACGCCCTGATCCATACACAGATCCACACCGTCACGGAACGGGAAGAAGCCGTCCGAGACAACGACGGAACCGGGCAGGCCACCCTTGGCCTCGGCGGTCCGCTTCTCGATGTCGTCGAGCTTTGCCTTCATCTCCGGGTCCTTGAGAGCCGCAAGCTTGAGTTCAAACAGGGACTTGCCGAGCTCACTCGACGCGAGCAGGTCCGCATACTTGATGTACGCCTTGGTCACGGCGAGAAGCACGCAGCCCACCCGATCCTGTTCACCGGTACCGATAGCCGTAGTCACGCCGTCCCGGACAAACAGCACGGAGTTCGAGGTCACACCGGCTTCGACAGCCCATGCGAACAGCAGATCGTCCGCTTCCTGCTTGGTCGGAGTACGGGCAAGAAACTCGCTGCCGTCCTTCTCGGTTTTGGCAGGAAGGAAATCCCCGGCATCAAGGATGGCGTTGCGGAAGGAGAACTGAAGTACCATGCCGCCGTCCGAAAGCGACTTGATGTCGAGGAACGGCTGACGGACGAGCGTCTCAAGTTCGGTGATACCGGGAATCTGGAGGATACGCAGATTCTTTTTCTTCTTGAGTTCCGCCAGAGCGTCATCATCAAAGGCGGGCGCGGCAACCACTTCAAAATAAACGGAATTGATCAATTCGGCCGTTGCCAGATCAAGCGTACGGTTGACCACGACGGCCCCGCCGAATGCGGCAATTCGATCCGCCTCGAAAGCTCGCTTCAGGGCCACGGATACGCCTTCATCCGTCCACGCCGCGCCGCAGGGGTTGTTGTGCTTGAGGATCAGTGCCGCCGGTTTGGCCGACAGGTACTGCAAAATATTGAGGGCATTGTCCACATCCGTCAGGTTCGTCTTCCCGGGATGCTTGCCCGCCTGAAGCATGTGTTCCTCGGTCAGTGCGGAAACAAGTCCCTGTCCTGCGCCGATAAACTTCACGCCGCCGACTTCAAGCGCTCCCTCGACCGGCTCGTAAAGAGCTGCCGGCTGGTCCGGATTTTCACCGTAACGAAGCCCCTTGGTTTCGCCGTCGATCTCCCACGTGCGTTTCCTGAATGTGAGTTCCTGACCGCCCAAAGTCAATTTCAGGTCAGCCGGAAACGGATCTTCCTGCAATGTACTATACATCTTTTTCAAATCGCTCATATCGAAACTCCCTGTTGTTTCCTGGAAGACGGCGTTCTTATCACACCTTCCCACGGCGGGCAATTTCTACACCCCGCCCGGACTATTTACCCCAAATAGTAAATTTATCATACCAACGAGACAGTCTTTTTGATAATCTGATTTTGAATGGAATTGTCTTCACTGAAAAAGTGCTTCAATTGGATTCTATTTTGTACCCAAAGGAGGGCGGGAAATGAAAAGGTATCGAGACTGGGGAATGCGTAGCAAGGTCTTGAGCATTTTCCTTACGGCGGTGGCCCTGATTCTTGCCGGACTGATGGGATACTTCCTCCCGGTGGTCGGCGACTCTCTCATGGAGGAAAAGCGCATAGCAACCATGAGTGTGGTCGAAGTGGCATACAGCGTCATCGATTACTGGGGCGAAGAGGCTTCCTCCGGCAAGGTCAGCAAGGAAGAGGCCCAGAAGCTGGCAATGGAGGAAATCCGGAAGATGCGCTACCAAGGCAGCGAATACTTCTGGATCAACGATGTCAATCATATCGTCGTGGCACATGGAGCCAAAGCTTCGCTTGAAGGCAAGGATGTCGGAGAACTCAAGGATAAAAACGGCGTCTACATCTTCCGGGAATTCGTCAAGGTCGCGAAGCGATCCGGACAGGGCTTCGTCAACTATGAATGGCCCAAGCCCGGTTCTTCCGAAGACGTTCCCAAGGTTTCATTTGTTAAATTGTACCGCCCATGGGGCTGGATCGTCGGCAGCGGCATCTATGTGGACGACGTGGAGGCACAGGTCGCTTCCCTCCGTTGGGAAATCCTGATCCCGACCATCATCGTCATGGGTCTGCTCATGCTTCTCGTGACCTTTGTCGTACGCAGCATGGTCCTGCCGCTTCAGGAAGCTGTGGACGTTTCCAACCGCATGTCCCACGGAGACCTGACAAAAGACATTCAGGTTCGCAGCAAGGATGAAGTCGGACAGCTTTCACAGGCCATGTCGAACATGCTCAGGGAACTGCGCCGTGTCGTCGGCGAGGTCGGCGAAGCAAGTGAGCAGGTGGCCGCAGGCAGCGAGGAACTCGCCTCGTCCGCCATCGAACTCTCACAGGGAGCGACGGAGCAGGCCTCCAGTGTCGAGGAAGTCTCCGCATCCATGGAAGAGATGACATCGAGTATCGGCCAGAACGCCGAGAACGCGCAAACCACCAACACCATGACCAATCAGGCGGCAGTAGACACCGAACAGGGTGGACAGGCCGTCGTGAAGACCGTGGACGCAATGAAGCAGATCGCGGACAAGATTCTCATTGTCGAGGAAATTGCCCGCCAGACCAACCTGCTCGCACTGAACGCGGCAATCGAAGCCGCCCGCGCCGGAGAACACGGCAAGGGCTTCGCCGTTGTCGCGGCTGAAGTACGCAAGCTGGCCGAACGCAGCGGTACTGCCGCAGCCGAGATCAGCGACCTTTCGGTTTCCAGCGTCAAGGTCGCCGAGGAAGCAGGAGAACTGCTGGGCAAGATCGTGCCGGACATCCGCAAGACGGCTGAACTGGTGCAGGAAATCACGATGACAAGCAACGAGCAGCACACAGGTGGCGAGCAGGTCAACGCCGCCATTCAGCAACTCGACAAGGTCATCCAGCAAAACGCTTCAGCCTCTGAAGAAGTCGCGTCTACCGCCGAGGAACTGTCTGGCCAGTCCGTACAGTTGCAGCAGGCCATCCGCTTCTTCAAGATCGACTCCCACGGAACCAGTCCGACATCAACAGTCACTGTACAGAAGTCTCCTCCCGGCAAGCCTGCCGGGGCGCAGCCCAAACCGATTGCGCCCGCACCGGCAGCTCCTTCCAACCAAGGGGTAGCACTCGACATGGACGCCGAAGATTCCGACTTCGAGCGTTTCTAGC
Source organism: uncultured Pseudodesulfovibrio sp. (assembly GCF_963664965.1). Taxonomy (NCBI): domain Bacteria; kingdom Pseudomonadati; phylum Thermodesulfobacteriota; class Desulfovibrionia; order Desulfovibrionales; family Desulfovibrionaceae; genus Pseudodesulfovibrio; species uncultured Pseudodesulfovibrio sp. Next base: position 1,465,844 of record NZ_OY761823.1, on the reverse strand, counting down.
AACCAACCGAAAGGCCGCCCATACAGGCGGCCGTTCGCATGAAGCAATAATAATTACCCTTGCCTTTTCGTTACATTCAATAATATTATAGACCTAAGCCAAGGTAGTTGCCTGAAAATTCAGGATCCCCCTCATCATTATCGGAGCCTTTACGTGAACATAAAATTTCGCCTTACCGGATCAGTCGCACTGATTTTTCTTATCGTTGTCGGCATGTTCGCCGCAACGTGGACTGTTACATCAAGCCAGCAGGATGACAGCCTCGTCATCAACCTCGCGGGTCGCCAGCGCATGCTCAGCCAAAAACTGGCCAAAGAGACACTCGCCTATGCTGAAAATTCCAGCGAGTCACTGAAAAAGCAGATCGCAACAACCATCGAGGTATTTGAAACAACGCTCAAGGCATTGACCAATTCCGGTGCAGCCCCTCTCACACTCAATCCGGCAGGCCCCAAAGCACAGCTTCCGGCTGCAAGCGAAGCAATTCGGGCACAGCTTGCAAAAGTCAACAGGCTGTGGACTCAATACAAAGGCAACATCCAGAGCAGCCTTGATTCAGAAAACACCGATACGCAGAGGATCGTCACCGAAAGTGTTCAGGTACTCAAGGCAATGAACGCCGCCGTGGTCATGATGCAGTCCGAATCCGAAGGCCGGGTCACCACACTCATCATTTCGCAACTCGTCTGCGTCGTCTTCGGGATCCTGATCGTTCTGATCGTTCTCTACAACCTGACCACCAAGCTGACCACTCCGCTTGCCAACCTGCAACACTTTGCCAGCAAAATCGCAAACGGAGACCTGAACGCGAAGATCGAAGGCAGCTACACGGAAGAACTGCTCGCCCTGAAAAACGCCACCGTCACCATGGTGGAGAATCTCAAAGAAAATATGGAAGAGGCCGAGATCAAGGGCAAGCAGGCTGAAGAAAGTGCTGATGCAGCCCGCTCGGCCATGGCTGAAGCCCACTCCCAGCAGGAACAGGTCAAGGATTTGCTCTCCACCATGAGCCGCGCTGCCGAACAGGCTGCCGGTATTTCGCAGGGAGTTGCCGCTTCGGTCACCCAACTGGCTTCACGGGTGGACGAAGTCAATCAAGGCACGGATGTTCAGCGGGATCGCATGACCGAAACCGCGACCGCCATGGAGGAAATGAACGCCACCGTGCTCGAAGTGGCCCACAACGCTTCCAATGCGGCGGAATCAGCTTCCCGGGCACGGGAGAATGCCCAGGTAGGCGCTGAAGGCGTGCGACAGGCTGTCACGTCAATTGACGCCATCAAGGACCAAATTCTCGAACTCAACGAAAGCATGGGAGAACTGGGCAGTCAGGCTGAAGGCATCGGCCAGATCATGAACGTGGTCACGGACATTGCTGACCAAACCAATCTGCTGGCACTCAACGCCGCCATCGAAGCCGCCCGCGCAGGCGAGGCTGGACGCGGATTTGCCGTGGTCGCCGACGAGGTTCGCAAGCTCGCGGAAAAGACCATGCAGGCCACAAAGGAAGTGGGAGACGCCGTCTCGACCATCCAGAGTCAGGCCAGATCCAACATCGCCGCAGTGGAAAAATCCGTGAAAGACATCATCAAGTCCAACGAGTCAGCCGAGGAATCAGGCCGATTCATGGCCGAAATCGTGGATATTGTCGGCGAAACCGCAGGTCAGGTGGAATCCATTGCCACCGCTTCCGAGGAGCAGTCTGCCGCCAGCGAGGAAATCAATCAGGCTATCACCGATGTCACCCAGATCGCAGCCGAGACAGCGCAGGGAATGACCGAGGCAGCACAAGCGCTTGAAGCCATGGCCGCCATGACCGGCGATCTCGACCGCGTCATCCGGGACATGACGGGCGACTCGGGCAAATTGACAACAGTTGCGACAAAGGATGTGTCTCCCCCTGTCACGGTGTCCACACCCGCATCAAGCCCGAAACAGCCCGACACATCGACACCCAAGCAGAAGAAATCCGACAGGTCCGGCCTGAAGGCAGACAACCCCAAGGGCGTCATGCAGTGGTCAGACGATTTGTCCGTGAACATCCGCGAGATCGATGAGCAGCACCTGCGCCTGCTCAACCTCATCAACGCCCTGCATGAAGCCATGCGCTCAGGCAGGGGGAACGCCGCCGTGGCCCCGATCCTTGAAGAACTTAAGGAATACACGGTATTCCACTTCTCCACAGAAGAAGCCCTGTTCGAGGAACACAACTATTCCGGCATGCTCAACCACATCGCAGCACATAAAAAGTTCGTGGACACGGTTGTGGAATTCGAACAAAAGCTCCTCTCCGGCAAAGCCGCGGTAACCATGGAAGTCATGAACTTTCTCAAGGACTGGCTTGTTGGACACATCAAGGGCATTGACCAAAAATACTCATCATTTTTCAACAAACGGGGAATCTATTAGCCCCAAAGAAAAAACAGAAAGAAGCCCCGGAGAGATACTCTTCGGGGCTTCTTTTATTGAGTTGCAGCAATTCTCCATGACGCCAGACAGACCGAACCGATCATTCGGGATTTCCTTGGGAAACGGCTCACAGGCTTGTACCAACGCCCCCCCTAACTGTCGGCCTCCGAAGCATCCGGAGCGAAATACTTCAAAACGACATATCCCGATATTCCGGCAACCAGTGAGGCAAAAAGGATTGCGATCTTGGAAAGTTCCACCAGTCTGGCCGCATCCTCGAAAGCAAGGTTGGCGATGAAAATGGACATGGTGAACCCGACACCGGACAGACAGCTTGCGCCCCACAGGTGCATCATTGTCGTCTTGTCCGGAAAGGAGGCCAGACCGAGTTTGTTCACCAGCCAGCAGGCTCCGGTGACGCCGATCTGTTTACCAATAACCAAACCGACAAAAATACCCACAGCCACGGGAGTAACCAGCTCCTGAAACACGTCGGCCTCCAGCGCCACGCCCGCATTGGCCAACGCAAAGATCGGCATGATGCAGAACGCCACCCATGGATGCAGGGCGTGTTCGATATTCTGAAGCGGCGTCGTGGCATCGTCATAGGCGTGCTCAATGGAATGCAACACAATCTGCTGCGCCTTGTTGGTGAGCACGGATTTACCAGGGGTGATGGCCAGCTCAAAGGTTTCAGCCGCGCCGCGTAATTTTTCCACAAAACCGGTGCAGTCCATACGGGTGCTGGCCGGAATGGTCATGGCCGCCAAGACGCCCGCGATAGTGGCGTGAATGCCGGACTTGAGAAACGCAAACCAGACGATAACACCAAGGACCAGATAGGGAATCGAATGGCGTATTCCCCAACGGAAATTGAGCAGAGCCATTAGTCCGAGTACGAAAACCCCTATCCCGAGAGCGGGCAGGTCCAGCGAGGTCGTGTAGAATATGGCGATAACGAGGATGGCTCCGATATCATCCACGATCGCTACGGCGGTGAGAAAAATCTTGAGCCCCACAGGCACCCGGCTCCCGAGCAGGGACATGATGCCAAGGGCAAAAGCGATATCCGTGGCCATGGGGATACCCCAGCCGCCGACGGAATCGGTCCCGGCGTTAAAGGCAAAGAAGCAGATCGCCGGGATGGTCATGCCCCCTACTGCGGCGGCCACGGGCATGATGGTCTGGCTCGGCGAAGACAAACCGCCCACCAATATTTCCCGCTTGATCTCAAGGCCGACCACGAAAAAGAAAATAGCCATCAGACCGTCGTTGATCCACAGGAGCGCGGGTTTGGACAGTATCCAGTCCCCGATGCCGACCGTCAATTTCGTCTGCCACAGGGAATGATATGATGCGGCCCAGGGAGAATTGGCCCAGACCAAGGCCGCAACAGTGCAGACCATCAACGCGATGCCACCAGCCGCCTCCATCTTAAAAAACGAATTAAAGGAGTTGAGCAGATAATGAAGAGGGAGTTGTTTGCAATTCTGAGTGCCCATTTTTTATTTCTCCAGTTCATTGGCAGGAAGATGTTCTCAACGGCAAAAAGCCAAAGCAATGACGAAACATGCTTTTATCGCGTTACCTTGCATGATTTTCACAACGGAGACAACGCACCATGCCGAAATTGAGACAAATCCCGATGATTCAATTGCGGAGTTTCAAAAAACCGCCTTGAAACAGCACCCATTTATTCGGCATCAATATCGATATCGTTCTCACGCATGATGGCTTGACCATGGGTGGATTCCACCACCGCCTCAAGGGCCCGGATGACCGTCGCATCATAGCGCCCTGTCGACTGCTGTAGAATCTCGACAGCCTGTTTCGCTGTTTTTGCCTTTCGGTAGGAGCGCTTCTTCACAAGGGCACTGAACGTGTTGGCCACTCCGAGAATGCGGGCAAGCATGGAGACATCGTCCCCCTTCAATCCATGGGGGTAGCCGGAACCATCAAGCGTTTCCTGCATCTGCCAAATGGTTTCGACGATGGGCAGGTGAAACTCAATGCCTTCAATGATGCGGCACGTATGCTCGACATAGCGACGGGTTTCCTGAATCTCTTCGGGCGTCAGTTTGCCTTCCTTCTGCATGATTTCCTTGGGAATAAACGTCTTGCCGACCTGAGAAAGAATGGCGGCAGCTTCCACTGTGGAACAATCCGCATCGCTGAGCAGCAATGTCTCGGCTATTTCCACGGAAAGCTGGCGCAGAAGCGCAGTATGCCCGTCAAGGAACGGGACTCGTTCCACCGCCCTGACAAGAGCGTCAATGATCTGCTGGCGGTTCTCGACATCCTGAATGTGGCCTGCCCGCTCTTCCGTGATCTCGCGGAACACGAACAGGATATTGGGAGAAGACTCGTCGCCAGAATCACATTGCAGACTCTGGACTTCATACAGCAGAGGTGAGGGACCACGAAAAAGTTCCATCTCCTGTGAATAGGATTTCCCGCCGGACATGGCGAGCATCTGCTGCCCATGGTGCAGGGATTCCGTTTCCACGGGAAGGAACAGCTCAGAAATGGAAAGCCCGAGGATCACGGACATGGGCTTGCCGCACATGCTTGCGAACGCTTCGTTGGCGAACATGATTGTTTCATCCTGCGCGTTGAGCAGAAAGAGCGGAGTGGGAAGGGCGCTGCTGATACTCGTGCCGACGGCGAGAACTTCCCGCATCGGCTCCAGTTCCTGAGCAAGGGAACGCTCTATCCGGCAATGGCGATAACGGCTGAAGAACAACACCACGGCCGTCGTAATGAATGCAGCCAATATCCCGCCGAAAGCCAGCAGGACCATCACCATGTCCTGCCATTCACGCACCGGAGCGATGAGCACGTCCTCATCCGTTTCCGCAGCGATCCACCAGCGGACAGCCGGCAGATAGACCACCGAAGAATAGACTGAACCCAAACCGTTCAGATCCGCTCTCCGGCCAAACTCAACCTGCTTGACGCCCTTGAGCGACGCCTTGACCGGAATGACCTTGATCAGGTCGGGATACGCCACAACGATTTCCTGAAATCGGCCTCCCTCATCCTGCTGCACTAGCCGGACCGTGGTCTGGTAATCAAGGTTGCGGATCGACGTCAGGAAACTTCTCAGCAAGGCATGCACGGGAACGACAAGGGCGAGAACATATTCGGGATCGGCTGAATCGGACAACACATGCGCGGGGTAGACCGGAATGAACAGATCCGAAACAAGCTCCCCCTTATACAGATACAAGGGAGAAAAATATGGCTGGCGCGTCTCGGCGACACTTCGCACCGGAGCGTAGTATTCACTCTCGGTCGAATCGAGCTTGTCCATGGTCGTGGCCCGCAGGCTGCCGCCCGTACTGAAAAGATGACCGGCCCGAAATCCTGCGACATCAATGAAGTTTTCAAAATCTTCCTGAGCCAGGATTTTCTTCTTGTCCTTCATGCTGGCGAAATTGGCGATGGAACGGCGGAAAATACGCGACTTGGCCAATTCCCGGGCACGCAGCACAGGAGTCACCAGCTGCCCGGAAAGGACCTCGGACTGGGCATTCAACACCTTGGCCTGATACTGCTCCAGTTCCTCCACATGATGCGCTTCCTTTTCCTGTAAAAACAGCTTGGCCGAATACCAGGCACCCACACCCAGCACGAGGAAAAAGCAGCTCAGGACAAGGGTGGTTATCCAGGAAGGACTCCCTTTTATCACTTTCATCTCAGACTTCCTTCAGACCTTGGTCCTCATCTGGTGTTATGCTCCGAAAGAGCGCCGCGCACACCGCGCAGAATCGGGGACAGCAAATACTCCAACACGCTTTCCTCACCCGAAAGGATATTGACTTCCACAATCATGCCCGGAAGAAAATCCTTTGTTTTATCGGCATCTTCCTTGGCTGTTTTGAGGATCACCCGGTAATACCAAGTGCGCGTGAGGTCATCAAAATAGGTTTTTGCCGAGATATTGATAATCTCGGCCCGCAACATGGTTTTGCGAGAAAATTCATAGGAGGACGGACGGATTTTCGCCGTCATGCCGTTCCATATCTTTGTCCTGTCGCTGGGCTGCACCTTTCCCTCGATGCGGATAACCGCATCATTGGGGACGATTTCGGCAAGGGCCTCGCCGGACCGGACAATGCCGCCGACCGTATTGGCGCTCAACTTGTATATGGTACCGTCAATGGGCGAACGAACCACGCTCCGCACGATCTGCTCGTTGGCGGCGTTCAGTTCCTCGATCACAGCCCGAAGCTCGGAAGAGGTGGTGCTGATTTCTTCCCGCACATCACGATTGAAATCCAGTTGCTCCCGGTTGATCCGCTGTTCAAGCTCCCGGATTTCCAGAACGTATTCTTCCTTCTTGTTGGAGATTTCATCGATGCTCGTGGCAATCTTCGCGAGATCGGTTTTTCTTTGCAGCAGAAGCTGTCTGGAGCCAACGCCTTTTTTCACCATGGGTTCGAGCAGATCATACTGTTCCTTGAGGACCTTCTCCTCTTCAAGCATGTTCTCCATGTGCTGTTGGCTTGCCTCCAGAGCCGCCTGACTCTGGGCTATCTGCGTCTCCAGAATCACGATACGCTGCTGCAAGGCCTCTGCCCGATACCGTGCGAACTGCAATTCGCTGAGTTCTTCCGGCGTCTGCGCTTTCTTGGCAAATTCTTCAACAGTCCCCGTGCTTTCGGCCATCAACCTTTCCAGCTTGGCCTGCCACTGCTTCTGCTTGATTTCCGACTTGTTGCGCTCCTTGGTGGTCGTGGTGTTGGCGATGGAAACGATCGCCTGCCCTGCAACGACGGTATCCCCTTCGCGCACAAAGACCTTCTCCACCACGCCGCCTTCATAATGGCCCACGACTTTGTCGGTCAGATTGGTCTCGACTATCCCCTGCGCCCGAACGGTTTTCTCGATGTTGCTGTTGTAAGCCCAGATCACGAAAACGAACATGAAAAGGGTTATGACCATGAGGACAATCAGGTGCCCCATGTTCTGCTCAAACGCATAAAAAAATTGATATATCCAGGAATCACGCTTCACGACATTTCCCTCAAGCCGGACCCTGTCCCAGTTTGGCCAGCACCGCATCTCTGGAACCGTCCGCCACCAGCTTGCCCTGATCGATGACGAGAATCCTGTCCACAATCTTCAAAATATGCGGTCTATGCGTGACAATGAGCATGGTCTTGCCTTCCATCTCCCGGCTCATGCGGTTGATGAAAATCCGTTCCTGCGTCGAATCCATGCTGCTGGTCGGTTCATCCAGCAGCAGGATGGGAGGATCGCTGATCAGGGAACGGGCAATGGCCACGGATTGCCGCTGTCCGCGAGACAGATTTTTCCCGCCCTCGATAATCGGCATCTTCAACCCCAGCGGGTGCTTGGAAACAAAGGTGTCGATTCCGGAAATGACAAGGGCGCGTTCCAGCGCATCCTGCGAAACATTGCGCGCGCCCATGAGCAGGTTGAACTCCAGCGTCCCGTGAAACAACACCGGGGACTGGGAAACAACGCCCATACGTTCCCGGACATTTTCCACATTGAGATGGGCCATGTTGTGATCGTCAAGACGAAGGACGCCTTCCGACGGCTGGGCCAGTCCCGCCAGCAGCTTGAGGAGCGTTGTTTTGCCGCTTCCCATGGGACCGATAATCCCTACCCTTTCTCCCTCCTTGATGGAAAACGAGATATTCTCAAGAACATACGGAGCTTCGGAGTAATACCGGAATGACACATTGTCGAAATCGAGGTCACCGCGCACGTTCTGAATCTGCAAATGCTTCGATTCATTCGACTCTTTTTCGAGCTGCAAAATATCATAGAGGTCTTTGTATGAACGGCGGGCGAACAGGTACGAAGTGACGAGGTTGGCGACGCTGGCACACACTGCCACGCACCGCCCGGACAGGACCATAGTGGTCAGCAAACCGCCACTGCTCATGGAACCGCTGCCGATGAGGGAAAAGGCCACCACGAGTAATCCCACGGAATTCATCTGGCCGAGGAACGCCGTGGTCATGGTGCAGCGGGATTGGGCGAGCCTGTACTTGGAACTCATTTCGCCGGATTTCTCGACCTCGTTGGACCACCGGGAGACGAAGACCCGTGCGGCATTGGTCACCTTGATGGATTCCATGCCCTGAAAAATCTCATTCAGGAACGATGTCCGGCGTGACTGAAGATGGCTTTGCGCGGACACGGTGCGGTCGATGAACAGGCCGTAGACCAGAGAAACCGTCAACACCAGAAGGGAAATGGTCGCCGGGACCAGAACCAGAAGACCGCTGTTCAGATAGATGATGAAAAGGAAGAAGAACAGGAAGGAAAAATCAATGGTTCCTAGAATAAGCTGGCTGGTGAAAAGCGTCTTGATCCGGGAGAACTCCTGAACCGCATGGGTCAGATGCCCAGCCGAAGGCGGCAAGGCAGCGTGAACGACATCAAAGATTTCCCGCAAAAGCTGCGGCTCTGCATCCCGCTCGATCTGCAATGCCGATTTTTCAACCAGCACGGTGCGGATATTTTTCAGCAGGTAATCGAAACCGAGCACAAGGATCGCGCCCGTTATGAGCACCCGCAGGGAGCTTTCGGCAAGGTTCGGCAGAATGCGGTCATAGAAGATACCCATGAGCAGCGGGATGACCAACGTGAAGCAGTGGATCAGGATGGATGCCAGTATCACCTGAGAGTAAATGGGCCACATGCGCCCGACCTGTCCGGTGAACCACGTCAGGCTCAGGAACGGGACCGAGTCCGTTTCAAAAACCGAGGCAAAGGAACAGCTCCAGTCCCCGAACTGTTCCAGTCCGGCGGGATTGTTCTTCACCGCCACGGTGTCGCCGTTCCAGACCTCCAGCATACTTCCATGCCGCTTTTCAATGACGGCGAAACTTCCATCCGCGTATTGAACCAGAGCGGGAAGATTCTTTGAGCGATACCGCCTCGGACTCAATCCGAGGGAAGCCTGCAACCCCATGTTATCCGCCTGCATTTGCAGGTAGTGATTCAGGTTCGAGGTATTGCCGAGTTCCATGGCCTTCTCGGAAATGCGGATACCGAACGAATCCGCGATTCGTTGCAGGCAGGTGATTATGGACGTGCCCAGCTTGACCGTCGGTTCTTCGTCCGCGCAGTCGGAAGGCGGTGCGGACAAAGGCTCCTCCCCCTCGGGGGCGGCAGGTCCGTCCGGCACGGCAGGAGAGGGATTCACCTCGGCCTGCGTTTCTTCCGTCATGATTTCATCTTTCTGCTTGAGCACAATATCCTCAACTCGCCGAGTGACTACCGGGCGACCTTGCCTATGCCGACCACCACCTGATTGGTGCCCGGAACAGCCTCGTTCAAAGCGCGGAACTTGATTCTTGATTTGGGAATGCCGCCTTCTTCATTGATCACGCGGATCAAACCGTACAAACGCTTGAAAGAGACGGAATTGGACGTGCTGGAAGACACGCCTTCAAAGTTCAGGACGGCAATCAGTTCAAGCCCGTTGGAGCTGATCGCTCCCTTGTTGGTCTTGATCCATTTCAGCAGTTCCGCTTTGGTGCCGTCTTCCAACGTACTGGTCAACTGGTTGTATAAAATGATGATCCGGTTTCTGGGGTCCAGTCCCTTGACGATTTTGGTGATAAAAGGCGGTGGGGTCTTTTCCTCGCCCGCTTTCAGCTCAACTTCCTTGCCGCGGGAGGCTTCCAGTTCCGCAATGCGTACCAGAGCTTTCTCCAAAGCCGCCTTAGTGTCTGCGTCTTCCGTGGGTGCCGGTTTGCTGGCTTTGGCAGCGGCCAATGCAGCCTGCAATTTCTTCTCAAGAGCCTTTTTTTCCATCTCGAGCTTCTCAAGCGCAATCAGCGAAACCGCGGCGTTCGGATCAAGATCCTCCTCACCGAGAACCGCTTTCGTCGTCAAAGCCTGCTGCAACCGCTCGACCGCGGAAAAGGAATCATACTCCATGCCGTCCTTGCCGGACACGGTCTCAGTCATCTCGGTGGAAGGTGCCGCCTGAACAAGCGTCGTATCCTTCAAGGCGATCATATATGAGAGTGTTCCCACCACCAGCACCATGAGCAAGGTGAAGAACACCATCATCATCAAGACTGTCGACAAGGCGTCGACAAACCCCGGCCACGGGGGCGCACTATCATCAGACATATCTGCTACTCTCGGTTTTGCGGCTATACATTGACAAATTTCCTTCTGGCATCTGCTGAGGCCCTACAATCCGTACTCATCGACATGCACTTCACCGATATCAATGGTCACATGGTCTTCGGTTTCAGGCGGTGGAGCTGGCACTCCAGTCTCGTCGGCCCCTTCGAAAACAACCTGGGACGCTGCTCCCTCACCGGCCTCCATCTGCTCGGTCAGAACCCGGAAGTCATAGCTCAGGTCCCACTTATCTCCCTCATTCAGAGCCAGCGAGATTTCAGTGCCGTCAGCAGAAAGGGCGGACAGATCAAGATCGTACCGCTCATCGGCGGCCAACTCCCTGCTGAAATTCAAGGCCCACGAGTGGTCATCAGCCACTGCCACATTCTGGGTGATGGATTCACTGGTTCCGTCGCCGTCGATGTCGCCGGTAATGGTCGCCCGGATGGTTGCCACATCCGAAGGCTCGACATCGTCCGTGAGGTAATGGTCCGACAAGCTTCCGGACAGTCTGAAACCGACATCCACGGTTTCGGGAATTTCGCTCAGGGTGCCGGTGACATTCTCCACATCGTACACGCCGTCAGCCGGAGAACCCGTGAGGTCCACGTGCCCGGTAGCCGACTCATTTCCGGCGCTGTCCACCAACTTGAAATCAATGGAAGCATATCCGTCAGACGCCCGCAGGGAGTTCGAATAATCCGTTTCTCCCAGCGCCATCTCGACAACTTCCGTGGACGACGTGTTATCCGTGTAATGGTAGGTGAAAATCAGTTGGTTGGACCCGGCATAGGCGTTGCCGGAATCATTGTAGGCATCACTCACGGAGTAGTCGATGTCCAGATAGTAACGTGTGCCAGACCTATTGGATTCACAACTGGCATAAATAGGCAGCTCACCTGTTTCATGAATGATGAGCGGCACGTCGTTCGTGACCGTATTGGGATCGTCCGGATGGAACGCATTCAGGCCGTCACTTTGCGCATTTCCGGCCCTGTCCCAAGCAGTTATGGACACATCATATTCGCCGTTTACCAAAGTCGGCTGGTACGTCCACTTGTAGTACTCTGCACCATCAACGGTTATCAGATCACCGTAATCCCCATCCCCGATATGCCGTTCGATGGTCATGCCCCCAACGGAGATCTCATACCTGATGGCATCCGCGGACACACGCCCGGTCAAGACCGGATCCGTCACATTGACGAGATTGTCCGAAGACGATGTTCCGGGATCTGATTCCAGAGCGATGTTCGCACTGGGGGCACTGGAGTCGATCACCACGTCGAATTCCATCGGATGCGCGGAATCCGATATGTTGCCGGCGATGTCGCCGAAACGGATTCTCAAATGATAGCTGCCGTTCGCATACGGATTGCCGCTGTTACGATCCTCGGACGGGTCCAGAACGATGATTCCGTCATTGTCGTGGTCGGTCAGATACGAGGAATACCCCATGCCGCTGACGGCGATCATGGTCCCCGGTTCCACGAAGACCTGAATTTCCGGCGTATTGTCGGTGGTGATCAGGTCCGCGATCACACCATTTCCGTCAACGTCAACCGCATCGCCGGAGATAATGATGGGGAGCGGCCTGCCGTTGTTCGTGACGGGCTGGGTCCATGCATTGTTCGGATCGCCCGGGTCCTCATCCTCGACATGGGCATAATACCCCGGCACGCCCTCGTCCGTCAGATTGCGGATCACCGGAGCAACCGTATCAATAACCAGCGGATGCGTTGATCCACCCTCGTCCCAGTGATCGTTCGTCACATAGGTGTCGTCGGCTTCTGTCGGCGGATAGATGGCCTCGCTCACATGGCCTGATTCCGAAATGTTGACCAGTCGGAACTGATAGCCGCCGTCCGCCAAAGGAACTGTGACGTAGGTATCGGCTGCTTCGCCATAGACGCCCGTAACCACAGGTGTACCGTCAGCGTTGATATTGTCACCGAGAGTACCGTCTTCATTGACATGGTAGGCGTACACCAGATAGGTGGCCCCGCTGTCGCCGTAAAGGCGGAAGGAAGGCGTCCCGTCGCTGGTGATGCGATCATCATACGCCGGGTCATTGTCGCCGAAGGGGCCGGTATCGCTCGACATGCTCAGGGCAATGGCGGCGTTCGAAAACTCATGGTCGATCTCAACGGCCAGCGGTGTCGTCACCGCCCGGTTTCCGGCAAGGTCGATGTTCTCGATGGTATAGGCATGCTTCACATCCTCAAGCTCGCCGGTCTGGTATTCCCAAGTGCCGTCGTTGCTGATGTGAAAATATATTCCGTCATAGTCTGCGCCGTGATCGGCGGTAAACTGTGCTGCGCTCTTCCATACCCACGTCCCCACATCGCCTGCGTCATCGATCTTGACGTAATAGGCCTCGGTGGCGCTGTCGTCATTGAGCATGGCTGCGGGATCAAGGACCAGCACGGGAGTGATGGGCACGGTAACACCCTGACGGGTATCCGTCAGGTACATGCGCGACCCGGCTTCCACTTCGCCGGACAGCAGCAGATTGTTTTCCGTGGTCAGGTCATCCGCGTTGCCGGATTCGAACGCCGTGGGCAGGTGGCCCTTCTGTACGTAATCCAGTCCCTCAAGCGTGGCATCCGCGGCAATGTCTTCCCACTCGGTTCCGGCGGCGACACCGGCCCAATGCAATTCCGTATCCTGAGCATCCGTCAGATCGAAAACCGTATCCTTGATTTCCGCATCAATAATGATCTCTTTTTCTTCGCTCTGGTAATGGTTGCCCGCCTTGTCCACAGCCCGGATACGCACCGTGTACACGGCATTCTCGTGCTCGGCCGGGAAGACGAAACGCCACGTTCCCTCGGAAGTGGAATCCTGATCCACGATGCCCACTGTGACCCATTGGTCTTCGGGATTGTCGAAACCGTCATCCGTCAGGTCGACATGCATAAGCCGCTCAACATAGACGATGCTTCCGGCTTCAACCTTGCCTTCGATGGTCGGACCGCTCGTCTTGACCCTCCAGTCATTATAGGAGGAATCTCCTGTAAATTCGTCAGGCGACTTCCAGAAATCGGCAGGGTCACCGAGATTGACACCCGCAGCAATCTCTTCAGGCGTGCGCCAATCATTGTCTATGCCCGAATCCATACGGCTGCTGTTGACCCGGCGTTCCTCCTCGGAAAGACTCGTGTCAGTGTCCAGCGTCAGTCCCAGCTCGAACGTCGTGGGAATGTCAAACGCAGTGTCCACCTCCAGAACATAATCAGGATAGGTAAACTCATCGCTGTCAGGAATCGGCGTCCGGTCCTTGAGGACAGGCGAACCGTCATCATTGGTGATGGCGTGTCCCTCGGCATTGGTAGCCTGAATGGAATAGTAGGTGTTACCGTTGAAATAATCACCGGCCACGAAGTAGCGATAGGAGCCGTCCGTCACGATGGGATCACCCGTATCCGGGTCCGTGCCGTTGGCCGGAATCTCGTATGACCACTCGCCCGAGGCATTGGCAGTCAACGTGGCGATGATATTCGCTTCCAGATAGGCATTCGTGATCAGGTCGGAGGTATTCGCGCGCGCCTCGGAACGATACAGACGCACCACCGCCCCGGCCTCGGCCGTACCGGTAATCGTCAGGTTGGTCCGCTGGTTGGTGATACCGTCGTTGGCGGTCTGGTCGTCATAGCTGTCGTCGGCCTGATCCAGCCTGATAGTGGGCGGGCTGGGAGGCGTCGAACGAATCTCGAACTGCGGCGACGGGTCCATGGTCGTGGAGTTGCCCGCCGGATCAGTGCAGATGACCGTGGCCGTGTACAGTCCGTCGGCCAGACGGCCTGCTCCGGTCGCTTCTCCGGCAAAGTCGAAAGACCATGCGCCCGAGGGATCGGTAACATCGATGGTCAGGTCCTTGTAAATGGCGGTGGGATCATCCAGATTGCCATCCAGATCACTGTCGATCCTCAGTACGACGCGCACCTGCGAACCCGCTTCCGCGTTACCGCCGATCGTCGGCATCCAGTTGGAGGTGAACCATACCTGTTCACCGTCGGCACGCTGGACCTCTCCAGCGCTCTCTGAGCCCTCAGTGACCTGATCGGCCCCTTCGATCTTGTCCTGCAAGTGGAAAGACAGCTGAGGAATGTCGTCACCGACCTCACTGGGCGCATCGGTGTCCTTGCCGAACACGAACGTCTCGGGAAGCGGCCTGTTTCCGGCCTGATCTTCAGAGACCACGATGACCTTGTAGTAACCGTCCTCAAGTTCGCTGTGGTCAATGTTTTCCGCATTCCAGGACCACGACGTATCCATGTCGTCGAGTACTATTTCATGATGTGGCGTGTCGTTGTACCAATCGGCGTCACCGACAGCGAAGTCCGTATCGGCCTCGGCTTCCGCCTTGGTATCGAAATGCCTCATGTAGATGCGTACCGCACTGCCCGCCTCTGCCCTGCCGAAAAGTTCGGGTCGGTCCTCGTTGGACAGATTGTCATCAGTATACGCGACACTGTCGCCGAACATGCCCTTGTCGGATGCGCTGGACAGGTCTGCGGTCAGGCTGTCGTCTTCATACACACGGTCAACGGTGACAGCCAGATCACGGGAACGGCTGTTGCCCGCAAGGTCCGTCGCACGCAGCGTAAAAACGTACTCGCCATCAGTCAGGGTCTCTGACGTGAAAGTATACCTTCTGGTGGCCGCGTTATACGTCACCCCGGCGGGGAGACCGCTGCCCAGCGGATCACTGCCCAGAGCATAAGTGTACTCCGCTCCATCCACCGTAGGATCGGGCGGCATGGCCGTGAACAGAAGCTCACCGTCCATAAACAGTTCGACCTTGGCATTCTCTTCGCTCCCGAACTCGATGCGGGGCGTGGTCTCCGTGGTGACGTTGTCTTCGTTGGTGGCGTGGAAAATACCGAAGGAGTCATCAGCGTCGACCAGATCAACGGAATCCTCATTGAGTGTCGGGCCGTTGCGGTCCACGGTATAGGTCAGCGGCTCACTTGCAGACGGATACCAGAATTCATTACCGAAGTTATCCTGCGCCCTGACGTAAAAGGAGAAACTGCTGGCCCCCTCATCAACCACGGACTTGGCTTCCATGGTCCATGTCCGGTCCGTTATTTCGTCGGCAGTCAGCGTCCTGATGACTTCGTTGGTCACGGAATTGATGATGCTGACATTCGATATTTCATTGAAATCCACATCATCGCCGAACGTACCGGAGAAATGCACACTGGGAGCGTTGAGGATGGAGTCACCGGCGTACAGGCCGTGCCCTTCGTCACCGGCCTGATCTTCCACGATGGTCAGGTCGAACTCCGGCGGAATGCCGTTCACGGTCAGCAACTGGCCGCCCTGGGCATTGTTGTCTTCCAGAGAAAATGCGTTTCCGGCCTTGTCAGTACCTTCAAGCGTCAGGAGCCAGTTTCCGTTAATAGTGGCAAACTGCCCGTCAGACGTCTTGAAGGCCACGCCGGACCAGTTCCCGTCAGCCGGAGGATTTTCCGCGTAGCCCGGTCCGAGGTTGATGACGAATATATCCTGATCGGCCACGGGGGTGGTGACCGGATTGCCATCGCCGTCCAGCCGGATCAGCGTCAGGGTGACGGTATCGCAATCCGGCTCCAGAGTGATGTCGAAAACAGGATTGGTGAGATTCGTCTTGAGCGTATGATCCGATTCGTCATAGGACACCGGGTCCGAGCCGTTCGCCGGAGGATTGGCGGCATCAAACGCCGCACCGAACCGAATTCGCGCAGGCTGGTCGCCCGTCAACTGATCATCCAGATCGCCATCCAGATCGCCGACACTCGTATCGATCGTGATCGTTCTGGTCGCTGAATAATCGGACTGGTTTCCGGCATCATCCCATGTCTTGACGCTGATCTGGTAATCCGTGCCGAGAGGAGACCCCGCCAAGGGGGTGGCGCTATCCGGGAACTCCAGTTCCCAATCGCCATTGGCATCGGCCTTGGTCGTACCGATGAGCGTTGGATTTGCAGGATCATCACCGGGATAGGTGATGTATACATCCACACGCGAATGGCCTTCCGGCACCTCGCCGATCAGGGTCGGCTCCGTTTCCGAGGTATACCCGTCGGTGTGGTCAAGGCCGGTATCGGAATACACGGTCTGCGTGCCGACAGTGATCGGTGTCGGGAGAATCCTGCCGTACGCAGCACCTTCATCCGGTGCCTGCGTATCCAGAACAATGGTCCCGGTCGCATCCGCGACGTTGTCGGCACGGTCCGTCACTCTGGCCACAAAGGTGTACGACGTGCCGTTCAAATCGGCAGAGGTGTCATCCATGTTGATAACGGTCTGACGCAGCAATCCACTGCCGTCGGTCCGGGTGTCGGTATCGACATCGAAATACCAGTTCCCCTCCGCATCAGTGGGGATGTCACGGCCAATCAGCGTGCCGCCGCCATCCGGGTCGCCCAGATACAGGTCAACCGTGGCATTGGGTTCCGCCGTACCCGTCAGGCGCGGCGTGGCGTCGTTGGTCTTGTTGTCGATGAAATCGCCGTCAGCTTCATAGGTGCCGGAATTGGATTCGGCCGCAAGCACGACCGTGCCCGCCGTGACTTCGGTATCGATCTCCAGTGTCTGCTCGATCGTGGTCTCGTTACCGGCCTGATCCGTGGCAACGATGACAAGGTCATTGACCCCCACGGGGAGATCAGCAGAATCAATGTCATAGGTCCACGTCCCATCCCCGGCAATTTCCATGTAATCATGGCCGCCGACACTGTTTTCAGGAGAAAGCAGCGTAAGGGAACCGTCCCCGCCCTTGGAGAAAATCTGTATCCGTACCTGAGTGGACAGGGGGGTGCCCGCAGGCGCGCTGCCCTCAATGGTCACGGTCGAGCCATCGGCCCCCGGGACCTCGGCAGGATTGGTCACCCAGTCATTCTGGATGCCGGAATCGGAAGTCAGCTCGGCAGACAGCGTGGTCGGCGTGGTATCGATGATGAAATCAACGGTGTTGTCGTCCGGGTCTGTTTCATTCCCGGCTTCCGTGTCAATGAAGACCGCCTTCACGGTATATTCACCGTCTGTCAGATCCAAATCCGCCGGAGTCCACGTAGTCACACCGCCCACCGTGTGCAGTTCGCTGTCTCTGGGGACAGCGGTCTTGACGGGCGACGCAATGCCGTTCTTGTAAAATACGAACTGGGCGGTCACGTCTTCCGTGGCTTCCCATGAAAAACTCGGCCCTGTGTTCTTGGTATACTGATCGTCATCGGCAAAGCCGGTGTCGTTCTCGCTGTTCTCCACCATCCGGAACGTGTTGTCAGTGACGCTGACTTCACGGTTCACCTCAAAGGAAGTAGCATGGTCCAAAACCGTGGTATTACCCGCCTTGTCGATGGCCGTAACCGACACATCATAGGTACCGACTTCGATAGCGGCCCCACTGTTGGCAGGCACGCTCCACGAGCCGTCGCTTCCGGCTATGGTCTTGGCGACATACACGGTGCCATGCTCGTTGGTGAGTTCCACGGAAATGGCTGCCCCGGCCTCGGACACACCCTCGATCACGGGATGCTCGGCATTGGTAACCGGATCACTGGTATCGTCGGCGCTTCCGGTATTGGAATCCGCAGCAAGCCGGATATCATCGCTCTGTAGCCCCGGATTTACCGTGTCCACCTCGAAATTCATGGTGGCCTTGGCTGACTCGTTTCCTGCCGCGTCAGTCACATACGCCTCAATGGTATGCGAACCTTCGGCAAATTCGCCTGAAGGCTGATACGTATACTCGGTACCTGTGATGGCAACGGAAGGCTGGGCGACACCGTCGACCACGATCGTCAGGACCGACCCCGGGTCCGTCTCCAGTCCGGTCAACCTGAATTCGGTCAGATTGTTGTCATTGTAGTAGATATCATCCGCGTTGGTCGGCGTGTTGTTGTCGTCGTGATAGTAGCCGTCACCACCCGTTTCAGCCTGTAAACCATCGGTGTAGTCCGTATCCTCGGTGCCGATCATGGAGAGGCCGGGTTCTACCGGAGTCCCCCTGTCAACAAGGATTTCTCCCAGACTGACTTCCCTGACGTTGCCTGCCCTGTCTTCGATACGGGCGGTAAACTCATGGAACACCTCGGCAATGGGGCTGGCATCCGAACCGACTTCAAACGTCCATTCCCCGGCAGCGTTGACCGTTGCCATGCCAAGGGAGACCCGCGCACCGAACCCGCCGGTCAACGAGCTCTTGGTGCTGTCGAATATCTCGACGGTGACATCGTCGCGGCCTTCCCCGACAACGGCCCCGGACAGGAGAATGCTCTTGTCGTTGGTGGCGTTGGTCACCACGTCGCCATCGGTGATGTGCGAACTCGTGTCGTCGGCAGGTTCCCAGTTGATGGCATTCCCGGCTTCGGCAACCGGGGCTTCATCATCGAGGGTAAAGGAATAGGTGCTGTACTTGGTCTGTCCGCCGTCGTTGGCGACCACGACCAGCGTCACTTCATTGGTGTCGTTCTGATACCCGGCATCCGAGGCATCAAACGTGAACGTATCCCACTTGTCCGCAGTCGTATTGTATTGGATGCCGCCTTGGCACAGGACATATCCGCTTCCCGGGTTTCCGAGATTGTCCACATTGATGGGGACATCCCCTTGCGAAGGATCTTTTACGTACACCGACACCGTGGCGTCGGAATCCGCGTCGATATCCAGAAAGATATTCGTGCCGTGAGCCGATGCAAAACCGGTGTAATCGTCACTTGCGCCGTCCGGGTCACCGTCATGGTCAAGGTCCGCACGGGCAGGACCGCCATAGGTATTGGAGTCTTCCGAAAGCGTGATGCTGGGCAAACTCAGCGTCCTGTCGATCTCGACATCAAAGGTGCCGCCGCCCGGAGGATATGTGGTCAGGTTGCCCGCACGGTCCTCGGCATACAGGGTGAATGAATACTGTCCTTCGGGCAGGTCCGGTCCGGCTGAATGATGTTCCGTTGGGGTGTATTCGAAACTCCACTCTCCGGTCGTCCAGTTGATGTTGGCACTGGGAATCCGAATGGGGGTCCCGCCATCCTGCTCGATATACAGGACGATATCCTGATCCGACGTGTCACTCAGGCGGCCATGCAGTTCCAGAGTGCTCGTATTGGTCTTCAAATCCTGTGCGCCGCTGTCGTTGTCCAGCCACAATTCATAGGCATTCAAGAGGGACGGGGCGTGGCTGTCCACCACGACATCAATGGTCTTTTCAGCTGTGTTGCCGTACGCATCCTGTGCAACGGCCTTGAAACGATAGGTGCCGTCGCCGTCGGAAATATCCGTATCCGGCACGACGCAACTCCATCCCGTACCAGCGCCCGAAGGCTGCGTCACCGTACCCGCGACTTCCTCGTAGGCGGTATATGTGCCGTTTCCAAGGGACCGGGCGACATACAGCTTGACGGTGCTGCCGACCTCGGCAACATCACCTTCCAGCGTGAAGGCGTTATCCGAATTATTCTGGTCGGTAAGCGTCTCGCCGGGATTGGTGACATCGTCTTCCCCGCCCTGCAACGGATCACTGGTGCCGGAATAGAAAAGATTCCCGGAAGTATCGTCGTCATCAATGAGATCAAGGGAAGGCGCTTCGGTGCTGGTGTCGATCTTGACGTACAGCGGAGCCGTTTCCACCGTATTGCCCGCGCTGTCCTCCACCTTCAAAGAGAAGGCATAGGACGTCGCATCCTGAAGCGACGAAACTTCATAGCTCCATGTGGTTCCGGTGATGGTCGCTTTTCCGACAATGGTTCCGTCCTGATAGACATAGGCTGCAACAGGGTCGACTGCGCCGTTGTAGCCCTGCAATTCGCCTTCAAGCGTGATGACGGATTTTTCGAGATATGTGTGCCCTTCAGAATCAACCTTGTGCGTACCCGCAGAAATCACGGGGTTGCCCGTGCTGCTGCCCGCCCCCGGAAGGTTGGCGCTGTCAATGTAACTATGGTCGCTGATATCCAGCGTGGGAGTCGTCTCCACTTCGGTATCACGATGCACGGGCACGATAGCGGCAGAACTTCGGTTGCCCGCGCTATCGATGGCTACGGCGACGAAATCATATTCACCGTCGGCATCCACCCCCCCGGCAGGATCGGTGTCGAACGCGTGGGTATGATTCCATGCCCCGGTGACCGAATCCGCGGTAACGACTTTCAGCAGCGTGCCTCTGGTGGCGGCACTGCCGTCGTTGAATGTGGCTCCGGGTTCGACCCGGTAGATTTCAACCCGCGCACCGGCTTCTGCCGATCCGGTCAACAGCACGGAATCGGCATTGGTCCGGTTGTCCGTGTGAGAACCGATGTCCGGTTCGCCGATGGAATCGCCGAGCACGTCCGAGGAATCCGAAGACGTATCCAGATCAATGGTCGTTCCCGAAGGAGCCAGCCGGTCGATCGAGACCGGGAAGGAATCCGAAATTTCGTTTCCGGCGGCATCCGATGCCGTGGCCCGGAACAGGATGTTTTCCGTAGTTGTGGTCCCGAGTCCCGCAGACAGGAGGTCCACGTTGACCGTATACGTCCAGTCACCCGTACCGTTCTGGGTCCAGTTGCTTCCGCTGGCGGCTTCCGAACCGTTGGGGATGGCAAAGAGGCTCTGGTACGTACTGCCTCCGTCCAGCGAATATTCAAGCAACACGGGAGCGGCCACGTCGGATGATCCCACCAGCGTCAAGGTGGGGGAATTGGTGTAATTGTCAGTATCATGCCCGAGATCGTTCGCCGGATCGGCTGCGTCGTAGAAGCTGTCGTCCGTGTCGAGCAATTCGAAGTTGGCAATATGCGGTGGTTCCCGGTCCACGGTGATGGTGATGTCATCGCCAATGGTGGTATTCCCGGCCCGGTCCGTCACCTCAACATGGAACGTGTAATCCTGACGGCTGCCTTCCGCCAGACCGGAGGAAAAATCATAGGTCCAGCTCACATCCCCGCTGGCATCGGTCACCACATCAGCAACGCCGATCTGGAAGCCGTCCTTGAAGACCCGCACGGCCACATTGTCCGCTTCATCCGTGGCTTCCGCAGTCAACGCCCCGGTCAACGTGAAGTCGGGATTCCGCGTGATGGTGTCGGCGGCGTATGTATCGTCAAGAGAATCCAAAGCCGGGTTGGCAAGGATGAACCGTTCATCCAGGGAGCTGTTCTGAGTCGGGTCCAACGCCTCACTGGACACGCCGGGAGCCGTGGAATCAAAGGTCACGGAAAGCGGCGCACTGTCCACGATGTTTCCGGCCTTGTCCATGGAACGCACCACAAAGGTGTGCACCCCGTCCGTAGTAAAATCATTGGACAGACGAATATCCGTCGTTGTCAGGTCAATGGACCATTCGCCGGTTTCGCCGCCGCTCTCAAGGATGGTATCCTTGAATTCGGCGAAATCCAGTTCCTGCGTACTCCCATTGAATGTGTGCAGCAGCCAGACCGTGCCACCGTCTTCGGCGTTGGTACCCTTGAGGGTCAGGACGTTATTTTCCACGGTCAGGCTCGTCCGGTCATCCGTGGAGCCGGTCAAACCGGTCCCGTAATCCATGGTCGCGGAGCCGGACGGCCCTGCGGAATCGGAGTCGAGATCAATGGTCGGCATTGTCGTGGTACGATCAATGGTGGCCGTATACGTCGAGGTCGTGGACGGCTGGTTGGCCGCGTCATATGCGACCACCGAAAATGTGTAATCCGTCCCCAGATGGGAAGTGGTCGAAGTATCGGTCAACAGCACGTCGGGAGACTGCCACTGGCCATCCTGAACCGGAATGCGTTCGCTGTCCGCAGCCGTCTTCACGGTCTGCGTGTCACCGTTTTCATCCACATAGGTGATGATCACATACGCCGCACCGGGTGCATTGCCGTGCAGCTGAATCAGGCCGTCATTGTCAGCCTTGTCTTCCGGGGTATTGTCATCCAGTCCGCGGGTGATGTCATCACTGTTGCTTCCGGTGTTGAACTCGTCCACCAGATCCACCGACGGAGCCGCCGGGGGTGCCCCTGCCACCTTGATGAACAGGACTTCCTCGCTGACATTGCCCGCCTTGTCCGTTGACTGGATGGTGACCTTGTTCATCTCCCCCTTGACCAAGGCAAAACTCTCGCTCTGGGCGGTGTCGCCGAAACGAATGGTCCACGAACCCGTGGCGGGACGCAGAATCTGGGTCGGGTCGGAATTGACATCATCCCCGAGAATGACGGTGAGGTCACTGCCGACTTCACACAAGCCGCCGAAAGTGGGATTGACCGGCACCACGTAAATGGGAGCGCCGACCACGTCCACCTCTGCCCGGTCCGCATCCGTCAGGGCCGCGTTGTCCAGATCGACCTTGTAGTCGTCCGGGATACCGGCAAAAGTCGGGCTGTTGTCGTCCGTGACCAGTTCCAAATCAGAAATGACCGGAGCAACGGTGTCGTACACGAACGAAGTGCTTTCAAACGATTCACCGGACACCTTGTCTGCACGACCGGCCCGGTCCATGACAACAACGGTATAAGTGAAATCCGTTGTGGTGCCGCTGTATCCGTCGTTCAGTGCCGTTTGCAGGCCGAGGTTGAACTCGGGGGAAAGAATCCATGAATCGCCCTGCTTGGTGGCAAGGAAAAAGGTGTCGTTGTCAAGATCGGGCGGATTGTTCCCGTCGAGGTAGACCCGCACGTCCTTGATGTTGTCGAGCCGAGCGCCGGGGGCAAAAGAGATGGTCAGCGTGGGCATGTTCGTGATCGGGTCCTCGCCGACCTGCGGAGCGCCAGTGTCCTCCACGGACAGCAGTGGGCTTGGCGGACGGTCGGTCTCCACCTGAAACTCGAGGGTCGTGGAGTTCGAATTCCCTGCCGCGTCCGTGTTCGAGAAACTCGCCACGTACCGCCCACTGGTGAGCGTACCCGGGGAGGCAAACGTGTAGGAATTGGAATTCTGGTCCCACAGGACCTCGATGTCGTCGGCAACGGGAAGCCCAGTGTCTTTATATGCGAGAGTAAAGGTACCCGAGGAATAAGTCTCGCCGCTGACGGTGAACTGGGGATTGGTCTCGCCGATGTAGTAGACGCCTTCCACCGCATCGACCATGCCCGCGATGCTGATCTCAGGGGCGTCGATGGTCGTGTCGATGACCAGCGTCTTTTCGACCTTCGCACTCTGGTTGCCCGCCTCGTCAAAGGCCACCACCGACAGATCGTAGGTGCCGTCAGCGAGCACGGCGCTGTTCCCGACCACACTCTGGGAACCGAAATTGAAATCGCCGGGATCGAAATCCCATGTCCCGCCCGTCACCGTGGTCTCGCCGATCATCAGGTTGCCGAGATAGACGCGGACAATGGCGTCATTGTCGGCAGTACCGCTCAGTTCGAACTGACTGTCCTTGGTAATGAAATCGGACTCGGTCCCGGTCATGTCCGGGTTGAAGGAATCCTCATCCAGCGTCAGTTCCGTCCCCAGCAACGGCGCGGAGGTATCGATCTCCACGTCAGTAAGGACGGCTGCTCCGGGGTCGGTCTTATTTCCGGCGACATCTTCGGCCATCAACTGGAAATCATATGTCCCGTCACCCAGCCCTGAACCGGCAGGCAACCTGAAGGACCATGTCCCGTTTTCCTGCACCGTGGTCGTACCGATGGACAGGAAATTATCCGTACCGTGTGCGCGTGCCTGAATCGTGAGCGTCGTGCCCGCTTCCGAAGTATCGCCACCCGCGTAGGAGCCTTCCAGTCCCGGACGGGAATCATTCGTCAGCTTGTCGGAATTGCTTTCGCCGGTGTCGTATTCCACAGCCAGCTCAATGGACGGCAACGCCGGAGGCACCGTATCGACCTCCAGAGGCAGGGTCTCGGTCTGGGCGGTCAGCCCGTACTTTTCCGAAGTCAGGTGGACCGAGTACGTTCCGTCCGCATAGGAGGTATCCAGAAGAAACAGGAACTCCCCCTCAGCCGAAGCCGTACCGGTGGCAACCTCGACATCATCGACATAGAGAGTCAGCTTGGAATCCGGTTCGGCCGTGCCCTTGAAATGCGGCGTGGTGATGTTCGTCACGGAATCCAGCTTCGAGCCGGAGTTGGTATCGTCCGTCAGGGAAATATGCGGTGGAGCGAGGGTCGGCGACATCTTTTCCGGGTCCACGTTGTCCGCGCCGCCCTGCTTGTCCGAGGTGTTGGTATTGTGCTGGGCCGCCACGTTCTCATTGCGGACGTCGTCATTGTGCTTCTGGCTGGTGTTCTCGTTCTCCTTGAGCGCCTGCATGAGCTGCTGCTTCAGGTTCTGCGTCGGCTTGGCCTGCACATCCCGGGCAGAGTCCTCGGTCGGGCCGCCTTCGGCACCGTCAGGGGTGGGGGTATTTCCTTCTTTCTGATTTTCGGGATCAGACTCGTCCTGAGCGTCCCATTCGACTTCTTCTTCATAAAAGGGCTGGACATCGACCATTTCCGAACGCTCGAACAAATCACTGGAATGGAGTGTGACGCCATTGGAAAAGGTCATGTCGACCTTCCCGTCCAGACTCATGATGTTGCCGACGAAAAGGAAAATATGCTCCTCATTGTTCTTGTCGATAAGAACGAGGTCCGCTCCACGCAGGACATAACGGTAATCCTCCGGGGAACCTTCTACAGTGTACGCGGTCGAAGGAGCAGTTCTTTGCTCAACTCTGTTCGGGGCATTCTGTTCAGCCATTGTGTCAGCCTCTTGTAATTAGGAGCAACAAATGTCTTTATTCTTCAACGTGTTCATTCTTTAACGACAACTTGAGCGTATCCTGCAGCCGGCCTTCCTCAAGCAGGATGTTCAATGAAGCACGGATTCGTGTAAAACGTGCATTCACTTCCCTTGAGGCAGCACTTGTCTGGCCTTCCCGTGCGGTGGTCAAATCCAGCAACGTCCGAATACCGAGGTCGAATTCGCTCAGGTACAGGCTCATGAGACTGACGCTGGAGTTGAACGCTTCCTTGGCCAGCTTGTACTCTTCCGCAGAAGCGGCATAGGTGTTCAGGGCGTCGGTCAGCACGTTCCGGATTTCCAGCTCGGCACTTCGCTTGGTGGCCTTCAGGCGGCGCAGCTGCGCCTTTTTCTTCTTGACTTCATTGGTGGTGGAGAAACCGTTGAACAGGTTCCAGTCCACTGTCAGCTGGGTCTCCGCCGTCTGCGTGAACTTGTTCACGGCCTTGAATTCCTGAAACTCGTTCTTGAGCTGCAACCGGTAGCCCACCACGGGATAATAGTCCGCGTTCGAGGCATCCACGCTTTTGTTCTGGGCCTCAATTTCCATGGCCATGGCCTGAAGCTTCCGGTTCGAAGCCAAAGCCCGTTCAAAAGATTCGTTAATGGTCCCGTCGATGCTCACATGCAGCAGGTTCACATTGGGCTCCACAGAGGCAACCGGTGTGTCGAGAATGTTCTCCAGCAGGCTTCGCGAGGTGCTGAGCTGTTCGTTCTGCGACACCAACTGAGCCTCCGCATCCCGCAGAGACACTTCGACTTTCTGGACATCGGCAAGCGAGGAAATACCGCCCGCGTACCGCACCTGAAATGACTGCAAAAGCTTTTGATAGAATTGCAACGCCCCTTCGTAAACATGGACCGATTCCTGCGCCTGCAACACCGTGAGATAGGCATTGATAGCCAGTACGACGATGTCCTCGCGCGTCCGGGCATCCTTGAGCTGGGCACTCTGGAAACGCATCTGGGCACTGGCAACGGAATCCCGAATGCCGCCGAACTTGAACAGTTTCTGCGTGATCTGAAGAGCCGTATCGCCATATTCCACTTCGCCGGTGTCCAACTCCCTAGAAGGACCGACCTTGGTCAGCCAGTCCACCTTGGGATAATACTGGCTCCGGGCAATGCCCCGGTCCGCGTCGGCTTCCTCGAGGTCCGCATCCGAAGCCTCAATGCGCGGGTGGTTCAGCAGAGCCAGCCGACACGCCTGCTGCAACGTCAACGCGCCATCATCACCGGTTACGGGAATGGACGGATTCGAGACAAAGGAAGATTCCTGATTCTCGTTCAGAAAATCAATCTTGTCCGCCTCGATATACCCGGCGTCATCCGTGGGAATATCTTTCAATGAGCCGGACTCTGCCGGAATTTCTCCGGAATCGGCCTCTTCATCGGCTGCCTCGATCTGCTGTCGAACATGCTTTTCCACGGCATCGACACTGACCGACTCGGCCAGTGCATTGGTCAGCCCACAGACAAAAAACAGACTCGCCACGCCGACAACAAGGCCTGCCACTCTCGCAACATCCCAAAACAAGGAAAAACGGTTGCACCGCTCTACGCGTCTACTTCTCTGCATGCTCTAAAAAACTCTGCAAGCTTGAAACCAGCTGACGACTGTCCTTGACAAGACGGCCCGTCAATTCATTCCCAAGCATGATTCCTTTCTGTGTTTCAATGGCCTGTTCTTTCAAAGCCCGGAATATCTCAGCGGCCTGCTGCTGCTGAATGGTCATTTCCAACAGGAACTTGTTGGAATTCGCCAACGCAGCCTTGGTGTCGTCATTGGACGAGGCAAGCTGGATGGCAATAGCCCTCAACTGCTCCGGCAGCTCTCCGCCCGTGGGGAAGTCAATGCCTTCGTCCTGATCTTCAAGACTGGACAGTCGCACCTGTTCACTCAGCCAACTCTCCAGATGCCACTTCAACTGATCGTGCACACGACTCAGGATCATCGCCAGGACACCGACCACGCCACTCCCGGCCAGACCGAAAAGCGAGGTGGAGAAAGCCGTGCCCATGCCGCCCATGGGCTCCTTGAGCCGGATAATCAACTCGACCATGACCTGAAGGATGGAATCGTTGGAAGCATTCTGCAAACCACCAGCCAGTTTGCTGAGAATGATCCCCATGGATTGCAGCGTGATAGTCAACCCGAGAAACGTACCGAGCAGCCCAAGCAGGACAAGAAATCCGCTCAGGAACGACACCAATCTGGCGCGGGAAGAGACGCTCTGCTCAAACCCCTCCACCATGGAGCGAGTCTCGCTGGTGGATTGAACCAGTGCGGACCCGTTATGCTGAATGGAGCCGATAATGGGGCGCAACACGACCCCCAGAAAACCGGATTCCAACCGCTCCAGATCAAAATCTTGCCCCTCAGGATTGCTGCACCACTCCGTAAATCTGTTGAACACCGTAATATCCCGGCAGGCCGAGATGATGTACCACATGGCAATGCAGACACTTCCCCATATCACTGCGACGATAGCAGAATTGATAGGCACCGACGTCTTGTACAACGAAACCGCAAAGTCAAAACTCGACCAGACAGCAACGGCAAGAGCCAACAGGAAACCGATGGAGAATCCCAGATACAACTTATGAACGTTCGAATTATTCCGCATCCATACAACTCTATATTTGATGTTCCCTCAGGAAGCCTGATTTATTGAAATTCAATAAAAACAGGCGCTTATCACACTGAAAAACGAAAGCTTAAAAACATACAATCTATCACATACAATGTCCACCAACGCAGAACCGTAGACTCTGTGAACAGTCGCCTTTTCATAGCCCTGACGTTCAATACAGCAGACCTTGGGGAGGGGGGAAAATCAACGATTTTTCTAAAACCATGGAGATTAGGCTGAGAAACTTCTCAAGAATAAAGACAAAGATAATCATTCCTTACAGGTTGCGACACAAGCCGACATGGAGACGCGCATCGTGCGCCTTGCTCCAGCCTTGCCGACTGGCCGAACCCGCTTTCGAGGTGATGAGCGAAATGCCGACGCACAGAATGCGGTCAGGCGTTTGCTTGCAGATAGGGTTACATACGAGAAAGATTGAAAAATAGCATTGTTTGGCCAACACACAACGCCGTCAACACGGCATTATCTGCAACAAAACAAATATTCCGGCTTACTCCCTCAGATTTCCCCATCAGAAGCCATCAACGCACACCCCATGCTCCGGCTTCCCATTGTCTTTACCTGAGTTAAAATCCACCCGGCAACAACCCTCCCCGGTGTCCGGATAGACTCCACTCCCACCATAAAATCGATCCACATGGTCTATCACCAGAAAATCGATTCTTTTTGACTGAAGTAGATAAACTACAGAAATCTGGATGAAAAAAGGAAAAAAAACCCCTCTTTTCGCCCTTTGCACCATTATAGCAGCAACCATTACACTATAAACGGTGAAGTGTTAATAGGGGAATCTCCCGAAGAATCCTTTCTCCTCCAAGGCTTTTGACGAAGGATTATTCGATATTTTTCAAAAATCCGCAGTTTAGACGTGCGGAGAACTGCCGACACCGACTCATGCCCACTCATGGGATGTTCCTCAAATCCAGTAGGACAGTGGATCATAAGGATGGTCGAAAACGACTCCGAGGTCCTCGATTTGAGTACATCATTCACCAGCAGTAGGGCCGTTGATGTGAGCAATGACGTATCCATATGGGCGAGAAGCGCATCAAGGGTGCCGGCACGGGAACAGTTGAGACTATTGCAGACAGACCACGGCTGACAACGCTCTCGCCCCCCCGCCACCGCCATTCAACCTCAAAAAAAAGGGGGGAGGGTAAAACCCAAGCATTCCAGTCTCATTAAATCCGTATTGGCGGCCATTGCGCCAATTCATACGGTGACCACGCCCCAAGCATCTTTTTCCGTTTTGCCAACACTTGGCGGACGACACTTTGTGCGATGAGACTCAGAGAACATGCTGCATCATATTTCCAACCCCGACGAACCCCATCAGCAACCCCAAAAAACCGTAACAAAACAAAAACCAAAATGCCAACGTCTTCATTTTTTCCTCTTTTTATTTAAATAGTTAGACCGTTTTCTTTCAACCTTTGACATCTTGATACACAGATTTTAACTTCATTAAAAATGAATAAAAATGAATTGCGATATCACTATTTATGATTTCAGGAGAAACAAATGGATGTATGGGGCTTAACCATCTTCAAGACCGTGGCAGAGCAAGGAAGCATTTCAAAATCGGCACTAATTTTAAATTGCGTACAATCCAATGTAACCGCACGAATCAAGCAACTTGAGAGTGAACTCGAAGTACAGCTCTTCTACAGAAAAAGCCGGGGAATGGAATTAACGGCAAGCGGAAAGACGCTCCTCCCGTACGCGAACGAAATTGAAAGACTGATGAAGGAAGCTACGCGCTCCGTGAAAGACATCGGAGAACCCAAGGGAACACTCTCAATTGGGACGATGGCATCAGCAGCAGCCATCCGCCTGCCCACCCTGCTATCCCGCTATCAGAAAAAGTGCCCCAAGGTTGAATTGGAACTCACCACAGGACCGTCAGAAGCTCTTGTCACAATGGTTCTCGATTACCAGATAGAAGGGGCATTCGTAGCGCAACAACACAACTACGACATGATAGAAAGCTACCCGGCCTTTGATGAAGAGCTGGCCATCATCACCGCGCCGGACATTCACTCTCTTGAAGACCTGACAGCTCCTCAATTCATTACTTTTCCCAAAGGATCCTTCTACAGACAGAGGCTTGAAAAATGGGCCAAGGAAAATGGCATCGCACCCAAGTCCGTAATGGGAATGGGAACCATGGAAGGGATACTCGGCTTTGTATCGGCAGGTCTGGGCATCACTCTGGCCGCGGTGTCATTCGTTCAGAAACTCCGTTGGGAAGACAAGGTACGCATGCACTCGATCCCCCCCAAATACAGTCAGGCCCAAACAATGTTCATTCGCCGCAAGGATTCCGTCATGACCCAAGCCATGCAAGGCCTGATTGATGAATTGAAATATCACGCGACATAACCCCCTGCCTATTGCGTGGACGACACGACGATTCATCCATGCCGCTTGAAGCAACCCCGAAAAAGGGCGCGCATCTAGCTGACATTTCCCCAACGAAATCAAGGGGGACCACCTTGGGCACAGCCAGCCTGTTTTTATCAAAAAACAACCTTCATGATTTCAAAAAGTTAGCGAATCAAACACGCGTTCCATTGTGAAATCTCGCACAATTCAGTTGACACAAGCCTTCTGCGTCGATAGAGAGGAAACACGTTTTTTGAAAATGTCGACATTAGACATTCGCCATTTGGACAATACGTCTTAATTTTTTTAACTGGAGAAAGTGACAGATGACCAAGCAAATCATCGACACTCCCAACGCCCCCGCCGCTATCGGCCCCTACTCGCAGGCCGTGATCGCAGGCGACCTCCTTTTCACTTCCGGAGCGCTGCCCATTGATCCGGCAACTGGCAAGATGGTGGAAGGCAGCATTGAAGACCGCGCCCATCAGGTCTTCAAGAACCTGAGCGCCATCGCTGAAGAGGCGGGCACATCCCTCGACAATGCCGTCAAGACCACAGTCTACCTTGCCGACATCGCCGACTTTCAGGCCGTCAACACCGTCTATGGTGAATATTTCAAAACTCCCTTCCCTGCCCGCAGCGCCTTTCAGGTGGCAGCCCTGCCCCTTGGCTCGGACATTGAAGTGGAAGCCGTCATCAACCTTAAATAATCTCAACAAACTGAGGAGAGTTCCATGAACCTCGCTAAATTTCCCCGTCGCGGCTATGTAAAGACCCCCACCCCCATCGAAGCGGCTCCGGCTTTTTCCGAAGCCCTCGGCGGCAAGGTAAACATCTTCATCAAGCGCGACGACCTGCTCCCCGGCTGCGCCGGCGGCAACAAGACCCGCAAGCTTGACTTCTGCATCGCCGACGCTCTGGAGCAGGGCGCTGACACCATCATCACCTGCGGCGCAGTCCAGTCCAACCACTGCCGCCTGACCCTCTCCTGGGCCGTCAAGGAAGGCATGGACTGCCATCTGGTCCTCGAAGAGCGCGTCAAGGGCAGCTACAAGCCCGAAGGTTCCGGCAACAACTTCCTGTTCCAGCTCATGGGCGTAAAGTCCATCGACGTGGTTCCCGGCGGTTCCGACATGATGGGTGAGATGGAAAAGCTGGCCGAAAAGCTGAAAGCCGAAGGCAAGAAGCCGTACATCGTTCCCGGCGGCGCTTCCAACACCATTGGCGCAACCGGCTATGTTTCCTGTGCGGAAGAAACCCTTCAGCAGCTTTTCGAGACCGGCCTGAAGATCGACCACATGGTCGTTCCGAGCGGCAGCGCAGGCACCCACGCCGGTGTCGTCGTCGGCATGGTCGGCTGCAATGCAAACATCCCTGTCAGCGGCATCAACGTCAGCCGCACCAAGGATGTTCAGGAAGAAATCGTTCACAAGCTGGCCGTGGCTACTGCCGAACGCGTCGGCGTCAAGGGCGAAATCCCTGCTGAAGCCGTCGAGTGCTTCGACTCCTATGTCGGCCCCGGCTACTCCCTGCCCACCGACTCCATGGTCGAAGCAGTCAAGCTGCTCGCTTCCACCGAAGGCATCCTGCTCGACCCCGTCTACTCCGGCAAGGCAATGGCCGGTCTTGTAGACCTCGTCCGCAAGGGCCACTTCCCCGAAGGTTCCAACGTCCTGTTCCTGCATACCGGCGGCTCCCCTGCGCTGTATGCCTACCTGGACACCTTCCGCGACTAAACACATTCACAAGGCCCGTGCTTTTCAGGCGCGGGCCTTTCAATAATTGCCCGACGGCGTTGAATTGGCATAAACTAACGCTGTCCCAAACGGACACTATTCATAATGAGGAGTACAAAAATGTCCCGGATCAAATCTATCCTGATCGCTCTGGTTGCGATCCTTGCCATAAGCGTCTCGACTGCTTTCGCTGGCCCCACAGTCATCAAATTGGCTCACCCCAACGTTCCCCAGCACCCCATGGGTCAGGGCTTTGAAAAATTCAAGGAACTGGTGGAGACTCGCACCAATGGCGAATTCCGCGTCGACATCTACGACAGCTCCAAATTCGGCAACTTCGACTCCGTTGTTCAGGGATTGCAGTTCAACATGCTGCAAATGGGCTCCGCTTCCACTCCCAACCTGGCCCCCTTTTCCGATGACTTCCTGATCTTCGACCTGCCCTTCCTGTTCCCCGACTACGAATCCACCGACCTGATCACCGATGGTCCCATCGGCATGAACGCAGCCAAGGCTCTGGAAAGAAGCGGCATCATCGGCCTCGGTTACATCGAAATCGGCTTCCGCAACCTCTGGAACAACAAGCGTACGGTCAAGACCATGGCTGACGCCAAGGGCCTCAAAATCCGCTCCACCCCCTCCAAGGCACACATCGCCACCCTCAAGGCTCTCGGCATCAACCCCACTCCCATTTCCTGGGGTGAAGTCTACACCGCCCTGCAACAGAAGACGGTTGACGGCATCGACATCGACCTGAACCTCGCATGGCACAACAACTTCCCCGAAGTCACCAACAACCTGACCATGGTCAACAGCCTCTACAGCCCGCACTTGGTCATGATGTCCAAGAAATTCATGGACTCCCTGTCCGACACCAACAAGGCCATCATCCTTGAAGCCTTTGAAGAGTCCAAGCTCTATGAGCGCAAGCTCATCCGTGAAGGCGAAAAGGAAATCATGACAAAGCTCGCCGACAAGGGCGTGACCGTCTACACCCTGACCCCTGAAGAGCGCGCACGCTGGGCCGAAGCCACCAAAGGCGTCTACGACCAGTTCGAAAAGCGCATCGGCAAAGATCTGATTGAACGTGCCAAGGCAACTGTCGCTGGCAAGTAACATCCCTTGTTGGCCGCCGGACGCCCTCTCATCCAGTCCGGCGGCCAACATCCAAGGAACAACCACGAGAGTGTCATGAGTAAAAATTTTCTCGATAAAGTCGAAGGGACTGTCTCTTCTGTCTGCCTGGGCGGGATGGCATTGATCATCGCAGTTCAGGTCTTCCAGCGGTATGTCCTGCAAAGCTCACTGGACTGGTCCGAAGAGCTGGCTCGCTATCTCTTCATCTGGTCCGTCTACGTGGGTTGCAGTTACGCCACGCAAAAAGACAGGCATCTGGAGGTCACCATCCTCCGCAATGTCTTCGGCCCGACGATCGCCAAGTACGTCACCTTGGCCGCCTATGTCTGTACCATCGGATTCTGCGTCTGCGTCACCGTATGGGGCTTCCAGATGGTCGATTTTCTGGCAGGTACCGGGCAGAAAACTCCCGCCCTCGAAATCCAGATGTACTGGGTCTTCCTCAGCGTACCGGTTGGCATGGGCCTCATGGCTATCAGGACCGCCCAGCGCGTCCTGTCCATTCTCCGGGGAGAAGTCGATTTCACTTCCCCGTCTTGCAAATAGAAGGTTTGAATAATGGATACAGCAATTGTACTCACATTCCTGGCCCTCGCCTCGTTCCTCTTCCTGAGCGTGCCCATCGGCATCGCCATCGGACTGAGTGTCATCGTGGGCGTCTGGGTCGGAGATATATTACCGTTTGAATTTCTCATTCAGAAAATGGTCACGTCTCTGGACGTCTTCCCCCTCATGGCGGTCCCGTTCTTCATCATGGCGGGCGAAATCATGCAAAAGGGAAGCATGGCTCAACGCCTGCTCACCGTGTCCAAGAGCCTTGTCGGCCACATCACCGGCGGCATGGCCCACATCTCCATCCTGACCAGCATGTTCTACGGCGCCCTGTCCGGCTCCGCACCGGCAACGGTCGCCGCAGTCGGCGGCATCATGGTCCCGTCCATGAAAAAAGAGGGATACAGCACGTCGTTCTCCACAGCAGTCAACACGGCTGCCGGTTGTCTCGGCGTCATGATTCCTCCCAGTGTCCCGCTGATCATTTACGGCACCACCGCCGGTGTGTCTGTCGGTGACCTGTTTATCGCAGGCGTCATCCCCGGCATCTTTGTCGGCCTCTGCCTGATGGCATGCAGCTACATACTCTCCAAGAAGTACGGCTACACCGGCTCCGGCAAGCGTGCGACTTTCAAGGAGATCATGGTCGCCCTCAAAAGCTCCCTGGTAGCCCTGATGGTTCCGCTCATCGTTCTGGGCGGCATCTACGGCGGCCTGACCACTCCCACAGAAGCTGGTGTCATCGCGGTACTGTACGCTTTCGTGGCCGAAGGCATCGTGCTTCGCACGCTCTCATGGAAAAAGGTCGCTGACATCTTCAAGGGAACTGCCCTGACCACAGCCTCCATCTTCCTCGTGGTCGCAACGGCTACCGCCCTCGGTCAGATTCTGCTCTTCTACAATGTGCCCGACATGCTCGTGAACCTGCTCGTGGGCATCTCCGACAACAAGTACGTCCTGATTCCCATCATCCTGCTCTTCCTGCTGATCATGGGTACCTTCATGGACGCACTGGCCAACATCCTGATCCTGACCCCGCTCCTTCTGCCGGTCGTCAAGGTATTGGGCATGAACCCGATTCACTTCGGTATCGTCATGATCGTGTGTGCATCCATGGGCTTCCTGACCCCGCCCGTCGGCGTCAACCTGTTCGTCGGATGCAGTATCGGAAACATCAGCATTGAAAAACTCAGTGCAGCCGTGCTTCCATTCCTGTTCACCATGGTCCTCGCACTCCTTGCCATCGTGTTCTTCCCCCCCATGGCACTCTGGTTGCCCGGTCTGTAATCAACCATCGCTGCCCGTCGCCCCTCCTCCTGCGGCGGGCAGCCCTTTTGGAGCCTTCATGAAAATCACCCCAAATCCCGAAGGGAAAAGCATCATCGGCATCTCCGGACATGCCGGTGTAGGCCACGTTCACAGCCACTGCGGTTTCGTGCAGGATGACTCTGCCGGATTCGCCGTGGCAGTCGAGCTTCTCAAGAAGGCCTACCCTGTCGATACGACCATCACGTCCGCTTCCGTCGATACTCACACCGGAGAAATCTCCGTGACAACACGGGACGGCGGCACAGGGTCCGCAACCGCCCGCCGGGGCTTCACCCCACACGAAGCGGCATTCATGGCGTCCGCCATCGGACTCGACGCCACATACAGCCAATCCACGGCCTTTCGCGTGTTCGGCCGGGTCTACGGACAGGGTGTGCTGGAAGCACCTGTGGCTTTGCAGGCTGCCTGCTGCCTCGCCGTCATGAACACTCTTTGGAAAAAATATCCCGACGCCATGATTCGCGGCAACGAGGACATGCCCGGAAAGATCGGCGGCTGCATCGGCGCACGTCTTGCCATCGACGGCATTCCCGTCTCGGTCATGGCACTGGTCAATGCCAACGAAGGCGGGCTCGGCCCGGACGAAGATCTGGAAGGCAATATCGCCCTCGGAGACAAAGGCCGCGCCATGAAGGACCTTGGCCTCGACCGTCTGCCGACCGTCATTCTCGAAAGCAAGGCCTACGTCCCCGCCCTGTGTGAAGGTGTCGACCATGACCGCATGTGGGTCCGCATCAATGCCGAAGTCGACAACCAGCACGTTTACGAAGCCCTGCTCGCCGGGGTAAAAGCTGCTGGCCTGCCCTGCCTGCATTCGGATGCGGCCTACCCGCGCCATACCGGCGAACTCGAAAAGGCCGCGCAGGACCTCGGCAAACGCATCGTCGAAATCGGGACACAATTCTCCAATGCCCGGACATCAGCGGAGAAGGTACATCTCATCGGTGAACTGGCGCTCATCGTCAGTCAGGATGCCGGAGGCGTCACCTTCATGAGCTCGCACATGAACGATCAGGTCGGCGGGGGCGGCATCATGCCCGGTACCAGCGCGGTGCTGTCCATGGCCGTTTCCGAGAAGTATATCCGCGAATGGAAAATCCCGTCTTTCACCCTCGAAGACGCGGCCAAGTTCATGGATGTCATCGGCAACACCATTCCCACCTTGGCCGACAACGTAGACATGGCCCAGACGCAACTCGAAGAACGGTTCGACTTCAACGAAGATGACTACGCCGCTCTCTTCGACACCAAAGCATAATGCTTGACGTACACACCATCTCGCTCACGGATATGCAAGGGCACGCCTGCAACTCCGAGCTCACGCCGAAGAACGACTCTCCGTGTATCGGTCTGTTCGACTCCGGCGTCGGCGGACTCTCGGTTCTCCGCGCCCTCCAGCACGAAATACCGTGGGCGGACTACATATATTGCGGCGACACGGCGCGGCTTCCTTACGGAAAAAGGAAACCGGAAACCATCG
The DNA here is from genome assembly GCF_963664965.1 of uncultured Pseudodesulfovibrio sp. Lineage (NCBI taxonomy): Bacteria > Pseudomonadati > Thermodesulfobacteriota > Desulfovibrionia > Desulfovibrionales > Desulfovibrionaceae > Pseudodesulfovibrio > uncultured Pseudodesulfovibrio sp. Next base: position 1,429,374 of record NZ_OY761823.1, on the reverse strand, counting down.
TCGAATATTCCATGCAGGCCTCGCGTTTCCTGATCGAGTCAGGAGCAGAAAGTATCGTGATCGCCTGCAATACCGCATCCTCCGTGGCCCTGAACGCCGTACAACAGGCCTTTCCCGAGACCATGGTCCGCGGCGTGGTCGAAGCGGGTGCCCGGGCAGCGACAAACGCAACCCGCTCCGGCAAAATCGCCGTGATCGGCACGGAGTGCACCGTGGCGTCCCAGGCCTATGACAAGGCCATTACCCGCCTTGCACCGGGTACGAAGGTACGCTCTTATGCATGCCCCTTTCTGGTTTCACTGGCAGAGGAAGGCTGGACTGACTGCGACATCGCGACCTTGGCGGCACGAAAATATCTGGAACCACTCTTTGCGAAATTCGCCCCGCACAAAGCTGACTGCCTCGTCCTCGGCTGCACCCACTTCTCCAAGTTCGCCAACGTCATACAAGACATTGTAGGCCCAGAAGTCGCACTCATTGACCCGGCGGACTGTCTGGCAAAAGAACTGGCCCCCAATTTCCGGTTGCCTGCGGAAGAAAAATCCCACAGAACAGGGACCGCTTCCTTTCACGCCACCGATGCCCCGCTCCGGTTCGCCCGCGTTGGGGAACTCTTTCTGGAAACCCCCATCCCGCGGGAATCGCTTAAACAAATTACACTCGACAACCAATAAACTTGACAACATTTTCATGACACCGATAGTTAATAATATTCTTGCCGTCACTTACGACCCTTTCAGTACAGGAGAATCCATGAACGGCATCAAGAAACTCACATACAGCGAACAGGTCGCAGAATACATCAAGCAATCCATACTGGAGGGTGAACTCTCTCCCGGCGACCAGATAAAGGAAGTGCTGCTGTCGGAAAAGCTCGGCATCAGCCGCGCCCCTATCCGGGAGGCTCTGCAACTGCTGTCGCGCGAAGGGTTGATTCAATCCGAACCGCAAAAAGGCAAGCACGTTTCAGCGCTGACATCCAAGCAGATCATGGACAGCTACTTTACGGGCGGGGTACTTGAAGCCGCAGCCGTAACCCAGGCATTGCCGCTCTATACAGAAAGCGACATCGACCAGCTTGAGCAAATCATCGAACAAATGCGCCAAGTCGCCGAGTCCGAGGAAAAGACAGACTCGTTGGCCAAACTGGACAGCACATTCCATAACATTCTGTTTTCCCGCATTGACAACGATCTCCTCATTGAACTGTGCCGCCGTTCCTGTCAGGGCATCTCGAAATTTCTGCTCTACAAACACTGGATCAACCTGTATACCCCACAGCAAGTCTACGAACGCCACCTCGGCATTCTTGAAGCACTGAAGTCCGGCAGGCCGTCGAAACTTGAAAAAACCATTCGCAAGCACTACACGGACTCCGGGAAACGTATGTCCAAATATGGTGTGGACGTACACACAGAAAAATAAGCAAGACATAAACCCGTCCCCCGATACAAATCACTCAAGCGACCTGCACCAGACGGCATCCATCGCCGCCTCATCAGGCCCTCTGCTTTCGGGAGCATTGGACTCCATCAATGGCTACACGCATTGCAATCAATGGTTTTGGAAGAATCGGCCGCTATCTGACCCGCCTCCTCGCTCACGACAACTCCCTTGAGTTGGTAGCGGTCAACGACATCATGCCCATGGACGAGGCGGTCCATCTGCTGAAATACGATTCGGTCCACGGGCAGTTCGCAGGGGTAACATCCCACGATTCAAACAACTTTTCAGTGGGAGATTCCGTTGTCCGCTACTCGCAGCATTCCCCGGAAGAGTGGGACTGGGATTCGCTCGACATCGACATCGTGGTCGAGTCCACCGGCGTGTTCACGGAAAGACATTTTGCCGAACGCCACCTTCAGTGCGGAGCCAAACGCGTCGTCATTGCCGCTCCTGCCGACGACGCGGATATTACGGTGGTCATGGGAGTCAACGACGCCAACATCAGAACAGACCACACGATTATCTCCAATGCGTCCTGCACAACCAACTGCCTCGCTCTTCCGATCCAACACGTTGAGAGGGAGTTCGGCATCGTCCACGGGAACATGACCACGGTTCACCCCTACACGTTGCGCCAACGCATTCTGGACGGGAGTCATCCCGACCTCCGTCGGGCACGGGCATGTGCGATGAACATCGTCCCAACGCCCGTCGGAGCCCACAAAACGGTCGAAAAAGTTCTCCCTGAACTGAAAAACAAGCTGTTTGGAACGGCCCTTCGCGTTCCCACGGCCAGCGTGGCGCTCATCGACCTCGTCTGTGAATTGAAAACACCGACAACGACGCAAGAAGTCCGGTCCATACTCCGCAAGGCAGCCGACGAACACATGGCCTACTGCACGGAGCCCCTCGTATCGTCGGACTTCACAGGCTCCAGGTACGGTTCCGTTGTGGACGAAGAAATGACGGTCGTTACAGATGGCACAATGCTGCGCCTACTGGCATGGTACGACAACGAAGCGAGCTTCACTAACCAACTTCTCCGCCTGCTGGTTAAGCTACGAAATCAAGCGACGTAATGAATCTTCACTTCTACACCAGAAGTGAACAAGCGGCTAATACTCTGTTCTTTTACATCTATCGAGAAAATCTACACGGATTCTATTACCCGCACTGAGCCTCCAGTAAGACAGACTGGACAACGAGAAGAAGCGGAGCCAAGGCTATGAGAGCTCAGCAGAGAAGGCCTGACTAGAAGATGGTAGCAAGATCTCAAGAAGGAAATGCAGAAATGCAAATCCCAATTGACTTGATCTATGCTATTTCAGCTTTGATCACCGCAGTCTCAGGCCTCTTGGGAAGCGTATCACTCATACTCAAAGAGTACCGACTCTTAAAAGGTGAAACGCAGCCTAAGCAATCAGAATAACTTGAACCAAGGGAGCATCGTCTTTGACGGTGCTCCCTTCTTTTTTGTTCGTATATCCACACCCCAAAAGGCTTACAAGTCAAAACTTGTAAGCCTTTTAAATTCTTGGTGGAGCTGGAGGAAATTGCCCACCCCACGACCTCTTGAATGCCATTCTTGATGGCACACAACAATATGCCCCGAACAACTAACGAATCAAACTGGACATGTTCGCTGCCAAGCGTCTTCAATACAAAAGGTGCATAATGTACAGAAAGCGCGGGATGTAGCCACTTGTGCATGATGCCTAGGAAAAAGCGGGGCGGAACGACGCATGCGTATCGGTTTTTTTCCGGGCCGCCTTGCTTCAGGCAAGGATCGGAGATATGTGGAAACATTACTTTTCAACAACGCCTTGGAGAGCTCAATGGGTACGGCAGTCGAAACAGCATCACACGAAGAAGTCGTCAAATCCCAGCAGACAAGAATTGCGGAGCTGGAGTCCGAGTTGGACACTTACAAAGGCGTGCTCAACGCCATGTCCGACGGGGTGTTGATACTGCAAGACACGTTCTTCGACTGCAACAACAGCGCATGCCGCATCTGGAAAGCGGACAAAGGCCAGATACTGGGACACTCTCCAGCGGAATTCGCTCCGCCCACACAGCCCAACGGACGGAATTCGAGAATTATGGCCCAGGAAAAAATCAAGGCCGCGTCCAAAGGCACTCCTCAACACTTTTTCTGGAAGGACAGGCGGGGCGACGGCACCCTCATCGACACGGAAGTCTTTTTGAAAGCCGTGACCATCAACGACGAGAAGTATGTGGTCGCCACCATACGCGACATAACCGACAATCTGGTCCGCGAACAAAAAAGCCAATTGCTTTTTGATCGTATGGAAAAAATCATAGAGGCGCGGACGGAAGAACTGAAATCCTCTGAAAACGCCCTTCAGGATGAACGATCCTACCGGACAAAGGTCGAGGAAGACCTCGAACGGGCGGACAACGAATTGAATCAGGTGTTTGAGACTTCTACCGAAGGGCTTATCGTTACCGACAACAAGAAAAACATTCTCAAGATCAACCGCGCATTTTCCGAACTCTCCGGGCACGAATTCAAAGACATCAAAAACAAGAAATGTTTCGAAGTGTTTCCTTGCCGGGGGTGCAAACAGCCAGGTTGCATGGCCGTTTCAAAAATGATGGGAAGCGACAGCGCCGATTATGAAACGGACTGCCTCGACGCCTCGGGCCAACGTGTGGCCTGTTCGCTCACCGCGACAAAGCTCAAGGATTCCGAAGGCACCCCCATCGGCATGGTTGTCGGCTACCGCAACATCACCGACTACCGGCAGTGGGTGGAAGCTCTCCGATACTCCGAAGCCCTGCACCGCATCACGCTCACCAGCATCTCCGATGCCGTGTTCATCACCGACGACAACGGCCATTTCGTCTATATCAGCCCCAGTGTGGAAACCGTCTTCGGATATACTGAAATGGAAGTGCAATGGTTCGACAACATTTCCGCCCTGCTCGGCGACGACTTCTTCGACCAAAAAGCTCTGGACGCCCAAAGGGAGATCCGCAACCTCGAACTCTCGGTGCGGGACAAGCGGGGCCGTCAACACGAATTGATGGTCAACGTCAAGAAAGTGAGCATCCAAAACGGCACCCTGCTTATAACCTGCCGCGACATCACGGAAAAACGCGAAGCCGAGCACGAGGCCCAGCTCAAGCACGAACAACTGGTGCAGGCCGGAAAGATGGTCAGTCTGGGGATTCTCGTCTCCGGGGTGGCCCACGAAGTCAACAACCCCAACAACTATATAATGCTCAACAGCCAATTGCTCTCGCGCATGTGGAGCGGCGTGTCACCGATTCTGGAGCGCTACTACGGTGAAAACGGGGATTTCAACCTCGCGGGACTGAAATACAGCCACGCCCGGGAAAGGGTGCCGCAACTCTTCAAAAACGTTCTGGACGGTTCCGAACGGATCAAACACATCGTCAAAGACCTCAAGGATTACGCCCGAAGCGATTCCACGGACATGGACCAGCCCGTCTATCTCAATTCGGTACTCAAACATTCCCTGAACCTGCTCACCAACCAGATCAGGAAATCAACGGATCATTTCGAAGTCCGCTACGACCACGACCGGCCCGTTGTTCGGGGCAATTTCCAAAGGATAGAACAAGTCATCATCAACCTTGTTCAGAACTCCTGCGAAGCCCTGCCCGACAAAACATGCTCCATAATCCTGACCACCCGGTCCAACAAAGAGACAGATACCGCCGAATTCATCGTGGACGATGAAGGCGTCGGCATCTCCAAGGCCGATCTTCCCCACCTGACCGATCCTTTTTTTACGACAAAACGGGATATCGGCGGCACCGGACTCGGCCTGTCCGTCTCCCACAAGATCGTGCGCGAACACGACGGTTCACTGGACTTTCAGTCACACCCCGGCAAAGGAACCCGTGCAATACTCTCCCTGCCAGCCATGGCCCACTCTAGCTGAGAACTAACTATGCCCGTCCCACACCTCGTACTTATTGTTGACGATGAACCCGCCACCGCGGACAGTTTTGAACTGACCCTGACGTCCGGCGGAATATCAAACATCATCCGCTGCCACGACAGCCGCAAAGCCATGAATATTCTGGCACGGGAACCGGTGGACGTCGTTCTGCTCGATCTGGTCATGCCGCATATTACCGGGGAAGAACTACTGGAACAGATCAAGGCTTCCCATTCCGACGTGGAAGCACTGATCATCACCGGCATTGACACCGTGGACTCCGCCGTGAACTGCATGCGGCTGGGAGCGTTCGACTATCTGGTAAAACCTGTGGATGAAAACAGGCTGACGTCCGCAGTCTCGCGCGCCTTGGAAATGCGGCGCCTCAAACGGGAAAACACCAGCCTGCACAACAGCTTCCTTTCCGATGCGCTGGATCATCCCGAAGCGTTTTCCCATATGGTGGCGCAAGACCCGCGCATGCTGCGGGTGTTCAAATACGCCGAGGCCGTGGCCACATCCGGCCAACCCGTCCTGATCACGGGAGAATCCGGCACCGGCAAGGAATTAATCGCGCGCGCCCTGCATGCGCTGTCCGCGAAAGACAAGCCCTTTGTACCGGTCAACGTGGCCGGACTGGATGACACGGTCTTCAGCGACACACTGTTCGGCCACCTCAAAGGGGCTTTCACCGGAGCGCAGGGAGCGCGGGCCGGACTGGTGGAACAAGCGGCCCACGGATGTCTCTTCCTCGACGAAATCGGCGATCTGTCCCCGGCCTCGCAGGTCAAGCTGCTCCGGCTTATTCAGGAACGAGAATATCTGCCCCTTGGGGCCGACATGCCCAAACCGGCTGAGGCCAGAGTCATCGCTGCCACCCACTGCGATCTGGAAGCCGCAAGCAAAAACGGCCTGTTCCGTGCTGACCTTTTTTACCGGCTGTGCATACACCACATCCGGATTCCTCCCCTACAGGAACGCACGGACGATATCCCCCTGCTTATCCGGCACTTCGTCCACAAAGCGGCCAAAGCGCTCAAGCGGGAACCGCTCTCGGTATCACCACGCCTTCAGGCCCGACTGGCAGGATATCCATTTCCGGGAAATGTGCGCGAGTTGGAATCCATGATATTCGACGCCGTCAGCAAATGCAGCGGGACCACCTTGACGGTCAACGCATTCCGGGAACGGTTGAACGTGGGCGATGCCCTGACGCGGACAAACGGATTCTCCAACGAGACCATGCCGTTTCCCGATCAACTCCCGACGTTGGCGCAAATGTCCGACCTGCTGGTGGAGGAAGCCATGCGCCGTTCCAACGGCACGCAAACCGTCGCCGCCCGAATGTTGGGCATATCCCAACCCGCGTTGTCCAAACGACTCAAACGCATGGCCCTTGAATCCGAACTTCCCGGTGCCCAGACATAACCATAGGAATACCATAACTATTGTTATAGTTCCATTTTTCAAAATAATTTCAGACAATTACAAATAAAGCGAGCATGAAACTATTCCATATGGAATAGTTTCATGCTCGCTTTCTCATCCGCTATTTTCCAAAAAAATCTCATTATATCGTTATGTTAAGCTAACAGCCTTTTTTTGGCACGAAATTTCCTTATGGAGTGGACAGAACACCAAACGAAGCAAGGAGATTTCCATGAGCAAAACAAAAAAACAAACCACTTCGGAAAGCGCAGCATTATCCCGTCGTGGTTTTCTTAAAACCGCGCTGCCTGCTGCCGGAGGACTGGCCACGGGAGTAGCCTTTCTCCACTCCACCGGCTCCATGGCGTTTGCAGAGCGCACAAAAGGGTGTGAAATAGCCGAGCCGAAATATGAACTCCGCTTCGACCCCAAGCTCTGCGCCGGTTGTGCCTATTGTGAAATAGCCTGTGCCCAGGCGCATGGCGGCCACGCCGACCCGCTGGCAAGCCGCAACAGGTTCACTCTCAAGCCGGTCCTCGGCTTCACGGGGCTCAGCGCCTTGTCCGCCAACGCTCCAGGCTGGCCCCAGGGATTGGCCACGGCCACCTTTGCCGAATTTTCGGAAAACGAACTCTGCAAGCAATGCATTTCACCTGAATGTATGGATGTTTGCCCTGAAAACGCCATTCATGTCGACAAAAAAACAGGTGCTAGGACGGTGGATACAAATAAATGTGTCGGTTGCGGCACATGCGAAGAAGCATGCCAGTTCGGCATGATCAAAGTGAATCCGCACACAGGAACTGCCGCCAAGTGCGACCTGTGCGGCGGCACCCCGCAATGCGTCGCATGGTGTCCCACCAAAGCCATCACCTTCCACAAGCTCTAAAAGCCCCTATCAGGAGAAATGAAAATGACCAAAGAAGTATACGGAAACATGGGTGTGATCCTGCGGGTGGATCTGACCACAGGGTCCATCACACGCGAGGATGCCTCGAAATACAACAAGGAATGGCTCGGCGGACGCTGCTTGGCCCACTACCTTCTCTTCAACGAAGTGGATGTGGCCAAGACAGCCCCCTTGTCCCCCGACAACAAAGTATACATCGGCACTGGCGCACTGGGCGCAACGACCTTTCCCAGCTCCGGGCGAACCCACGCCACCTACCTCTCTCCCATGAACTACTCGGGCTGGGGCGATTCCAACTGCGGCGGACATTTCGGTCCGGCCTTGAAACGGTGCGGCTACGATATGCTGGTCATCGGCGGAAAAGCCAAGAAGCCCTGCTATATCTACATAGAAGACGATGAAGTCCGTATCGAATCGGCAGAGGATACATGGGGCAAGGGAACCATCGACACCCAGGCCGAACTGATTCACAAACACGGCGAACCCGCCAAGTTGCTGTGCATCGGACAAGCCGGTGAAAACCTGGTCCGCTACGCCAACGTACGCACCGAAACCACAAACTCAATGGGCCGCTGTGGAATGGGTGCCGTTTTCGGCTCCAAAAACCTCAAGGCCGTCGTCGCCAAGGGGTCCAAACCAGTCAAACTGTTCAAACCCAAAGAATTCTACAAAGTCACCAAGCAATTGCGCGATGAACTGATGGACCCCAAATTCGGCAAGGTGCATGGCGTCACCTACGAACTCATGTCCAAATGGGGAACCCCCGGCATCACCAACCTGATTGGCACTACGGGCATGGTTCCCATTCGCAATTGGCAACGATGCGGCATTGATCCCAAATTCGACCGGCTTGTCCGCTTGTGGAACACGGACCACGGCACCCGCCGCGAAGCGTGTTTTGCCTGCCCGGTTCACTGCCACGCCGCTTATGCGGTCAAAGACGGCAAATATCCGACCCGGGGCGGCGGACCGGAATATGAAACCACTACGGCATTGGGACACAAATGCGACATTACCGATGACAAAGCGGTACTGAAGCTCAACGCCATGTGCAACGACTACGGGCTGGACACGGTGGAAACCGGTGCCATGTTCTCCACCCTGATGGAGCTGATGGAGCGCAAAATCATCGACAAGGAATTCGTGGACGGAATAGACATCCAATTCGGCAACGGCGACGCCTGTGTCGAATTGATGCCCCTGATCGTATTTCGCCAAGGGTGCGGCGACAAGATGGCCGACGGACCATGGCGCGTCGCCAAGGCGCTCGGAGAAAAGGCCTTGCAGTCCGTGTATCACCAAAAAGGCATGTGTGCGACCGGCGTCGAGACCCGGTCCACCATCGGTTCCATGCTTCAATTCGCGGTATCCCCGCGCGGCTCGCACCACCTCAACGGCCTGCCCACGGCGGAATGGGTCAACATCCCTCCCGTGGCTGTCAAAGTGGCCGGATACAAAGAGGCGGGGGATGTCCGATCATACCACCCGCAAGCCAAAGCCCGACTGGTGCAATACTATGAGAACATGTTCTTCCTCTCCGACAGCCTCGGCATATGCAAATTCAATTTCGGACACCTCGGCTACTGGCACGACAGGGCCGAAGACCTCGACCACATGTACGATCTCATTTGCAAGTCCATATACTATGCATCCGGCATCAAATACACCGTGGACGACCTGTTCCGGATATTTGAACGGTCCAACCAAATCGAACGGGCGACAATCGTCATGCGCGGCATCCGACGCAAGGACGATCAGCCCAACTGGAAATGCCTCCATGAATCCTGCCCCGGCGAACACCCCGTCGGTCCTATTCCGCTGCCGCCAATCGACAGTAAAAAATACAACAAAATCCTGACTGCTTATTACAAGCAACGCGGCTGGGACGAGGATGGCGTCCCGAAACCTCAGCACCTGAACAAGCTCGGACTCGGTTTCGTCGCTTCAAAAATGCAAAAGGCCCTGTAACCCAAAAACAACCGGGCGGAGACGGGTCACTCCCGTCTCCGCCCGCTATTCGATTGTTCCGCCCCTGCCGCCCCGCTTCAACGGGCTTCCTTCATGGAAACCGCACTTTACCCCATACCCATAGACACATTCTGATGCGAGATGAGACTCTCAGCACTCTTCGACTCTGGGAAGAAGGGCTGCCAGAGGACGAGTATTAATAACCATCTTTAGCCAATCAGGGTAAGTTATGTGGAACGTTCTCTGGCGCAGGGCTGCATGTTTGTTAAGCCCATGATCTTGAAGGCCATTCTTGAATGGCGTCGACCAAGACCAACTTGATAACAACCTAATTAAACGGGACTTACTTGTCTGTAAGTGATTCGAAACACTATGTAGCACACTATGCAGAGGACGCGGAATGTCGTTAATTCTGCATGAAGTCGGGAGAAATGCGGACAGAAAATATGAACCACCTTCTTGAAAATCCCGCTTGAAAGATGCCGCCTAGCCCCTTATCCGGCTGCGGCAATTTCATCTTCCACATTAGATTAGATTTTCAAACTGAGTTTTTTACATCGCTCCCTCATGACAGGATACAAAATTCAAGAACAGTCTGAAGAGACAAACCAATGCTACGAATCCCGTCCCAACTCCTCAGAGATTATTTTCGAAACATCCATCATCCTCTCCGCCACACCGACCACAGCCAGTGAATCCAACTGGAGACCGGACAATGTCAACGTCGCCACCGCATGATCTTGTCTGAAAATCGGCGTGGATACACAGGTCATCAAATCATTGAATTCCCTGTCATCGACCGCGTACCCCTGTCTTCTGATCGATTCCAATTCTTCCATAAAATCGAGCGCATTGAGTATAGTCCTGTCCGTAAACCGTTTAAAGGTAAGCAATGAAAGGGCCTTTCGTTGACGATCTTCCGGCATGAACGCGATCAACGATTTGCCGGACGCCGAGGCGTGAACGAAATCCATGCCGCTTGAAGCTACAGGCGAAACAATCGAACCGATGGCACGATGCTCTATGACATAATTCAATGTACCCTTTTCATAAGTGACAAGCGATCCGGCCATATTCAATTCATCTGCCAGCTTTGCAAGAAACGGTTGGGCGGCTGCATGCAGGTCTTTCCCCTTGGAATAGGCACCGCCCACTTCATACGCCATGAAACCGATGGCATATCGCTTATTCATCTCCCGCAAAAAATGCGTCTTACGCAATGTTTGCACAATGTCGAACGTACTTGCCTTGGGCAACCCCAATTCGGAACCGATTTCCGTAAGCGTCATTCCTTCCGGGCTTTGAGCAAGTAATTTCAATATTTCCGTCGCCCGATGAACAGTTCTGTTCATTTTCATTTTTCATCCACCTTCTTTTTCATAACGATCTGCCACACCTCTGCACCACCACGACGTCTCTGACTACGCTATACTGCCACCTTTGGCAATATTTCGCATATGCGAACTTTTATTCGTATTTAAAAATAATTTTGACACTTTTTTTTGAACCGCATTAAACAAATTTGGACGCACGAAAACGTCACCGACACTACCGGTAACGTCTGGTGAAATTTGACTGCGATCTGAAAAAAACAAGCAAACAACTTCTGACCAACGAAAACAATATTTCATTTGGTCGACACATTAAACCGAGTGGAGGGCTCGCATGGCCCAATCTGAAAAAAAGAACGTCTGCATGACGCAGAACCACGACGTATGCAAGGGATGCGGCTACTGCATCCTGCAATGCCCCAAGGACGCCCTGTCTTTCTCCGAAAAGGTCAACCTCAAGGGGTACAACATCGTCGAACTTGATCAGGACAAATGCATTCAGTGTGGAATCTGCTACACCGTCTGCCCAGACTACGTATTTGAACGAGTGGAGGTCAGCTAACATGTCCAGAAAACTCATGAAAGGCAACGACGCCCTTTCCGAAGCGGCAGTCCGCGCAGGATGCCGATTCTTCGGAGGCTACCCGATCACCCCTCAAAGCGAAATTCTGGAATACCTTTCCTGGCGCCTGCCTGAAGTGGGTGGAACTTTCGTTCAGGCCGAGTCCGAACTCTCCGGCGTCAACATGGTCTACGGTGCAGCCGCAGCAGGATACCGCGCCATGACCAGTTCCTCTGGCCCCGGCTACAGCCTCCTTCAGGAAGGAATCTCATACATCGCTTCTGCCGAACTTCCGGCAGTTTTCGTCAATGTCCAGCGATACGGTTCCGGCCTCGGCGATATTTTTCAGGCCCAGAGCGACTACTGGCAAGCAACCCGTGGGGGCGGTCATGGCGACTACCGCATGCTCGTCTTTGCCCCGGCCTCAGCTCAGGAAAGTGTGGACTTGATCGCCCTCGCCTTTGACAAGGCGGACGAATACCGCAATCCGACCATGATTCTTTCCGATGCGTCCATCGCCCAGATGATGGAGCCGGTCACCCTGCCAGAAATGCACGAACACGATCCCAATGCAGATTGGGCTGTGCGCGGCAAGCAAGGCGGCGAGTTCAAACGTGTCACCTCGACCATGTACTACATTGAGGACTTCGACGCCTACATCAAGAACAAATACGACACCATGGCCGAAAACGAGCAGCGCTGGGAATCCGTTCAGGTGGAAGACGCTGAACTCGTTCTCGTGGCCTACGGCATCAGCTCCCGCATATGCAAGGAAGCCGTGGAAAATGCACGCAGTCAGGGCATCAAGCTTGGCCTGCTGCGCCCCATTACTTTATGGCCGTTCCCGGTCAAAGGATTTGCCGATATCAACCCCGAGGTCAAAGCCTTCCTCTCCGTTGAGCTGAGTTCTCTTCCCAAAATGGAGGAAGACGTGAAGCTCGCCTGCAACATGAAGGCCCCCGTGGAAACCTTCCTCGGCGGCGCAAATATTCCGGAGTCCTCCGCCATCGTTGAACGAGCGGTCTCCATCCTCAAGGAACAGAGGTAGTCCAATGTCTGAAAAACGTATTCCCAAACTGCTCGTTGAACCGAACAAATTCTGTCCCGGCTGCGGACACGGTATCATCAACCGCGTTGTGGCTGAAGTGTTGGAAGAAATGGGATTGGCCGACCAAACCGTCGGTTCCCTGGCTGTAGGCTGCGCCTGTCTGATGATGGACACCTTCGGCACCGACTGGATTCAGGCCCCGCATGGTCGTGCGGCCGCCGTAGCCGTCGGCGTCAAGCGTGTCCGTCCCGAATGTTGTGTCTTCACCTATCAGGGCGACGGCGATTCCATGGCCATCGGTTTTTCCGAGACCATGTACGCCGCCATCCGCAACGAAAACATCACCGCGATCCTGGTGAACAACGGCATCTTCGGCATGACCGGCGGCCAGATGGCCCCGACATCCCTTCCCGGTCAGCGCACCACCACATCCCCCAAGGGGCGCGACGCCGAACTTACCGGACAGCCGCTGAACATGGTCAACCAGATGAAGCAGCTTCCCATCGGCTACCTTGCACGCGGTGCCGTCTCATCTGCCAAGGACATCAACAAGCTGAAAAAATACATCAAGTCCGCCATCGAAACGCAGATGAACGGCGGCGGGTATTCCATGGTGGAAGTGCTCTCTCCCTGTCCGACAAACTGGAAAATGAACATGGAAACGAGCATTTCGCACATCGAAAACACGGTGAAAGACATCTTCCCCGTGGGTGAATTCGTCAAAAATGGAGAGAGAATCGATGCTTAGTATTACATGTGCGGGCTTCGGCGGCCAAGGTGTGCTCACAGCCGGTCTGCTGCTGGCCCATGTCTCCATGGTTTCCGGCAAGGAAATAACATGGGTCCCGTCCTACGGTTCCGAAATGCGCGGCGGCACAGCAAGCTGCCGTTTGCGAATCGGCGATGAAACCATTCTGAACCCGTTCTTCAGTTCCATGGACACCCTCATCGGCATGAATCAGGATTCCGTGGACACCTTTCAGGATGCCATAACCCCCGGTGGAGTCCTGATTTCCAACTCCAGCATGGTCAAGGACACGGAATTCCGCGAAGACATCCGCGTCATCGAGGTCCCGGCCACTGAAATCGCCGGGGAACTCAAAAATCCCCGTGGCGCGAACATCGTCATGCTCGGCGCAGCCATCGCTGCCACCGGACTGGTGGATACTGAAGAATTCGCGGACGGCATCGACGCATACTTCGCCAAGAAAGGCCGCAACAACCCGCTCAACCGCGAATGCTTCTTGCGTGGCGCACAGGCCGCCACTGCCGCCTAGGAGTCTGCCCAATGAGTATGGAAAAACTCCTTGCACCCAAGACCGTCGCCATTGTCGGCGCAAGCGATAAGGAAGGCTTCGGCGGCGACACCTGCCGTAACGTGCTCTCCTACGCAGACACCGACAATGTCTACTTCGTCAATCCCAAGCGTGACGAAGTATTCGGCAAGAAGTGCTATCACAGCATGACGGATATCCCGGTAAACATCGACCTGGCGGTCCTCTGCACGCCGCAGAAAACCATCGAGCCCCTGTTGCGCGAAGCCGCGTCCAAAGGCGCGGGTGGCGCGGTGGTGTATGCCAGCGGATATTCCGAAGTGGGAACGCCTGAAGGCGTCGCAGCCGAAGAAAGCCTCAAGGCTCTTTGCGCGGAACTGGACATCTCCCTGATGGGACCCAACTGCGCCGGATTCATCAACTACATCGACCGCGTGGTCGGATTTGCCTTCATCTCCGATGAACGAGACCGAACCGGATCGGTGGGCTTCGTGTCCCAGAGCGGTCAGCTCTGCCTGTCCTTCATGGACAACCCATCCATGCGGTTCTCCTATTCCATCTCCTCGGGCAACAGCTCGGTGGTAACCATGGAAGATTATCTGGATTACCTCATCGAGGACGACAACACCAAAGTCGTTGGACTGTATCTCGAAGGTGTCACCCAGCCGGAGAAGTTTGAAAAGGCACTTCGCAAAGCCGCGACAATGAGAAAACCCATTGTGGTGCTCAAAGCCGGACGCAGTGAAAAAGGCAGTCAGGTCGCGGCATCCCATACCGGTTCCCTGTCGGGTGCGGATGTCATATACGATGCCATTTTCAAAAAATTCGGTGTCATTCGCGTAAACGACGCCGAAGAACTTCTCGCCACAACCCAACTCTTTGCAACCTTACCAACCCTGCCTCAGCAGACCGGTTTCGCCTCCATCAATTTGTCAGGAGGCGAAACCGGTATCTGCGCCGACATGGGCGAGATGGCAGGCATTGACTACCCGGACTTTGGGGAGGAAACGCTCAACCGACTGCGCGCCCTGCTCCCTGAGTACGCCAGTCCGGCCAATCCGCTGGATACCACGGCGACCATCTCCTACGACGCGGACGTATATGCCTCCGTGTTGCAAACCGTGATGGACGACCCGAATATCGGCCTCGTGGTCGTGGGCTACACTCTGCTCCACGAAATCGCAGACCCGTGTATTCACTACATGGCAAAAGGCATTGAAAATGTCGTGAAACACGGCAACCCCAAGCCCATGGTCATGCTCCCGTTCTTCGAGAACTCCCGGAACCCGGAATACCTCGACAAACTGAACGAACTCGGCGTCCCGGTCCTTCCGCCCCCGACATACGGTTTCGCGGCCCTGCGTCATCTCATGGATTTCATCAACTACTCGCCTGATGAAAACACACTTGAGTTGTCGATCCCCGCGGCCGACACTGGATCCACGACACACCGTACCCTTTCGGAATACGAAAGTGCATCCATCCTGCGCGAATACGGAGTACGAACCCCGGAAGGAAGTGTCGTGGACAATGCGGAAGCCGCTGCCGAAACAGCCGAGTCTCTCGGCTATCCGGTGGTCATGAAAATCGCCTCTGCCGATATCGCCCATAAATCCGACATCGGCGGGGTTGCCCTGAACATTCAGGATGCCGACGCGGCCCGCGAGGCGTTTGACCGTATCATGGCAAACGCACAATCCCACGCACCTGATGCCGATGTGGACGGTGTCTTTGTCCAAAAAATGCTGTCCCCAGGCATGGAAGTCATTATCGGCGTAAACAGCGATCCGCAGTTCGGCCCCGCCGTTCTGGTGGGCCTCGGCGGCATTTTCGTCGAAATATTCCGCGACACATCACTGCGCCCCGCTCCGTTCGGAAAAGACGAAGCACAACGCATGCTGGAAGAATTGAAGGCGTTCCCGCTCTTCAACGGTTATCGCGGACAGGCTGAACTTGATGTGGAAGCGCTGGCCGAAGCAATTGCCAACGTGGCCCGCCTTGCTTCCGAGCGTCGGGATGACATTGTCGAACTCGATGTAAACCCTGTGTTTGTTTACGAAAAAGGCAATGGAATCTGCGCTGCGGACGCCCTTGTCGTGATGAAGAAATAACAACGTCGGCGTCCCCGGTGCCTCGGGGACGCCGACACAAAGAGGTTCATTTGGAGGTTGGTATGAATCTGTTCAAAAAGTATTTCGTGCTCTTCGCCCTCTCACTCGGCTACGCCGCCAGTTACATGCTGCCGTACATCAAGTACGTCTTTTATGATCAGCTTTTGGCAGGCGTCGGCTGCAACAACGAACAAGCTGGTTTCCTGCTGACAGTCTACACCATGACGGCTCTGGCTCTCTACATCCCCGGAGGATGGGTAGCCGACAAATTCAAGGCAAAATATGTCCTCGTGGCATCTTTATTCGGCACGGGCGTACTCAATTTCGCATTTGCCATAAACATGAACTACTCATTCGCACTCGTGATCTGGGTTCTTCTGGCATTCAGCACCGCCTTTGCATTCTGGTCCGGCATCATCAAGGCGATCCGCCTGCTCGGCAGCGCAGCAGAACAAGGCAAGCTGTACGGCTTCTTCAGTTCCGGCGTTGGAGCCTTTTCCGCCATTACTTCCTCCGTAGCTCTTTTTGTCTATGGCCTGTTCACGGCAGACGCCATCGGCGGCCTGAAGGGCGTCATCTATGTTCAGGGTGCTACGTGTATCCTCTCTTCCATCATCGTTTTCTTCTTCTTTGAGGAATCCCACGATGCCGCAGAAGAATCCGAAGACGATAAATTCAAAACAAGTGACATCCTCACAGTGCTGAGAAACCCCATGACGTGGGCCATTTCCATCCTGATCTTCTGTGGTCACGGCATCTATACCAGCACTTCCTACTTCAACCCCTACATGACCAATGTCATCGGCGTGACCATGGCCTTCTCCGGCGTACTTGCGATTGTACGCACCCATATCCTGCGCCTGACCTGCGGCCCGCTGGGTGGTATATTCGCAGACAAACTGAAGTCCCCGGCACTGGTCATCATCAGCTGTTTCGCAGCCATGACCACCATTCTGATTATCTTCATGCTCCTGCCCGTCGGCACCAGCGCAACCGTGGTCATCGGCCTCCAACTCCTGCTCGCCGCCGTAACCTTCACCTGCTACTCGATCCTTTACTCCTGCATCGAAGAAGTGGGCATCCCGCGCAAGTTTACAGGCACCACCGTTGCGGTAGCATCCATGATCGGATATCTGCCCGACATGATTTATAACCCACTCTTCGGCGGCTGGCTCGATAGCTACGGCAACACAGGATATCTCTACATCTTCAGCTTCCTGGCTGCTTCCGGCGTTGTCGGACTGTGTTCGGCATTCATGATTCGCAGACACAGCGTGACAAAAGTCAAAACGGCACCTCAAACCGCGTAAACAACTCAGGCCGGACAGGCCTTTCCTGTCCGGCCTTTCCTACACGAAGGACCAAGAGAGGCTGCCATGGAAATCATCGATTATATTGTTCTCGTACTTTACTTCTGTACGCTGCTCGGAATCGCTGTTTACGCAAACCAAAAGCAGGAAACCACGGAAGACTACTACGTAGGGGGGCGGGGCGTAGGCACGTTGCCCCTTGCGGCGCTCTGGATGTCCTCATGGGTAGGCGGGGCGGCTATCATGGGCACGGCGGAGAAATCCTACCAGATAGGTCTTTCCTCTCTCTGGTATCCGCTCAGCATGTTCAGCGGTTTCATCTTTTTTGCACTCATTTTTGCAGGACGCATCAAACGTCTGGGGGACCAGCATCAGCATATCACATATCCGGATCTCATAGAGCAACGATATGACACCAAAGCCCGCCTTGTCAGCACGGTGACGACCATTCTTGCCTACGTCGGCTACACGGCAAGCCAACTTCTCAGCGCGGCCCATATCATCACGTCAATCACCGGAATCAACCTTGGCTATTCTTTTCTCGTAGCCACAACCGTCACCGTAACCTACACCTCTTTCGGGGGCTTTTTCGCTGTAGAAAAAACCGATCGTTTTCAAACGCTCCTCGTCGTCATCGGCGTCTCGGCCGTGGCAGTCCCCCTCACATGGCATTCTCTCGGAGATATTTCCCGACTTTCCACCGAGCTACCCGCCGATTTCTTCCAATTCGGCTCATGGGGATGGGGTGCAATATTCGCCATGTTCATCAGCATGGTACTGACCTTTTTCACTTCCATGGACAGCTACACACGCTGCTACGCGGCAAAATCCGTCCGCAGCGCCCGCAACGGCACGCTGCTCGCCGCGCTGATTGTCCTTTGCATTTCCGGTTCCATCTGTTTCCTCGGCATGAGCGCCAAACTCATCATCCCGTCTGGCACTGACGGTGCGTCCACACTTATCAGGCTCATCATGCATGTTTTCCCGGCGGGAGTGAAAGGATTGATGCTCGTCGCGATCCTGTCGGCCATTATGTCCACGGCTGACACCTGCATCCTGTGCGCTTCTGCCAATCTGACACGTGACGTCTACCAGCGGTTCATCAATCCCAAAGCACCGCAGAAAAAAGTCATGCGTCTCAGCATAGCCAGCTCCGTCCTGGTGGGTGTCGTTGGAGCACTTGTCGGGTGGTATTCAAAAAGTATCATGGACCTTCTTATCATGACGTTCACCATCAACTCGGCAGGACTTTTTCTCCCCACACTCGGCGTCTTTTTCTGGAAACGAGCCACGCCTATGGCGGCACTGTGGAGCATGAGCGTTTCTCTTGTCACAGTCATAGGCTGGTACTTTGCAAAAGGAGCATTCCCTGACTCGACGATCTTCAGCATCGACCCGGTCTGGCCGGGACTGATGGCATCGGCAATGCTCTTCTTCCCCCTGAGCCTCTCAGCTCCCTATTTTGCGGAGACGAAACAAAATGCCTGACATCTCTCTGCTGAAAAACAGTTGGGTACTGCTTTATTCGGCCATTGTGCTTGAAATCGGCGGGACCATGGCCATCAAGTATTCCGAAGGTTTTTCAAAACTCTTTCCCTCAGCCTGCGTCATAGGACTCTACTGCACATCCTTTTACGCCATGAGTCTGGCCGTAAGAAAAATCGAGCTTGGCGTAGCCTACGCCATCTGGTCCGGAGTCGGCATTGTCCTCACTTCCGCCCTTGGCGTCATTCTGTTTCACGAAGACATCAATCTAAAAAAAATCGTCAGCATCACGATTATCATGATCGGAGTCATAGCCCTCAACCTGGCGGCAAACGATTAACCAATAACCCGTTGAAATAAAAAATCTACCATGGAGAAATATATGCTGAACCACGAATTCACTCAAAAATTGGAAAACCTTGTCGGCAAGGACCGCTGTACATTTTCACCGGAGGACATGGTCGCTTATTCATACGACGCCAACCCGGAAATGCGCGCCCAGCCCGAAGGCGTCGTCTCGCCGAAAAACAAAGAAGAAGTCGCCGAGATCATGAAGCTGGCCTATGAATACAACGTGCCGGTAACACCTCGGGGCGGAGGCAGCGGCTACACAGGTGGCTGCATCCCCGTTGAAGGCGGGATCGTCATGGCCATGGACCGTTTCAACCGAATTCTGGAAGTGGACAAGGAGAACTTTCTCGTCATCCTCGAACCCGGAGTCGTCGTAAAAGATCTTCAGGATGAGGTGGACAAGATCGGCCTGATGTACCCGCCGGACCCGGCTTCCACGAGCTTCGCCACCATCGGCGGGAATATCGCAGAAAACGCAGGTGGTATTCGTGCCGTCAAATACGGCGTCACCAAACATTATGTCATGGGTCTGGAAGTCGTTCTGACCACTGGAGAGATCGTCAAGACCGGCTCAAAATGTGTTAAAGACGTTGCGGGCTACAATCTGACTGAACTGTTCGTCGGCTCCGAAGGGACTCTCGGCGTCATCACAAAAGCCGTCGTCAAGGTCGTGCCCAAACCGGAAGCCCGCCGCACCATGACGGCCACATTCTCGACTCTCGAAAAGGCCGCCGAAGCCGTCAGCTCCATCTATGCCACGGGCGTACGTCCTGCGACTCTCGAATTCCTGGACCGTATCTCGGTTGAAGCTGTGGTCAAATCCATCGGCTTTGACGCCAGCCCCGAGGAAGGTGCACTCCTGCTCATGGAGGTCGACGGCTCGGACCACGCGTTGGACGCCGATGTCGACAAGATTCAGGCCGCCTGCGAAAAGTGCGACGTCATCACCTTCAAAAAAGCCGAATCCGACGAAGACCGCGAAGACCTGTGGAAGGCCCGCCGTTCCCTTTCCTTCGCCCTGTGTGAAATCGCCACGGAATGGGAAGACGACGACATCTCGGTCCCCATCGCCCGCATCCCGAAAATGATCCGCAGGCTGGATGAAATAGCGGAACGGTACAACATCATCATCGCCAATTTCGGCCACTACGGCGACGGCAACATCCATATCGGCATGACAACCGGCAAAAACGGCGGCCCATTCCCCATGGAGGCCAAAAAAGACGTGGTCAAAGCAGTTGTCGAACTGGAAGGCCGCATCGCCGCCGAACACGGCATCGGCTGCGTCAAAGTCGAAAACCTGCACTGGAACATCGACGAACCTACCATGAATCTCATGCGTAGCTTCAAGTCGTTGCTCGACCCCAAGGGCCTGCTCAATCCGGGCAAGGTCATGCTCAAGGGATAAGCCATGACAAAACAGACACACGATGAAAAAATGGCCGCATTGCTGAAGCTGGTCAAAAAAGAGGCAGACAACTGCATCCGCTGCGGGGAATGCCGAACCGTCTGCCCGGTGTTCGGCGAAACACCTTCGGAAAGATACACAGCCCGAGGCAAAATCGCGATTGCCGAAAGTCTCGCGCGCGGCGATCTTGAATTCAACGAAAGCACGCGTGAACTTTTTGACAACTGTCTGCTATGCACAGGCTGTGCAAGCCAATGCTCCAGTGGTGCGCGAGCGGACAAGGTGGTTATTGCCGTACGGGAAGCATTCAATGACAAGATGGGCACCCCGCCTATCAAAAAGGCTGTGGCTCAGGCCCTTTCCCTGCCTCAGGGGGTGTTGGATGCCGGAACGAAAATCGGCTCCATGGCACAGAGACTCGCCTTCAAATCCGTCCCCAAGACGAGTGGGCTCTATCGCCGCTTCGCCATGCCCATGGTGGATGCGAACCAGTACGTCCCGAAATTGGCGGAAAAATCCTTTCGAAATGAAGTGCAATTCTCAGGTAAGCCGGGACAACCCAAGGTTATCTTCTTCACAGGATGTATGACGAACTACTTCATGACCGAAATCGGCCACAGCCTGGTCAAGGTTCTCAACGCCCTCGGCGTCTCCGTAGACGTACCTCCCAATCAGGCATGCTGCGGCATGCCCATGCTTGCCACCGGCGAGGCCGACATAGTTCGCAAGCAAGCCAAACGAAATATCGAGGCCCTTGCAAGCGATGACACGGAAGTCCCAATTGTCAATGCCTGTGCTTCGTGTGGCCACATGCTCAAGCATGGTTATCTGGATCGATTCGGTGACGACCCCAACCTCGCTTCAGCCCTAAAAAACATTGCAGAACGCACCATGGACATCACTGAATACCTGACGGCCCACGTCGATCAGGAACGACTCGGCTCGCTGCTCAAAAACGCAGACAGGATTCGTGCCACCTACCATGACCCGTGCCATCTGCGAAAAGCCCAGAAGCTCACCGTTGAACCGCGCCAGATACTGGCAGAGGCCACGCGAAACGAGATCAAGGAAATGCAGCACCCCGAAGCCTGTTGCGGTCTTGGCGGCACGTACTGTCTCGCCAATATGGAGCGTTCCAAGGCTATCCAGAAGAAAAAAATCGCCGATGCCGCTGGCACCGATGCCGAGGTCATGGCGACTGCGTGCCCCGGTTGCATTCTGCAACTGCGTGACGGAGTAAGAAGAAACCCCAATACGACCATGCCGGTCAAACATGTCATCCAGATTCTGGCGGAGGCTATGGACGCTTAATCATTCAGCCCCGCGACACCCATTTGACCCCAAAGACCATGTCGGCACTCCTTGTTTTTGTTGGTAACAATACCAACAGGTCCCAAACAAACAGGAGGCCGACATGTCTTTTTGTTCATACGAAAGGAGCATCGGATTTCCCGGAAAACACCTTCTGCTCCGATAAACATCAGCACACAGCCAACTTGTGCGATCATATTTAAACGAACCAACTAAGAAGAAAGAGCCGCCCGTTTATTCCTATTCGTGCATTGCGTGCATGGGGTGCTTGATTTCAATATATACGCATGTTGTTGCTCTGGATTGGGACACAATAGCTTATTCCCCCCCTGCTTTTGACATGCAGGAGGCCATTTTTTTTCAAATTTAAAAGCGAAGAACTCCCGACACGAAAAGCGCGGCCTGCCTCCTCTGTTACGAAACGGCCACAGGCTCAATTGCCGAAAGATGATTTTGAATGCTTTTAACAAGCCCCGCTCATCAACTCGACTTCAATCTGTGTCCAATTTTTCGTGTCGAGGAAAAAACGGACATAAAAGCAAAATAAACCGCCCTAACTTCCATGAGGCTACGCCTCAACTGGCGACGTGCAATTTTGCAAGCCGAGAATCAATATGCCAACGATCCATGAGTCGGGCAGTCGCTCCGGGGACCATGGAACGCCATTCGCGCCCTTCCGCCATACGTGTACGTACGTCCGTTGAACTGATGCCCTTATCCTTGAGGGCACGTTCCCAAAGGACATGGATCTGTATCCCGAGGCCTTGGAAGTAATTGAGCTTCTTGCGTCCCCAGTCATCGTAAACGGTCAGATAGAATGTCGCGTCCATAGGGACGAAGTAGTGGTATTGTTCCGGCATGTTGATGGGTAACGGCACCACTGAAAAATCTGCCCTGTCGACTCCAACCTCAGCCAAGGCGTCAGCCACCATACGACTACGCTCATAATAGCTCAGCGGGTTGGAAATCGCAGCCGAACGCATGGAGTCCTCGACTTCATCGCGAGTCAGTGCCGGACACGGATTGGTAATGCCCACGACAAGATGACGACACAACTCCTTCCCAGCCAGGAGGTAGGTCAAATGATCGTTGTGAAGAACCTGAAAACGGCCATGTATGACGCCTGTCTCATGCAATAAGGTCATGCCCTATCTCCTTCGCTAGCCCTCGTCCGAAATCGGGAAAGGTTCACAATCGCCAGGATAGTATGGCTGATCCTGAGGAGTGTCCATAATTCCCGTCAACTTGACTCTGTCCAACGCATTCAGGATACAGAGCATGAGTTCACTCCCTCGCACAGTTCCAAGCGCTCCACGCGCCGCCGCAATTTCGTCAAACCGGACTTCCTCGTCCCTGCGTACCCCTTTTCCATGAAAGAGCAGAGGCACCGGCTCGCCAGAGTGAATGAGCGGGCCGGAACTCGGCGTGGAGTGATCAGCCGCTACAACCAGTAAAACATCCGGATCGGCAGCGAAAACCATGCCCTCCACCCCAATGGCTCGATCCAGCGCCTCTATGGCTTCGAGCTTTGCGCGGGGATCTTTGGAATGGGCTGCCTGATCCGGGGCCTTGGTATGAACGTGAATGAAATCGAACGCCGCCCGGTTACACTCGGCAATGGCAAGAGCGGCCCGATAATCAGCCTCGACATCCCCACTGTCCGGCGCTGACTCGTGCGCCATGCCCAAATGGCGACACAAGCCACGGTACATGGCCCCATTTGAAATGGACAAGGCGTTGAGGCCGTGACTCTGGCGGAAAGACGGAACCGCAGTAGCCCGTCCGGGACGTTGGGTCACAATGAAATCTAAAGGGGATACCCCCTGCTGGATTCGTTCTTGATTGACCGGATGCCGCTTCAGTATGGAGCGGGCGTGTAAGACGTATTTTGTCAGGGCGCGACATGTAGCCAAGGTTGCAGGGTCATCTACATGAGTAGCAAACGGCTGAATTTGAGGAATGACCGCTCCTTGAAGCATAACCCCGGTATCCGTAAAAAAGGGTGAGGAGTTACCTGACAGCACAAGTACACCAAAGGTCCCCTTAAAGGCGTGATAACGGATGGAAACCCCATCGGCTTCGAAGAAATCCACGGCCTGAACCAATTCTGCCGCTGTCTCGGTGTCTACTTTGGGGACATCTTTTTTCAACCGAAAGACACTGCCGTCATCCTCAACTGCGGCAATGTGTGCCAATACTGCAACCTCACCCTGCTTCAGATCAAGCCCACAACCAAGCGCTTCAAGCGCCCCTCGGCCGGGAAATTCCTCCGGTCTCCTACCGAACATGGCGAAATGGGCATTCTCACTAGGCAAAGCCTGACCGACACAACCTGCGTGGTACAGCCCGAGCCCCCCTCTGGAAGCCAGAGCGTCAAGATGTGGCGTGCTGGCAGCCTGAAGCGGCGTCTTCCCGCCCAACCGTTCGTAGGATCGATCTCCGAGGCCGTCGAGCAACAATAATATGCATGTATTCGGCATCAATATCTCCCATCAAATAAGAGTCCAAACTACACAAAATCAAAGCCAAGTGAAATTGATAGATTTTATAAATACATTATATTCACATGAGTAATATTTTCAATTTTGCAATGCATCACTGTTCGAATAGAATCTGTGCCATGAAAAATTCCATGATCATGGACCTCCACGTGCATACGACCATATCCAAGTGCAGCAAGCTTACCTTGGAAGAAATCCTGGACAACGCCGCTATACAGGGGTTGGACGGTGTATGCATCACAGACCATGACACCATGGATGTTCGCCACCGAATTGATGAAGGGATACAGGCAAACGGTCTCTGCGTGATCTTCGGCATGGAATACGCCACCCCGGACGGAGATTTCCTCCTGTTCGGGCCATTTGAATATCTGGAGCCGGGACTGGACGCCCGACAACTTTTACAGATGGTGGACAACAAGGGCGGGGTCGCCATTGCAGCGCACCCATTTCGACCGGGCCGAAGCGTCAGCGAATTTGCAGTACGTGAAGGGCTCTGCTCTGTGGTGGAGCGGGTGAACGGTCGCAACAAGCCCGAAGCCAATGAACAAACTCTGGAATGGTTTGACCGCTACGACCTGGCAGCCAGCGGAGGAAGCGACGCACACTCTCTAGAGGAACTGGGGCGCACTCCCAGTAGAATTCTCGCTCCCATAGCCGGACGGGCCGATTTCATCGAAGCGCTCAAAGCGGGCTTGATAGAACCTGCAACCCATCTGACATAAATTCGACGCGCTCCCTTCACCCTCAAAAACAGAACGTTGTATAGTTAGGTTGACCGATTCACCATAGATGGGATCCATCACTTCGAGCGACCGGTTCTGAATACGCCCGCTCATGACAGCTCCACAGTCTGCTTGCCCAGATGGCCTGAATAACACAGTTCCATGTTGCATCATTGTACAACTGTTTCGCCGGTATTTACATTTTTGCACAATCCCTCCGTACCTCTCAGCGAACAACAAGCCAATATCAAACACATTTTTACGCTCAAACCACATGGCACCATGCTTGCTTTAATTTATGCATGCGACCCACGGTACACGGACTGAAACTTTCGGCACTCCTTGCCATTTGCCAAGACATTGAGCAGGCCATTGACTTGGAATCGGCCCTTGAATCCGTGCTACGCATCATGTCCGAAGAACTTGCCATGCAACGGGCAACAGTCACCTTGTACGATCCGCAAACCGGCCACCTGTCCATCAGCGCCTCATATGGACTGACCACCGAGGAAAAGCAGCGCGGTGTATACCGCCTGAACGAAGGCGTCACAGGGCGTATTTTCCAGACTGGAAAACCATATTACGTACCCGACATCGACAACGAACCGCTATTCCTTGACAAAACCGGGTCTCGACGGGTCAAACGCGGCATGATTTCATTCGTGGGCGTCCCCATCATTCTGCATGGCGATCCCATCGGTGTGCTCAACGTGGACAGGGTCTTCGAAGACGAGATTGAATTCGATGAGGACATTGATTTCCTCAAGATTGTGGCCACGCTCATCGGTCAATTCATCAGTCTTAACGAAAAGATTCTGGAACGCGAAGCTGTCCTCCGCAGTGAAAACACCTCGCTCAAGTACCAGATCGCCAAAAACAACAAAGGGCCTTACATCGTTGGCCAGAGCTCGGCCATGGAGGAAGTGCAGCGCCAGATGGAAAAGGTCTCCCCCACCAAGGCCACGGTGCTTCTGCTCGGCGAATCCGGGGTAGGCAAGACGCTCATCGCGCGCATCATTCATGAGCTTTCCGAACGCAACGGGCACCCCTTCATCAAAGTCAACTGCGCCTCCATCCCGGAAAATCTCTTGGAATCGGAACTCTTCGGACATGAGAAAGGCGCGTTCACAGGAGCCACTTCCACCCGCCCAGGAAGGTTCGAGGAAGCGCACAACGGCACCATATTCCTTGATGAAATCGGCGAGTTGCCCATTGCGCTCCAGTCCAAACTATTGCGCGTGTTGCAGGAAAAGGAATTGGAACGGCTGGGAAGCAACAAGACCAAGACCATTGATGTCCGCATCCTCACAGCAACCAACCGAGACCTCACCGACCTCATGGAGCGGGGAAAATTTCGCCTCGACCTCTACTATCGCCTGAACGTCTTTCCGATACGAGTGCCCGCCCTGCGCGAGCGGAAGGAGGACATCACGGAGCTGCTCAACCACTTCATGTCGCAAATGGCTGACGACTACGGGAGGTCCGTGCATTTCACGCCCTCTGCACTTGAGGCACTCATCCGTTATGACTGGCCGGGCAACGTTCGCGAGATGCAAAACCTCATCGAACGTTTGGTCATCATGTCCGACACCGAACGCATCGGGCTGGATTTTCTCCGGCCCTACCTGACACCGGGCCAGACAGCCGCCGCACAGGAAGTCATGCAAATCAGTGAGCCCACCACACGCACCATGTCGCTCAAAGAATTCGAGAAAAACAAAGTGGTGGCGTCCCTGAAGCGCAATGAATGGCTTCAATACAAGGCCGCCGAATCCCTCGGCATTACGCCGCGCCAAATGGGATACCGGGTCAAGAAGTATGGCCTTGAAGCCATGATTGCGGAAGGCCGTGCACAGTTACGAAGACAAAAGCAAGCATAGGCACAACGGTTTTCTCCATACACACCTTCCAACCAGACAGCCCCGTCCTGATCGACAAGGACGGGGCTGTCTGATTTTAATTGTTCGAGCTTGAAGCTAGCCGCAGCCGCCTCCACCTCCAGCGCACCCGCCGCCAATACCGGTCCGACGAACCTTCAGAGCATTCATATCACCGCCCTCGTAAACAAATCGCAAGGCATCTTCAATAACCCCATCCACAACGTACGGCTTCACCCCGTTCTTCTCCAGAGTCATGCGTGGAGTTTCACCGATGGCAGCGGACAGAACGGCACGGCAGTCCTTGAGCACGTCGGACAAATCGGCCCATCGCTGAGGACCGCAGCCCACCTCCGGAGCCTGTCTTTCCTCAATGAAACGGTAACCACCGGTATCAGCCTCGGACCAAATCTGGAAGGACGTGGCCTCGCCGAGATGCTGATTCACGAGCATGCCCTCACGGGTGGCGACGGCGACGTGCGGACGCGCCAACTTGGCTTCCAGCGGCTTGAGTTTGGAGCAGGCCTGCAAAGTGCCGCACAGGGACGCGGACTGATCCTTGCCGAGCAGTCCGACCGCATCGGCTCGACACCGTTTGCAATGCGTCATCTGTTCAATGAACTCTCCGCCTTCCCTACGCAGCGGCAACACGGTTTCCCGCCCCGGTTCGGACAAGTGCGAGAACGGAGTGTCAGCCGTGGGCTTGAGCGGAATCATGTTCTGTATGTCCGCACCAAGAGTGGCACAGACTTTGGCGACTTCGATGATATGTTCATCGTTGATGCCGGGAATGACGATGGAATTGACCTTGACAATAATGCCACGCTCCTTGAGGCCCTTGATAGCCCGGAGCTGACGGTCAAGGAGCACTTCAGCCCCCTTCTCACCGTGGTAGACGACATTGCCGTCTTTGACCCAAGCGTAAATCTGCGCGCCGACCTTCGGGTCCACGGCGGAAATGGTGATGGTCACATGGGACACACCGAGTTCGGCGATGTCGTCAAGATACGGCAGGATGCCCATACCGTTGCTCGACAGGCAGAACAGGAGGTGGGGATGATTCTGGTTAAGCAGGCGCATGGTCTCGATGGTTTCGGCTGGATTGGCAAACGGGTCACCCGGTCCGGCAATACCTGCAACCGTTATCCTCGGTTCTTTTGCCAGCACTTTATCCATGTACTCAACAGCCTGAAACGGCTTGAGCACACTGCTCGTCACGCCGGGGCGGGACTCGTTCACACAGTCGTACTTGCGGTTGCAGTAGTTGCACTGGATGTTGCACTTAGGTGCCACGGGCAGGTGTACACGGCCGCAGCTTCCTGCGGTTTCCTTGTTGAAACAGGGGTGCTTGGTGATGTCCTTATGCATAATAATCTCCTGTAAGCCTGATCTTCCTAGATATATCCGTAGCCGACGGGTGAATCGGACTGCTTCTTTTCAATGACGGCGTTGACCACACGATCGAACAGATTGAGCGCGCCGCGATAGCCGAGGTGCAGGGTGCGCTGGCCGCCAAAACGGTCATGAACCGGAAAGCCCACGCGAATAAGCGGGATATTCCACGCCTTGGCATATCTGTAGCCCTTGGAATGACCAATGAGCAGGTCAGGCCTAAGGGCCTCGGCCTTTTCTGCGATATCGTGGAAATCCACGCCCTCGCAGACTTCAGGGGTCTTGCGGGCCACGCCGTCCGTGACCTTGGCGATGGCGTCCTCCATGCCTTTCCTGCGGGAACCGGAACCTGCCAGCACCACGTCTACGCCGATTTCGGCAAGGAAGGCGCACAGGCCGACAACGAGGTCTTCCTCGCCGTAGACCACGGCCCGCTTGCCGAACACATACCTGTGCCCGTCTACATAAGCGTCGATGAGGCGGCCCCGCTCCAGTTCGTATCGGCGAGGCATGATCGTGCCGGAAATCTCTTCCAGCGTTTCAAGGAAACGGTCGGATTCGCGCAGCCCCATGGGCAGGCCGATACGGTGGTTTGCCACACCGAAATCGCGCTCCAGGGAGGAGCCTCCCGTCTGCTTGGGAAGGCAGCGTCCGAACTCGATTGTGCCGAGCGCGCCAGACATTTCCCTGATCTCGCTGAGGGGCGTGCCCCCGGACGGGATTTTCACGTAATCTTCCAGCGCGGGGCCATCGAGGGTTTCCGAGATATCGGGCAGGATAGTGGCATTTATGCTGAAATCACGGCAGATATCGCGCAAGTGGCGGACGTCCTCGCACGAGACCATGTTCGGCAGGATGTTTACGCGTCCGGTATCAGCGGCCTTGGAAGTGCACAGCTGTTCAACGAGGGAACGGACCGCACCGTGCCAGCCGTCGGTGTGCGTACCGTTGTAGCTGGGGGTGGAGACCTGCACCAGTTCGGGCAGGTCGAGATCACCGAATTCGCTCCTGAACTCCTTGAGAATCATGGGCACATCGTCGCCGATGGTCTCGGTGAGGCAGGTGGTGGCGATGCCGATACAGGACGGCTCGTACTTCTTCATGACGTTGAGGATGCCCTTCTTGAGGTTGGGCGCACCGCCGTAAATGGCGTGTTTTTCGCCCAGCGCGGAAGAAGCAATGTCCACGGGTTCACGATAATGAGAGATGACGTAACGCCGCATGTAGGTGGCGCAGCCCTGCGAACCGTGCAGGAACGGGATGCCGCCTTCCACGCCCCGGAAGGCGAGGGATGCGCCGAGCGGAGTGCACAGCTTGCAGGCGTTGGTAGTGGAAACATAATTGGGATTGGATGCCTTCTTCACTGCATTACTCATTGACGGCCTCCTTCGTCTCTTCTGCCAAGCGGTTGGCGCGGCGTGGGGCGAACTGCCAGACGGGCGACATGACCGAGGAATGGATTTCCCTGGCAAAGTTGTACATGCCGACAAATCCTTCCAGTGCTTCCTTGCGTTCATGATTGTGGTCGCAGAAACCGACACCGAGCTTGAATGCGATGGGGCGTTCCTTGACCCCGCCCACGAAAACGTCCACGTCCTTTTCTTTGATGAAATGGGACAGTTCGAGCGGGTTGGCGTCGTCGATGATAACGGTATCGGGATCGGAAATCTGGGCCAGTTCGGCGTAATCTTCCTTGGTGCCGGTCTGGGAACCGACCATGACACACTTCATACCGAGGTGGCGGAAAGCCTTGATAAGCGAAAACGCCTTGAACGAGCCGCCCACGTACATGGCGACCTTCTTGCCTTCGAGATCGCGGCGGAACCGTGCCAGTTCAGGCATCAGCTTTTCCAGTTCACCACGGACGAGATTCTGGGTGCGCTCAACAATACCGGGGTCCTTGTCCTTGAAAAAGTCGGCCACCTTGTAAAGGGAGTCGGCCATGTCCTCAATGCCGAGGTAGGAGACGCGCTCGTATGGGATGCCGTATTCCTCTTCCATCATCTTGGCCAGGTCGAGGGTCGCGCCGGAACACTGAACAAGATTCAGAGCTGCGCCGTGACACTTTTCAATGTCGGCAACGCGCCCGTCGCCGGTAACATTGGCAACGACCTGCACGCCCATTTTTTCAAAATATTCGCGCACGATCCAGATTTCACCGGCAAGGTTGAAATCGCCGAAGATATTGACGGATAGCGGCGAGACGTCGGACGTATCTCCCTTGCCGATGAGCTTGAACATAGCCTTGCACGCGGCGAGATACCCTTCACGCTTGCTGCCCTTGAAGCCTTCGGATTGGACCGGCAGGACCGGGATACCCTTCTTCTCGGACATCTTGCGGCAGACGGCTTCAAGGTCGTCGCCGATCAACCCGACGATGCAGGTGGAATAGACAAACGCGGCTTTGGGCGAATGCCTGTCGATGAGTTCATCAAGCGCGGCCTCAAGCTTCTTTTCACCGCCGAAGATGACATCGGTCTCCTGCAAATCCGTGGAGAACGAGAGGCGATGCAGTTCCGGGCCGCTGGAAAGCGCGCCGCGGATATCCCATGTGTAAACCGCGCAGCCGATGGGGCCGTGCACGAGGTGCAGCGCGTCGGCGATGGGGTACAGGACCACGCGGGAACCACAGAACACGCAGGCGCGCTGGCTGACGGCTCCGGCCAAGGATTCCCGGTTGCAGGCTATGTCGATGTCGCCGGAACCGGTCCGGTGAATCTGACTCTTTCTTTCTTCTAATATCGTGGTGCTCATTGTTCTTCCCTCAATGAGTTACAGTCGTTTTCTCTGACAAATCAGTTGTGTCGGTTCCCAACCAAGGTATTTGTAAAATTGCAGTGCAGGCTGATTGTTCCTGTCGGCCAGCAGTTGGATGCGGGTCGCCTCGTTGTCGCGCGCCCATGCGGTAATGGAATCCATGAGCTGCGCCCCCACGCCATGGCCCCGCCAATCCTCACGGACGATGACGTCCTCGATAAGGACGGCGGGACCGCCTTCAGCCGTGGAAACCGTCAACTGCCCCGTGCACATGCCAACGACAGTTCCATCAGCGGACACAGCGGTCAGGATGCGTCCCCGACCTTGATTCAGCAACATTTCCAGACCGCGTCGCTGTCTCTCTCCCTCGACAACGAAATCCTCCTCAATGGAAAACAGTTCCCCAAGGAGCAAAACGAGACTGTCGATGTCTGAATGGCGTGCAGGGCGGATGGTCACGGCTTTCGGCATGGCATACCCTCTCTAGGCGGCCAAATATTCGGCGCAGGGTTCGCCCTCTTCGAGAGCGTCCAGGATCTCGTCGATGGCCTCTTCGGAATCCACGCCCTTGAACCACCAGTTCTCAGGCTGAACAACGATGATGGGACCGGACTCACACTGCTTGAGGCAGGAGCTTGCCACCACCAGCGCGTCGAGACCGCGATCAATGATTTCCTCTTCGATGTACTGAAGGAAACCGTCAGTCTGCTTGTGGCAGATGCCTTTTGGTTCGCCGCCTGCGCGGAAACTCTGACAACAGATGATCATTCTTTCTGGGATAGCCATTTCTCTCTCCTTTATACTTTTCCAATCCGCTACTTGCGGCACTTGCCCTTCTTCTTGCCGCCGCCGTAAAGCACGTCGACGGTGCCTTCGATCTCTTCGTCCGTGACGATCACGGAGATGCCGAGGCGGCTTAAATTCGTTCTGGGACGCTCGCCCGCATTGGCCGCCAGCAGCACGAAGCAATCGTCGAGCGTACTGGCAAGCTGTTCCCACCTTGAAGGCCCACTCCCCGGAGCAGGCGCGTTACGGGTTTCGAGCAGACAGGCGAGACCATCTTCACGCGGACCGTAAATGAGCAGCTTGGAAGCGTGACCGAGATGCAGGTCGATATCCATGCCGTTGCTGCTGACCACGGCCACATTAGGCCGTTCCTTGGTCGGCTTGGGCAGGGTTGACGGGATGAGCTTTTCACCATCCAGGAGCGCGGTTCCGACGATAGACTCGCCGCACTTTTCCCATGCGGGCATAAGGTCGATATGGCGGGCCGCCCGATTACGCACGGTCGCGAGCAGTTCGACACTGGGTTCGCCCGGAAATTCTTCGCTCTCCCCTTCGGGACAGAACGGAACCACGGCCATGATGTCCGCGCCGAGCAGGGCCATGGCCTTGGCGATCTCTTCCACGTGCCCTGCGTTGTAACCGGGATACACAGTGGTATTGACCTTGACGGGGATGCCCGCCTTCCTGAATGCGGTGACCGCGCGGGCCTGCTCGTTCATGAGCAAGACGGCGCCTTCGGACAGGGGGACGGTTCTTGTGGAGGGACGGATCCATGCGTAGAGCTTCTCCGCCACTTCCGGGGCCACAGCATCCACCAGCACCGTGATGTGGGACAGCCCGATTTCGGCGAGTTCCTCTGCCAGTTCGTCGCCGCCAAGGCCCGTAGTGGTCAGACACAGGGAAACATCTGGGTATTTTTCGCGCACGAGGCGCAAGGTGTGCAGGGTCGGAGCAGGCACGGCCAACGGATCGCCGGGACCGGTAATGGCGACCATATCGATGTGGATACCTTCGCCCATGACCTGTTCGAGCCATGTCACCCCCTCTTCGGGCGTCATGGCGGACCTTGCAGGCCTACCGCTGGCAACAAACCTGATACGCGTATTGGCGCGGGGGGCCACCGGCAGATGAATGCGTCCGGCAGAACGGCGTGCCGCCGAACCGAAACAGGGGTGGTTTTCATATGAAGTCTGGGTGGTCATTGTCGCACCTTTTCCGGTTGAGGGTGCACCCGGAGCGGGAGGGGAAGAGTCCCGCTCCGGGCATGGGGTTGGGTGTGCTACAGAACCAACTCGAAGGTCTGCTCGGAATCATCCCGGTCCTTGCGGTCCAGGAGCCTGCCAAGCATGAGCTCAAGCAACCTGAGTCCGCCCTTGTAGCCGACTGTCGGGAAGTACTGGTGGCCCTGACGGTCCAGAATGGGGAAGCCCCAGCGTACCAGCGGGATATCCTCATCACGGGCTATGTGTTTGCCGTAGGAGTTGCCGATGAGCAGGTCGACCGGCTCGTTCTTGATCCACTGATGCATCAGGAACATGTCGCCCTTGGCCTTGACCTTCACTTCAAAGGGCTGGTCGGCACAGATTTCCTTGATGCGCTTCTCGAACTTCTTGCCCGGGGTGCCGGTGACGACATAAACGGGCTGCATGTCGAGGGATACGAGGAACTCGCACATGGAGATGAGCTGGTCCGGGTCGCCCCAGATGGCAACGCGCTTGCCGTAAAGGTACTGGTGCATGTCCGAGATCATGTCCACGAGCTGGCCGCGCTCAAAGGCCACGGAGTCCGGGACCGGGACGCCTGCCACGGTGTGCAGCACGTCGATGAAGCGGTCGGTTGCGGCGAGGCCGAACGGCATGTCCAACACGGTGCAGGGAACCTTGCACTTGGAGTCCAGCCAGCGGGCCGCGTCCGCGGAGCACCATTCGCCGAGGGCAAGGGTGCCGGTGGCGTCGCCTGCCCCCTTGAGCTCGTCGATGGTCACGCCTCCGTCCGGGAACATCCTGTATTCGCCGGTCAGGGGACCGTTCAGCACGCCGGAGGTGTCGGGGAACATGGTGATGTCCACGCCGACCATTGCGGACAGGCGCTTGATCTCTTCCATGTCCGAGGGTTCGACCCAGCCGGGAATGATGTTCACCTTGCCGGACTTTTTGCCGGAAGGTTCGGCCAGTTGCGCCATGGCCTTGACCATGTTGGAGAAGCCGGTGACATGGGAACCGACGTAGCTCGGGGTCGAAGCGCCGATGACGGTTTTGCCTTCGGGAATTTTCCCGGTCTTCTGCGCTTTGTCGCGGATCTGGTTCAGGTCGTCGCCGATGGTCTCGGACAGGCAGGTGGTATGCACTGCGATGACCTCGGGTTCATAGACCGTGAAGATGTTGTCGATGGCCTGGATGAGGTTGGCCTGCCCGCCGAACACGGATGCACCTTCAGTGAAGGAAGAGGTGGCGGCGGAGATGGGCTCCTTGTAGTGCCGTGTCAGGGTGGAGCGGTGATAGGCGCAGCACCCCTGCGAACCATGACTGTGCGGCAGGCATCCCTTGATGCCAAGGGCCGCGTACATGGCGCCGATGGGCTGGCACGTCTTGGCCGGGTTGATCATGAGCGCCTTGCGCTCCGTGACTTCCTTGGGTGTATGTCTGAGTAATACCATTGTATTCTCCCTCGGTTATTCCCACACGAAGGTGGCGGTGAGTTCGGGGGATTCCTGCCAGGGCGCCTTCATGTAGGACCACACCTTGCTGTTCACGAGACGGTCAATTTCATTGTAGAAGTTGACTGCCCCCTTGAACCCGGCATAGGGGCCGCCTGCGTCGTAGCTGTGAAGCTGCTTCATGGGCACGCCGCATTTCTGGATGGAGTACTTTTCCTTGATGCCAGCGCAGAACACGTCGGGCTTGAGGAGTTCCACCAGCTTCTCGGCCTCGTACTGGTTGAGGTCGTCGATGATGATGGCGTCATTGCCCATATCCTTGTTCATCCCGTCGTATTCCTTGAACTTGAATCCAGCGTCCTTCAAAGCCTTGAGCTGAGCCTCGGACTTGCGTGGGCTGTACAGGGCCGGATCGGCCTCAACCTCGATCTCCTCGATGTTGCGGGAGTCGGCGTCGACTTTCAGGTTGGGAATGACTTCACGGCCTTCGTAATCGTCGCGGTGGGCGAACTCGTAACCAGCCGAAATGGTGGTCATGCCCATCTCACCGAACAGATCCTGATAGTGGTGTGCGCGG
The DNA here is from genome assembly GCF_963664965.1 of uncultured Pseudodesulfovibrio sp. NCBI lineage: Bacteria > Pseudomonadati > Thermodesulfobacteriota > Desulfovibrionia > Desulfovibrionales > Desulfovibrionaceae > Pseudodesulfovibrio > uncultured Pseudodesulfovibrio sp. Next base: position 1,394,228 of record NZ_OY761823.1, on the reverse strand, counting down.
GAACCGCCCACGAACATCATGGAGGTCTTGCCTTCGGTGCGCGGGCGCACGTCTGCGATGGTCGCCTCGACAGCCAACATTTCCTCGGCAATGACTTCCTCGATACGGTCGATGAGCTTTTTGTCACCGAAGTATTCACCGATCTTTCGCAGGGACTTGGCAGTGGAATTCGCGCCAATGAAGTTCACCTTGATCCACGGGATGCCATACTTGGTCTCCAGCATGTCGGCCACGTAGTTGATGGAACGGTGGCACATGACACAGCTGAGATCGGCGTGCTGGGCCGAAGCGAACTGGTCGTAAGACGAGTTGCCCGAGAAGGTGGCAATGTTGGTGATGCCGCACTTCTTGAGAATGCGGTCGATCTCGAAACCGTCGCCACCGATGTTGTATTCGCCGAGCAGGTTGATCTTGTACTCGCCCTCGGGCGGGATATCGTTTTCACCCACCAAGTGAGTGAAAACCTGATTGTTGGCGATATGGTGACCAGCGGACTGGGACACGCCCTTGTAGCCTTCACAGGAGAAGGCAAACACATTGCAGTCACCGAACTTGGCTTTCATTTTGCGGCACACGGCGTGAATGTCATCGCCGATGAGACCCACGGGACAGGTTGCGAAAACACAGATTCCCTTGGGATGCAGCAGGTCGTAGGCCTCCTGAATAGCGGCTTCGAGCTTCTTTTCCCCGCCGAAAATGATGTCCTGATCCTGCATGTCCGTGCTGAAACAGTACGGCATGTAGTTGTCGCCGTCGGGACCGGCGTCGGTCTGATTGCGGCGGGTGAGCCACGAATAAAATCCGCAGCCGATGGGACCGTGAGTGATGTTCACTATGTCACGGGTGGGTCCCATGATGACGCCCTTGCAACCTGCGTAGGTGCAGCCGCGCATGGTAATGATGCCGGGGATGGTACGAACGTTCGCCACAATCTCCGGCGGTGCGCCGCTTTCCGTGGCCTCGTTGAGCATGATCTGCTTGGCGCGCTTTCTCGCCACCTTGGGAGGATACTTCGCCAGAAGCTCGTCCTTGATGTCGGTGGGCATGAGCTGCACTACTTTCTTGGTCTTTGCCATTTCTACTCTCTCCTTATGCAGCTAAGCGATTGCCTTCTCACCAGATTCTGCGGTCCTGACACGGACTGCATCTCCTATTGGGAGAACAAAAACCTTGCCGTCGCCGGGCTTGCCTGTCTGGTTCACCTCAACAATGGCTTCCACCACGTCTTCAACCAAATTGTCGGCGACGACTGCCGTCAACATGCGCTTGGGATACAGCTTGCCTTTCTCGCCCAGCACTTCGGCGGCTTCTTCGTAGCCACTCTCCGCGCCTTCGAGCACGGCAGCATTGACAAACCCTTTCCCGCGGCCCTGCGCCTCATGAGCGAAGAAGGCGTCGACGCCTGCCTCGGTGAGGGCGGCCTTGGTCTTGTTCATCATGTTCATACGCACAACTGCGATGACTTCCTTCATTACACGGCCTCCTCGCTGGCGGCGGCAGTATCGTTGACGCCGGAGCTGATTGTGTAGACGTCTTCCACATCGGAGACGAAAATCTTGCCGTCGCCAAAGGCCCCGCCCTTGTCAGAGCGGGCAGCGTCCATGATGGTGTTGATTACGAAATCCTTGTCAGCAGCGTTGACGACGCTCATGAGCATGGTCTTGGGAATTTCATCGTAGGTGACTTCGCCGATCTTTATGCCGCGCTGCTTGCCGCGACCGGCTACGGAGTACTTGGTGACAGCGGGAAAACCGTTGTCCATGAGGGCGGCCAACACGTCGTCCGCTTTCTCGGGCCGCACAATTGCTCGTACCATGATCATCATTTCAACTATCTCCTATCTCTTCTTATTTACAGGACTTTGATTGATTCCACCGATCAATTTACGCAGCATCCATGATGCCGTAATCGAGGAGAAGCTGCTCCAATTCCTCGATTTCAAGCGGGGTCGGGATGACAAACATTTCATTTTCGTCGATGGCTTTGGCGAGACCGCGATATTCGTTGGCCTGACTCACGCTTCCGTCCCATTCGATGACGGTTTTGCGATTAATCTCGGCGCGCTGAACGTCGTTGTCGCGGGGAACGTAATAGATCATCTGGGTGCCGAGCTTGGACGCGAGTTCGGTGATAAGGTCAGCCTCGCGGTCGGTGTTTCGGGAGTTGCAGATAAGACCGCCGAGACGAACACCACCGGATTCAGCGTATTTCATGATGCCCTTGCAAATGTTGTTGGCTGCGTACATGGCCATCATTTCGCCGGAACAAACGATGTAAATTTCCTGCGCCTTGCCGTCGCGGATGGGCATGGCAAAGCCACCGCAGACAACGTCGCCGAGGACGTCGTAAAAGGCGTAGTCAAGGCCTTCGGACTCCTCGTATGCACCGAGGGATTCCAGCATGTTGATGGAAGTGATGATACCGCGGCCTGCACAGCCGACGCCGGGTTCCGGACCGCCGGACTCGACACACCAAGTGCTGCCGAAACCGGGCTTGCGGATATCTTCGAGTTCCACGTCTTCGCCTTCCTCTCGCAGGGTGTCGAGAACGGACTTCTGAGCCAGACCGCCGAGAAGCAGACGGGTGGAGTCCGCCTTGGGGTCACAGCCCACGACCATGACCTTGCGTCCCATCTCGGCCAGACCGGCCACGGTGTTCTGAGTGGTAGTGGACTTTCCGATTCCGCCTTTTCCGTAGATAGCTACTTTACGCATGGTGTTTCCTCCATTGGGGTTTGTTCGCGTTGTTGCCCTCGCTTAAGGCAAGCCGCGTGCCAAACCATACCGATGCAGTCAACAATCTGAAATATCAGCACTTTCGCAGAGAGACAGACAGAAACGACCAGCTACGAAAAGTGTAGCTGTTTACTGAAAGGCACCCGCAAAATGTAGGAACCTACAAAAACGTAGGCGGCCATCTCACAATCAGCGAAACAATTTTATCCATGATTTCAGGGCTCTGACGAAAAGCCCTGCTTTGGCACCCTTCATGCTCATACGGAAGACAACATCGCACACGTTTTCCAAGGAGCAGAACCGTGCTGATCGACACCACGCTGAGAGAAGGGGCCCAGTTGTTCGGGACATACTTCAACAGAGAGACCAAGGAACGGATCATCTCCGGACTGTTGGCCCTCGGCACCAATGAAATGGAATTGGGATGGGTCGGGCAGGAAGGGCTGAAAGAACTGGTGGAATGGGCGCGCCCGATCAAGGGCGAAACCGCATTGAGCGTCTGGAGCCCCTGCCGCGGCGCGGACATCCGCAAGGCCGCCGCACTGGGCGTGGACCGCGTGAACATCGGCGTGCCCGTATCCGACCTTCATATTGAAAACCGCCTTGGAACCGACCGTGAAGGCCTTCTGGAACGCCTCGCCCGTTCCGTACTCACGGCCGGAATCCTTGGTATCAGGTACATATCCGTCGGCCTGGAGGACGCCTCCCGCGCCGACGAGGCCTTCGCCCTGGCTGCGGCTCGGCTTGCACAGGACATGGGTGCATCCCGTATCCGACTCGCCGATTCCGTGGGCGTCCTCACCCCCGCCCGGATGATGGGGCTCGCCGCAACCTTCCGCAGGCACCTCGACATCGATCTCGCCGTGCACTGCCACGACGACTTCGGCATGGCTACCGCCAATGCGCTCACCGCCCTTCAGGCTGGGGCGGACTATGCGGATTGCAGCATACTCGGCATCGGCGAACGGTCCGGCATAGCCGCCACCGAAGAACTGGCAACCTACCTCACCCTGAAGGAGGACAACCATGATGATACGTATCAAACCGACGGGATTCGCGACCTCTGCAATTTCGTGTCCCACGCTGCCGGGGTGCCGATTCCGCGGACAAAAGCCGTTGCGGGTAAAGACATCTTTGCCTGCGAATCCGGCATCCATGTCCATGCCATGGGCAAATCGCCCGACCTTTTCGAACCGTACAATCCCGATACGATCGGTGCGAACCGCATTGTCGCGGTGGGTGGGAAAAGCGGGCGCAGGGCCGTTGCCGGTGCGCTTGAAGAGCACGACATCGCCCACGATGAAGCCGACCTCCCGACCATTGTCGATGCGGTACGAAGGCTCTCCCACAAACTGGAACGTCCGCTGACCACGATGGAACTCGTCTCACTGACCAAAGCCCACTAGGAGCACATCATGCTGAAGAAATTCGTTTACATCACCCTCTGGATCGCCCTGCTCGTTTCCCCGGCCCACGCCGCCACCCTTAAGGTGGCCTGTGCAGCCAACTTCACCTCCGCCATGAAGGAGCTGTCTGCCCAGTACACCAAGGAAAGCGGGAACAAGGTCAACTGCACGTTCGGCTCCACGGGAATGCTCTACGGACAGATCACCAAGGGCGCGCCCTATGATCTCTTTTTCGCGGCAGACGAGAAACGTCCCGCCCTGCTGCATGACAAGGGTCTGGGCAACACCCCGGAACTCTATGCCAAGGGCAGGGTCGTTGTCTGGTCCAAGTCGGAGAAACTCGCGATCATGTCCAACTGGAAGGAAGTGGTCCTGTGCTCCGAGTGCAGGAAGGTGGGTATTGCCACGCCCAAGACCGCGCCCTACGGCCTCAAGGCCGAGGAAGCCATGAAGCAGACGCACGTCTTCACGGACGTCGAACCCCGGCTCGCCTTTGGCAAGAGTGTTGGTATGGCATTCCAATACGCCTATTCCGGCGCGACGGACGCCTCGTTCGTAGCCCTGTCACAGGCCCTGTCCGGCAAGGCGGCCCAAGGCCGTTACTGGCCCGTCCCCGAGGCCGGACCGGTCAATCAGGCCGCAAGCGTGCTCAAGAACGGCGACACCACGCTGGCGACCGCTTTTCTGGCATGGATGAAGACCCCCGAAGCCCACGCCATCGTGGAGAAGTACGGTTATGAATAGTCTGGACACCACGACCCTGCTGGTCACGGGCAAACTCGCACTGGTGGTCACGCCCATCCTGCTGGGACTGTGCACTCCCCTTGCATGGTGGCTCGCGTCCAGCCGGTTCCGGGGCAAGCAGTTCATCGAGGCGGCCTGCAACCTGCCCATGGTCCTGCCGCCCACCGTGCTCGGCTTCGGCCTGCTCATGGTCATGAGCCCGGACTCGCCGATGGGCAGCGCATGGGAATCCCTGACAGGCTCCCCGCTGCCCTTCTCATTCACCGGGCTGGTGCTCGGCTCGCTCATCTATAGCCTGCCGTTCGGCGTACTGCCCATGCGCGCGGCCTTTGAAAAAATCGACCAAGGTATCATCGAAGCGGGCCGCAGCACCGGCATGACCGCGGCGCAGACCTTTCTGCACATCGTCCTGCCCAACGCCCTGGGAGGGGTGACCGCTTCAGCCGCCCTCATTTTCGCGCACACCGTGGGAGAATTCGGCGTGGCGCTCATGATCGGCGGTTCCATTCCGGGCGAAACCCGCGTGGCGTCCATCGCCATATTCGAACACACGGAAACACTCGATTACGGCACTGCCAGCCTGCTCTCACTCATCCTGATGACCGTAAGCTACGCGGCCCTGCTATTCATCGGAAAACAAAACGGCAACGGCTTTATGTCAAAACCATCGACACAGCCCTCCCCAACCCATCACACGACACAAGAGGTAAGCCCATGCAGACAATTCTGACCCAATACGGCAAACTGATTCCCCAACACACCGCAAATTCACTCCGCCAAAAGGAAATCCTGCCCGTGGAATGTCACGCATCAGGCTCGCCAAAATCCGTTCCACTGGAGCACCAACAGATCATTACCACCCCGATTGGCGATCTCCCTGCCGAGTTGGTCACCTTCCATAAAAACGGCACACTCAACCGCGTGTTTCCACTCAACGGCAAACTGTCGGGATATTGGAGCGAAGCGGACGAGTCGGACATGGCAAAAGAGCTGACCATCCAGACTCCGGTCGGCGCGATTACCGCCCGCATGATAAGCATCGGATTTTATGAATGCGGAGCATTACGCAGTATCACCATGTGGCCGGATGAAACAGTCTCCATAGAAACTCCTGTTGGTTTCATAGAAGCACGCACCGGCATCAGCTTCTCGAAATGTGGCCGACTTCGCTCACTGGAACCAGCTCGTCCCACAACAATTCCGACACCGGCTGGCGAAGTCACGGTTTTCGACCCTTACGCGATCGGCGTCAACGGCGACTGCAATTCCCTCGAATTCGACGACAGCGGCACCGTATGCAAGTTCTCAACCGTAACCACGCAAATCCAGGCAGTTCGCAGCGACGGCAGAACCACTGTCTTCAGCCCCCGGCAACGCGAAAGTTACTGTAGTGACTCCGAACAGGAACCCATCCCCATGCGCGTCTCGCTCGAGCACGAACACCTGAAAATCCAGTTGACCCCAGAAATGTCGCCCGTCAGCACTCCTGTAAAAAACACTCTCTTCTTTTCAACGCCGATCATCCCGGAATTCATGGCGTCTCCAACACCATCCTGTTCCATCTAACAGCCAGATGACGGTAAGCCGACTGATCACACAACACGCCAACAGTGCAGAACCAACTGGCAGCCCACTACCGAAACACCTAAAAATCCATTTAGAACATATTGGGGACATAAAACCGTTTTCCGGCCCCAAACAACGAAAAAAGGACCTCGGATAATCATCCGAAGTCCTTAACTTTCTTATGGTGGAGCTGGAGGGAATTGAACCCACGACCTCTTGAATGCCATTCAATGGCATCCTAGTCACAAGAACCACCTTAACTATCTATAATAAATACGAGTATTCACCCAGCTTCTCTCAATTAACCATGCTGTGCACAGTGTGCATGTGGCGAATAAATTCAAATGGTTATGCAGAGAGTGGAAATGAAAAGGAACAAATAACGGACATTTTTCAATCTTCTCACCAATGGAATAGGGATATTTAGACTTCCCTAAGGCCATAGGACACATCCATCGGACACATTTTTATTTTTAGGTAGTAATCGCGCAGAGTTGGAATGCCCGTTTTGTCGCGGCTTCCGGCTGAATGCACTTATCCTTTTGGATTTGCTTGGAAAGTGTGGTGGGTCAGGTTTTAGCAGTCGCAAGACCCCATCATCATTTCGTAGTGGCTAGTTTGTTCCGTCTTTTCAAATATCTTCTTAAAGACAGGGATGTATTGATCGGAAAGATCATGTCCTATCCCAATGTCTATGCCTTCAAAAATACTATGCGATCCATCTTGGAACCAAGAAGTGAGTGATTTACACACTAGCTTCTCTCCTCCATCGTCGAATAGGTCTGGCAGAGATGCCAAGTCATAGTTCCCCAAGACCGCAAAGTAGTTCTCAAGAATTCTTCTCAGTGTGTTGCACAAGGTTGGATGTGCTAAAGGATCATCCTGGCAAATTTTAACTTCGCGCCAAAGAAGCTGATAGTTTGTTTTGATTGGATTTTTTTGATGAAAAGTAATTCTTGATATGCCGTCTTGTTTACGAACAACCCAGTGGCTGAACTTTGAGTCTGAAAGCTTTGTCTTTGTTAAGCCCTTGAGTCCTCCCATAAATGCAATTTCTTTATGAAAATAGACATTGTGCGTGAGTATGACTACCTGCTGAATGTTGAGAGCGTTCAACCTTTCGCTGCAATACAAGCTACGAATCAGGGTGCTTACAATAAATAGAATCTTGCTGTCTAAGCTTGAAACAGGATCATCAAAAACAACGATTCTGGGTTCATTCAATCCGCTTTTAGAAGTGCTCCCTTGGATGAGCTGGTAGAAGTATAGAAAAGTTATGAATGTCCGTTCCCCTTCGCTTAGGGTGTCTTGAGCTGGTCGTCCATCAAAGCGGACGATACGATAGTATCCTTCTTCCTCTGCGTCAGCTATTCGGAAGTTATCAAACCCAAACGAGTTGAGAATGTTGTTGATCCCATCTTTTGATGGTGCGGTGCTGGTTAGGTCTTTTTCAAGTTCTGAAATCTCTGTTGTGAGTTTACCCACACCTTCTATGAGAGTTTTTAATCGAACTTCCATGCCGGATATGGCTGACTGAATCGGGTTGGATATTTTTAAGTGATCTTCGTGGAAGTCTTTTGCTTCAGAACCAATGATTGTCCAAATTTTTTCAATAAGTTGTGACTTCTCTTGGGCAAAGTTGTCGAGTTTTGTGTTGAAGTCAGTGATTTCTGCGTTCACTTTGATAATGATTTCATCCAGCTCTGCGACGTTGACAGACAATTGGTCAAGTTCAACAGACAAGCTTGGCTCTCGGAGCTTTCTGGCTAATAATTCCTCGTTTTTACCAAAGGTTGCACGGATCAAATCAACTTTCCATCGGATATTTTCGAAAGAGAAAAATTGGTTGGCATGAAGTGAAAGTGAATCAAAATGAGCCAATAATCCTGCCAGGGAAGACTTATACCGTGAAACTGAAGCGTTTAATTCGCTCATGTTTTGAGTAAATGTCTCGTCAAAGTAGTCTTCAAAGTTTTGCCTTAGAGCATCTGGAAGTTCCTGTTGGCAAAACGGACAGAGATTTTGATTAGAGATATAGCTGGTGCCTTGTCGAACCCAGTCGCTATTACCAAGCCTTTGGATTAGTCCCGATATTGGAACATCCTCTTTGCCGAGGATTTTTAGTTTGAAGATGCTGAGAGTCTCAATGACATCGAGATCGCCACGTGTGATCGTGGGTAAAAGGGGGATTTTATCTGGTTGTTCGTTGAAAAATGTCTTCGCTTGCTCTTGTAGTTGTTCAAATTCTTCAGCAGGCTGGCCTTCAATGTTAGCAAGACATTTGTTTTTGAATAGTTCTCTTGTCTTGAAACCCTTGAAAGCTTCATCAAAGTGCGTTGCGTATTTAGTTTTAAGAGTCCAGCACTTGTCTTTAAAACGATCATCCTCTTTGGCTAGTTCTCCGCTTTTTCCCTCAAGGGCTTCTCGTAATTTTTTAACCTTCTCTTTTTCTTTCTTTTGTTCAGCAACTTTGGCGTCTAATTCATCTTGTTTTACGCCAGCTTTTTCTCCAAAAGTGAAAATCCCCTTCACTTTTTCACGAAGCGTTTCGTCAATGAAATTTCGATTGTAAACAAGCGTCTGGACCGAGCCATATGCATCCCATTCCAAACTAGAGTTACTAAACTCCGGTAGTTGGTCATCTTCGATTAATCGCGCGATTGTGCTTTTCCCACTACCGTTATCTCCAAAGATGAAGTTCACAGTGTTCAAGTCCGCGATTTGCTGAGGCTCATCGCCGTAGCTAGCAACTTGTTGCAAATTGATTTTGTTTAGCACGTTCTTATCGCTCTATGTCCACGTTCAAGGGAGGTCGCATCAACCCGATTGCCAAGTCTTCCAGGTAGAACCTATTTGCTGCATGTTCATCGCCATCAAGCAGAACGTAGGACAATCCAACATTCTCTAGGATCAGCGTTCGAGTGTCTTCTTCGGTTTGGAAGAAGTGCTCAACACCAGCTCGAAGTTGGCATGATGTGGTTGGGGCTTTGGCCTTTTCTGCTTTCTCACCCAAGGGAAGAGCTCGTTTTTCTTTTAACCTGAGGTGAAGACCAATTCTCTTGTTGATTCCTTTGGCTGTTTTGCCAACATACAACGGAATAGGATAACCAGCTTCAGTTCCCAGCCATTCATCGTCAAAAAGGAGTTCGACGGGGCGTTCTCCAGGACCTTTGAGAACTATTTGTCTATTCCTTTGGCTGAGTAATTCAGGACTCCCCGTCCACCAGAAAGCATAAATGCCACTCGCTTTGGGCAGAGAGTTTGGTTTCAGGCTTTCGTGGTTTTTTGAAACGACCTCAAGTAGCTGAACGTGCTTTATTCGGCAAAGCTCTTCGAACCATCGTCCAATGGTTCCTCCATGAACTGAAGACATAATCACCTAGTGATGTGGGATGCTATGATTTATCGTTGTCGATGGCTCGTTCGGATGCTGCCCATGCTTCAACACCCATTCCGCCACCATACGTTTGATCCATAATATCTATGAATGTTTCAACTGCACTATTTGAAAGCAAGGTGAGCCATTCTCCATCTCCTAAGCGTATGAACATTTTGTCACCGTCAACGGTGATTTCCCAGAAGTCGTTTATGGGTTCACCTTCTTGTACTACTTCGTAAAGAGAAAGCACTTGGCCATACTCTTCTTCGTCTACATAATCAGCGAGCCACTTTTTAATGTTGTTAGTTGAACTCATAGTTTCTCCTTGTGATTATATTTTTTCGAACCACTGGCTATCGACTTCAACTTCCTCAACCATCCGAACACTAACTCCGAGTCGGAGCTTCTTGAGCATTTCTACTAGATCATCACCATCAATCAGGTCGATAGGTGAGGCCCCATCTCGTGTCGCTTCTTTGGTTGCTTCGCGTGTAAAGGTCCCGGTGGTGATGAACAATCCTTTGTCGGCTCTGCCAACCATGGCACCTCTGAAATCGCGGATTGCCCCTGGGCCAACGGAACCTTTGTAGCGTTTGCACTGGAAGACAACATGGTAGCTCAGGACATCCTGAATCTTCACGATTCCCTTTCCATCAATACCACCATCACCGGATTGTCCGGTGACTTCGACTTGGACGAAACCGATTTCACGCAGGATGCGCTTTGTCAGACGTTCAAAAGCACTCGGATCAAGGGCTAGAACTGTCTGATGCATTACCTCCCGCCAATCTCCCGTTTCAGGGATGGCTTCAGGAGCATCATCGATCACCTTCTTTTTCGAGTTCTTGGTCAATCCTCGGACCGTTTGGACAATCTCCTCAGCGTCGAGTTTCATCCCTCGCTGGTATTTGTCGGTGAACGACCAGACTCCTCGTTCGGAGTTCTCAATCAATCCGGCCTTCTTGAGATAGGTTCTGGCCCATGCAAGACGATATTCAACTTCGGTCTGGCTGGACTTCTCAGGATTATGAGGATGGGAGGTGACTTCTTCCGGGAGGTTGAGAAGCTGGATAACTCCTTCAGCAATTTCTTGGATGGTTCCAGACCCTCCAAGTTCGTCGATGACCTTGATCGTGGGGATCATCATTGCGTGGTATTGCGGTATGTTCATATGGTGCCGATATACTCCTCCGTCTATAAAAAGCCAAGCCTCGAATAAAAAATGGCTGGACCTTTTGATCCAGCCATTGAGAGCTACCTGATAGGCATGACTTTGCCGCTCTTTTGAGGCGGTTGTTGTTCTTCAATCGGAAGCGTTAGCAACTTTGGTGGGATTGGAGGGAGTATCTTGACCTCGACAGGCTCATTTTCGGCAAGCTTAACAAGGTGGGGGTCCTCGCTATATATGACACTTGCTTTGCGAGATATGGCTGTTGCGACGATAGCGCAGTCTGCGTTGTAAGCTTTTCTAGGGATGCTCCACCGTTTTTCTTTTGCATCGAAAAAGTTAGGTTTTTTTGTTTGGAAAATACTTGCATAAAACTTGGCGGCAGCAGTGTCGAAAGGAGCAATCATAAAATGTTGCTGCAAAAGGTTGTTTGCCAAGTTCAGCTTCTCCTTATTTACCCCAGCCAATGTTTCCCCAACGACGATAGCAGGAAGTAAGACTTCGTCACGGGACTTCGCTAATTCTTCAATCAGACTTTTGGCTTTTTCGAGATTGGCTTCCTCTCCCTTTCGGCATTCTTTAAGGATTCCCCAGATCACGATATTTGTATCAAGACAAACTAACGCCATGGCTAATCTCCTCTTATCTCGGAGATAAATTCAGAAACATTTTCTATTTCAAGGTGATCGCCTATTTTTTCAGAGAGTTCTTCAAAGGCTTTATCTATTGGTGTACCGCTGTACTCGATAACTTCGTTTAGTTTGAATTCGAGGATATCTGTCCCGTTTGCTGCCCATTTGGCAACTCCCTGAAGACCGATTTTCTTATAAATCCTTTTCCCGAATCTCGTTGCGCCTTCTTCGTTGACATCGAATCCAATTCTCTCTCCATCAAGCAGTCGTATCCAGACTCTTGGCTTTCGCGCACCACCGACGCTCTCAACTCGTCCATAGATTGTGGTTTCCCCTTTAAGGGGGGTGTCTTCTACGAGTTTAATGATTCTCGGTTGTTTGATTATTGCACTTGGATTTTTGAGGCTAGAGTTGTTTCGAAGATGAGTGTTGCAGTGATATTTAGAAGAAAAGTCTTCAATCGCAGAAATAGAGCTTTGTGCTTTGGAAGGAAGGTCGTCGATTTGACGCTTTTTGATCGACCTCGTGAACGTCATAAGGGCAGGGTCAATCAAATTTGGATGTGTGCTTTGGATTTCTATAGCGGCACATCCTTCTTTGATGCTTACCAAGCTGAGTCCAATGCCATCTTCAAAGATGTCTGTTTCAGATTGGTCCTTAGCGATTGAGACAATACCAGCCTCAATCGATTTAAGCACTTCGGCAAGGTCTGACATCCTGATGGTGTCAGGGTGGACGTTTTTGCTATAAAATTTAACCTGAAATGGTTTTTTCTTTGGCACTGTTCGACCTCGCTTAGCACCGTGATACTGTATTTTATAGGCGAGTTCAATGGGGGCAAAAGAAAGGGCCAGAACCTTCGTTCCAGCCCCTGTTTGGGGTGTTACGTGTCATCTGTCCCCATAGTTTATTCTCGCTAAAATTTCGAGCTGCTTGTCTGGGGGGAGGTTGGTGAAATAGTCGGCAACCATCGTGAGATACTCTTCTTCCTTCTTGTTAGCGATAGCTTCTAGCTGCTTTTCAGCCTCAGCAAGGCTAGTTGCGTTTAGTTCTTTCATGACCCTTTTGCTTTCTATGATTCCTTCATCCGTGAGGAAGTAGTCACCATGTCCATGAAAGAGAAGGTAGCCATCATCTCGAAGCTCTTGGATTGCTTTTTGGAGCGATGCTTCCGCTTGCTCCATGTCTTTCTTGTGCTTGAACCGGCACAGGCTCCTGACGATGTACTCCAGATTGCTGGAGGTCATAAGTTGGCTTCGAGAAAAGTCTCTGCCGATGGTCGTCGCGAAGTGGTTGAAGAGGACGAAGGCGAGTACTTCCCAATTGGACTTCCTGATTCCTATCTTGAGTATACGCATAGTACCTCCTTACCCTTCATAAATTTGGTAAAAGCCATCAACGAAATACATCATCCCTTCATTCCCTTCGACTTCATCCGGGTTGTCATGTTTGGCTGTGCGCTCATGCCAAAGGGACGATATTTCCATTACATCAGCGGCGATCTTTTTGAGGCGTTCTTGGATTTCAGCTTCGATTTCTTTGTCTCGTTCATGGCTGACAATGATCCCACGGATATATGTTCTGATCGCATAGGATGTGATGGCGTTGAAGTTCGCTTCTATTTCTCTAATCGCCAGTTCCTTCTTGAGTTCATCAAGCCGTTTTCGAGCTTCAGGAGTAATCCCCAATGTGGCCTTTGGACTTTGCCGGCAGTCTTCAGAAAGATGTTTGACATATTTCTTATCTTGGAAAGCTTTGGCTATTTGTGTGATCTCCACTGCATCTATGCTCGTGCTGACAATGTCTTGTTTCGAGAACCCCTGTTTGGAAAGAGCGTCCACGATTTTCTTCGCTGTTGGTGACAGTTTAATTCTGATGGTTTGTTTGCTCATGTCTGGTTCCTTAGTAAACGGTGATTACCGTCGATTCGGTTTGATCCATGATCAGGGTGCGGTGGAGCACTTTTTCGAGCAGTGCGCCTGAGATTGCACCATGCTTTTCAAGTGCTGGGAGGTCCCGTTTTCTGATCCTTTTCAAAACGGCTTTCCCTGGAGTTGCTAGCGATTCTCCATAGGTGTAGATGAAACGGACCTTTTCTAAGGACATCCCTCTTTGATTCATCCTCATCTCAGCGTGTTTTGATAGTTTCATATTGCCTCCGCTGATTAGGAACTTATCAAAGTGTACTTTTTTATGTCAACTGGTATACCATATTTTTCTGCATAAAAAATATTTATTCCAAATATTACAAACAATTGGTTGTATGCGGTGTTATATGCTGTTCTCGTGGTGGTGTACCCAAATAAAGGCTGAAACTTTCGCTCCAGCCTTTATTTGGGTTGTTATGATGAGTTGTTAGAGGTGGTTCCGGCCGTTCGAACAGTTCGGCAGCAATGTTAAAAGGGGTGAACTGTTCTCCTTACGCTGCCCACCTGGAATGGCAGAATTTATATGATCCCATTGGACCCTTGCCCAACTTATTGGCAGCGGGCATACTTGAAACGAAAACATGCCAAGATCTAAACTAGAGTGAGCCTCAATGATCCCCCTCCTCAAATCCCTCGCCTCTCCGGACATCGCCCCTGTAGCGGAAAACCTCCACCACGCTCTCATGGCGACCCAACAGGCGCAGGATGATTTTCAGATTAAAATCGACATATCCAGATGGTTGGAATTTTACCGCTCACATCGAAAAGTTTTGGATATTTCTCTGGATAATATTTTTTCGGTTTTGCCCGATTTATCCAATAAACTCGAAATCAAAAACGGAGAAATCGTATCCACCTTAAATAACGAAGATTTTTTAACCTCCGAACATCCGGTCGGAATTTTAATTTCGGAATTAATGTTTTCGGATAATTACCCGAAAACTGGAAATGTGACTCTTTCCGACGAAGGCTTTTTCTCTTTTCGGATATTTCTCCCCTGCTGGTTGCAGTATTTCGAACACCCAACCAGCCTTTTCCGAAGAGCCAGACTTGGGGATTTGGATGCTCTGGACAAACTCCTCCGAATTGACAAACGGGTGATCGCTGACACCAGAATTTCCCGACATATTGCTACTCATGGGATCAACCCCCAACGCCCCGAATTCAGGCGACTAGTCAAGGCAATTGAAGGTGCACCACGCAAGCTCAGTGTCACTAAAGTGAAAACCTTCCTCGCAGCCTTCCTTTATGGCTTATCCAAGCATCTTGGATCGCCAATGACCTACCCGCAAATTCAAGACCTCTTCGACCAGTCTGCTCAAGAAAGGGGCTTGGGACTCACGGACCCCGATCTTGAAATGGCTCCCCACTCGTTTGAGAAAGCCGTTCGGCGCAACCTTTCGTTCTGGGGTCTCCGACAGACCGGACAAAAAGAAAAATAGGACTGTCCGAGACTCACCTACCTCTCCTCGCTAGTTTCTATGCACACCCTGCGTATCAGGGTGAATGAAACTGCTCGGAGAGGACTATGAATACTGAAAAATTACTGCTTAACATCCAGGAAACAGCCGAGATACTGCGCGTACACAGGTCTACGGTTTCCCGCATGTTGGACAGTGGAGAATTGCCCGCTATTTTGGTACGGTCTCGCAAGCTCATCCGCTATGCGGATGTGCTTGAGTTCATTGACAACCAAATAGGGAGAAGCAAGGGCGGATACTCGTGGGAGGACTAAGCTATGGCAACAGTCACCATCACCACACGCCCACGTAAGACAGGCAAAAGCTACATAATCCAATACTTGGAACCTGAATCCGGGAAAAAGCACCATCACGCGACCTTTAGGCGGAAATCGCTTGCCATGCAGGAAGCCGACAAGCTTCGCTCGTTACTGGATGAGGGAAAACTCCCCAAGCCACGGCGAAATAAGAAGAATGAGCTGGCGCAAACATTTGGGAGCATTGCAAGCAAATGCACTCAAGAATGGCAGCGCAGACACAAGGAAGGCGATTTAAGCACGGCTACCTTGAAAGGCTACATCAGTTTCCTTAAGCCCCTGCGAAAAAAATGGGACAAGAATGTCGTTGGAACGATCAGCAAGGGTGACTTGCTAGAGTATCGGGCAGACGTTGCGGTCAGTCGTTCAATGGCGTTGGCCAATCGGCAGATGTTCATTCTCAAGCAGGTCTTTGCGAAAGCCGTAGAATGCAGAGCCATCCAAGAAGACCCTACCAGCGGCATCAAGTACCTGAGCGAAAAGGTTCATGAGCGAAAACAATTCATGCAGCCGAAAAAGGTTGAGAAACTGCTGAAAGCCGCTGCCAAAGGTCGCGCCAAGCATTATCTGCCTTTGGCAATCCTATTGGCGGTTGAACATGGTTTGAGCAAGCAGGAAGTCTTGGATTTGCAATGGTCCGACATCACCCTGGACTATGGCGAGACAGGCATCATCCGGTTCTATAGAACCAAGACCAAAGTGGAACGGGTTCACCGGATAATGCCCCGAACCAGAAAAGCTCTGCTAGCACGAAAAGCCCACATCAACAAAATGCGAAAGCTGAGAGGAATCCCCCACAAGGGGGATTACGTTGTCGGGCATCTGGACGGCAGCAGGATGAGCGAGTTCAAATCAGCCTGGAGGAGTGTGTGCAAGTCGCTCGGAATCGAGGATTTCCACTTCCACGACAACAGGCACACATACTGCTCAAACATCATCATGGCGGGCGGTACGCTCAAGCATGCCAAGGAGATGATCGGACACAAGACGCTCCGCATGGCGGATCGCTATTCCCACCTAGAAGCGGCAAGAGAAAACGTCATTCAGGACAATTTAGCCGCTCATTATGAAGACCCAAAGGCTATGGTTTCGAGAAAAAGGAACACATAGCGGACATATTCCTAAAAGCCCCCCTAGAAACGAAAAAAGGATTCCAAGTATTAACTTGAAATCCTTAACTTTCTAGTGGTGGAGCTGGAGGGAATTGAACCCACGACCTCTTGAATGCCATTCAAGCGCTCTCCCAACTGAGCTACAGCCCCACGTCGTTGGGTGGAGCGGTTTTTAAGCCAACAAACGGCGGCTTGTCAACTGGAAATCAGGATGCAGGCAAAATTATTTTTTATGGTGCACATTGATTCGCCCCCCGTCTTGCAGTAAGAAATACGGACAGTTGGAGAAACAAGGATAATCAATGGCGCAGGTTCTCAAAAAAATATTCATCAAACTCATCTGGGTGGGCGTGGTCTTTTTCGGCATCACGGTCATCAGTTTCTGGGTCATTCACCTTGCGCCGGGGTCTCCCACCGATCTGCAAACGACCCTCAACCCCGAGGCAGGACTGGAAGCCCGGGCACAGCTTGAAAAACTCTACGGGCTCGACCAGCCGCTGCACATCCAGTACGGCAAATGGCTCAACCGTCTCGTCCATCTGGACTTCGGCCAGTCCATGTCAGGCGATCACCGGCCCGTCTGGGACAAGATCAGGGAACGTCTGCCGCTCACCTTCGGCATGAACGTCGCCTCAATGATTCTCACGCTGCTTATCGCCGTGCCCATAGGCGTGGCCGCGGCGTGGTGGCGCGGCGGGACATTCGACAAAGTCTCCACGGTCGTCGTGTTCATCGGCTTTGCCATGCCCGGTTTCTGGCTTGCGCTGCTGCTCATGCTCTGGCTCGGCATATACTGGCCCATCCTGCCCATATCCGGGCTGACTTCGCTCGGATACGACGCCATGTCTCCAATGGAAAAAACGTGGGACGTCACCAAGCATCTCATCCTGCCGGTCTTCATTTACACCTCCGGCTCATGGGCGGGCATGTCCCGTTTCATGCGCTCATCCATGCTTGAAGTCCTCCGGCAGGACTACATCATGACAGCCCGCGCCAAGGGATTGCCGAGCCACGTAGTGCTGTTCAAACACGCCCTGCGTAACGCGCTCATGCCGGTCATCACCATCCTCGGCCTGTCCGTACCGTCGCTTATCGGCGGCTCTGTCATCATCGAATCCATCTTCGCCCTGCCGGGACTGGGACAGCTTTTCTATCAGGCGGTCATGTCGCGCGACTATCCGCTCATCATGGGCAGCCTCGTGCTCGGCGCAGTGCTGACGCTCGCGGGCAACCTACTTGCTGATGTGGGCTACGGCCTTGCCGATCCGCGCATCCGCACAGGACAGGGGAGGGAGCGATGAAACGCAAGCCGCTCAAGCGCCCCTCTCCATGGGCACGCCACGCCCTGCTCGTCCTTGGCGGACTCATCGTCGGCCTGATGTCGCTGGGCGCGATTTTCGCTCCATGGATCGCCCCGTTCGACCCGGAATTCATCAACGTCAACGTCCTGCTCCAACCGCCGTCCGCAACGCACCTGATGGGCACCGACGCCCTTGGACGCGACGTCTTCTCGCGCATCCTTTTTGGCGGGCGCGTCTCGCTGTGGGTCGGATTCGTGGCCGTGGGCATCGCCACATCCATCGGACTGGTCCTCGGCCTTGTGGCAGGATACTTCGGGCGGATCGTGGACGAAGTCATCATGCGCGGCGTGGACGTGATGCTCTGTTTCCCCTCGTTTTTCCTTATCCTCGCGGTCATAGCCTTTCTGGAACCGAGCCTGACCAACATCATGATCGTTATCGGCCTGACAGGCTGGATGGGCGTGGCACGGCTGGTACGCGCCGAAACCCTGACCATCCGCGAACGCGACTACGTCCTCGCCGCCCGCGCCGCAGGAGCCGGACCGGGGCGCATCATTTTCAGACACATCCTCCCGAACGCAGTGGCACCGGTGCTCGTCTCCGCCACCTTAGGCGTTGCCGGGGCCATCCTCACCGAATCAGCCCTTTCCTTTCTCGGTCTGGGCGTACAGCCCCCCGACGCCTCATGGGGCAACATGCTCCTTGAAGGCAAGGAAGTGCTCGGCATCGCATGGTGGCTGTCGGTCTTTCCCGGCCTCGCCATCCTGTTCACTGTATTGGGATACAATCTGCTCGGCGAATCACTGCGCGATTTGCTGGACCCGAGGTTGAAACAATGACCGTACCCGTTGCCAGAACCGCCACCCCGGACGATGTCTTTCAGATGGAAGAACTCATGCGCGACGCCTTTGAGGCGAGCTACGCCAACTTCATGCCCGAACAATATGTCCGGGAATTCTATGACGCCAACGGGGCACGGCAAACCGTGCATGAAGGACTGAGCAAGGCCGCGGTCGTGGAGATCGCCGGCATGGTGGCAGGATTTGCCATGCATGACGAAAACGTCCTGACGGAACTGTGGGTCGCTCCGATGTTTCAGCGAAAAGGTGCGGGCCGGACACTTCTGGAATGGATGGAAAACCGATTCCGCCGCCTCGGATACGACAGTTATTCACTCTGCTGCTATGCCCTCAACGGCAAGGCACTCGAATTCTACAAGAAAAACGGCTTCACCCGCACATCGGAATCCGATTCAACCGAAGTCCCCGGCGGTCCGGTCAAGGTATACACCCTCTCCAAGAAACTCGACAAACCGGACGGATAGCCATGCGCGGCGTCCGACTCTTCTGCTCCACCCTGCTCATCCTGCTTTTCGCAGGAACAGCCCATGCGGAAAAGCTCCCGGGCACCATCATCTTTTCACCCGAAGTCATGGCGCAGACCAAGCAGCGCATCCTTGAACGGGACCCGCTGCTCAAACCGGCATACGACACCCTCATCAAGGAGGCGGACCGCGCTGTCACGGCCCCGGCGGAATCCGTGATACTCAAGCCCTCGCCGCCGCCCGGAGAAAAACAGCACGCTTACTGGTCGCTTGATCCCGAGTGGTGGCCCGACCCGAAACGCTCCGGCGGCCTGCCGTACGTACATCGTCCCGGCGAAAACAATCCCGAAGCCCTTTCCGAAAAATACGACCGGCAGCGGCTGCACCGCATGGCGACCGACGCCCTCACGTTGTCGCTGGCATGGTACCTGACCGGGAACGAACAGTACGCAGGCAAAGGCACGGCCCTGATCTGGTCATGGTGCTGCGATTCCGTCACCCGCACCGAACCGCACATGCGATTCGCCCATGCCCGACCCGGCATTGCCAAAGGGCATCACTCCGGTATCATTGAAACGCGCGACATGATACGGGTCGCCGAAGCCGCACGCATTCTGGAACCGTCCCAGTCATGGAGCGACGTCGTGACCCGCAAGGTCTCGGCATGGTTCACGTCCTACGTCAAATGGCTGATGACAAGTAAGTTCGGGAGTCTCGAATCCAACGAAAACAATGCCCACGGCACATGGTACGACGCACAGGTCGCGGTCTTCGCGTTATATGCGGGTGACACGACACTGGCCCGATCCGTCATCGGCACAGTTGACCGCCGCCGTATCGGCTTCCAGATCGAAAAAAACGGAGCCATGCCCGCCGCTCTGAAAGAAAGAGCTTCCCGGCAGGCCACCTTTTTCAACCTTGAGGCCTTTTTCATTCTCGCCGCCGTCGGGGAACGCCTCGGCCTTGACCTCTGGAACTGGGACGATCCGTATTCCGGCTCCATCAAAAAGGCCTTTGACTATGCCGCGCCGTACATTTCACCCGACGAGCCATGGCCGTTCGGCCACACCGGGAAATTCGACCCGCAGCCGTTCACCCCCCTTTTCCACCGGGCCGCCTTGGTGTATAAGGATAAGCGCTACCTGAATCATCTCAAGGCGCTCCCGGATGCTTTCCTTATCAAGGACCGCGCCCAACTCTTTCATTAGGCTGGTACACATGCTGGAACTGTTGAGAATCAGAAATCTCGCTCTTATCGAGGACGTCGAACTGGAGTTTTCTCCGGGGCTGAACACGCTGACCGGTGAAACCGGCGCGGGCAAGTCGTTCATCCTGCGGGCCGTGGATTTTCTCATGGGCGAACGCATGGAAGCCAAGCTCGTACGCCCGGGAGCGGAAAAAGCGTCCGTCGAAGCCCTGTTCGTACTGCCCGAAGGCGAAACCGTCATCCGGCGCGAACTCTCAGCCGAGACCGGACGCAGCCGGGTATTCATCAACGACACGCTTTCGTCACAGCCCACCATCCGCGACATGCGGTCACGGCTCGTGGTCCACACCAGTCAGCATGGGCAGCAGAAGCTCATGTCACCCGCATTTCAGGCCGAGGTACTCGACTCCTTCCTGCCGAACCAGGCGCTCCTGACCGAACGCAACGACCGGTTCGCCATACTGAACGACGTACTTGAAAGAAAAAAACAGCTTCTTGCCAAGTTCGACGACATAGAAAAACAGCGCGACTTTCTCGAATACCAGAAAAAGGAAATCGACAAGGTCAATCCGCAACCCGGTGAAGAAGACGAACTCGAGGACCGCAAGAAAATTCTCAAAGACCGTGAACGGGCCGGCGAATGCCTGCAAAATGCCCTCGACGTGCTTCACGGCGAAATCGGCCTGCTCGACGCCATGACGCTCCTCACACGCGAGATGGAAATCATCTCCCGCCTCTTCCCCGGTTTCGAAGACGACCGCGAAGCCATCGAAGAGCTACGCATGATGCTTCACGATCTCGATTCCCGTCTTCGCAAAGGTCCAAAAAACCTTGACGACCCTGACGAAAATATGAACCTCGACGATGTCGAAGAACGCCTCTTCGAACTGGCGAAACTCAAACGCAAACTGCGCCGCGGCCTCGATGAAATCGTCAACCTCAAGACCGAAATCGATGAAAACCTTTCCTTTCTCGACGCCTGCGCCCTTGATCTCAAGAACCTCAAGATTGAAGAGGACCGGGCCGCCAGAGCGCTCAAGGAAGCACTCACCCGTCTCAATCGGGCCCGCAAAAAAGCCGCCAAGGAACTCTCCATCCGCATTGTGGATGAACTCACGGACCTCGGCTTTTCCGAGCACGTCAAAGTCAACTTCGAATTCGACAACCGGGAACTGTATCCGGGCTGCGAAGACCATCGCGGGAGGCTCATGTGGGTGCCCAACCCCGGACAGGCACCACAACCGCTTGACAAAATCGCTTCGGGAGGCGAATTGTCCCGCTTCCTGCTGGCACTCGTCACATTGCGCGATTCCGACAACCCGGATCACGACGCTTTGCCGTCGCTCATATTTGACGAAGTGGATGCCGGAATCGGTGGTCTGACGCTCAACTCAGTCGGAGCCAAGCTCCGCGATCTCGCCGACCGCCAGCAGATGCTGCTGATTACCCATTGGCCGCAGCTCGCGGGCAAGGCGGACCGCCATTTCCTCATCCAGAAGGAAGTGGTCAACGACGAGACATACACCCGTTGCGACCGCCTTGAAAACAGCCAGATCAAGCAGGAACTGTCACGAATGGCAGGCGGCGGCGATCAGGGTGACGCCCTCGCCGCGCAGTTGTTGAAATAGGAAGCAAAGAATGCCTCCGGCGGCTCAAGAACCATTTACAAAGGATTCTTGAGAATCTCCTAAACTTTTTGGTGCGCTTCGCGGGGGAGCGGTTTTCTAAAAAATGATCTCAGAATTCATCTCACTTTACATCAGACTGTTTTTTCTCCTGACACCCTTTTTTGTGCTGACGGTGTTTCTTTCCATGACTGAAGGAATGGAAATCCATGCACAGCGCAAAATGGCCCTGCGGACCACGCTGGCGGTGCTCGTGATTTCACTGATACTTTTTTATGCGGGAAACCCGATCTTTTCGACACTCGGCATCACGCTTGACGGATTCCGCATCGGCGCGGGTTGCCTGCTGTTCCTGTCGGCTGTTTCACTGGTTTCGGGCAAGCGTTCCGCACCGGAAGCCGAAGAGGACACCGATCCTGCGGTCGTGCCGCTCGCCATTCCCATCACCGTGGGACCGGCCACCATCGGTACGCTGCTTATCCTCGGCGCAAGCATGAAAAACATGGGGAATCATCTGTTCGGAGCGGCCGCGCTTGTCGCAGCCAGCCTCACAGTCGGCCTGCTGCTCTTCTCGGCTGCGGCAGTAAAACGCGTCATCGGACGCATGGGACTGTCAGTACTCACCAAGATTACCGGGTTGGTGCTCTCCGCAATGGCCGCTCAAATCGTGTTTACGGGAATCAACAACTTCCTGATCTAACCGAATCACAGGTCCAGCGACTGTCCTCAGACTGCGAACGATAACTCAGGGTATTCTCATTGTTGCAATAATTCTTCACCGCCCCTATGATGCGCCTACCCGGAAAATCTCAGCCCGCAGGTGAAGCAATGACCAAAATCTCCCGTAGAAGCGCCCTTGCCATGATCGGTACAGCCGGTCTCGCCGCAAGCCTTGCCCCGTCTTTCGTCCTCGCGTCGAACAAATCCATGATCTGCAACTGGAACCGGAATTTCCCGCCCTACTCCATGGAACGGAACGGCAAGATGACCGGCATTCTGGTGGAGTGCATGGATGAACTGCTGGGCAGGCGCATGGGGTATACGCTTGAACACCTGGGCTACGGTTGGCCCAAGGCGCAGGATCTGGTGCGGGCAGGCAAAGGCGACACGCTATGCACCAACCCGACCAAGGCCCGCATGCAGTACATGCTCTTTTCCGAAGAGCCCATGGTAGAAAGCCTGCCCTCCATATTCTGTCTGAATGACAACCCGCGCATCAATGAAATCAATCAGGTGCTGACCCTCGGCGACCTCAAGGACTTCCGACAGGTCGACTACGCAGGCAACGGCTGGGCACGCCAAACTTTTCCTCCATATCTCCGCATTGCCCAGGCACCCGACCTGTTCGAGGCATTCAAGATGATCGCGCAGGACAAGGCGGACATATTCGTGGGCAACGGATTGGCCGCCATGTACGCCATCAAGGTGCTGGGGCTCAAGAACCGTATTCATGCGCGGGAGCTGCCCGTGGGAGAGCCTTCAACCTTCCACTTCGGCCTGCGCCGCGACTATCCGGACGCAAAAAAAATCATGGATGAATTCGCGGGTACATTGGACGAAGCCCAACTCGAAGGCGCGACCCGAAAAATCATCCTCAATTACCTGTAACCGCCAGCACTCGCAAGAACGCTTTACATAGGTGGAACGCTGGATTAAATCAGCTGTATGAAAATCGACACACAGCTCACGCTCACGCACACCTATGACATCCGCTCCTATGAACCGCGCCCGGACGGTGAGATTTCCATCACTGCCATCTGCGACCACCTTCAGGACATCGCATCCCGTCATGCCGACGTCATGGGGTTCGGCCTGCGGGATCTGGAAAAGTCAGGCCATCTCTGGCTTCTGGCTCGGCTGCATCTGATGCTGGACCGGCTGCCCACCTTCGGCGAAGCGGCCCGCGTCACCACATGGCCTTCGGGCAATGAGCGTCTTGTCGCCAACCGCGATTTTCTGATCGAGGATGCCAAAGGCGTCATCGGACGCGCCACAACGGCATGGGTCACCATGAACCGGGAAACACAACGGCCTGACAAACCGGAACAGGTGCTGCACAACCGCTACATACCGGACATGGACCGCGCCCTTCTCTT
The DNA here is from genome assembly GCF_963664965.1 of uncultured Pseudodesulfovibrio sp. NCBI lineage: Bacteria > Pseudomonadati > Thermodesulfobacteriota > Desulfovibrionia > Desulfovibrionales > Desulfovibrionaceae > Pseudodesulfovibrio > uncultured Pseudodesulfovibrio sp. Next base: position 1,370,228 of record NZ_OY761823.1, on the reverse strand, counting down.
TCCGACAAGAGCCATCACCCGGCTGAAAACAGGCGACCACACCGCCCCGATCACTGCCCGCCGCTCGGATATCGACATCAACGGACACGTCAACAACGTCTGCTACACGAAATTCTGTCTGGAATCCGTCCCACAGGAATGGGAAGACACCCACCGATGCATGGGACTGGACATCCAGTTCCGCAGCGAGTCCTTTGCCGGAGACGCGTATGCATCATTCTGCGTCGAATCCGAAGAATCAGAGGCACACAAGACGCTTCTCCACGGCCTGACGCGCTCGGAAGACAACAAGGAAATCGTCCGCATGCGGACATGGTGGAAAAAAAAGACATCGGATGGTTCAAAGGCGTAAAGGCGACATGCGGCGACAGGACGGCCTCACTCCATTCACCGTTTCATCGCTCCATTTCGACAAAACCTAAATAATGAACCCCTTGGTGACGAGCAACGCCAGCAGCTTGCTGAGCGCGGGATCATAATGCTTGGGGTCCTTCATCAGGGCCACGACGGCATCCTTGGGTGACTTCGGCTTGTGATACGGCCGTTCCGCAATGATGGCACAATATGAGTCAGCCAAGCCGCACAGCCGCCCTGCCAACGACAGGGACTTATTCATCAGCCGCTGGGGATAGCCCGAACCGTCAAGCCGCTCGTGATGCTGCAAAAGGCACTGCATTACAGTGGCATCAGTGATACCCAGACGCTTGAGCATGCTTTCGCCCGCGTCAACATGCTTTTCAATGGAATCCCGGTCACGCCGGACAACGTACTGTTCCTTGTCGATGATGAACTTGGGCACGTTCACCATGCCCAGATCGTGCAAGGCAAGGCCGAGAGCCAGACTGAGAACAGTGGTCTTCTCCATTTTTCCCTTGGTCACCATGGCGAAAAGCGCCAGCCCGATAAACATCGTATTCACGGAATGTACGGCGAGATCATAGTCCTTGTGCAGAGCTTTGGACAGGAAATCCACCCGACTCGGATCAGCCCACAGATACTCGGCCAGAATGGAAATATCCTTCACCAGCGCCTTGAGTGACGCCTCTTTCGGCTGGTCGAGCATGTCCGTCATGCGGTCCTTGAAGGCAAGAAAGAATATCTCGGCCACTTCCTGTCCGCTGAGATCGTCTTCCACGAGCACAAGCCCGAGTTTCTGGCTCAGATGCTGCGCGTAGACCTTGTAGTCCTCACGCAGGAGAAAAAGAAGGCTGTCCTGAGCATAATCAGCGACCTCGGCCTGCTTCTCCTTGCCGAGCCGCTCTTCGGCCTTGTGAAACAGCTTAACCTGCGCGATATTCTCGTCAAACTTGTACAAAGCCACCGGAGGCCGAAACTTCGGAAAGCTCTCCAGTATATTGGGGCTGATTTGCAGATAGACCTGCGAAAGCCCGTCATCAAGGGTTTTGTCAGTCATAGAATTCTCACCTACAGTTATTCCAATTTGCATGACAGTAACGCATTCATATCAATATGAAAAGATATGTGGTGAATTTTTCCCACAAAAAAAGAGGCCCGCTTTTTCAGCGGGCCTCGTTATCATGCAATATTTCAGGATAGAGTACCGGCTAGCTCTTGCCGTTGCCGCCACCCTTTCCGCCGCCGTTACCGCCGCCCTTTCCGCCGCCTTTGCCGCCGCCGTTACCACTGCCACCGCCGCCGGCATTACCGGAAGCGCCGCCGCCCTTGCCGGAATTACCGGAATTGCCACGGCCGCCGGACGCGCCGGACTTGTTGGCGGAAGCAGAACCTTTGGCACCGCTCTTGGCCTTGGAAGAGGCTCGGCTCAGGCCGATGGAATTATGGCCCTTGCCCCCGGCGACGCCGGGAGTTTTGGAGACGCCTGTCTTGACGTCACGGGAAGTCGCTTTGGACTTGGCATTGCCTTTGGTCTTGCCGGCACCGACAGATGCCTTTTCGCGACCAGTGCCCTTGCTCGCAACCTGCGCCCGTTGCTGATGCATATGCCCCAGACCGAGCGTACTCGGATGCACACCGAGTTCATGAGCGATCTCGCCCCATCCCATGCCTTCGTCACGCATGGAGGCAATGGCTCCGACGTCCACGGAAGCCGCACCGGCCAGTGCCGCATCCACGGAAGTCTGCGCTTCGGAAAGCGCGGCTTCGGCGTTGGCAAGGTCTGCTTCGGCAGCTTCCCTGTCCGCATCGGTCTCGGCAGCGTCAACCGCAGCCTCGGCCGCGGCAACGGCCGCCTCGGCATTAGCTACGGCAGTCTCGGCATCAGCTACGGCATCTGCGGTCTCCGCAGCGCTGACTTCAGCAGCGGCTGCGGCAAGAGCATCAGCCTTTGCCGCCTGTGCCGGGTTCGAAAAAGAGGGAGCTTCGGTCTCGCCAGTATCGTCGCCGGTATCATCGCCGGTATCCGTTCCAGTGTCGGTTCCGGTATCAGTGCCAGTGTCAGTTCCAGTGTCGGTTCCAGTGTCGGTTGTCCCTGTTCCGGTATCAACCCCGTCTTCCTGGGCCATTGCCACAGGGGCGGACAGCACGATCAACAGACCTGCGATCCCCAGATAAAGGCTCATTTTTTTCAGTAATTCAAACATATTTCCTCCCCTACTGAGGGTTAGCGTACAACTGTTATGAATTTCACCGAATCATCAAGGGTAAAGGACTTTGTGCCTTCACCGACGACTTCGGGAGTGCCAAACCAACTCAGAAGCAGCCTGTTTCTGTCAAAGTCGGGATGCCCGCTCAACATGTAATCACGGACACTCTGCACCATTCTTTTGGCGCGTTTTTTCCCGTTGCCGGAATACCCGACAACATGCAGATCAAGAATCTTGTTCTCTTCCATCATGGCGGCAAGGACATGCAGCGAATCCTTGCTTTCGGGAGTCAGGTCAAACGTACCGGGCTTGAAAACCATGGTCCGCAGCGTGACGTTCCGTTTGCCGATGATAAAATTCCGATAGGTAAAATCACCCTGAATATTCAGCCGCTCTGTGGCCTGGAGCGCCAGACTTCCATCAGGGTAATATTCCAAAAATTTCTTCCAGGCCTCAACAGCCTCTTTCTTCATTCCCAGATCATGCAAGGCAGTGCCCCTGTTGTACAAAGCCTCCGGATTGAACTCATCAAGAACGATAACCTTGTCATAATACCCAAGTGCATTTTTCACTTCACCGCGATCAAGATAGTTGTGACCAAGATACAGATTCGCGGAAATGTGTTTCGGTTCGATACGTAGAACCTTGATGTACATTTCACGTTCCCGGTCAAAATCCATCAAAGCCCAGTAACCGACTCCCTGCCAGAAGAGGTAGTCCGCGTCTGCCGGATCAGCGGCAACGGCTTTTTCGAGGTACGGCATGGCCTGTTCGGGTTTGTTCAGGGCAAGGTACAGTCGTCCGAGATAGTACGCCGTGGACGCGTCATTCGGGTTCTCACGGTACTCATGCGTCAGGGTTTCAACCCCTTCCTCATATTTCCCCTGTTCAAGATAATAGGGCCCGACTATTTTCGCACACCCGCTCATCATGACGATCATGACGACAAAGGCACCGATAACTTTTTTCACCGACAATCTCCTCGATTCACAGTCATAAACAATCGACCCCATGCCAACATATACCGACCGGCAAGGCAGAGGGTCACAAAAAAACTAATTCACACGCCTGCCGATATTGCGGGACGTAAACCCGAGACGGATGGATACGTCTCCCGGCACGCCGCCAGAGGCAAGCACCTGCCTTGCGGCCTTCATGATCGAAGCGTTATCAACACCCCGCTCCCGGGCCACAAGCGCCACGCGGATGAAATACCGCCATTCAGGGGACAGGGAACCGGATTCAAACCCGGTATCCAACGTGTCGTTGACCAAGGCGGCATCGAATCCGGCTTGACGCAACAGGCACAGCATTTCCATCCCGACCAGAAATTCCTTTTCGTCATTTTCACCACGGGCCGAGGCAAACGCCCGCAACTCACTTGTGGACACTCCGTTGGAAAGTCCTTCACCCGCAATGACGAGCAGGGACGTATCATCGCCTTTCCCTGCTTCAGTCAAAATTCTTTTCGCGTCCCTATAGTCTTCAAGCTTCGCAGCAAGCACTCGCTCCACAGCGGCAGGCGCGACACGTTTTGCCAAACCTTCGGCCATCTTTTCCTCAAACGGAAACGCGGGCAGTTTTTCCGAGCAGACTTCCACAAGACGGCCAAGCAGCCGTCCGGCATCACCTCCGGACAGCTTGCCGTCATGTACAGCCGTCTCCAGAATATCCACGGAAACGGAAGAGATACCGCACTCCTTGGCATCCTTTGCCATTGTCTCGAAATCGACCTGCTCCGCAGTTGCGGCAACGCCGCATAGCAGGACCGACAACAGCACTACTGTGGGGAAAAAGAGGTTACAGAGCCTGCTCATACGCTCCATCCACTATGATAATGGAGTTCCTGTTCCCGAATCCGTCATCCCTTCCCAACGGGGCAGAGGGATCCTCGACAAACTTCTCGCCGTCGATCAGAAACATGTACTCATGATTTCCGGGCGGAAGCGGCATATCAAGCACCCAAGCTTCGGCCGACCGGTCATAACGCATCATGGACCCGGTCGCCTGCCAGTTGTTGAACGAACCGATCACCGCCACATTGCTGGCCGGCACGGCGTCACTGCGAAACACGAAACGAACGGGTTGATTGCCATTGCCCGGAACGTACTGCCTGTCAAACTGCCAAATCCCTGCCGCCAACAGCACGACCACCGTCGCCACGGCAGGAATCAGGCGAAGAGGCGTGAAGGTCATGGAACGGGGTTCGGTCAGCCACAGCCGAACCCTCGTCCAGAAAGAAAGTCTTTTCGGCTCCAGCCCATCCATGACTCTGGAAACGAAATCAGCCGGAGGACGCGATTCCGAGGCGGAACGAATCCCCTGGGCAATCGTTTCATCCGACAATTTCTTTTGATGAATATTTTTCATTATTCGTTCCTCCCGAACTCTTCCCGGACCATATCAAGCCCCCTGCCCACACGCATTTTCGCTCCGCTCACCGACACTCCCAATGTCCGGGCTATTTCACGCATGGTGAAATCATATCGATACCGCAGAATCAGCGCCTCACGATATTTCGGAGCCAGACGTAGCACGGCTTCAAAGGCCTTTTCACCATCAAGGATCGTCTCCACGGCCTCCCGTTCATCAACGGCGTTTTCAACCTGCACAGGCAGGGCGTCTGTCTCCATGTAGACATGGAAATCCCGCCCCATGGCACGCACCCTGTCCCGCAGGACGTTAATGGAAATGGAATACAACCAAGGGAAAAACCGTTTCCCGAACTTGAATGTTTCCAGTCGTGCGTACGCTCTGGCAAACGCTTCCTGTGCAAGATCAGCGGCGTCGTCGGCATTGCCGAGACTACGCAGCATAAGACTATAGACCGGCCCCTGATACCGGCGCACCAAGTCTTCGAAAGCGCCCGGATTACCCGCAAGCACTTCACGAATTATTTCTGTTTCGCGTTTCTCGTCCATCCAATAACCTGACAGGAGCAGCCTGCTTTTAACATATACGACAGCCGGACCGGAATGGTCACACCCGACTTGCCCGTCTCGCCCGCGTAGGCTAAACACATGAGGGCACAGCAAAGGAGTATACCGACATGACTCACAGCGACAACCCCGTTATTGCCGCTCTGCGTGAGCGCCGCAGCATCCGTAAATATACCGACAAACCTGTTTCCCGCGAGGATCTGACAACGATTCTCGAAGCCGGAAGATGGGCGCCAAGCGGATTGAACAACCAGCCATGGCGTTTCATGGTCATCGCAAAAGGCGACCCCCGACACGAGAAGCTGGCCGAATGCACCAAGTACGCGCACATCGTGCGAAACAGTGCGGCCTGCATCGCCGTGGTCCTTGAAAAAGAGGCCATGTACAGCGAAATGAAAGACCATCAGGGAGCCGGAGCCTGCATTCAGAACATGCTGCTCGCCATCCACGCCCTCGGCCTCGGCGGCGTCTGGCTCGGTCAGATCGTCAATGATCAAGCCGCCTCGCTCGGCGCTATCGGCCTTGATGAAAAAGAATATGAACTGCAAGCCGTCATCGCACTGGGACACCCGGCACAGGACGGCAGCCCCAAACGAAAAGAACTTTCCGAACTCATGCTGGAGACCTTTTAATGGATATACAGACTTTTCCCCTCGGCCCGCTTCAGACCAACTGTTACGTACTGGCGGGCGACACCGAAGCCGTGGTCGTGGACCCGGGAGGCGCACCCGACGCCGTGCTGAACTATCTCAAGTCCAACGGCCTGACGCTCACGCATATCCTGAACACGCATCTGCACTTCGACCACACCTACGGCAACAAGGCGCTTGCCGAGGCCACCGGCGCACCCATCCTGTGCAGTGAAGAAGACGCCGGACTCCTTGAAACCGAACTCGGTCAGGGCGGCATGTTCGGCCTGCCCCCGGTGGACGCTTTCACGCCGGAATTCATCGCGCCGGGAGAAACCACATACGCCGGTTTCAAATGCAGCATATTCCACACTCCCGGGCATTCCACGGGCAGCCTCACCTTCTACTTCCCCGAAGCGAATGCGGCTTTTGTCGGTGATCTGATATTCTATCGCTCCATCGGCCGCACCGATTTCCCGGGCGGAGACCTGAACGTCCTGAAACAATCCGTCAAGGACCACATATTCACCCTGCCCAAGGAAACGCAGTTGTTCTCCGGCCACGGACAGATGACAACCGTGGGCGACGAAATGACGCACAACCCCTTTCTTTCTGACTTCTAGGAGACAGTGATGAGCGAACCGGTTCGCATCGACATCCGCGACAAGTGTTGAGGCGTGGGCATGGAGGTAGGTTGGTATCTCCGCTTCGCAAAGGCCGACAGGGTCGAGGCGCAGGTCTCCCTGAAAGGGGTGGCCCAAGTGCGTCACGCCATGCACATCCACACGGACTGGGAGCTTGAAGTCGAAGAACTCGATGACCACGCCGTCACCCGGTTCAAACGAAAACAGCCGCGGTTCGACAAAGACGGGGAATAGCCATGGACGCCGTTATCTATGCAGGAAGCCACCGCAGGGGCGGCAATTCGGACCGGGCAGCCGAATTGCTGGCCGAGGGAGTGCGCTCGGCTGGCGGACAGGCGGATATCCTTTTCATACGGGACTATGAAATCCGTCACTGCAAGGCCTGCGGATTCTGTGACACCGCCACGGACTGCCAAGGGCAGAAACGGTGTGCTCTCGGGCAGAAGGATCAGGCGTGGGAACTCTTTGAACCGCTGTTCACTGCGCGGGCCGTGTTCTTCACCTCCCCCATCTATTTCTACCACCTGCCATCCATGTTCAAAACATGGGTGGACCGTTCCCAGTTCCTCTGGACCGCACGCCGGACCAACGAACCATGGACCGACCTGCCGGAACGCACGGCACACACCGTCCTCGTGGCGGGCCGCCCCAGAGGTGAAAAGCTCTTTGAGGGAGCAAGGACTTCGCTCAAGTATTTTGCCGCGAATTTCAATCTGAAACTGGCTGAACCGCTCGTTTTCCGTGGAGTGGACACACCCGGCGATCTGGACGCCCATGCCGATTTCACCACCCGCATCACAGTTCTCGGCAGACAGGCATGGAGCGAGGTCGCCCAACGCTGATGCGCTCCCTGTTCAAAAAAATCGCCCGCTGGACCGGATTATCCGAAAAGCGCTGCCCGGTCTGCTCGGCACTCATGGCTTCCGGCACAGGTCCGGTCTGCCCCGAGTGTGCCGAGTCCATGCGGCCGCGCACCGGCGGCTACTGCACAAAGTGCGGCGAAATGTTCGGCAGCAACACGGATACACCCACCATCTGTGCGGCGTGCCGTCTCGATCCACCGCAATGGGATACGCTCCATTTTCACGGACGGTATGACGGCGTGCTCCGGGACATGATCCTCAGCTACAAATTCAACGGAGGGCTGGGTAAAACACGCCTGCTCTCGAACATGGCTGTCGCCGCATTGCAACGCTCGAATTTCCGCACGCCCGATCTGATCGTCCCTGTCCCGCTGCACACGAAGCGGCTGCAATGGCGCGGCTTCAACCAGAGCACGGAGCTTGCCCGCGCACTGGGACGGACACTCCACAGGCCCGTTCCGAAAACAGCGCTCACCCGCGTCCGGCACACCCCGCCGCAGACACGCCTCGGCCTCAAGGAACGGCAGTCCAACATCAAAAACGCATTTGCCGCCGACCCGGACAAGGTCAACGGCAAAGTGATACTCATGGTGGATGATGTCTATACCACCGGCTCCACGCTCGGCGAATGCACCCGCACGCTCAGACGCGCCGGAGCCGCAGGGGTGGACGTACTTGTTCTGGCACGAGCGCAGCAGGAACCGGCCTAGGCCAGCACCAGCCGGTATAATACTTTTTCATAGCAGGACGTCATGACCCGCGCGGCACCTTGTGCGACACCGATATTCCGGAGTCTGCAATACAGATGCAGGGGGTTGAGCCTGTGCTGAAGCTGTGAACGTATTCCTGTCATGGCAATTTCCTTCTTGCCCGTCTTATCGACGTGATCGGCAGGAAGGATTAGGGGGCGGGATCAGTTGCTGTTCTGAATATGAAAAACAGCAAGAAGAAGAATGCCTACCGCGCAGAGAAAACCGCCGATGAACACACCGTGCATGCCGAAAAGCGCATACAACCCGCCCATGAGGAGCGGAGCGATGGTCTGGGCCAGCCGCAGCAAAAGCCCGTTGGCAGCCATGAACGCACCACGCTGTTCCATGGGCGCGATGGTGGTGAGCATGGTCATGATGGTGGGAATGTTGAGTCCCTGTGCGAGGCCGAAACAGATGACCGGCGGAATGACATGCCAGAGGCCCGGGGCATGCGGCATGAGCAGCATGGACAGCCCATAAAAGACCGCAGCAGCCATGAGCAGTGACCGCTGACCGAAACGCTCGGCAAGACGCCCTAGCTGAAACGAGGCAATCCCCGTAAAGCCGGATGCAATGAGAAAGACCATCCCGATGGATACGGGCGAGGCGTTATAGCGGGTATCAAGCAGAATGGGCAGGTACGTGACAATGGGACCATACAGGACGATGAAGGTAAGGAGCGTGGTTCCGAAGAGCGCAAGCACCTGCCGGGTCTTCATCATTGCGAAGGCGTCAGTGAAATACTCTTTGAGGCTGCCGGTGGTGCGGGGTTCCGGGGTATCCATTCTGGTCGAGATGGCCAGCCCGAGAGGAATGGCAAGCAGCGGCAGGACAAAGGGCCAGTGCCAGCCAAGCATGGCCATCACACCGCCGATGGCAGGAAAAACAGCCGTTCCCATGGAAAGAACGCTGGCATTGTATCCCATTGCCTGTCCACGTTCCTTTCCCGCATACAAGTCACCGATAATGGTTCCGTAGAGCACGCCCAGCGGCGCGGCACCGGTTCCTTGCAGGAAACGCAACACAAGCAACTGCTCCAGAGTCTGGGCAAAGAAACAGGCAAATCCGAAGATGCCGAACATGAACAACGCCGGAACAAGGATCACCTTGCGCCCGACACGGTCGGCAAGGATGCCGACCAGCGGCGAAAAAAGCACACCGGGCAGGGTAAAGACAGAGATGACGAGTCCGATCTCGACCGGGCTGATCGATAATCCTTCGATAATGTCCGGCAAGGCCGGGATGATGCTTGAAACACCGAGGATCGCCATCAGCGTGATGCCAAAGACGAACTGTAGATTCTTGTCAAGATAGAGACGGCGCACAGTAATCCTTAGATAGCCGCGTCAAGTAGCATATTGTCGCGATGCACGGCTTCGTCCCACGTCACCGGCCCGAGAATGTCAGCCAGTTCACTGGTTCGTCTGCCCTTGATGAGACCGAGTTCAGTAGAAGAGAAATTGGTCATGCCCACACCGAGTTCATCACCCTCAAGAGTCTTGATGAACACCAGTGCGCCGCGTTCGAAACAGCCATCCACACGGCTGATTCCGATGGGCAGGAGCGACGTGCCCTTGGTGAGGAGCGCATTGGCCGCCCCCTTGTCCACCACGATGGTCCCGGACGGATCGTCATGGTAGGCCATCCAGAACTTCTTGCTCGAAACAGTACGCTTTTCAGGCAGCACGAACGTACCACGGTCCTCGCCGTCAATGGCGGAAAGGAGATCGAACTCCCCCTTGCCCGAGACGATCAGCGTCGGCACGCCGAGCTGTGCGGCACGTCGGGCCGCACGCAGCTTCGAATACATCCCGCCGCTGCCGACCAACGTTTTGCCTTCGCACATGGTTTCAATGTCCATGGCCGCGATATTCTCGATGACCGGAATCGCCTTGGCGTCCGGGTTGTCATCTGGATTCTTGTCAAACACGCCGTCCGCGCTCGTCAAGTTCACGAACAGGTCGGCCCCGATCAAGCCGAGGCACATGGCCCCAAGCGTATCGTTGTCGCCGAACTCCAGCTCACGGGTGGACACGGTGTCATTTTCATTGATGATCGGAATCACGCCCCATTCGAGCAGACGCTCCATGGTGTTGCGTGCGTTGAGGAAACGGCTGCGAAGCTTGAGTCCGCTTCGGGTCAGCAGCACCTGCGCCGTGGCCTTGCCATGCTTGGCAAATGCCTCGTCATAGTCGTGCATGAGCCGCCCCTGCCCGATGGCCGAAGCCGCCTGCCGGGACGCCATGTCCTTGTATTCCCTGCGGCACTTTTTCGTCCGCTCGCAGATACGCTGCCGTCCGGCAGCCACGGCACCGGAAGAAACCAGAGCGACTTCAATCCCGCGGTCCTGCAATGCGGAAAGCTGCGTTGCCAACCGGTCGACAGCCGCATCATTCAGCCCGTCGGCAGTGGTCAGCACAGCGCTGCCCACCTTGACCACAACGCGCCGAATTTTCTTCAACCATGTCTTTCTGTTCACATCGGAATTCGTCATGGGCGCAACGTACAGCAACAGGCCGGGGACTGGCAAGGAATGAAACTCTCTCATACTGCAAAATAGAAGAATCAATAAACTCATATGAACAAGTGTAAAGATTTTCATTTTTATTCCGAAGAAGGGGACAGGGTTTAGAGCGCTTACTTCAAACAAAACGCGGAGCTTTGCATGATCAACTCTGTGGATTCTTCGCCACACATACCGTTTTGCAATTCGACTTTTCGTCAAAACCAGTCCTCCTGCCAGCCATCTCCCCCACCGCCTACAGGCGACACTGTTCGGTTCAGCGAAGAAGCGTTAAAAAAAATCCAGGCAGACAATTTCAATCTGGAAGATTCCTCAAATGACACCCAAAAATTGCAGGTTTCATGGGAAACCAGTGCTGACCTGAAGGAAGGAACCTTTCAACTGGAAAACGGACACCGTCAGACCGTCACCATCGAAGACGGCAAACTTGAAATCCTTGAATACGATCAAGATCGGCTCGTCAAATCCGTCAAGGGAACCATTTCCGGCGACACAGTCTTGCTTGATACCGAACTGTACGACAAATCAGGAGACGTCACTCAGTCCATACATGCCGAAATGAATCGAATGGAAAATTCGACCAACGGCGGAATGGCGCAATTGGAGAGGCAGGTGAAGTGGTTCAAAAACGGAGAACTTTCAGGCGAAATGCAGGACAGCATGATGCTGACGACAAGTATTACCTTCGCAGACCCTCCGATTCATGAATCCAGTAGTGAAGTGAAAAAACTGCTGAACACCGCAATGAGTCCTGTTGCGGACGACGTTGAAACAGCGAGCCGAAAGATAACGGACGAAACGCACTCAACGTACTATTACGCCAACATTCGCGAATACGACGGAAACAAGACTCTTCGTCGTAGCATCATCGTGGAAAATGACGGCACCTTCGGACAAAAAAGCAACCACTCAGACCTGAAGGTCAAGGGCCTCCTCCCTCGCAGCACAACTGAAACTTTCCACAAAACCAATCTTCAAATTCAGATTCAGGACTACGACGCCGAAGGAAAAATCCTGCGGGACGCATCTTTTTCCGACAAGCAGATAGACAGCCCGTTGTCTGACAAAGGGAAACAGAAGCAGACTCTTGATGTGTCATGGTACAATAAGGGCGAATTGACCAAGAAAACCCATGGCTCCATGTCGGTCCAGAAAACCAATACACATTCGCTCCAGAAACGCCCTGGAATCACGGAGTTACTGGGACTGTCCTCTGAAAGCTATCTGGGTGACGCCCCGCAGGCAGCATTCGGCATGGTCGGCCAACGCAGCATGGAGATCGGTTCGGAACCGGACTTTTTCATGGAAGGTCTGGAAAAACACGCCAATGAAGGCGACTACAACAGAGCTAAAGGCATGGGCAATTCAGGTCCGATCAGCCAGCCATATTCCATTGAATGGACAGATGAACTGTACAAGGACGGTAAACTGACCCTACGCAAAAGCGACACTGAAGAAGCGAAAAAACTGTCAGCCTATAAACGGTTGCAGGGACAGCGATTCTTCACCGGTCATGGACTGACAGAGGACGCCAGACCGCTCGCCCTGCATAGCCACAGCCACACTCTCGAAACATTCCAAGACGGCAAACTCACATCTAGACGGCATGTCGAATCACGCGAATCACTGAAAGAAAACTCGCACAGCCCCGACAAACTCATCTCGGAAACCTCCGTGGAGCAGATCGGAGCAGGCAAGAATTTCACGACATCCACAAAGGCGCATGGCGGTTTTGACAATAAAGACATTACGCAGCACAACGCTGCCAAGCATTTCGGAAAGGCATTGCAATTAACGCTCGACGACATGGTTGAGACCGTTGCCTCACTCGACAGGGAAGAGGACGTCAAAGAAGGAGACCGACACGTCACGCTGTACGTCGAACCGCTCGGATTTCCAGATTACCTTGAGCTTTAACGGCGAACACCCCAATTGATTCTCACCGCAAAACAAAAGAGGCCGCCCATAGGGACGGCCTCTTTAATTCACTTAATCAGAAAAAACTACTCTTCAACCTCGGCAGCCGCGACTGCGTCGATCTTGGCGAGATGTTCCCACATGGCCTGAAGCAGATCTTCGACGCCTTCGCCGGTGAGGGCGGAGATAAAATAGACCTTTTCACCGGAGGCTTCGACCTTGGCTTTAATGTCGGCCAATTCCTCTTCGGACAGGGTGTCGATCTTGTTGATGGCCTTGATCTGCGCCTTCTCCCCCAGTTCGGCACTGTACTCGCGCAATTCCTGCGTAAGCATTTCGTAACCGTCCATGGGATCGTCGCGGTTCAGATCTTCGGCAGCGAGAATATGAACGAGGAAGCGGGTACGCTCCACGTGCTTGAGAAAAGTGATGCCGAGTCCGCGTCCTTCGTGCGCCCCTTCGATGAGTCCCGGAATATCAGCAATGACCATACGGGTATAATCGTCATTTTCAATGACGCCGAGATTGGGAACAAGCGTGGTGAAGGGGTAGGCCGCTATTTTCGGACGCGCGGCGGAAACTTTCGAAATGAATGTGGATTTCCCGGCACTGGGCAGGCCGAGCAATCCCACGTCGGCAAGAATCTTGAGTTCAAGGCGAATTCGCTTTTCCTCACCGGGAAAACCGGGCTCGGCATAGCGGGGAGTGCGGTTGGTGGACGATTTGAAATGCAGGTTGCCGCGTCCGCCCTTGCCGCCTTCGCAGATGACGACTTCGGTGCCGTCCTCGACGAGATCGGCTATGAGCTTTTCGCTCGTGGTGCCGTCCTCATGCTCGGTGACCTCGTAAAGCAGCGTACCGACAGGCAGCTCGACATACAGATCGTCCGCGGCCTTGCCGTAACGGTCGCGGCCCATGCCACCTTCACCGTTTCTGGCGAAGTAGTGACGATGAAGCCGAAAGTCGTACAGCGACATCAGACGATTGGTGCCGCGAAAAATCACGTCACCACCCTTGCCGCCGTCACCGCCGTCAGGGCCGCCCTTGGGCACGTTGGCCTCACGGCGCAGGCTTGCACAGCCGTTGCCGCCCTTGCCGGAACGAACGAGAATGGTCGCCTCGTCTACAAAACGCATAGAGTCACCTCAAATCGCCTGTGGCACAAATTTCAAAAACGCAAAAAACGGGCAGAAGGCGAGAGCGCCTTCTGCCCGGAGAATTTGCTATCTTCGAAGACTAGGCTTCGGCGGGCAGCACGTGCACGCGGGTCTTGACGACCTTGCGACGCATGTACTTTTCGTATTTGACGATGCCATCGGTCAGGGCAAACAAAGTGTAATCCCTGCCCATGCCGACGCCTTCGCCGGGGTGAAATTTGGTACCGAGCTGACGCACGAGGATGTTGCCTGCGACAACTTCCTGACCGCCAAAACGTTTTACGCCTCGCCTCTGACCGGCGCTGTCGCGACCGTTCCTGGAACTACCACCAGCTTTTTTATGAGCCATGTTATCCTCCCTTCCCGACCGTTAGGCCTTGATGGATTTGACTTTCAGTTGAGTATAATCCTGGCGGTGACCCTGCGTCTTGCGAGCGTCTTTCTTGGGCAGCTTGTGGAAAACCACGACTTTCTTGCCGCGGATGTGACCCATGACTTCACACTCGACCTTGGCACCCTGAACAAAGGGCTCGCCGATCTTGGTGTCGCCGTCTTTCTCCACCAGGAGAACGGAATCAATGCTCAGGTTGTCACCGGCTTCGGCTTTGAGCAGATCTACATTAAGTTCAAGACCTTCTTCAACGCGGTACTGTTTTCCGCCGGTCTCTATGATAGCAAACATTGTGCATACCTCCAAATTCGTAAGAGGAGGCAAGCTAGCCGCAACCGGCATAAGAAGTCAAGCCTCTTGTGTTTTTTTTTGATATTTTTTTTGCCCGGAGAGACACTATCTGCTACATCTCGCCAAAATACAAGGGAGAATTCATGCAACGACTGATTATACCGTTTTTTCTTCTACTCATTCTGGCGGCAGGCGGATGTGCCTCGCATTCTTCGGACCACGCCAATGCCCGGGCACGCGTTCAGGCCTGCGGGTCGTTTCCCTGCGGGGGCGAAGTCATCTATCCGGACATGGTCATCAATTACGAAATCCAACGCACGCCGGAAGACGAATTCATTCTCACGGGCACAGCCGCACCGCGCCACGTCCAGATCAACCGGGGCATCGATCTCGCGATTCTCAGTGTCGAACTGCTGCGGGACCGGACGTTCACGGACACTCTTTCCTTCCCGATGATAGGCAACGACCTGAGCCAGCCGCTCCGATTCCACAAGCAGTTCAAACCCAACGGCGGATTCGACGGCCTCACCTTCAACTGGGACATACGGTACACGGATTAACCGACATAGCCGTCCAGGTTACATTTCATAATATAATAGGCGGGGCCTCACCGGCCTCGCCAACGGTGCCGAAATCTCAGCAAACACTCTCTGCTTGCCTTCATTTCCCAAGAGGCATATTGCCTGCGAATGCGTATCTATCTCGGCTTTGACGACACTGACGATCATGATGCCCCCATGGGGACCGGACGCCTTGTCCGAGAATTCATATACTCGCTTCCTGACGAGTTCCGAACCATCGGTGTCGTGCGGCATCAGCTTCCACGACTTGAGGATATCCCGTTCACATCGAACAACAGTTCGGCGTGCGCGATCATCGAGATGAATGAAGATATTCCTGTGGAAACACTCCGACAGAAAGCCGTGGAACACCTGCTCTCCTGCTGCGCTCCGGGCAGCGATCCGGGGCTGTGCATCGCGCATGAAGACAAGATCAATGCGGAACTGGTCGAGTTCGGGCAAAACGCCACCGGCAAACGCACGACACAGCAGGCGGCCTTGAACATCGCCCGCAATATCGAACTGTACGGATTGGGCGGCACCAACGACGGCATCATCGGCGCATGTGCGGCTGTCGGTCTGACAAAATTCGGCTGGTGCGGACGATTCATCGAATACGGCACCCTGCGTATGCTGGGCGCGTCACTGCGCGTAAAAGACCTGACCGACGCAGGCATTCAGGTGGTGGCGACCGACCGCGATCCGCTGGTGCCGCTGCCCGAAGACCGGGTCATCAATGCCAAATGGATTCGCCCGTCACTCTGGGCAGGCACCCCCGTCTTGCAAGTACGCAAGACGGAACCCGGCACATGGGAACCGGCCCACGGCAAACGCAAAAAGGCGCACGGCGCAGACAAGCCGAAAAAACAACCGGCTACTGCTCCTTGTACCGCCTGATAAACGCATCCAGCGCATCCCGCTGACGCTCCATGTGCAGCACCCACGCCTCAAGGACTTCCATCCCCTCGGGCGTGATCGAATAGACCCGCTTGGCAGGGCCGTCTCCTTCTGCGTCCCAACTCGACTGAACCAGTCCCTCCTCGTCCATCTGCCGCAGATGCCGGTAGATCATGCCCGGAGGCGCATCGCTTCGCAGAAAGCCGTATTCTCCAATCGTCTGAATGAGCTGATAACCGTATGACGGTTTATGGGACAGGGCCAGCAGCAACGAAGGCTGCACGTATCTTTGCGGCTTGCTGCCGCCTACCTTTTTCGACATTTCGAGAAAGTCCTTCTTGACTATATGTGCTTAGAGGATATATATACAGTATAGACAATTATCCATAAAGGCACAACCGTGCCGCCAAGGAGGATACAGGTATGAAAGTATTCGTAAGGGAACGCAACCGTGCCGACGAAGGTCAGAAACTCCCCCGTTACCGTGTGGTCGGTGTGCAGGGCGGTGATCTGAAGATCTACGTCAAACGCATCCGCAAATGCGAACTGGACGAACTCGCCGAACAGACCGGCGCTGAAATCGTCTACCTCAAGCGTGACGGCAAAGGCGACGGCAAGGGCCGAGCCTAGACCTCATCTGAACCGTAGAAAATGGCCGGGGGCAAGCAAGCTTCCGGCCATTTTTGCGTTTTATTCTTCATAATCCTGCCCCCCCTCTGCAATCCAGTCAGCCGGCAAACCATCTTTCCTTTTTTCTGCCATCCAGCCTTGCACATTTTGTTAAGCAGCTTTACAAAAAAACCAAACCAATGACAGCCAAAACGAAAGGAATTCACATGAGCAACGCCAAGGCACTTGAAATATGGGAAAAACGGGCCGAGCTGCACGCCGCAAAGAAAGGTTCCATGATCAGGAACCTTTCCTCGGAACAATACAACGACAATTGGTGGGCGCACATTTCACCCCTGTTGGATGAAATCAAGGGCGGCAAAATCCTCGAAGCAGGATGCGGTACGGGGCGCTGGGCCGAAAGGCTCGTACCCATGGGGTTCGACCTCGTTCTTTCGGACTTCTCCCCCAACATGATCGCCAAGGCGAGAGAGCATGCTGCCAAACTCGGATACGAAAAGGATGCCCGGTTCGAGGTGCTTGACGTCTGCGACCTGCACAGCCTGACCGACGACAGCTTCGACATGGTCATTTCCACGGGCGAGCCCATCACTCTCTGCGCCGACCCGGAACAGGCCATTGCCGAATACTGCCGGGTCGTTCGTCCCGGAGGCTACGTGCTCTGCGATGCAGGCAACAGAATCCGCAAGGCCTATGATCTGGCAACGAAAAAGCCCTCGGCAAAAATACTGCAAGTTCTTGAAACCGGGCAATACACTTCCGCCAACGGGATGGAGCTTCATCTCCTCAGCCCGGAAATACTGACAGGGATATTTGCAAAGCTGGGCATGGAACTGAAGACCCTTGCGGGCATCACGCCCATGGGCACCTTTCCGCCCGACCCGCTGATGACCAAGGCGCTGGAAGATGACGACACCTACCGAGCCATGGAAACGATCAACCGGGAGTATGCCACACGCCCGGAAATCATCAATCTGAGCCACCGCCTGATCGCGGTTGCGCGCAAGCCTCTCTAGATCAGGATTTCTCACAGAAACAGAAAGGCCGGGAGCAGCAACCTGCTCCCGGCCTTTGATTGTCGATTCAGATCGAAACTAATCCTTGTAAACGATCGTTCCGACATGCTCACCGTTGAGGGCGGCATGGATGTGCTCGGGATGGCGCAGGACATCGATGATCTGGAACGACTTGAGAGTCTTGGCATTCTTGAGGAATGTCAGGACCGGGCGTTCCACGATGAGATCTTCGAGGTCCATTTCGATGAGTTCATCGACATGAATCTTGTCAAAGAACTTCAGGGCTTCACGGTTTTTCGCCTTTTTCGGATCATCCTCGTACATCCCCTTTTCGTCCTTCAGGTAGATCAGGGATTTTGCGCCGATATTCTCGGCAAGCAGGCACGCGCCGGAATCGGTACGGTGCGGCGGAATCGAGCCGACCTCTGCCGGATGCTCGAAAAATCCGTAGGGCGGAATACCCGTGGTAATAGGCAGGTACCCGAGCTGGCAGTACATGTGCAGCTGTTCCAGATGCGCGCCATGACCGATCATTGCCCCGCCGTGTTTGGCGAGGAGCACCGAAAGCATTTCCGCATTCTGGGCAGAAACCTTATCGCCGAGCTTGGACAGGACGCCGGTGGGCATGCCCAGATCAATGCCGATGTTGTAGACGTGGCGGGCGCGGGTTCCGCCGCCGCACATGAGGAGAATCTTGTGTTCTTCCTTGGCCTTGACCAATTCCTCAAGAATGGGGAACAGCGCCTTGGCACCACGGTCCATGATGGACTGGCCGCCGATCTTGAGTATATTGACGTCCGGCTGCATCTTGAAATACTCGCCGGCCTCCGTGCGTTTGAGCAGCTCCTTTCCAACCAGCGATTCACCAAGCAGCGGGGTATCGATATGTAAGCGGCCCTTCTCGTCTTTTTCCTTGATCAGCTTTCCCATTCTATCCCTCCGGGGGTTGTGTTCCTGAATTCAGAGTTCACTGATTTGAATTGTACAGGGTGACAGAAAAAAAACAAGGAAAGGCCGAAACGACAGAGTTGTGTCCACTTGGACTGAATGCCTCCGAAACCCTAGATACGAACATTCCCGGCCCGCAGGACGTAATGCAGGCAGATGCCGGTGCCGAAAGCCCAGGCAAGGTTGGCAGTCAGGGTGATGCCGAGCATGACCACGACCACGAACAGTTCGGTCCGGGATTTCATGTCCAGAATGGTCAGGGCGAGCTGTGCCCCGGCAAAGAAGAGCAGCACGCCGAGGACGCCCATGGGCAGGAGGTGCAACGCATTGACCGCCCCGCTCCCCAGTGTCAGGGCAAGCAGCACGAACAGACCGCCGATTATGAGGTTGGACCCGTTTGTTCTTGCGCCGAACTGATAATGCGCGGCCAGCCCCCCGGCACCGTGGCAGACAGGCATTCCACCCACCAACGCCGAAAAGACGTTGGCCAGCCCCATGCTCATGCAGAGGGCGCGATCGGTAACCCGTCGGCTTCCATCGCCAAAGTACTCGAAACTCAGGTCACGGTTGGCGATAACCGCATTCCCCATGGTCATGGGAATCTGCGGCAGGACGAGAACCAGCAAAGCAAAGGAGAAATCCACTCCCGTGGGCATGCCGAACGGCAGGAACTCCGGCAGATAGAATCCGGGGCTGATGGTTGTCAGTTCCTGCCATGCGCCAAGGCATGCCCCGACCACGGCTCCGGCCACGACCGCGACCAGTCCGGCCGGGAACCTTTCACTGCGGAGCAGAAACAGCGTGATGACGGCAAAAACGCATCCAATGACAACACTCATGGGGACCGGACCGATGGCCTGCATAGCAAGAAACGGTTCAACGCCCCCACGCAACTCCTGGAAGGGGCTGTTGCCGATAATGAGAGCCGCCCCCTTGGACAGCAGCAGGATGCCGGTAGCCATCTGTACGCCACGAATAACGGAATGCGGCACGACTTTCGCCACGGCCTTGACCAATCCTGTCGCACCGAGAAACAACAGGAAGACGGCGATAAGCATGCCCGAAGCGGTAATCACGCCAGGGCTGAGCGCCTGTGCAATGGCATAGGCTGAAACGACCTTCATGGGCTGTACGGCTATGGGAATACGGTAGTAAAGGCCTCCCACGAGATAAAACAGCCCCACGGTCAGAAAAAGCCCGGTAACGGACAGGCCGTTTATCATGATCATGCCGAAGGCCAGCGGAAGCAGCGTCCCGAGGTCGCCCATGGCCCCGGCCCATTCCATTCTGTTGAAGCGTATTTTCATGTGTACACGTCCCGGAGGTTTGCAATAATCCGGAAAGTTACAGGCTCGGCACACCATACGCAACCCCAAATCATTGACACTCCCGGGCATTTTGGATCAAACTACGACGATTGCGGACTATTCCGCCATTTCGAGGAGCACACTGCATGAAAAAAGAATCCATCAGCCAGCGGGACATGAAACGCTATCAGTTGCAGGCAAAGTCCATCATAGAGACCCTGCCCTACATTTCCGAATTCTACGGCAAAACCATAGTCGTCAAATACGGCGGCAACGCCATGATCGACGAGGACCTCAAACGCGCCTTCGCCCTGAACATCATTCTGCTCAAATACATCGGCATCAATCCGGTGGTGGTGCATGGCGGCGGTCCGCAAATCGGGCACATGCTCAAGGCGCTCAATATCGAATCGCATTTTCGCGAGGGATACCGCGTCACCGACGACGCCACCATGGACGTGGTCGAGATGGTCCTTGTGGGCAAGGTCAACAAGGAGATCGTCAATCTCATCAACCTGCACGGTGGTCAGGCGGTCGGGCTGTCCGGCAAGGACGGCATGCTGGTCAAGGCCGAACCCAAGGAACTTTCCATCGAGAAAAAGAACGCTCCGCCTGAAATCATCGATCTCGGCAAAGTGGGCGAAGTCAAATCCGTCAACACCACCTTGATCGAATCCCTGCTGCGAGACAATTTCATCCCGGTCATCGCACCGGTGGGCGTTGATGACGAAGGACAAACATACAACATCAATGCGGACTCAGTGGCCGGAGCCGTTGCCTCCGCCCTGAAAGCCAAACGCCTGCATCTGCTCACGGATGTTCCCGGCCTGCTCGACGCAGACGGCGAACTCATCACATCCCTGTCCACCAAGGAAGCCTTCGAATGCATCGATTCCGGCGTCATTACCGGAGGCATGATTCCAAAAATCAAATGCTGCATCGAAGCCGTTGCCGAAGTGGAAAAAGCCGCCATCATCGATGGACGTGTGGAAAACTGCATTCTTCTCGAACTGTTCACCCAATCCGGTATCGGAACGGAAATCACCGACTCATCAAAGGACTCCGCATGATCGACTGGACCGACGTACTCGACATAGGCCTGCCCGAAATAGACAGGCAGCACAGGAAACTCATATCCCTGTCCAACAGTCTCATTCAGGCCATGACCATCGGCAAGGGCAAAAACGTACTTTCGGAGTTCTTTGAGGAACTCAAGGCATACACTGTCTACCACTTCCACGATGAAGAAAAATACATGCAGGACATCGGTTACCCACAGTTCGAGCAGCATCGGAAAGCCCACGGGGAACTCATCCGGCAGGTAGACGATTTCAGGACAGGACTCATGGCGGGTGAAGTCACACCCGACCAGGCCCTCGACTTCATCAACGGATGGATCATCAATCACATCATGAACATGGATTCGCAGATAGGAATATTCGCCAAGAACAGATAACCTGACAGGAAACGGGATATCCATCATGCCCCACCTTCAATGGACAGAAGACCTGACAGTAGGCCTGCCGCGAATAGACGATCAGCACAAACAGCTCATCGCCATCGCAAACAAGCTTATCGATGCCATTATCGACAACGAGACGGATGGAGTGCTCGCCGATGTCTTTACTCAACTGCGGGCCTATGTAGACTCCCACTTCAAGGATGAGGAGTCATACATGGAGGAAATCGGCTACCCCGAACTCAAGGACCACGCAGCAGAACACGCCATCCTCTACCTGCGGACGCTGACCCTGAAGCAAATGCTTGAGAAACGCAACGGGGTAACCCCTCAAGACGTTTCATTATTCCTGACCGATTGGATATCCAGTCACATGATGGACAGTGACCGAAAAATAGGAAACTTCGCCAAGTCGCTGTAAGTCCGGTGCCGGACCGCTCTCAAAACAAATGCCCTTGCCCACCGGCATGTGCTTCGCTATTGTCTGCCCTACTATTTCAGGAGACGCATATCCATGAGCCACGGTTTTTTCACCATCATCAGCCGCACTGAATTCGAATCCCTGCTGGAAGGATTCACTCCGCTCGGCAGTGAACTGACTCCCCTGTCACTTGCAGCAGGACGGGTGCTTGCCAAAGACCTTGCCGCAGCCCACGACTGGCCGCTGATGAACCGCTCCTGCATGGACGGATTCGCTGTCAGCGCCCGGGACGTATTCGGTTCGAGCGAAACCAATCCGGGCTACCTCGAATGCACGGCATCCCTCCCCATCGACGTCATGCCAGACATCAGCCTGCCCGCAGGTGAATGCGCGCGCATCGCCACCGGCGGCGTGCTGCCCGATGGGGCCGACGCCGTGGTGATGATCGAACACACCGGCGAGATGGGCGATTCCACCATTGAAGTCAGAAAAAGCGCGGCCCCCGGAGAAAACGTCATGCAGCGCGGCGAAGACGCCCGCGAAGGCCAGACCGCGCTCTCGGCAGGTACGACCATGCGTCCGCAGGAAATCGGACTGGCCGCTGCCCTCGGATTCGAAGAGCTTTCCCTGTACCGCCAGCCGCGTGTGGGCATCCTGTCCACCGGCGACGAACTGATTGAAGTCAGCCGCACGCCCAAGCCGGGGCAGGTCCGCGATGTCAATTCGCATACCGTTGCCACCCTCACCGCCATGGCCGGGGGCATCCCGACCCGGTACGGCATCATCAAGGATGACCTGCCGAGCCTGACCGAAGCACTGTCCCGCGCCATTGCGGAAAACGACATGGTCCTCCTGTCCGGCGGCAGCTCCATCGGCGTGCGCGACCTGACCGTGACGGCCCTCGAAGCCAAGGAAAATTCGGAAATTCTGGCACACGGCGTGGCACTCAGTCCGGGCAAACCGACCATCCTCGGCCGTGCTTCGGGCAAGCCCGTTCTCGGCCTGCCGGGACAGGTGACCTCCGCGCTGGTGGTCATGCACGTCCTCATCCTGCCGCTCATCCGACACATGCAGGGCGACCCGCATGCGTTCGAAACGACACGCCGCCCCATTCGAAAGGCGGAGCTGGCCCGCAACGTGGCATCCAAACCGGGACGCGAGGATTACGTGCGTATCCGACTGGAAGAGCGCGAAGGCATGGAACCGCTTGCCCATCCCGTACTCGGCAAATCAGGGCTGCTGCGGACGATGGTGCAGGCGGACGGCCTCGCATCCATTCCCGCAGATTCTGAAGGATTGTACGAAGGCCAGACGATTGACATCTGGATGGTGTAAGACGCTGGAATCAGAAGATTCCATTTGGAATCAGAATTCCTGACCTTCAATTTCGACAATCTTCCATCCGTCAGCCTCCTTTGAGACGACAAAGACGGAATCCTCTTCCATGGGGTAATCCTTGTCGTCGATACGGGCGACATAGGAACCGAACACCCGGACACGGGCGAACGCACCGTCCCGTTCAACCATCTCCAGTCCAAGGCCGGAAGTATCCACTTTGGCGGAGCGCAGCTTTCGGTACGTTCTCTGCTGCCGCTGTATCTCCTTGAATATCTCGAACTGAAAATCGTTGTGGTCACGCACGTCCTCGGCAAACAGCAAGGCGAAATCATCAGCCAGCGAAGTGTGACGCACGTAGAATTCACGCAACAGTTCGGCCATCTCGTCCGGCACCACGAACTCCGGGTCCGTGGTCGTCATGACAGGGAGTTGCTCGGGTTCGCCGGAAGGATTGGCAACCTCGTCAGGCGAAGGCATCAACGAGAGGTAGAGCTTGATTTCGGACACCGCGAGTTTTTTTATAGCAGTGGCCTCGCCCTTCGGAAACACACGGTCGACAACGATCCGCACCGATTTGAACGGCCTGCCGCGACACTCGACCACCTGTTCCCCGGGCTCGTCCCGCAACCAGAACTTTGTCTCGACACCGTCAGGATACACGATGCGGCCGGCACGGATGCGCCGGAAGTTGTCGTACTGCCCTTCCCCCTGATGCCCGTTGAAAATGCCGAGCCGCTGCACCCGGACAGGCACACCGAAGACAAGGTCGATCCACTGGCCCACTCCCGGCCCGACACCGCCGCCGACCCACGCGGTCTGCGGATCTCCGTCCAGAAGATTCTCCGGGGCATACGGCAGGCCGAAATCAACCTTGAAACTGGAGACTTCGACTGTCATGTCCAGCGCACTGGCAGGAGAAGCCGAAAACAGGACCAAAAATATGAAAAAAGAAAAAAGAAATCGGTGCATGGCCCGGTCATAGCACAAGTCGCGCCGGACCGCTTCCCCGAATCGGGAGGCAACCCCGATCAGGTCAATTGTCGTGAACGGTCTCTATGAGCCAGACGCCGCCCTCACGAACAAAGGTAAACGTCGTGTCCACCGCGATCTCATACCCGGTGTTTTCCACGTAATAGCGATACGGGCCGTGTACCCGCACGACCACCCTGTCGTCACGCTCAAGCGGCTTGTCGAAATTCAAGCCGATGTGTTCCAGCATGGCGATATGATGCTCGCCGAACTGCTTTTTCGCACGCATGTCTTCCTGCAAATCGACAAACACCCGGCGTTCCCGCTCCCGAACTGCGGAAGCAAAAACATCGGGATAGCTGTCGTGGAGCGTGGTGAGCAACGCGAAATACCGCTTCACCCCGGCCACGAATTCAAGATCGAGCCAAGGATTGATAACCCCGACATCCAGCGGAGCCGTGGCGGAAACGGGTGTAGCCTTTCGCAGGAACGTCATGCGTCCCTTCGGCACAGAAGGAGCCGGACGGGCAGCTTTCTTCTTTTTGGGCACACGCTTTTTCGCAATCGGCTTGGCCTTCGCTTTCGGCTTCGGCTTGGACGCAGGTTTGGGCTTTGCCTTCACCTTTGCGACAGGCTTTGGCTGCGGCTTGGGTTCGGCCTTTGGCGCGGGCTTTGGCTGCGGCTTGGGTTCGGCCTTTGGCGCGGGCTTAGGTTTTGGCTGCGATTTGGCAACCGGCTTGGATGCCGCTTTCGGTTCCTTTTTTTTCGCCGCCACGGGCATAGGCTTTGGCGCTGGAGCAGGCTCGGAAACCGGAGCAGCCTTGGGTGCCTTTTTTTCTGCCACGACCGACGCTGCGGCTTCCCCCTCGGCAGATTCGGCATTCTCAACCGCGTCTCCCTCCACAACTTCACCATACACCGTCAGTTCAGAGAGCGACACCTTGGCGCGGCCTATGGACTTGTCTCTGGATGACGGAGCCACACCCGTGATGATAATCTTGAAGGAACCAACCGTCTTGGGCAGCAGTTTCACACGCTGCACACCCGGATCCGGCCTGAGCGTAAACTTCTGGCGGGTTTCATCCGGATAAATAACCACGCCGCGAATCATGCGGCGGAACTTGTTGAACTGCCCCCGCCCCTGATTTCCGTTGGCTACATGCAGGGAATCAAGGGTCACTGGCTTCTCGAAAGACAACTCGATCCACTTGCCCGGACCGATGCCCTTGCCGCCGCCGACCCATGCTGTCGCAGGATCACCGTCCACCATATTGCCCGGGACAAAGCGCCCCTGATGATTGGCCGCATCAATTGTCACACCGCTGATCTGTCCGGCTGATACAGACGGGCAGGTCAGGATTCCGGCAGTCAGGCACAGCAGGAAGCAAAGTGATATTTTCAGACGAAGCGACAGCATAGTTTTTTCCCGTAACAAAAAAAGGAGCCGTTTGGCTCCCTTTTTTATCGGATAACTCCGCGATTTACTTAATGGGCGAAAGGATTGAAAATATACGGCAGAAGCCGTTCCCTACTTTTTCCGAGCCCCATTGATGAGCCAGACACCGTCGAC
This sequence comes from uncultured Pseudodesulfovibrio sp., assembly GCF_963664965.1. Lineage (NCBI taxonomy): Bacteria > Pseudomonadati > Thermodesulfobacteriota > Desulfovibrionia > Desulfovibrionales > Desulfovibrionaceae > Pseudodesulfovibrio > uncultured Pseudodesulfovibrio sp. Next base: position 1,344,442 of record NZ_OY761823.1, on the reverse strand, counting down.
ACGTTCAAAGGAAAACTGCATGTCGACTCTATTTTCGTACGTTTTGCCCTGCGAAGTGAAAAAAAGCGGTCCGTGAACCCGAACCATGGCGGCATCACCGCGGACGATCGGGCGGTCCATGGAAAGGCCCGCCACATCAACGGACGCGGCCTCAAACAGATCCAGCCGTCCCTTCTTACGCATGGTTTCGCGAATCAGCTCAAGCGTTCCGGCCTCGCGCTCCCGGATGGACGGCGCAAAGACCTCGGCAAGCGAGTCCTGCATCGTAATCAGCCGCATGAAATACGAACGTATCCGATTGATGAACCCGGCAGACAGCTCCGCATTGATGATACCGGATTCAGGCGTGCCGGCAGCGACGGGCACAGCCACTTTCATATAGAAATATCCGGGAGAAATGGCGGAAAATCTGGATATTTTGGTCACCTTGGGCACTGCGGCCTTTTCCGGCTGCACACCATTCGAAGATGAAGACACGGCAGACACGGAAACCGGCACCCCGGCCTCAGCACCGCTGAACACGCGTACCTCGGATACCGCCACCTTTGCGTCACCCAATTCCGAATCACCGGGCGGCGGCGAGACCTCGGCGATAATGAGGTCAAACGACTTCACCGTCACAGGCGGAAACACGATGTCCTGCTCTCCCGCCTCCGGTTTGAGCGAGAAAAAATATGTCCCGTGATCGGGAAGGACCAGAATGCCATTGGCAACAGTGCGAAACGACTTGAACAGCCCGTCACCCTGATTGCCGTTGGCAACCCGGATCATGCCGATCTTCCGCGCCTTGGGCAGCGTAAAGGAAAGAGACTTGCCCGGTCCCACGCCCTTGCGGCCGCCGACCCATGCCGTCGACAGATCGCCGTCCACGAGGTATTTCGGCACGCCCCATTCCTTGAAGCTGCTTGCCGAAGCCGTCACACCGCGTATCTCGCCCCCCATTGCGGGCAGGGAAAAAGCGAGCACACACAAGACCGGCAACAAAGACAGAAAGTGTTTATTCAGCATGGCCTCAAATAACAAAAAGGGAGCCGATTGGCTCCCTTTATTATTCCTGCGAAACGGATTTCGCCTAGTAGCGGTAGTGATCAGGCTTGAACGGACCTTCGACATCCACACCGATGTAATCGGCCTGGTCCTTGGTCAGGGTCTCCAGCTTGACGCCGAGGCGTTCGAGGTGCAGGCGGGCGACTTCCTCGTCCAGCTTCTTGGGCAGAATCATGACCTTGGGGTCGTAGTCGTTCTGGGCAAGATCAATCTGGGCAAGGGCCTGGTTGGTGAAGGAGTTGGACATGACGAAGCTCGGGTGGCCGGTAGCGCAGCCGAGGTTCACCAGACGGCCTTCGGCCAGAACGATGATGGACTTGCCGGAAGGCATGGTCCACTTGTCGACCTGCGGCTTGACCTCTTTCTTCACGCATTTGTCATTCTTTTCGAGGTGGTCCATCTCGATTTCGGAATCGAAGTGACCGATATTGCAGAGAATGGCCTCGTCCTTCATGACATCCATGTGTGCGCCGGTCACAACATGGTAGTTGCCGGTACAGGTAACAAAGATGTCGCCGCGCGGTGCAGCGTCTTCCATGGTGGTGACTTCATAGCCTTCCATTGCGGCCTGAAGCGCGCAGATGGGGTCGATCTCGGTGACGAGAACACGGGCACCGAAGCCGCGCATGGACTGGGCGCAGCCCTTGCCGACATCGCCGTAACCGACAACGACGACGACCTTGCCTGCGACCATGACGTCGGTAGCACGCTTGATGCCGTCAGCCAGAGACTCGCGGCAGCCGTAGAGGTTGTCGAACTTGGACTTGGTCACGGAGTCGTTGACGTTGATGGCCGGGAACAGCAGTTCGCCGGAGCGCTGCATTTCGTAGAGACGATGTACGCCGGTGGTGGTTTCTTCGGACACGCCGCGGATGTTCTTGGCGATCTTGGTCCACTTTTCCGGGTTCAGCTTCTGGCTGGCTTCCAGACGATCCATGATGACCTGGAACTCGTGCACGTCGTATTCCTTGTCGCACAGGCTCGGGTCGGCCTCGACCTTGACGCCCTGATGGACGAGCAGGGTTGCGTCGCCGCCGTCATCAACGATGAGGTCCGGACCGGAACCGTCGGGCCAGGTCAGGGCCTGCTCGGTGCACCACCAGTATTCTTCGAGAGTCTCGCCCTTCCATGCGAAGACCTTGGCCATGCCGGAATCGGCAATGGCGGCGGCAGCGTGGTCCTGAGTGGAAAAAATGTTGCAGGATGCCCAGCGGATGTCAGCGCCCAGTTCGTACAGGCACTTGATGAGCATGGCGGTCTGGATGGTCATGTGCAGGGAGCCCATGACCTTGAAGCCCTTGAGGGGCTTATCCTTGCCCTGTTTTTCGATGATGGACATGAGCCCCGGCATTTCGCGCTCGGAAAGCTGCATTTCCATGTGGCCCCACTCGGCCAGGGATGCGTCCGCGATCTTGTTTTCCAGCTTCGGATCGACGGGCATAATGTTCTTGGACATGACTTCCTCCCTATAAAAGGTATTATGGTCTATTTTTTCTCGGCCTCGTAGACAACGACGACAAGGCCCATGTTCACGGTAAATTCAGTGACTCCGACAGTCTCGAAACCTGACATCTCAAACCACTCCAGCATGTGCTCCCGGGGGATGCCGAGCCTGCGGTCACCGTATTCGCTCCGCATGAGTTCATTTTCATGCTGATCGAATTCGGCAATAAGCAGTCGGCCGCCGACACGAAGCACGCGCCCTGCTTCACGAATGGCGTCAATCGGACGGGTCAGATGGTGCAGCACCAATGACATCACGGTACAGTCAGCCTCTTCATCCCGCAACGGCAGATGCGTCATCTCGCCGATACGCAGCGACATGGACGCATCGTCGGAAAAACGCTCCTCGGCCAGCTCAAGCATCTTGGGCGAGTTGTCCACCCCGATGACACGCTGTGACGTAGCGGCCAGAATCTCCAGCATATCGCCGGGACCGCAGCCGATGTCCGCGGCACAGGCGCAGTCGGGCAACCGCTCCCTGATCTCGTGACCAAGATTCAGATCACCCAGCACTTCGGCGGTCATGCGATCCCATTCGGGCGCGATGTCGTCGAAGAACTGGCGCGTGGCAGCCGTCCGTTCACGAATGACCTTCTCGGCACGGTTGCGATCACGCTTGAGCGCATCTTCACCTTCGAGCAGCGAGGCCACGCCATCAAGAAAATCACGGCCCGGACCACTGTCGCTGGCACGGTAAAAAGCCCACAACCCCTCACGCCTGACATCCACAAGGCCGGATTCGGACAAAATCTTCAAATGCCGCGAAATCCGCGACTGTCCCATCTCCATAACCTGTACGATTTCGCCGACATTCAACTCATATTCAAGAAGAACATTGACCAACCGCGACCGGGTTTCATCTGCGAGTGCTTTACAATACTTAATAATTTCCATTAGCTACGTCCTATATCAGGATATCTTGATATACGGGATACTGATTCCTAGCTCAAGAAACAGCGTCCGTCAAGCGTTTACACATCGCCACAGACGGAGCCAGACGGCTGCAACCAGTCTTGCACATTCGTTATCCGTCGCATATGTTGCATCCCAATATTATAAAAATACCACGGAGAATTCATGACTTCCTTTATCCAAAAAGCAATGATCTTCACCACACTCGCCTTTCTCGCCGCGGCCTGCGCCCCGGCCACCCAGAATATTCCGGTCAGCAGCGTTCCGGCCGGAGCACAGGTGCTGGCCGACGGCACGGAAATCTGCACCACGCCCTGCAACGTCCCCCTGACACGGACACAGGCCCACATCCTGACACTCCAGAAACAGGGCTACCGGCAGGCCGACGTTCAGATTAAACAGGTATACGATACCGCAGCCGTAGCGCAGGGAGCGGTTCGCGCCGGCAGCAACGCCAGTTCCAACGGAGGCAATGCCGACGCAGCCATCTCCAACGCGCTCCTGAACACGCAGGCCATGGAAGATCAGGGCACGGCATACGTGCTTTCCCCCAGTTCCGTGGTTGTCCAGCTTCAGCCGGACACTCCTGCCAAAACAGTTGCCCAGACATCCTCGGAAGAACAGCCCATCGTCATCAGCAGTGACCAGCTCGACGCATCGGACAGGGAACGGCTTGAAAACGGGCAGGCCCCGGTCGTTATTTCTTCGGACCAGTTGGCTCCGCAAGACCAGCAGGCAAACATCAGGACAACCGAACCCGCGACCCTCGGCGGTGCAGTACAGCAGGACCCGATGAAAGCCGCGGAAGCCGTGCTTGAGGCAGGCGCAGCGGCTGCACCGACTGTCGGGACCCAAAAGAAATGGAAAAACAGCCACAGTTCGGAAAACTTCGGAAACGACGGCTCCTATACGAAAAAAACATCCTCATCCAGCGTCAGCGTCGGCGCATCGGTTAACCCCGCCGAGGCCGGACTGGGGCTTCTCCACCTGATCGAAGACGCCAACAAGGACAACGGACAGCAGACTGCTGAGGAAAGTCAATAATCAGAGTTGTCGTAATTATTCCGATAATACTTGCTCCATCGGCCTGAAATTGCGATAGTTGGATTGAACCCCGCCGAGCCGGTCGGTGGAACGCAAGAAACGACACCGGCGTGAGAAGGAGAGCCTCATGTTCAAGAAGATTCTTTTGGCGACGACCCCACAGATCGACACGCAGACCGCCCCCAAGGCGGCCTTTGACATGGTCCGCAAGTATGATGCGGAGCTGCTCATTTATCATGCCCTGCCCATTGGAAAGGACGACTGGTGTTCCTTTGACGACACCATTCCGGCCGAAAAGCTGGTGGAAGCGTCCGCCGCAAAGATTCGGGAATTCTATGCGGAAGACCTCAAGACCATTCCCAATCACTCCATCAGGGTGATCACCGGTGCATCCCACGACAAGCTGTTCAAGCTCGTCCACACCGAGGGGGTGGACCTTATCGTCATGGGGCATCACACCAGCGCGTCGATCTACCCAGGAAGCATGTTGGGATCTGTAAACACAGCTATTCGTGATGTCTGCTCAAACGCCTTCTGCCCGACCATGGTCGTCACCCACGAAGGGAGCAAATCCGCAGACATCAAAAAGATTGTGTTCGCCACGGATTTCTCCACGCCGTCCGACTCCGCGCTCTGCTACACCACGCAGCTCGCAAGGCAGCTCGGGGCGCACATTGACGTGTTCCACGTGCTCGACACCGGCCAACGCTGCCCGAATCCGGAATTCTACATGCAGGACATGAACGTCTTCGTGGACAAGGCCAAGGCCAAGATGCAGCAGCGATACGCCAAACCGCTCGAGGGAATCAGCCACAGCTTCGAATGCTGGGAAGGGGTGCCATACGTTGAAATTCTCAAGAAGGCCCGCTGGAGCGAAGCCGACCTCGTGGTCATGGCCCAGTATTCAACCAGCCTCGAAGGCGGGACGCCGTTCATCGGTTCCACGGTCATCCAGGTGGCCCTTTCTCCCGGCTGTCCGGCACTTATCGTCAACTACCGCGCCCGGACGTGCAGCTAGCACGCGGTTGCGGCGGCCCTGAAAAGATGTAAAAAACACCCCCGGACGCCCAATCCGGGGGTGTTTCAGCTTATAAAGGAGCCAGCCATGAAACAGATTCGCTTTGCCATACTTATAATAGTAGTGGCAGTCGGCCTGACGGCATGCGGTCCGCCCAAGCAGAAAATCCCGGTCAGCACCAACCCCCTCGGCGCAACCGTGTATGCCGACGGACGAAAGATATGCACCACCCCGTGCGCGGTGCGTTTCGACAAGCAGAGCAACCACCTCCTCACCATCGTCAAGGACGGTTATGAGCAGGTGGATTTGGAAATAACGCGTCAGTTCATGCCGGATGAAGCCATCCGGGACGGGGCCATCTACGGCATCCTCAAGGGCGGAGACCCCAAGGACGTGGCCGGAGAAGTGGCCAAGGAAGTGGATGAGCAGGAACGCACCGGCGAGGCATATGAGCTGGTGCCGTCTATCGTCACCGTGACGCTCACGCCCACTCCATAGGCAGGAAGACCATGGCCAGATACCTGAGACACCACAGCCGCAGAGGGCGCAACAACCGCACGGTCCGCATCGGACGGGCCATGTCCTCGTATTTCGAAAAGCTCGACACCACGGGCAGCGTCATGCTCGTGCAGCTGTGGAAGGTGTGGGGCGATCTCATGGGCGAAATGGCTCCGCTTGCCCGCCCGCTGGGACACCGCGGCACGAAACTCATCCTCGCCGCGGAAGACCCGATGATCATGCAGGAAGCACAGTTTCTCGCCCCAATGATACTGGAAAAGGTGAACGGATATTTTCAGCAGGAAGTCTTTGACAAAGTCGTATTCGAACTGCTAAACGGCAGAGTTCCTTTGGACGGAGAGATCCGGCCGGAGGCTCCCGAGCCTCCGAGGAAACTTAAAAAGCCCGAGAAATTGGGCGGTTTAGAAAAGGAGTTGGACCCGGATTCACCTATTGGAAGGTGTTATCGGGCCTACAGGCGAATGTTTGACAAATCGTGAAACTTTCGTCCCACCACATTTTTAAGGAGTACACCATGAGTGAAGAAGTGAAAGAGATTTCCTTTGACGAGCTTGGCCTGACCAAGCCGCTTGAGAAAATGACCACCAAAGAGCTGCGTGCCCTGTGCATCGAGAAGCTCCCCATGATCACCGGCGCTTCCGGTAAGGACAAGGACGAGCTCGTTGCAGCCATCAAGGATGTCTTCGGTATCGTCGAAGAGGAGCAGGTCTCCCCTTACAAGAAGCAGATCGCTGAAATCAAGAAGCAGATCCGTGCCATGCGTGTTGAAAAAGAAGGTCTGGAAGACCGCACTCAGCGCGATCGCATCCGCCGCAAAATCAACAAGTTGAAGAAGCGCACCCGCAAGCTGGCACGCGCAGTCTAAAAAAAGTTAAAAAAGAGGTTGACTTTCAAAGGGGTAACCCTTAAATCTTCCTCTCGTTGCAGGGCTGTCGTTCAATTGGCAGGACGGCGGATTCTGGTTCCGTTAATCAAGGTTCGAGTCCTTGCGGCCCTGCCAAATTTTCACTGCGTCCCCATCGTCTAGTCTGGTCCAGGACGGCGGCCTTTCACGCCGTTAACAGGGGTTCAAATCCCCTTGGGGACGCCACGAAAATCCACGGGTTACATCGTAAAGATGTAACCCGTTTTTTGTTGGTGTTGAAGACACAAGGAGCATCCCGGAGATTCGCGTTTCCGGGATTTCTTTTTTTTCAAGCAGCAACGCCCTACTCCAACGTAACAAAAGGCCTTACCATCTATCTGAGCGTCCCCCTCTCCCTCTCTGAGCCACACAGTTCACCCTACTGCATTCGACGTGGTGCACGCATCAACTGAACCACCTGCTCACTGGAAACAAGCTTTCACCATTATTCATTTCCGGTCCGACCACGAAAAAAAGCCCCGGCGACATCCGTCACCGGGGCTTATCTATTCGAGAATGGAAAGGCGCTACTTGGCGGCCTTGCGGGCTGCGTCGAGCCAGCCGTTCCACTTGTCCTGATGCTTGGCGATCCATTCGTCCACATGCTTGGCGATGTCCTTGTCGGACTTTTCACCTGCATTCATGCGGGTGTTCTGGGCGCTGACGTCGCCGATGGTAAGCCTGAAGCTCTTCAGGAAGGCAGCGGCTGCCGTGTTCTTCTCAAGGAACTTCTTGTTGGCCACGACGGTGATGTCATACACCACGAAACCGGGACGCAGGGGATCGGAGACCGCGCCTTCGATGCCGGAGACAGCAGCTTCGGTGTCACCCTCGGCAGGTACGTTGATCCACATCACGTCCTTGCCCGGTTTGACCTTGAATACTGTCCAGTTGGGGGTCCAGGTATAGAAGAAGATCGGCTTGCCGGATTTGTAGGCTCCGAGAGCGGATGCCATGCCTGCTTCATAAGAGGCCTTGATCGGCTTGATGTGATCGGCAAGGTCATACACTTCCATATGTCTGGCGATAACCTTTTCACAACCCCAGCCCGGAGGGCAGGCAGTGAGATCGGCCTTGCCGTCGCCGTTCAGGTCAAACGCCTTCTTGACTTCGGGACGCTTGAAATCATCAAGGGACTTGATGCCGAACTTTTCGACTTCCTTCTTGGACACGAGGTACCCCTGCATGCCGCCAGCCTTGATGATCGGATCGAGAATCACGCCCCGCTTTTCGAAGTTCTTGGGCAGCTGGGCATCATGCAGCGGGAAGTTGCCGTTGCACCAGTAGTCGATGTCGCCAAGATAAATGGACTTGTAGGCGATGGGGTTTTGCAGATCCTTGGGCTTCTTCACGGTGTAGCCCAGTTCTTCCAGTCCCCGGCGGACCAGAGCTTCCTGGAAAAAGCCGGTATTCCAGGTAGCGCGTGCAGGCTTCAGGGTCACGCCCTTGCCCGGTTTCATATCCATAGCCAGAGCGGAGGACGCGATCAGAACCGCACAGATTGCGGCGAGCGTCAACTTCATCAGTTTCATGGAACCTCCTCAGATTCTATATTTTATTACTATTTTTGAGCCATTGATTGCGTGATGCGGTCGAGAACGATGGCCATGAGCACGATACCCACACCGCCGACAACCGCACGGCCGATATCAAGCGTGTTCAGACCGAGAATGACAGGGGAACCAAGACCGCCCGCACCGATGAGCGCGGCAATGACAACCATGGAAAGCGCCATCATGATGGTCTGGTTCAATCCGGCCAGAATCGTCGGCAGGGCCAGAGGAATCTGCACCTTGACCAGCACCTGCAAGCGGTTGGCACCGAAAGCCTGTGCCGCTTCGACCAGCTCGGGGTGGACCTGCCTGATTCCCAGACTCGTCAACCGGATGATGGGCGGCAGGGCAAAAATGATCGTCGCAAGGACACCCGCCACGTTACCCACGGAAAAGAGCATGACAATGGGGACCAGATACACGAACGCCGGGGTGGTCTGCATGGCATCCAGCACGGGCCTGAACGCCGCCTCGAACTTGTCGCTGCGTCCGGCCATGATGCCAAGCGGAATGCCGAGCAGCGTACAGATGACCACCGAGGACAAGACCATGGCCAAGGTGATCATGGCGTCCTCCCACAACCCCAAAAAACCGATCAGGAGCATGGCGAGATAGCTGAACACAGCGAGCCGCTTCCCGGAGAACTTCAACGCCGCAACGGCGATGACGGTGATGACAATCAGCGGGTGCAGACTGGTAAGCCCCTGCTCGAACCCGTTGAGCATCTGCTCCACAGGCCATTTCAACATCTGGAAAACGTCTCTGTAATCATCAACCAGCAAGTCAACAAAGGCCGACACCCACTGATCAAGAGGTATAAGTGCTTCTTCAAACATGGCTATTCGCCCCCTTCATCCTGAATAACGTCCTCTGCCTTGTGCAGGGTCCTCAAAAAACGGCTCTTGGAAACAACACCCTTGTAAACCCCGTTGGCGTCAACCACCGGCACGGGCCACAGGCTCGACGCGACCAGAGGCAGGATATCCTGCATGGAATCATCCAATGACACGGATTCAAACTCCGGTAGCAGGACCTCGCGCAACGACAGTTCGCTCAACCCGGCTTCCAATGCGGCCTGAATACCTTCGGATGACACCACACCGACGAGATGACGATGCGCGTCAAGCACATATCCGTGCTCCCGCTCGCTGCCGCTGAGAATCTCATGGGCCGCACGCATGCTCCCTTTCTTGGTGAGGATGATGGTCGGATGCGTATCCTTGACGATATCTCCGGCGCTGATGACGTTGGTTGGGTCGACACCGCGGAAGAACGCACGGACATAGTCATTGGCGGGATTTTGCAGAATGTCGTCCGGCGTCCCCACCTGAACGACCTTGCCGCCCTCCATGATGGCGATCCGGTCACCGATGCGGAGCGCCTCGTCGAGGTCATGGGAAATAAAAACGATGGTGCGCTGATGCTCATCCTGTAACTTAAGCAGCTCATCCTGCATTTCGGTGCGAATCAACGGATCAAGAGCTGAAAACGCCTCGTCCATGAGCAGGATTTCAGGATCGACCGCCAAGCCGCGCGCCAAACCGACACGCTGCTGCATTCCACCGCTCAGTTGATCGGGATATTGGTCTTCCCAGCCGGTTAATCCAACCTGCTCCAGAGCCTCCCGCGCACGCTTGTGGCGCTTCTTTTTTTCCACGCCAGCCAACTCCAAACCGAAAGCGGCATTATCCAGAACGGTTTGGTGCGGCATGAGTGCGAACGACTGGAAAACCATGCTCATATTATGGAGCCGGAAGGTAAACAGCTCTTCATTACTCATGGCCGTAATATCCTGCCCGTCCACAAGGACGCGGCCTGACGTCGGCTCAATAAGACGATTGAGCATGCGGACGATGGTGGATTTGCCGGACCCGGACAATCCCATGATAACGAATATCTCACCGGTCTCGATGGTGAAGGACGCATCGTCCACACCAACGGTCATCCCGGTTTCCTCAAGAACGGACTTCTTGTCGTGGCCCGACTTGAGCATCCCCAAAGCCTTTTGGGGTTTATTTCCAAATATTTTATACAAATTCTCTACGCGGATAGTTCCCATGATCTCTCCGATATATGTGACAACAGACCCCCTTCATCCAAGACGAAGAGGTCACCTATACAGTTATGAAAAAAAGAAGAGCTAGGGTACGGGAACACGGTCACGCAGACCGCAGGGGATAGTTATCCGGGGAACACCGTGAATAGGTGAATTTTCAGATCGGATATGCCACTCTGTGGGCAAAGGCATGGTACTTATTGTAAAACGATCAATCATACTACTTTTCAAATTGTACAGTAATTAATGACTACAAAAAAACAGTGTTATATCGAAATAACGATGCAACAAACCATTATCTACTGCACCAAAACCCACCCTCAATGCATCTTTTTGAAATCAACATTGAGGGTTAACCAAATAAATTCGATTGATTGCAGCATACGACAATATTGTCGCCATGTCAAAAAAAGTTATTTTTAGATAAAATTACAGGTTTTAATGCCGAATACTGCTTCAATTTTTCATACTCATAAAAACGACAAAACCCTCTTGAATCAAGACGCTGAATTGTCGCATTTTCCTCGCAGGAAGCCCCACTCCTTCACGCCGGATATTTCCAATCCCGACAAGGAAAGTAGAAAAAATGACATCCCCCTGAAAAAAGACTTGCCCCGTGCAGAAAAATGTGTAAAACACGCTTCTCCAGACGGGGCAAACCGGCACCAAGAGGTTCCAGACAACCTGCCGAAAAGCCTGTCGCATCATGCGTCCCCATCGTCTAGTCTGGTCCAGGACGGCGGCCTTTCACGCCGTTAACAGGGGTTCAAATCCCCTTGGGGACGCCATGCATAGAATAGAGGCAATCGAAAATTTCGATTGCCTCTTTTTGTTTGTTTCGCCCCGCACCCAGAAACCCGAATCGAATCACCGCCATTGACCACGCCAGACACCATGGCGTAGGCTTGTTTCGCTCAATTCACATACAACACTGGCAGGAATACCCATGGAAAACAAAAACGGCGCACACAACTTCTTTCTCGGCCTGTTCATTGCCGCAGGCATCGTCGCAGGCTGCTTCGTACTCGGCAACGCTCTCGTCAACTTCAAGGCCATGGACCGGTACGTAACCGTCAAGGGACTGGCCGAACGCGAAGTCCCGGCCAACCTGGCCATGTGGCCCATCAGCTTCAGCGCCGCAGCCAACACGCTCCCTGAGGTGGACACGGCCATCCGGAAATCCCGGACCGAAATCATGGCCTTCCTCAAGGAACAGGGCCTCGGCGACGCCGAAGTCATGGACACCGCACCGCGAATCGACGACATGCAGGCCATGAACCCCAACCAGCGACCGCTCCAGCGGTATCGCGCACAGGCCGTGCTCACAGTCCGCTCCGGCGATATCGCCACCGTGAAAAAGGCCATGTCCAAGGCCGGAGACCTCGTATCCCGTGGGGTCATGCTGGTGCAGAACTACGAATTCCGCCCGACCTTCGCCTTCACCGGACTCAACGAAATCAAGCCGGAAATGATCGCCGAAGCCACCCGCAACGCACGAAGCGCGGCCAAGCAATTCGCCGAAGATTCCGGCTCCCATGTCGGAGCCATCCGCAGGGCGACACAGGGCTACTTCAGCCTTCAGGACCGCGACCGCTTCACCCCGGAAGTCAAGCGAGTGCGCGTCGTGACGACGATTGATTATTTACTCGAAGACTAATCGGCCGCGGCCACAACCCAGAACACGCTCATAATCACAAGCACGAAACGGAGTTGCATGAATACATGACGAATGATAGCGCTCAAGAGCATGGACTCTCATCCAAAGGGCGTTACCATGAATTACGAACACGTCTTTGAATTAAGAAAACTCTTCGTCAAGTTCTGGCATATTGCCAGCTGGATGCTGGCTGTAGGACTTACGCTACTTTTCGCATATTGCCTCTTCAGCGAAAGAGGAATGTCGTCAGGCGAAGTCATCAGCTTGGGCATGTGGTTGTGGTATGGCGGCATGGCTGGGGTAATAATATTACAAATCCTCATCCTATGCACACTCGGCAAAGACCTGGACAGTGCCTATGTAAAAAACACTTATCCAGAAATATGGAAAAAACTTTTTCCCACCAAAATCATTTGGAACAGTTTGTTCATATTGATTTTCTGCCTCGGAAAATACGGAAGAAACAACGACCCCCGACTTCAGGAGATACGTTTGACCTGGCGGCATGAACTTTATGTTTTCACCCTGCCGTTTATCCTGTCCACGTATGCTTCCCTTTCATTTTTCCTTTGGCAACTAACCGGAATAATACATATCAAATAGCCTGACGACTTCCCGCAGACCGATCCTTTGCAGCACTGAAAAACGCGCTTGTTACTTCACGTCCACCGCCCGCCAGATATTGACCTCGGAAGGCGCTGCCACGAGATCGGCGGTTGCGACCTGCATGGCCTTGATGTGCGGAGTTTTGCCGTGCGCGGCAAGGTGGGCTTCGCTCTCCCAGATTTCATAGAACAGGAAGACGTTGCCATAATCGGAACGGTGCAGGTCATATCGAATGCACCCGTCTTCGGCGCGCACATCGGCAATCACGGCGGAAAGCGCCTTTTCCAATTCTTCCTCTTTGCCGTCCTTGGCGATCACAGTCGCCGAAACATATGTCAGTGCCATTTATCTATCCTTGTTTTTCTGCAATTGATTCCAAACATAATCCGCAAGAAATTTACCCTTGTCGGCCATGGCTTCCACGCCCCAAATCGTGCCTTTCTCTACCTTGATGATGTCCGACACGTCTATTTCACGCATCGTCGAAAACTCGGGAGGAACAACATCCGCATTGCGGTTCAACCGTACGCAGGCCACAAACTCACACGGCACCGCTTTCATGGCTACGGCCGCTTTTGAGAAATAATCACCATTTGCGCCCTCGGCAACGACCACGCCTATGGTTTCCCCTTCATGCAACCGAGCCATTCGCATCGCGAACGGAAGCTCAAGACCGTAACGGATTCCCACAGGTCGGAGCGGCTGCCAGCGTCCATCTTCAAACATGAGTATACGCGTATTCCCGACACGTTCAGCCTCGGGCAACTCACGACTTTCGCCCTGCCCCTGCCTGCCGAACATACCTGCGAGCACGAATACCTGAATATTCTTCCCGGCGGCAGGGCCATATGACTCCCCCGACGCCCATGACATATCAATAACTTCAGGAGGGGATGCAGGACTGACACGCGCCCCCACCCCCAGATGATAATCCGCAGTCTGGGCATGGCAGAGACCAGCCGCAAGGATGGCGGCAAAGACTATGAAGCCGCAAAGATTACGCATACGAAAGGGAAAGGATTTGACAGCCGTTCAGACCGCCTTTGCTGCCTCTAATCGCAGACAGGCCCGCTTCCCGGAGCCATTCCGGCAAGATAGGACGCGACCGGAGCCACCATGTCCGCCCCAAGCGGAGCGCCCGCGTCAACCATGCGCTGGACGGTTGCCACCCATGCCTTTTCGCTCTTGACGCCGACATTCAGGCAGATTCGCTTTGTGGAATGACACGGCGAGCAGGCCTTGTTCACCAGATTCCCCATATTCGAGGCTCCACCGACTCCGGAAAAAGCGATCAGGGCAACAATGCCGACCAAAAGGGCCGACAACAGGCTCATTCTTTTCATCTCAGACTCCCATACTGTGTGGTTGCAGGCCACAAAGGCAAAGAACCGGGATCACCCGGCGACTTGTTTCGGTATTCTTGAGATAATACGCAACTCCCAGCGCAAAGTACAGACAGGAAACTCCGCCCTCGCCTTCTTGACCTGCCGGACTCAAATCGCAAAAATCAGGAGACAAGAGCTGGCAAGGGGCCAAACTCTGCCCAAAATCATAATGGTTGCAGCTTCCCCCCCCAATTGCTAAGGGTACTTCCACCACGGAAGCGTCTCGTCACCGGTGTGGCGCTTGGTCTTCAAAACCAATGTACGGCAGTGATGTCGTAGGCAGGTTCGACTCCTGTACGCTTCCGCCAATCCCCCACAAATTTAAGCTTTTAGCTTGAATATCAAAATTTCAATTTCTGAACTGGTCCAAATTTGCACCGCAAATTTGGACCAGTTTTGATTTAATCCCGCCAACAAACTCCCACTCGGGCAAATGGGCACTGCTCAAGCCACCCTCTCGCCTTGTCACCCTTGCATCCCTCTCTGATGCCACTTTGTCGCATTGATAATTTCAATTGGAAACATCGACGGTCTTGATATAAGGCAAGCTGACCGCCAGACAGGGAGGCTTGATGCGAACGATACATGAGACAATGGGTGGGGAAAAAACGGTTGGTTCTTCCGACGATTCCCCCAAAGACAGCAACACACTTTTTTTCGCGGGACTGGATATTGGATCGACAGCGACCAAGGCTGCCATTATCGATGGTACTTCCAAAGAAGTTATCGCCGTAGCCGAGAGGAGCACGGGCTGGGCTCCCCAGAAGGCGGCGCAAGAAGCCTTGGAAGACGCCCTCTCTCAGCTGGACTCCACCACCGCAGAAATATGTCGGACAGTTGCCACGGGATATGGACGCAACATGGCATCCGGCGCAGACAAGCGGGTAACGGAAATATCCTGTCATGCACTTGGCGCAAAACACTTGGTGCCTGACGCCATGACAGTGCTCGATATCGGCGGACAGGATTCCAAGCTGATTGCGCTGGATGACCATGGCAATGTTCGTGATTTTCTCATGAACGACAAATGCGCTGCCGGTACAGGCCGGTTCATTTCCAACATGGCGACGGCATTGGGAATCGACCTCGATGTATTCGGGGTGCTTGCCTCGTCGGGAACCCCGGCTCCCATATCAAGCATGTGTGCGGTTTTCGCCGAGTCCGAAGTGATCGGACTCACGGCCTCCGGCACTTCCCGTGAAGATCTGGCTGCGGGGATAGTGGTATCCATTGCAAAACGCCTGACCAGCCTCGCAGGACGAATCCCCCTTGTTCCGAACATCGCCTTTACCGGGGGCACTGCGAGAAATGCGGAATTGGCCAACTGCTTTTCCAAAGCCCTCAACGTCAAACTCACCGCCCCGCATTTCGCTCCATTTGCAGGAGCCATAGGGGCTGCCCTGATTGCGGCAAAATAATTACCTGACCTTTCATTTTTTACCATATGAAGAAGGAGAATCCATGAACTACGCTTCCATTGACACGTTGACTACGAGAGCTGAAAAAAATCCTCTGGAGGTTGCAGAAGCCAAAGAGAATGGCCAGAAAGTTTTCGGATTTTACTGTCTGTACTCCCCTGTTGAAATCGCCCTAGCGGCAGGAGGCATTGCAGTCTCCCTGTGCGGCACACGCAATGACCCCATCCCTGCCGCAGAAAAGACGCTGCCCCGCAATCTCTGCCCCCTGATCAAATCAAGCTTCGGATTCGCAATCGAAGACACCTGCCCGTACTTCAAGGCGGCTGATCTCATCGTGGCGGACTCGACATGCGACGGCAAAAAGAAAATGTTCGAGCAGATGGCTGAAATCAAGCCGCTCCACCTGATGTACCTGCCGCACAATCAGGAACTGGATGTGACCGGCCCATTCTGGGAAGGCGAAGTGATCCGCTTCAAGGAACGTGTCGAACAGGAATGTGGAATCGAGATCACTGACGACATGCTCAAAGAGGCCATTCAACTGACCAACAGGG
The DNA here is from genome assembly GCF_963664965.1 of uncultured Pseudodesulfovibrio sp. Taxonomy (NCBI): domain Bacteria; kingdom Pseudomonadati; phylum Thermodesulfobacteriota; class Desulfovibrionia; order Desulfovibrionales; family Desulfovibrionaceae; genus Pseudodesulfovibrio; species uncultured Pseudodesulfovibrio sp. The sequence goes on along the minus strand of NZ_OY761823.1, from coordinate 1,328,266 downwards.
AATCCGCCGCGCTCAAGGGACTGATGGACCTGAACCAGCAGTCTCCGGCCCCGATTTCCGGCATGAAGATGCTGGAGATTGTTTTCAAGGCAGGCTTCTTTGCCAATAAGCAGGAATCCGTCGAACACCTTGAGGCAATCATCAAGGAAGTCGGCAACGCACCCAAGGAAAATACTCAGCAAGGTCCTCGCGTCATCATCTCCGGTGTTCCCATGGGGTTGGGGTCTCACAAGGTTTGCCAGCTCATTGAAGACGCCGGTGGCGTTGTCGTGGCCTTTGAAAACTGTACAGGCTACAAAAAAACGATGAAGGTGAACACGGACAAGGCACCCATCACAGCCTTGGCAGAAAAATATCTCGCCACCCCTTGCTCGATCATGTCCCCCAATCCCGGCCGGATCAAGCTGCTCGATACCATGATCACCGATTTCGCAGCAGATGCGGTGGTGGACCTCACATGGCAGGCTTGCCATACGTACAATGTCGAGGCGGAAAACATCCGTAAATTCGTGCAGGGCGAGAAAGACATGCCCTACCTGCACATCGAGACCGACTATTCGGATGCGGATACCGAACAGTTGCGTGTTCGCATTGAAGCGTTTCTGGAAATGATCGGTTAACCCGAAACAATCTTATTTGCAGGATGCAGGGTGGTCAGCAGCGATGCTGACCACCTTTTTTTGCGAGGATGAGCCATGCGGCTTGCCCAACTTCTGTGAACGCATTTTGAAAAACGAACTGTTTTTTGACAGTTCAGGCGTAACCGACACCAGCCGGGAACAGGAAAGGTTGTCAACGATTACAATGAGTATCAGGCTGCCCTCCCTGCGACATAAAATTATAACTCCAAAAGCTCCCTTTTAACTCCTCTATGTGATAAGGTTTATAGAACCGCAAACCCTCAACCACATGGAGACTCACTATGCCTAACATGGATTACCCGGGACCGTGCCCAAGTTGCATGGGAATTGATGGCTGTCCTACCGAAGCAGGGAAGCAAGAGGCCGTGGCCCATTATTGCAAGGGCCTGGAAATGGAACTCAACACATGGAAAGCCCGACTGTATGACGTGTTGGCGTCTGACCACAGTGGAGACCTTGCCGATGAGATCAATCTGATCAAATCGACAGTAAAGGAAATAGAAGCTATCGGGGAACAAATGCAAGGCTCCTGCCCCAGCAGCTTGAATGATCAGGAAAGGGTCATCGGCGGCAAACTGGAGGACCTCCGGGTACACTATACCAAGGCTCTCGAAGTGATTGCCCCCGGCTGGTTTGGCGGCTAACTCATATTCATTTTGACATTCACGAAAGCCACCGCAGTTAACGGTGGCTTTTTCATTGCCACATCATTTTTATCAACCTCTTCTGAAAACAGGCGATTCGTTATCCGGCTACTGCGACTTGCCACTTATATCCGGCAGAATACGGCGCATGGTTCCATCGGCCTCCATGGAATCCAGAGAGCGGGACAGCTTTTGTGCAAGCTCCTTGCCTTCCTCCGTCGGCTGGAAAGCCATATATACGGGTTGTTCGTGCAAAATAATGGATAGATCGTAATGGAATCCTGACAGATTCATCTTCTCAATAGCGAACAAGGCGGTATAGCCGTCCGCAATCACGGCATCAATCCTTCCTTCAAGGAGTTTCTTCAGACTCCCCTCCGTCGTATCCGCATAATCGACTTCAATCTTTTCGTTCACCGTTATGGAACGGGGATAGGAAAACCCCCGTGTCAAGCCGATTCGCAAGCCTTTCAGAGACGCAATGTTTTCCGGTATGGAGTCACCTTCCCGAACAAACGCATGAATCTGCTTGGTAAAAATAGGCCGTGTCAATACGGCATCCTTTGCAAGCGTTGCCCGTAACGCAGGCACAATGGCAACGACTTCACCGTCTTCAAAGTAGCGCATGGCCCGCTTGGCCGGAGCCATGACAACCACGTAACGGACGTCAGCTCGCCGAGCCGCTTCACGCAACAACTCCATGAACGCCCCGTTTTCCCGGTCATCAACAAGCAGCGGGATATGGTAGCTGGCAATCCGCCACTCCTTGGAGGCAGTATCTGTCGCCATGGAATAACTCATGGTCGAAAGCAGGATGATGGCAAACAGCAAAAAGGCGACACGCATGGCCTTCTCCAGATTCAAGCAACAGGTTCAATGGGTTAAGATACAATATCACACAACCAAAACCATTGTGAAGTTTTCACATCGAGGAACCTTGCCCGCCTTTCCGCCACTGACAACTCTTTGCCTTTTCCTCCGAAAATCCATTCCATATGACGACATCATTGACCAACCCCCTCATCACCCCGTAAGGCAATCCCGAATCAAACGTAACAAGAATCGACCACTCACCCCGATTTCAAAGGTTTCAACACCATGAACAAACAACAAGACCCGCGATTCAGGCAGGCCAACAAGGAAGCCCTGCTCGCACTGGGAGCCTACGCCCTGTATTTCGTCTGGTGGTATATCTGTGCATACGGCATGGGCAGCGGCAATCCGGACGATTACTCATACGTACTGGGACTGCCCGAATGGTTTTTCTACAGCTGCATCGTCGGCTATCCGCTCATCACCATCATTCTCTGGGGACTTGTACGCCTCAAGTTCAAGGACATGCCGCTCGGCGAAAATCCTTCTACCAGCGGAAATGACGGAATGACTTCCAAGGATGGCGACAGATGACAGACACACTCATGACATCCATCCCGGTCGTGGCGTATCTGGTGCTCTCCATCGGCGTAGCCCTCTGGGCCAGAAAGAAATCAGAATCCAGCGCCACCTCGCAAGGATTCATCGAGGACTATTTCATCGGAGGACGCTCCATGGGCGGCTTCGTGCTGGCCATGACCATCATCGCAAGCTACACCAGCGCCAGCAGTTTCGTCGGCGGTCCGGGCGTGGCATACCGGCTCGGCCTGAGCTGGGTGTTGCTCGCCATGATTCAGGTGCCCACCACATTCCTGACGCTGGGCATCCTCGGCAAACGGTTCGCCATCATGGCCCGGAAGACACAGTCGGTAACCATCACGGATTACCTGCGGGCCAGATTCGAAAGCGATACTGTGGTCATCCTGTGCTCCGTGGCACTCATCGTCTTCTTCATGGCGGCCATGCTCGCGCAATTCATCGGCGGTGCCCGCCTTTTCCAGAGCGTGACGGGCTACCCGTACATTGTCGGACTGGTCCTTTTCGGAATCAGCGTGGTGCTGTACACCGCTGTCGGCGGATTCCGGGCCGTCGTCCTGACCGACGCCATTCAGGGAATCGTCATGGTCGTGGCCGTGGTCGTCATCCTGCTGGCCGTCATCAAGGCGGGCGGCGGCATGGAGCAATGCATCATGACGCTCAAGGATATCGATCCCGGACTCATCACGCCGACCGGCCCCAAGGAAGCCGTTCCCCAGCCCTTCACCCTCTCCTTCTGGGTGCTTGTCGGCATCGGCATCCTCGGCCTTCCGCAGACCACGCAGCGCTGCATGGCCTACAGGGACTCCCGCGCCATGCATGACGCCATGATCATCGGCACCCTGCTCATCGGCTTCATGATCCTTTGCGCGCACCTCGCAGGGACGCTGGGACGCGCCGTTCTTCCCGATCTTCCGGCCGGAGATCTGGCCATGCCGAGCCTTATCGTGGAACTGCTCTCCCCGGTCTGGGCAGGCATATTCATTGCCGGACCGCTCGCAGCCATCATGTCCACCGTGGATTCCATGCTGCTCCTAGTGTCCGCCGCCATCATCAAGGACCTGTACATTCATTACAGGCTCAAGGGCGATGCCTCGCGCATGCCGCTTGCCAGCATCAAGAAGGCAAGCCTCATCTCCACGATCGTCATTGGACTCATGGTATTTGTCGCCGCCATTGAGCCGCCGGACCTGCTCGTATGGATCAACCTGTTCGCCTTCGGCGGTCTTGAGGCCGTCTTCCTGTGCCCCATTGTTCTGGGATTGTACTGGGAAAAGGGGAATGCGACAGGGGCCATCCTGTCCATAACGCTCGGCGTTACGACATTCATCACCCTGACCATCATGAAACCGGCCATGGGCGGCGTTCACGCCATCGTACCGACAGTCATGACCGCCATCGCAGCCTTTGTCGCAGGCTCATACCTCGGAAGCCCCGCAGCCTCACAGAAACAACATTAGCTGTCCTTCCGAATACAAACGACATCGAACAAAAACGGCAGGGATACGCATGTATCCCTGCCGTTTTTTCATTCCGATCTCAGTCTAAAACAATATCCAGATTCGCAAGCAGGGAAACGGCTTCCGGCAAGGAGAAAACAGTCTTCTTGAGATTGTTGGTTTCAGCGTTCATGTAATAGTTCCGTGATGTCGTGAAATTGGCATAGCTCAAGTCAGTCTGATGGAACTGGCATTGCGACAGGTCACAATCATCGAACACGGAATGACGCAGCTTGGTATGCGAGAACGTCGCATTCGCCAAGACGCATGAAGTGAACTTGTCCCTTGAAAGGTTCATGTCGGCAAACACGTTATGCTCCATGATGCACCCGTCATAGGAAGCGGAAAGAAAGCCTCCGGTCCCGCTCCAGTTCACACCGAGCAGCTTGCAGTCCACGAACTTCACCCCGGTGAAGACAGAACTCATTATCTCCACAAGCGACAGATTGCACTGGATGAATTCGCAGTCATCGAAAACGCAGTCGATCAGCCGCCGCGACTGAAAAGATGCATTTTTGAAAATGCAGCGGTAAAAGGAAATATCCTCAAGGTCGTCATCACAAGCAACCTGATCGAACGTCGTTCGTTCAAAGGTATCACTCTCGGAAAAGGGCATATCAACTACCGCGCACAGCGACTTTTTGAAGTATGAATTCCATGGTCTGTTTCAAAATCCGGCAAGATTTGTTTGTACTCTTTTAGCAGGATGAGAACAACACCTTCTTCCTCAAAAACAAACAACTTTCCCCTTATCCCATTCCGAAGAATCGCCCCTCACATTCCCCATCGCTCTTCGGCAGAAAACACACGGAATATTTGCAATCCTGCTTATTATCATGGGCAAAGACGTGCGCTTTAGGCTATGGTTCAAGACTACGCATAATAGGTTTAACGTACAATCAACGGACGGCAGCATTCATGATCCGCCGCATATGGTTCATAGTATTCACAGCCTTCTTGGCTTTTGCATTCACGGCATTTCCTGCCCGAGGGAAACAACCCGTAAGGATCGGTATCAACTATCCCCTCACAGGTCCCTATTCAGTGGAAGGACTGGACCAGATCCGCGCCGCGCGCATGGCCGTGGATGAAATCAATCACACCGGCGGCATTATGGGCCACCGGGTCCGCCTGCTCACCAGAAACTCGGCCTCGGACGTGTTGCAGACCCGAATTAATGTCAACGAACTCATCAACAGCAACTGCACCATGATTTTCGGCGGCTCAAGCTCCGCAGTGGCTATCGCTTCCGCTGAAATCTGCCAGAAACGCAACGTCATCTTCTTCGGCACATTGACTTACTCCACGGCAACTACTCTGGAAGGGGCGCAAAAGACATCATTCCGCGAATGCAACAATTCATGGATGAGCGCTCAGGTCATGGCCGACTGGCTCAACACCCACTATGCAGGCAAACGTTATCACTACATCACTGCGGACTATACGTGGGGCTGGACGACCGAAGACAGCATCAGGCAAGTAACCGACACAATGAATCAGGTGCATCATCAGGGAGCGCTTATTCCTTTGGGGGCAGTTGATTTTTCCGTGCCTCTGCAACAGGCAAAAAAGAATAATCCGGATGTCCTCGTACTATCTCTTTTCGGCAAGGATCTGGCCTATGCACTGCAACAGGCCGCAGCCATGGACTTCAAGGACACACTGATCGTTGTCCCGAACCTCACTCTGGGCATGGCCGAAAGAGCGGGGGCCGCAGCCATGGAAAATGTCGTCGGGACAGTGCCATGGACCTGGAATATACCGTACCTCTACGATTATGCCCGAGGAAAAGAATTCGTGGAGGAATTCGTCAAACGTTACCATCGCCACCCCAGCTCCTCAGGGGCCAGCGCATATACCATCGTGTATGAATACAAAAGCGCGGTTGAACGGGCCGGAAGCTTTGAAACGGCCAAGGTCGTTCAGGCTCTGGAAGGCCACGAATACACATTGCTCAAGGACGCCCAGTGGTGGCGGCCCATGGACCATCAATCCGTCCAGACGGTGTACATGGTCAGAGGCAAGGACCTGGAACTGATGCACATCGGCACCCAGCGCATGGATTATTTCACCATCTTGAGCAGCAAACCCGGAGAACTCACGGTTCGATCGCCCAAGAAGTGGAAACGACTGCGCCGTGACGCCGGGCTTCCGGAAACCCTGCCTGCACCTCCCCAATGGAAAGGGAAGGCAACTCCATGAATAGAATCAACCCTCAACTCACAACAAGCCCTCTGCCGAAATCGATCTTCTGGCGTTTTTTCTGGTTCTCCACATTCGTGGCAGCCGTCACGGCTCTGGCTGCCATAGGAGTGTCCCGCTGGATGGGACGCGTTCTGGTTTACAACATACAGGATGAAAATGGATACACTGTTCTGCGAAATGCTGCAGACATCATGGGCCGCACATTTGTTACAGACGAGCTTCTGTATTCGCAGACCCTGCAACTGACCAAAGAAAACATGGAATCTCGCCTGCGGTTGATCTGCGGGTATCTGGACAGCTACGAAACTCAGTTCATTACAGGAACACAAGACCGGAAAGCATTACAAAAAGAAGCTCTGGCCCGACTGACTTCCATCCTCAGATACGATCAACAAGACCTGTTCATCGCAGACCACACCAGAAAGATCCTCGTGCCCCCCCGAACCAAGGCCCTCGACCAATCACTTGAACAAAAAAACAGTCTCCTGAACTCCGTCCTCACAAAACTTCACAAAGAGTCACGCTATACGCCGTCCAAGCAGGCGGTATATGCCATGTATCAAGGCAAACCTCCCAATACACAAACCGAAAAAGCCTTTCTGCTCGCAGCCATGGAATACAAACCATGGGGGATCGTACTTTATGCAGGAGTTTCGATAGACCATTTGAAACTGATTCTGGAGGAAGACAGACTCTCCAACCTCAATGAACTCAGGGCCAGACTGGCTGAAATCGTTGTAGGCAGGACCGGCTATCTCTATTTCTTTGATGAAGACTGCATGCTTATCGGCCACCCGACCATAAATGCCTACCAAAACATCGACACAGTAAAGGTTCCGGGTCAGGACATCAGCATGTGCACCGAACTGAAGAAAACTGCGGAAAAGCCATGGGGACAGAACAAATTCCAATACAAGTGGGATCACCCGAACGATGAAGAGAATTTCATTCATCCCAAAATCAGCTGGGTCACCCATGAACCCATCACCGGCTGGTATATCGCCACGTCGGCATACATTGACGAATTGGAAGAAAGTCTGCCCCAACTGCAAATGTCCATCCTTCTGCCTGCACTGGTGTCCATTCTGTTCATCAATTTCATTCTGGCCCTGCTGCTGCGCAAACTGCTCAGCCCGATAAAAGGACTCACGGCCCAGTGCAAGAAAGTCGCTGAAGGCGACCTGTCGGTTCAGGCCGACGCGGACGCCCCGGGCGAGATCGGTTTCCTGTGCCGCCACTTCAACACCATGGTGACCAGTCTTCGCCAAACCAAGAGACTGGAAAGGGATAGACACGACGAATTGATACAGTTGAACAAGGATCTTGAATACATAGTGGAAGCACGTACCAGCGCCCTGAAAATCCAGGCCGAAGAATTGGAGGAAGCCAACCGGCAATTGGTTGAACTGGATGAAATGAAATCCTCATTTCTCTCCTCTGTCTCTCATGAACTCCGCACCCCTCTGACATCGGTGCTGGGCTTCACCAAACTCATCAACAAGGAGTTCTCTCAGTCCTTCCTTCCCTTGGCCGATGACACCAAACTAAAGAAAAAAGGCAAACGAATTTGCAATAATCTGGAAATAATCGAATACGAGGGACAACGCCTGACCCGGATGATCAACGACTTTCTGGATTTGGCGAAAATTGAATCAGGACGCATCAAATGGAGCGACAGCGAAGTCGACCCTCACCTCCTGCTGCATCAGGTGGCCAACGCGATGAGCGGCATGTTTGCCGACAAGGCCGAAGTCGTTTTGATCGTGGAAATTCCGCAACCTCTCCCCCTGCTTTACATCGACCCGGACCGTCTGGAGCAGGTGGTTATCAACCTGCTGAACAACGCGGCCAAGTTTACCACGAAAGGAAGTGTCACCCTGATAGCCCGCTCCACCCCGCAAGGAAAACTGCAAATCAGGGTCGAAGACACCGGACCGGGAATCCCCGCCCATGACCAGAAAAGAATCTTCGACAAATTCCATCAGGTGGTCAAAAAGGATACCCGGGAAAAGAAAACCGAAGGAACAGGGCTGGGCCTGTCCATCAGTCAGGAGATCGTAAAGCATTACCACGGCCGCATATGGGTCGAATCAGTGGAAGGAGAAGGCAGCTCATTCATCGTCGAACTCCCGACGTACAAGAAGTGAGGCCGCCAAACGTCCACGAACCAAAAGAAAGACCCTTGCAACGCAATATTGCAAGGGCCTTATTCTCCAATATTGAACTGGAACAAACAGACGGTTTCCACACGGTAGAAAGACAATTCTACAGGTAAACCGTGCGCCTGTTTAATTCAGCTTTGCGGAACTAACCTTTCTTGACGACCGAAGTCTTGAGCATCATGGAGCCGAATCCCGGAATCTTGCAGGAAATGTCATGCACACCGTCATCCGGCTCTACCAGCCTGATGTTCTTGACCTTTGTTCCTTTCTTGATCGGGGAGGAAGCGCCTTTGACTTTCAGGTCCTGAATAACGACGACAGTATCGCCATCAACCAGAACGTTTCCGTTCACATCCTTATAGACCTTTTCCGCTACATCTTCGGCCTGAAACTCGAAGCCGCATTCCGGACAAACCAGAATGCTGCCGTCAGAATACACATACTCGCACTTACACTGCGGACAATTCGGTATATTTTCCATAACTTCCCAACCGTTTGTTTCTTGTTATCCCATTTCCCCGAAAAGCGGGTTCATCAAAATCTCTGGCTGATCAAATATACAAAGGACGGACAATCCGCAACCGGGCGGACAGGCCATAAAGAAAAAGCCCTTACAACTCAATGTAAGGGCTTGCTCTTTCAGTGGCGGAGCCGACGAGACTCGAACTCGCGGCCTCCGGCGTGACAGGCCGGCGTTATAACCAGCTTAACTACGGCTCCGCACTATAATAATGGGGTGTTAAGCTATCCCCAATATTTCAAAGATGGTGGGCGCTACAGGGCTCGAACCTGTGACCCTCGCCTTGTAAGGGCGATGCTCTCCCAACTGAGCTAAGCGCCCGCAGGAAGCGTTTATCTAATAGGAGTTGAGTCCGTTGTCAATTCCCTTTTTTCCAAATCATCACATTTTATTTCATCCATCAATCCCGCCATGTTCAAATCAGGCTCTTTTCCATATCAACGGCGGAATAAGAATTGAAACTCGGCACATACGATCTCGCAGAACACTTGCCTTTCAAAGAGAAAACAGCGGGATTCCATAAGCATGCCGTCGATGTAGACCGGGGAGGGGCACTCCCATTGGTCTCGCCATCATTCCAAAAGAGTATTGAACGACATTGGCAACCCGACAAGAGGCGTGCCCATCAATACAAAAAAGAAAAAGGACCTTAATCCAAAAGATTAAGATCCTTGTTCTTTACTGGCGGAGCCGACGAGACTCGAACTCGCGGCCTCCGGCGTGACAGGCAAGCGACTGGCTTTACCCCACTTGATTTCCTTGGATGTTTTATCGTTTCACGTAGTCTAAATAAGGCTCAATGCGTTTAAAGGGCCCACCAGTGGGCCCACCAACCTGCTAGCAATATGCCTTTCCATCCAACGAGAAAAACTCATCTTTACCGGGCTTACTACAGTAGTAGATCACATCGCCCCGCTCTTTGAGCGACAGTAAGCAACGATACAAAAACTTAATGGACTCAATGTCTGCTTTGCACACATTACGAAGGACTTGAAATGAAGCGTCATGGCTATCTGTAGGATAGATGTAGTTAGCCAAGGATAGAATATGTTTTTGATAGTCTTCAATTATGAACTTTGAATCCATATCAAACTGTAGTCCTGTGAATTTTGAGAAGAAAGAAACCAAATCATTTAAGCAGTATCCCTCGAAATCGCTAAACATATTATCGTAAATCAATTTATTCAAATCTAAGTGCAACTTCCCTTTCAAATACTTATCAGCACTCGGAGAGAAGTGGATAAAACTATCATTTTTTGAAAATGTCTTGGATAGAAATGATTTCGTTGATTTAACTCCCACTCCACGCTCTAACCATTCGTACTCCCGCACATGTCCTTCTACCTCTTCCACTTTCTGGAATCCCATCACTATGTATTCATCGCGATTTGCATATTCACGATCCAAAAACACTAAGTCGTGGCTCTGCAACCCTTGAATGACATCCCAATTCACGACAAGCTGTTTATATTTATCAGCAATTCCTTTTCGAACGAACTTTTTAAAATACTGCCTCTTCGAAGAAGAAATTAATTCCATAAACTCATCATAGTTACCAACTGACTCAGGCGTAATGCCCTGCTTGTACATTTCGACCATACATCCCGGCCCCAAATGTTCCGGCCACGGATTGAAATGCTCTACAATAAAACGACACAGTTTATTGTCATTTTCATAGTAGAAACGCAGTTCACTTTTAAGCTTATTGGTAATTGGCTTGTCATACAAAGCACAGGTTGTAGCTAACGGACACCCCTGTGAAATAGCTCGCTCCAACTCACGGCTATCAGTAGATGGTTCTTGCTCAGGGCTTATGCGCCAATCTCGCACCTGATTAAGCGCAGCCAAGCAACTTGCTTCGCATGGGGCATTCCTCACATTCAGCACTCCAAACGACTCTCCGCCTGTCGTTTTGGGCAAGGCGTGCCACTGAGTTTTCACTTCCGAGCAAATATCAATTTCGGCCACTCTCAAGCTATCTGCCGCCTGACTTTCAAAAGAAGCAATGTTTAAGTAGCTCACCCCATTTACATTCCGCTGATTGCCGCCTGAAAAATGAACATGACCGAATAAGTTCAAAATTACATTTTGACTTTCACAGTATTCAAATACTGACTTTGCTCCATGGTGCTTTCCGCTAGCACTAAAGTCTAAAATCTTCTGCGGTGGAGTGTGAGAAACTAAAATATAATCAATGTCTCCCTTCTGCTCTACGAGATGTTTTTTTACTTGTTGCTCCGTATAAACATGCGGTTGCCAATACCCTCGCTTGGCATAAGTTGACTTGACCACCATCCCCTCTTGCCCAACAAACACCGCTTTCCCGTCAACATATGGGGATTTATGCAAATCGTGTCCCCCCAAGGTAATGACTCTTTCTTTGTCTGCCGGATAATCATTGTTTCCGGCAACAAACAGAAATCTTTCTATTTTTCGATGCCTATTCAAACTCTCAAAAAATCCATCAGATAAATATTTCAGCCCATCACCCGCAAAAACAACATACTTTGGGCCTATTGCGTCCAACAATTCAATTAATGGCGAACAGTCAGTGAGCACAACATCGGAAAAGGCAACCACTTTCATTTTTATTCCTAGTCTGGCTTTCGAATTATTCTTCACAGAATCAGTCTGATCCAAATCAAAGGAACTTTCATAAGGCAAAAGACCACTCAAAACAATCCGTTTTAGCAAAACAGGTTGTTATGAACTGTTTTTCCAGACTTAAAAGCCCGTATTATTGTGTAGGGGCTAAATATGTCGGATTTTTCTAAAAGAGTTGGTAAACGAATACGCGTACTTCGGCTGCAAAAAGGGCTGAGCTTAGATGGCTTAGCCGAAATTGCTAGCGTGAATGGAAAGCACCTTGGCAAATGTGAACGCGGCCAAGCTAACGCGACTCTTGAGTTCATCGAAAAGGTGGCAACGGCACTAGACGTTGAACCTAAAGCACTTTTCGACAACGCCCATGAGAAAGACCGAAAGTCACTAGCAAATCAATTGAAGCGGCATATTGATGATGCAGAAGAGCAGGATTTAAAACTAATTTCTAGGATAATCACCGCAGTCCTAAAATAATTGCTGCCTTAATGAACAACGACGGCTCCCACGATTTTAACAGCGTGGGAGCCGTTTTCTTTTTAAGCTGCCCTAAATCTCTCTTCACAGATATCACCTAGCCATAGAGTTAACACAGTGATAAACAATTTGATAAATTCAAGAACCATAAGAGGCAAATATGAGTGTTGAAGTAGTCACTGACTTTGTACAAGCCAACCCCAATTTGGTAATGGCTGCTATCGCAGCCATCGCCGGAGCCGCTTCCATTTTTGCAGTATCAGATAACTTCAAAATTCACGCAAGCACACGCCGCCACCTATTGGACACTTCAATTCCATTACTCATGGGGGTTATATTGGCCGCAGGTATTACGATCTACGACAAACATCTCAAAAAGGAACCCCAAGAGATACAAAACAGAATAGAAGAGCTTGATTCAATACAGGCTTCACTCAACGACTTATCTAAATACATCGACCAACAAAAAGACCAACTCGGCAGCCTAAGTACCACTATTGAAAGGCTAGAAAAGAAACGAAAACTGCTAGAACCGATAGTGAAGGGAAATGAGGAAAGCCTTCAAGCCTTCGTTGCAGCATACGGACAGCCTGCCAGTGCCGTGTGGCTAGATAGATTCATTGGTTTCGTACTTGGCATAATCGGCTCAATTATCGCTACCGTAATCACTCGGTATATCCGTTTAAGGCGAGCCGAGGCAGAACGCTAGCATCCCACTTAGCCCATACCCAAACTCCCCCTCCCCTTGCGGTAAAACATGTGATATAGACAACTGGTACAGCCTGCTTCACGGAGACTACAAATGCCTACTAGTAATGACGAAAAATCAATAGACAACCTGCTAATCTACATGAACGATATCCTAGAGGATAGAGGGCTGACGCCCAATTTATATCGTTTCTCTTTTGGCTTTGATGAAGAAGACAATCTGGCTCTCGGCTCTTTATACAACTGGACGTCCGAGGACGTCATAAGGATTGTCAAAATTTGTAGAACAAGGAGCTATGTCAAAGGCACTTGCATGGGGTGCGGCCCTTTAAGCCTCTTAGCATTAACAACAAGTGGGCAACGCAGGGCTCTTGCTGCGAAAATAGAAAAGAACAAACCTCGTGAAACGTCGGTATATGAAGGCAAGCAGGCCCCGCCACGGCAGACTGTTGACAAATCTATACATGTCAACACAAATGCGTCGGTTATAGTCGGTAATAACAACGTTCAGACAGCACATAATCACACAGCCCCTCCCAACCCAAAAAACGGCATATTAAGACATCCAATGGCAACTACACTCGTCGCCGTAATCGGGGGTATAATAGCAGCCATCATTGGGGCGTATATTACCATGTCAGGAGGGTCTTAATATGACAGAGGATACAATCATTCACTTACGCTGCCTATTCTGTGAAGCCACCAAATTTGAAATGGCTAAGGACTTTCAGCCTAAAGAAGGTGACACTCTGAAATGTGCAAACTGTGGGCGTGAAAACCCGTATGAACTACTCATGGAAGCTTGTCGTGAGGAGGCTCAAAACATAGCCAAGGACATTCTCAGCAAAAAGTTAAGCAAGATCAAATTCTAACAGTCATATATACAATAGCCCCATGCTAAAAGAAATATTGGTCCATCCCAACACACCAGCCTATGCACAAGCTGCCGCCATCACCTTCGCAGCTTGGTGGGGTGGTAGAAAGGTCGTTGACTACATCAGCCAACGACGCTCAGATAAAGAATTCGAAATTGCAAACAAAGCCTTCATTGGTTGTTGTAAAGCTTACGACATCCTTATGAGTGTCAAAGAATCTCACACCTTTGAAAGAGAAAATTTCGATTTTTTTGTTGAAATACCCGTGCAACTCGGTCGCCTGTATGAATCATATTCCCAAGACGCCATCGACAGGCTTGCCGCGCATGAAGAATTCTTTCAAATCGAACTCTACACAGCTTTCACGGAAACCAAGCTATTCTTTGATAACGATACAGCAGATCCTCCATACAGTTTCTTGACCACAAGAAATAACCTCCTCAACAAACTGCACGCCCTTCGGGCTGCGAGCAGGTATGTCATTGAAAATGGCAATCACCGTGACATTGTAGGCGAGCACCTAGACACAAATATCGAAATGATTGAAGACGCCGTTGTACAAATATGGGAAAATATTGAACTCAGCGATAGACAGGTAAAGCGCGAGGAAGAAGAAGGCGTACAATACCACTACATGGCAGAGCAGCTACACGAAGCACTTAACGATGCTCACCGCATATTTCCTAAAATCGTCCAAAAGGGTCAACCCAGCACTTCATGGTTGCGACCTCACCGAAACAGGGGTGAATGAAGCTCAATGTCTACGTGAGTATGCTCCTACGTGGCGCATAGTGTTTTCTAACGAAAGGTTGAGGAGAATTGGTTTGGTTATCTTGGCCTCACTTCTTGGATACTGTTTCAAATAGTTATGCAGAATCATAAACATATCATCTCATCTTTCGACGCCTATCTAGTTGGACAAGCCAAAAAGATAATTGACGGCTATGACTTACAACACTTCAAGCAAACCAATGCATCAAGCAAGCCTATTGAGGCTATCTGTATCTTGGACAAATTCTGCCGTTCCAGAGTCACTCCAACGCCCAAAAGGATTGTCTTTTCAGCATGCTATTTAAAACAGAAGCAAACACTCCCTACCCACCTCGCAGCAAGGACGGAAGAGCTTGAATCCCTCATCAAGCAGGGCAGCCCAAGAATCAATAAAACAAAACCTAGAAGTGACAGTTTTATTTCCGATCATATTAACCGCCTTTTCGACAAAAGAGGATTCATCTGTGACTTCATGCTCTATGATTTGAATGTCATTCATTTCAATATTGCATCAAACAAAAAGAAAGAAGACTCTCTTGTGTTCGCAATAATTGATAAAGAAGATGCTTATTTTATATGCATTGGAACCCACAGAGACTTATACAACTCGCAAGAGCACAGCAAAGTCATTGACGTTCTCAGTGAAGAGTATCCTGACTACATTGAGAAGTGGATGCCTAAAATACGAGGGATTGACCCATCAACCGAGCATCTTGATACTTCTCAGGTAAAGAAAATGAAACTTTCTGGGGTCAACGCGATGATCCTTGATAGCAATGGTGATTTACGAGCCTCAGTGCATGGCATGCTCTCATGCGCGAGAACGCCAATGCTACCAATGACGAATTTACAGAGGATAATAAGCGAATTAATCCAAATTTCCGACCATCTGCTTATTACAAATTTTCGCTCTGATTTTAGCTTCATCGGATTAGAATACAATGACAGTAAACCGACCTGTATCTTCAAGCCCCCCAAAAGCATGAAATACACATACTGCCCTATCTCCCCTCACTATACAGGGTTATTATGGCTGCTTGATCTGTTTATTAAGATTGAACTGATCACAGGCAAAAATTATAGAAAAATTATACCGACAATCGACGCCAGAGCTAAGTCAAGAAAAAATAAAAAACGCTTGGCGGGTAAGCGATAGCAAGGAGAAAAGGAATGAGTCAGTACAAACGACTAGTTTTTATTGCTAGCATCATATTAGCCATTTTTTTTGTACAAACACCTTCCGCCCAAGCCACGAATCAGTTTGCTACGTGCAAAGTTGATCTGAACCTCAGGAAAGCACCAAATACAGATTCACAGATTATACAAGCGATGCCCAAAGGGTCTTTAGTTAGCATCCTTCAAATTCGAAGTGGATGGGCTAAAGTTCTATTCTTGATAGAAAAAGACAACTCTGTCACAGGTTGGGCGAGTTCAAAGTATTTAGAAGTCTATCGCCCAAGAAAGGTGCGGTATTTAGATGAGGAAGAAATTGAAGTCGAACCGACTTATACCGACTTCACTCTGCGAATCATTGACGTCAATCTAAAATGTAAAGAATCTTTCTTAGATAACTCCTACGACTCTTGTAATGTGTGTATTGAGTATGCGATTGACTCCCAATACCACGGCTCCCAATCACCTCAGGTATTTGTAGAATTTGATGTAGAGCTAGAAAGTTCTGGACATGACTCACTGTTCCCCAAAAGAGATAGCGAGTACATACATGAATCACACTACATCAACCAATCAAGTACTACAGGATATGCTGAAGTAGACTTTAGGTTTAACTCTATTTTAGACAAAGTTCAGCGGGTTAAAATCAGAGATGTAAACGGTAGAATTACAGATGTTTATTAGCACACAAACCTAGAAGTGAGCGGCACAACTCCACAATAGAAGCCGGTCTAACATCAAACCGATAAATCTAATTTGCAGAAGAGCCACAGCTAGTATAAACGGCTGCCATGAATGCCGAACGACACCATTCCGAATTCCACCTAATCGAAGGCCCAAAAGTGGAATCATGGAAGAAGGGCATCGACCACCTGTTGGCGGAGGTTGCAATCCATCTAGCCTGTGATGCTGAACCGCTGTTCCACAAAATCAAGCATCTCCGTCAAGGCAACATCTCACTAGATGCGGCTAACATTCCTGATCTTGACATTTGGTTTTCATATTATCGAGATAGCGAGAAGGTAATAAATCAACTCGTTGAATCACTTGCGCCTTATCTTCCATCAACGAGAGAAAACCAACCTACCATCAGCGAAATCATTACAACCAACGCCCCTCTTCCAGAAGAGATAAATGTTCGCTCACTATTTAGCAGCGTTACCCCGCAGGAAAACAAAGCCTTGGAGGATATGGATTTAGATTGGGAGACCGCTCCCTCTGCTGTCCTGTTCTTCATACTCATCTGGGTGCCCTGCTACTGTTTGCATGGTGAGCTTCCGACTCAACTCTTCCCACAAGCTCAGGAGGAGAACCTCAAAGCGGCACGCAAACTTCTACAGCTAGATAAAAGCCTGATCGCAGAGCCGGGGATTGCAAAGCTCATTCAACGATGGTCCGCAGATGGAGAAACAGAGAATGTAACAAAGCTTGGCTCATATCTTGGAGAAACCGTTGCAAACGTTTCATTAAAGCAAGTCAAAATAACATGGGCTCGCTTTATTCTCGAAACATCTGAACGAAGAGGCCAAAGGCTTTCAGCCCCGAAGATTCAGGAACTTTTCAATGCCATTGCTCAGGACTCAGGACGAGGCATCCAAGACCCCGATATTGGCGAAATGAGCCCTGAATCATTCGCCAAGGCTCTCAAAAGACGAGAGGGATTCTGGAAGCCCATTCACAAGGCTGATTCTTAGCTCCCCTCAACCTTTCCCTTTCTGAAAATTCTTCCACAATAGCATCCTTCCTTCTTCACCCGGACACATTTTTCTTTTTTTTTGTCCAAGTGTTTCGCCGTGCGCTTCCATATTTTCGCCACATGGCAAAATCACAAACGAAGCACACACAGACGAGCAAGGCACGGCCTAAACGGGGGCTGATGACTATCAGCCCCCCTTCTAAGGTGAACACGGGGCTTCCGTTAGAACCTAAGGTTCTCGCATCTGGAATTGATTCCTTCAATATGGCGTTGGATATTATCTGGCCCGACGACGTTTTTTTCAAAATTCTGGATATGTATAAATCCGAAGCCCAGAAATTCGGAAGCTCGTATCCGTTTTTCATTTCGGTTCCCGAATTGGATGATCGAGTTTTATTCAATGTCCTCCCGAATGGAACTAAAGGATATAACTGGATAATTTCTGGGAATGAATACTCGGTTCGGTTTCTGAATTCGGTGGTTCCAAATTCGAGGCCGAATGCGATGGTAGAAATCCGATCTGAAACCATATGGCGGCGCGGAATTCGGAAAGCAACCAATTTGATTCTCACCGCTCTTGAGAAACACAATGCTGAAATTGTAGCTGTCAAACCAAGCCGAATTGATCTGTGCATGGATTTATATATCCCCAGCTACGAATGGGACGTCGATCTATTCAAAAATCTGGTTTCTCGTTCCCGTTCAGTGAACCACTATTTTAAGAACAACCAACTTACAGGCGTTCATATCGGAAAAGGAAAACTCTCTTGTCGCATGTATGACAAGGATTTAGAAATCAGAACCATTTCAAAGAAACTCTGGATGTACGAGGTATGGGGACTTCCAGAAGTTCCAGCCAACAAAAAAGTTATCCGTATTGAATTTCAGCTTCTCCGAGAAGTCATCAAAGAACTCGGAATTGAAACCCTGTATGAAACACTGAGGGTCTTCGACAATATCTGGGGATACTGCACACAACAATGGCTCAAATTCGAATCGAATCCCGGAAAGCATCATACTCAAAGAAAGACGCTTCCTTGGTGGAAAACGGTGCAAAGCTCATTTCAAGGAGTCATTGAATCAACGCCTGCTATCAGGGCCAAAGCAATTCGTACAGACCAGAAACAATTAGCTAGCCAAATACTAGGGCTAACGACCTCCTATGCCGCCACTAAACCGACTATAGGAAACGACCCTTTCCCCACAGGCTTCACGAAGGAAGACTTGGTGAAAATCTTTCAGGAAGTGTTGGATATAGCTAATAAAACAGACAGAGAGCTTGGTAATGCCGTTAATAAAAAGCGGGTTAGATATTACCATGGAAAACAAAAATACTTAGACGCTAACCAAAAGCGTTTGGAAAAAGAACTCCCTGCCGACGAACTCACTTTTGTTGTTCAACAAAATCTAGAATGGGAGGCTCCCGATGATGCTTCCTAATCTCGGTCAAAAGATCAGTTCCGTAGAAACCGCAAATTATTTCGAGGTTGCCGAGTCAACCATATTGCGGCATCCTTCCCGGTACGGTGGGGTAAAGCTAGGCCGCCGTGTCCTGTTCTTTGAAAATCTCATAGGCGAAGCGATTAGGAGGCAATATGCCTTACAAGCTGAAGAAGAACGGGAAGACCGTTTGGATGGCGCAAGTCAAAATACAAGGCAAGAAACACCGAAAGCAGTTCATCAAGAAGGAAGACGCAAAGATTTGGGAAGTCGAGCAAAAGGAACTGACAAAACTGCCGCCAGAGCCGACGATCCCCACGACCTCCTTTCTTGAGTGGGCAACTCTCTATCTGGACCACTCCGTTAAATACAGCCCGAAGACATACAGCGAAAAGAAGAATGCCCTTAAACGGCTTCTGAAAACTGTGAACCCCGATGGCGATGTAGTGGAATTCCGCAAAGTGGATGCCCTGAAATATCTTCAAGACTATTTCAAGGAGCACAGCGGCTACTCAACGAATAAGGAACGGAAGAACCTTGCAGCCGCATGGAACTTCGGAATCAAGTTCATTGAGGGATTTCCTGAAAGGAATGCTTTTCTGGCTGTTCCCCGGTTTCCTGAGGTGAGACAAAACAGATACGTCCCGCCTGAAAAGGATTTCTGGAAAGTCCATGCAATTGCCGAAGGCCGACACAAAGTCCTTCTCCTCACCTTCCTGCATACGGCAGCGCGGCGCGGAGAGTTATACAGACTTCAATGGAAGGATGTAGACTTTGGAAGCAAGCGTATTCGACTTGGCACCAAGAAAAGGCAGGACGGCTCTATGGAATATGAATGGCTCCCCATGACGGACGAGCTTTTCAATGTCCTGCTTGCCCATAGGCAAGAGGCCGTCAATGAATGGGTCTTCACACAGCCCTCAGGCCGTCGAAAAGGCGAGCCGTACACAGAGAACCGAGGATTTCCTCAAAAGCTCTGTGAGGAGGCAGGAGTGAAGCCCTTTGGATGCCACGCCATCCGACACCTCACTGCATCCATACTCGCAAACAACAACGTGCCCATGATCGCTATTCAGCAAATCCTGAGGCACAAGAAGCTTGCGACTACCGAAAGGTATGTTCGCGGCATGGAACCTATCAGGCCCCATCTGAAAATATTGGAAGGTGGCTTGAAAATCGGGCCCACTAGCAGGCCCACCAAGCTGGCTGATGAATCCCAAAAGAAAAAGGATATCAAACTAACAGCTTGATATCCTTGGTCTTTAGTGGCGGAGCCGACGAGACTCGAACTCGCGGCCTCCGGCGTGACAGGCCGGCGTTATAACCAGCTTAACTACGGCTCCGCACTATAATAATGGGGTGTTAAGCTATCCCCAATATTTCAAAGATGGTGGGCGCTACAGGGCTCGAACCTGTGACCCTCGCCTTGTAAGGGCGATGCTCTCCCAGCTGAGCTAAGCGCCCGCAGGAAGAGTTTTTTGCCCGACTTGCGTTTTGTTGTCAACTCCTTTTTTTCACTGAGGTGTTGACCGCGCCGTCGGAACTCATCCGCGTTCAGCGAAAGGCATACTGCCCACGAGCAAGGCTTTTGTCAACGCTTTTCATAAATATTTTTCACCCGCATAACTTATTGAAAAAACAGCTATTTTGTCGCCATCAAAAGGCGCCGCCCTTTGCGGGACAGCCAGCAGAGAGGGAGACCTTCATAAAACAGACCCACTGGCCCCTTGCCGGGATGAAAACTCAGGCTCTGGCCGGACAGCAGCTTCTCAAGCGGAGCCAAATCCTCCAGATCAAGCACGTCCTGACTTTTTCGGTTCAGCAGCACACGCGCCATAGAAGAGGGACGGAACACCGCACTCTTCCCCCGCCCGGATATCTTTCCTATATTATGTCCCTGCCAGCGAAGGCCAGCCGGAACCCGCTCCAACGCCTCCTCATGAAGGAAAAACGCCTTTCCGCCAAACTCATACACCTCTCCCGGCGGCAGCCCGTCCAAGGCACATCCCTCCGTACCCGCCATTCGCGAAAAGTCGAGAGGCGTTCCCGGCAGTGACCTTTCTTGCACTTCCCTTTCAGGATTTGCACACCCCGCGCCCTTCTTTCGGAACCGGGCGAGGAAAAACCCCTGCCCTGCCGAATCTTCTGCGACACGCAACACACCGGCCATACCGGACAGCAAAGGCTCGCCAAAAACAAAGCCTTCCGGCTCGTCAAGCGGCTCCAGCTCTAAATCCAGATGTTCAAGCGCCCAAGCAACCTGTTCTTCATTTTCCTTTATGTTGGTCGTGCAGGTCGAGTACAGAACCACGCCTCCAGGCGTCAGCATGTCCGCCGCCTTTTCCAGGAGCGTTCTTTGCAAGGCAACCAAGGGGCCGGTCTTGGATTCGGACCACAGCTCCATCACCTTGGGATTCTTATCCACGGTTCCCCAACCGCTGCACGGAGGGTCAAGCTGGATATAATCCCATGAACAGTCCGGAAACGGCAGGTCCTGCGCCTTTGCCTTGGCTGTGGCCGTGTTCACGGAACCTGTCCGCCGAAGATTGGCCCGCAACGTTCCAAGCCGATCCGCAGACGGCTCCGAGGCGAATACGAATCCACGGGGGCCGACCAGACGGGACAGCAGGCTGGTCTTGCTGCCCGGAGCGGAGCACATGTCCAGTACGCTTGTCCCTTCCGGCGGCGCGAGCATGAGCGGCGGCAGCATGGAGGATCTATCTTGTATGTATATACGTCCGAAGCGCGCAGCGAAACTTTCTCCGAGCGGAAACGGCTCGACGGTCAGCCTACGGGCCAGCGGATAAAAAGGCTCTGGTTCAAAAGCAAACCCCTGCGCCTTGAGAAGCCGCTCCACAATGGGAGCTTCCTCCTCGCTGCACACGAGTCGAAATGTCCGAAAATCATTTGCCATTACGGGTATCTCCATCCGGCGCAGTCCCTGTGGAATTTGGTGTCGGTATCGTGCGCCGTCACGCATCAATACAGGCTTGCCCCCGGCGAGGCAACCGCTCGCAACCTTTGCATCCCGGCGCGGAAACTGGTACAAGACCTTCCCTTGTGGCAACACTGCCCCGGGCTTTCATAGAGAACAGACAACCCCCCTCATCAGGAGGAACAATGCAACATCGACGTTTTGCCGTCCCCTGTATCGCCATTATTGCGGTCCTGCTTCTTGCGGCACCCGTTCTGGCGCAAAACGCGAAAAAATATGCGGTCCTGCCTTTTTCCTACAACGGACCCAAGAAATACAGCTACTTTCCCAAGGCTTTTCAGGCCAGCCTGAACAGCGATCTGGAATGGACAGGCCATGCGGAACCCGCAGCCGACTCCACGGTTGACGGCCTTGCCGCTCCAAAAAGCAAGGCGGACGCGGCCAATATCCTGCGCGGTGCGGGCCTTGATTACCTTGTCACCGGCTCCATCTCCATTCTGGATAAAAAAGCCACGCTCAAGATGACCTCCTACGACGTGAACGGCAATACGTGGGAACAGAAAGGCCAAATGGGGATTGATGAAATCACCCCATGGCTCGAGGAACAGAGCAAGGCCATCATGGGCGACGTGTTCCAGCGTCCCGGCTACAGCACCGCGGAAAAATCCGTGGACAAGGAAGATATCAAGGATGAAGTCTCCGGCCCGATCAATGCGGAATTTATCGGCGGCACGTCCGGGAGCTATCAGACCAGCACCCTGAACCCGCAATTCCGCTACGAAGGCGGGTCCAACAATATCGGCCGCTGGCGCAGCCAGACCCTGCGCTTCTTCTCCACCAGCATGGTGGTTTCCGACGCAGATGGTGACGGCAAGAACGAAGTATTCATCCTACACAAGACAGGCATCTCCGCATATCGGTACAAGGACGGCAAACTTGCCCATCTGGACACTCTGGCACTGACTCCCAGCACCCAGTACATCCGATTGGAAGCCATGGATGTGGACAAGGACAACCTGCCGGACCTCATTATCGGCACCTACCAATCCCAGTACCGCAATGTGACCATGGCTCCCGAGGGATGGCCGAAATCGCATATCCTTTCCTTCAAGGGGGGGAAATTCAGCTACCTCGTCAAGAACTACAACAAATTCCTTGGCGTCCTGCGTGTGCCGCCCACTTTTGCTCCGGTCCTCGTGGCTCAGCGCAAGGGTGAACGGCATCTCTTCCACAAAAAGATATATGAAGCCTATCTGAAGGGCGATTCCGTTGAGACCGGATCAACCATTCCCTGCCCGCCCTACGGCAATGTCTACAACATGACCTACCTGCCGGAGGAATTCGGCTACCGGTATGTCCTTATCGACGACTTCCACCGTCTCAGGGTCTACAGCCAAGCCATGGAGCGTCTGTACACAACCGAAGAGGACCACTACAACAGTTCCGGCATCGGCATCACGACTCCCGACCGCCCCGCGGGCATGGGAGCCGGCATTGCGGACATCAAGGTGTCCACCTTCAACGTGCCGTTCAGGATGCTTGCCGCTTCCTTCCACAAGAAAGGCAAGTACGAACTGCTGGTCAACAAGGACCTTTCGGTCGCCGCTCAGGTCTTCGAAAAGTTCCGCTACTTCTCGCAGGGTGAAATCCACGCCCTGTCCTGGGATGGCGTGGGCCTAAATCTGGCGTGGAAAACCCGCCGCATCAAGGGACAGGTTTCGGACATCGCTCTTGCCGATCTGAACAACGACGGCAAGAAACAGTTGGTCGTTCTGCTCAACACCTTCCCCGGCTCCATGGGCTTTTCCAAGAGAAAAACGGTCGTGACCGCTTACGACCTGAACATGCCATAGAAATTCGGGGCGGCTCACATGAGCCGCCCCTCATTGTATCTCCGCCGGAAGTTGAGAGGTCCGCCGGGGATCATGCATCATCCAAGAGGAGAGAGACCGATGCGTAAATTGATTACCGTGCTGGCTGCGGCCATCACCCTTGCCGCGCTCATGTCGGCGACAGCCATGGCCGGAGCCGTGCTGACATACGCCAATTTCCCGCCCGCCAAGACCTTCCCCTGCATCCAGATGGAGCACTGGAAAACCGAAGTCGAGAAACGGACCAACGGTGAAATAACCGTCCAGACCTTCCCCGGTTCCACCCTGCTCGGTGCCAAGAACATGCTTCGCGGCGTGCAGACGGGACAGGCCGACATCGGCTGCATTTCCATCGCCTATTATCCCGGCGTGTTCCCGGCCATGTCCGTGTTGAACCTGCCCGTGGCATTCTCGTCCACCAAGGTCGCCAGCCTGACCATGTGGGACATGTTCCAGAAGTATCAGCCTAAGGAATTCAAGGGCGTCAAGGTACTGACCATGTTCACCTCAGCCCCGTCCCAGATCATGAGCAAGACGCCTGTCAAACAGCTCGCCGATCTCAAGGGCATGGAACTGCGAGCATCCGGCTCCATTTTGAAAGTCCTCGGCGGCCTCGGCGCGCAGGGTGTGGGCATGCCCATGTCCCAGACGCCTGAAGCACTCCAGAAAGGCGTGGTCAAGGGTCTCGTTTCCTCCTTTGACGTGCTCAAGGACTTCAACTTCGCGGAAATATGCCGATACGAAACCATCACCAACCTGCCGGTCTACCCCTTTGCCGTCATCATGAACAAGGCGCGCTGGAACAGCCTGCCCGCGAACATGAAAAAGGCACTCGATGACCTCGGCCGTGAACAGGCCGCATGGACCGGCGAATATCTGGACAACCACATCAAGGAATCGCTTGCGTGGTCCAAAGACAAGTATCAGGTGGAAGTCTTTGAGCTGACCGCTGCCGAACACGCCGAGATCAAGGCCCAAGGCGACGGTCTGGTACAGGCCTGGAAAGCCGATGCCGCCAAGGCCGGGTACGACGCCGACGCACTCCTGAGCGACATGCTCACCCTCAAGAAGAAATACGAAGCCGAACTCGGCAAGTAACCCTGTACGCACAGCGCCCTTCGTTCAGACGGAGGGCGCTTTTTTCAAATACCATGATCGACACACTCGACAAGATAAGCGGCTTCATAGCCAAGGGGCTGACCACGCTGGCCGGCCTGTTTCTCGTAGCCATGATGCTTCTGGCCTGCGCCAACATGGTGCTGCGCGCCGTATGGGTGCCGGTTCAGGGCACATTCGAGCTCATGGGCTTCATGGGCGCGGTTGTCGCGGCCTTTTCACTGGCTTTCGCACAACGCCAAAAATCGCATATCGCCGTGGGCATCCTGCTGAAACGCTTCCCCATGTTCGTCCGCAGAACGGCAGACGCGGCCACCAGCCTCGTCTCCTGCGGCTTCTTCGTACTGGCCGGACTTGAAACGTGGAAATGGGCCGCCTACCTCGTTGAAACCGGCGAGGTATCCGAGACCCTCATGATCATCTACCACCCGTTCGTCTTTGCCACGTCCGCCGGATGTTTTGCCCTCGCGTTCGTGCTCTTCGTGGACACGCTCAAAACCCTGACTGCTGAAAAGGTGCTGTAATGGATCCGATCACAGCCGGTATATTCGGCACCATCCTTCTGCTCGTCGCCATCTTTTTCCTCCGCATCCCTGTCGGCTTTGCCATGGCCATCATCGGCTTTGGCGGGTTCGCCTATGTCCTGAACTGGAATGCGGCCACCGGCATGCTCGGAACCGAACTCTGGAACGTCTTTTCCAAGTACGGTCTGACCGTTATCCCGCTGTTCATCCTCATGGGCCAGATATGTTTCTATTCCGGCGTCAACGAACGGCTATACAAATCCGCCTACGCATGGATGGGTGAGATCAAGGGCGGCATCGCCATGACCACCATCCTTGCCTGTGCCGGATTTTCCGCCATCTGCGG
The DNA here is from genome assembly GCF_963664965.1 of uncultured Pseudodesulfovibrio sp. Classification (NCBI taxonomy): domain Bacteria; kingdom Pseudomonadati; phylum Thermodesulfobacteriota; class Desulfovibrionia; order Desulfovibrionales; family Desulfovibrionaceae; genus Pseudodesulfovibrio; species uncultured Pseudodesulfovibrio sp. The sequence continues at coordinate 1,302,652 of NZ_OY761823.1, read as the reverse complement.
TTCCAACTCGGCAACAGCGGCCACCATGTCCACCGTGGCCCTGCCGGAAATGAAGAAATTCCGCTACAACCCGATCCTGTCCACAGGCGCGGTTGCCGCAGGCGCGACGCTCGGCGTGGTCATCCCGCCCTCGGTCGTACTCATCATCATAGGCCTCCAGACCAGCCAGTCCATCGCCATGCTGTTCATGGGCGGTATGGTCCCCGGCATTCTGCTGACCCTGCTGTTCCTCGGAACGGTCTGGTATCTCTGCCGCCGCCATCCCGACTGGGGTCCGGCCGGTCCCAAGACGACCTTCAGGGAAAAGCTCGCGTCCCTGCCCGGTTCCATCGAGATGATCATCATCTTCATACTCGTCATGGGCGGCCTGTTTCTCGGCCTGTTCACCCCCACCGAAGCGGGTGCCGCCGGTGCCGCACTGTCGCTCATCATCGCCATTGCCTCGCGCCAGATGACATTCAAAAAATTCTGGCTGGCTGTGAACGACTCCCTTAAAATATCCTGCATGATCATGGTCATCATCCTCGGCGCGGTGCTGTTCGGACGCTTCCTCGCCATCACGCGCCTGCCCTTCGAAGCCGCAGGCTGGGTCGCGGGGCTGCCCATCCCGCCCATCGTCATCATCGCGGTGATCTGCCTCATCTATGCCGTGGGAGGCATGGTCATGGACGCGCTCGCCCTGCTGCTGGTGACCATCCCGATCTTCTTCCCGGTCGTGACCGCCATGGGCTACGATCCGCTCTGGTTCGGCGTGCTGATCACCGTCGTCACCACACTCGGTGCCATCACCCCGCCCGTGGGCGTCAACACATTCATCGTGGCCTCCATGGCCAAGGACGTGCCCATGACGGACGTTTTCAAGGGCGTCAGCTACTTCATGGTCGCCTACGCCCTCTGCGTGGCCCTGCTCATGGCCTGCCCCGCACTCGTGACGTTTGTTCCGGGGTTGATGAAATAAAGAAAGCGTGGTTGACCATATAGAGGATGAGCTATATGATTTATTTTTTTAACCACACACCCCCCTTAATAATATGCTTTCATACAGTACCTGTTTTCCTGTTTCGCCCAAATCCACAATAGACGAATTGATACTACTGGGAAAAAAATGGCGGCTCGGCAGTCAGCATTCCACGATAAATAAAGAAATAGAACGGGATTTCTCTCTCACAGAGGAATGCCGCATTTCCAATTCCACGGAATCCCTCCATTTTCAAAAATACGAATATGAAGGAGAAAACATCGGCGGCATCCGCCACTCTTTCACTGAGAACGACTCCATCCGTTGGGTCACTGAAGTCGTCGGCCACAAAACCCCTAATTCCTATTGGATATCGGTCAAAGTCTTCAAAGAATCGGAAATGCCGCTACTCGACGATCACCAGAGTCACAAGCCGTACATAGTGAAACTCATCATGCAGGAAATGGGCATTGGATATGACGGGAGCATGCCTGTCGGCGATAAACCCATCTTTCTGAAAAACAGCGAAGCCCATATCGCTCAAAAAGCCATTGAGGACAAGCTGGGGTGTATCATGCCCACAGTTTACGTCAGTGCTCCTAACAACGGCCAGCACAACATCAACTCCAAAGGGCTGGCCAAACGCCTTTCCGGCATGGCGCATATCCTCGTCGAGCCAGACGCGGATTTTTCCTTCGACCTGAAAGAAAAAGTCCGAGATATCAACGCCTACAACGGTGCGGTCGGCATATACTGGCCCGGTACTATGAACCGGCTGTTCTTCGTACAGCGAGGAAAATCCCCGAACACCCGAAAAATCGAGAATGATGTCTGCCAGAAAGTCAAGGATTCACTGTTAACTCACCGAGGCATCCAAGAATGCTCATGGCCCTTCCTGTTGGAAATAAAATCCAAGCTCAAGATGCGGGAACTGCGGGAGACAGGCTCTACTAAGCTTGATAAATACATGGAACTCTTCGACGCGGAACTGGACGCCAAAAAGGAAGAGCTTGCCCTTGCTCAGAAGGAAATAGAGCGGCTCAGCAGGCAGGTATACAGTAACACAATGACTACCCCGATTCCAGGCACCCCTATTCTTATCAGGGGCAGCGAAGAAGATAAGTACAAAGGGGAATGCATTGACCTGCTGTTAGATATCCTGAATAGGGAAGTCAGAAACTGTGAAGTTGGTACACGACGTCGGGACATCATCGAAGACCTGATAGCTTCAAACAGTGGCAACGGAGAAAAAAAGGTCATTCTTGCACAACTAAAATCCTTGCTGCATAGCTACAAAAAAATCGACGCCAAAACTCGTGCAGGCCTTGAAGAGATTGGTTTCCACCTGAGGGAAAACGGCGGCAAACATTACAAACTCAATTTCAGGAATGAGCATCGCTATACCGTTGTGGTTTCAAAAACAAGCAGCGATCACAGAACTGGACGCAACACAGTTCAAGCAATTTCCAAAAAAATGCTTTAAGCCTTTCTTCAGTTACAAAAAAATGATTCAGGCAATGAACACCTGAACCATTTTTGTATCCTTCGCCGAAGGCGAGCCAAAAAGTTTAGGAGATTCTCAAGAACCCTTTACAAAGGGTTCTTGAGCCGCCGGAGGCATTCCTTAATTGAATATCTTTCCGATACGACCGAAGCGGATGTCAGTGACGGAACCCCAGGACCAGTAGATGATGAGGGCCTTGCCCACGATCTTCTGGCGCTTGACCGGTCCCCACCAGCGGGAGTCGTAGGAGCCTTCGCGGTTGTCGCCCATCATGAAGAATTCGTCCTCCGGGACGGTGTACGGCCCAAAGTTGTCACGAATCGGATTCATCTCGGCCTTGGTGTGCATCACGTAGGGTTCGTCGAGCGGAGTACCGTCGATGTACACGACCTTGTTCTTGATCTCGATGGTCTCTCCGGGCAAGCCGATGACACGCTTGATGAAGTCCTTGCTCTCGTCCTCGGGGAACTTAAACACGATGATGTCACCACGCTCGGGATCGCCGGTTTTGTACAGCACCTTGCCATCAGTGGTATCAAGGAAGACATTGGACGGCAGGCGCACGTCATAAGCGAATTTGCTCACCAGCAGGTGGTCGCCGATCTGAAGCGTCTCCAGCATGGAGCCGGACGGAATTTTGAAGGCCTGAACGATGAAGGCTCGGATGACAAAGGCGAGCAGCAGGGCAATGGCAACGGCTTCGAGTGTGTCGCGAAACGATTTCATGGATTTATGAGTCATGTATATTCCTTGGATAACGGGCGTGTTGCGGCCCTATTTCTTTCTTTTCCGGCAGCCCGCTAGTCTTCATCCGTCTTGAGAACGGAGAGGAATGCTTCCTGCGGAATTTCAACATTGCCCATGCGGCGCATGCGCTTTTTGCCTTCCTTCTGCTTTTCAAGCAGCTTGCGCTTTCGGGTGATGTCACCGCCGTAGCATTTGGCCGTGACATCCTTGCGGAAGGGAGCATTACGTTCCTTGGCGATGATCTTGTTGCCGATAGCGGCCTGAATGACCACCTCGAACATCTGGCGCGGGATCGAGCGCTTGAGCTTGAGCGCCAGCGCTCTGCCGATCCGGGCCGAATTCTCACGGTGCACGATACAGGAGAAGGCGTCAACGGGATCGCCGTTGATGAGAATATCGAGACGCACGAGGTCGGCGTCACGGTAATCGATGATTTCGTAATCAAGGCTTGCGTAGCCTTTGGTAGATGATTTCAGCTTGTCGAAGAAATCGTACATGACCTCGGCAAACGGCATCTCATAGGTAATGACCACACGTTTTTCCGTGATGTAGGCCATGTCCTTCTGAATTCCGCGCTTCTCCTCGCACAGGGCAAGCACCGCACCGACGTAATCGTTCGGGACATGCACTTCCAACCGCACGAAAGGCTCGCTGATACGGCCAATCTTGGTCGGGTCCGGCAGCTTGCTCGGGTTGTCGATGGTCAAGACTTCGCCGTTGACGTCCTCCACTTCGTAGATGACAGACGGCGCCGTTGTGATGAGCTTGGCTTCGAACTCACGCTCAAGCCGCTCCTGAATGATTTCGATATGCAGCAGGCCGAGGAAACCGCAGCGGAAACCGAATCCGAGAGCCTGCGAAGTTTCCGGTTCATAGCTGAACGCCGCATCATTGAGTTGCAGCTTTTCCAGCGCGGCCTTGAGATTTTCATATTCTGACGGCTCGATGGGATACAGGCCGGAGAACACCATGGGCTTGACCGGCTTGAATCCGGGATACGGCTCTGCCACCGGATTGTCGGCCAGCGTGATGGTATCGCCCACAGGCGCATCACCAAGCTCTTTCATGGACGCACACAGAAACCCGACCTCGCCCGGTCCCATGTCCTTGATGTCCACGGCCTCGGGCATGAACGCACCGAGACGGGTGACTTCAAACTCCTTGCCCGTGGAGAAAATCTTGATGTTCATTCCCTTTTTGAGCGTTCCGTCAAGAATGCGGAAAAGCACGACAACGCCCTGATAGGAGTCGTACCAGGAATCGAAGATCAACGCCTTGAGCGGTGCGTCCGGGTCGCCTTCAGGCGGCGGCAGCAGGTCCACCACGGCCTCGACAACCTTATCGACGTTCACACCGGTCTTGGCCGAGACGGTCAGCGGATCGGAGCAGTCCAGTCCGATGACTTCCTCGATCTCGTGAGCGATACGCTCCGGCTCCGCACTGGGCAGGTCGATCTTGTTGAGCACGGGAATGACTTCAAGGTCATTGTCCATGGCAAGATAGACATTGGCCAGCGTCTGCGCCTCGACTCCCTGCGTGGCATCCACCACAAGCAGCGCGCCTTCGCACGACGACAGCGAACGGGAAACTTCATAACTGAAGTCCACGTGGCCGGGGGTGTCGATCAGGTTGAGGATGTACTCCTCTCCGTCACTGGCGGTATAGGGAATACGCACGGTCTGCGCCTTGATGGTGATACCGCGTTCGCGCTCCAGCTCCATCTTGTCGAGATATTGATCTTTCTTCTCACGATCACCGACCATGCCGGTGATTTCGAGGATACGGTCAGCCAGAGTCGACTTTCCATGATCAATATGCGCGATGATGCTGAAATTTCTTATTTTATCAATTTTGCTCATAATTCTCTGTTCAAAAGAGTTCATCGCCGACCACGGGAAAAGACCCCGCGATTCGGGCGTATCGGAATGCTCTTGTAAGGCATTTGGGTCAGGTTGTCTATTTTATATGGGTGAGGTCGCTCAAAACAAACGAAGTCAATCGGGGCTTACAGCCAGCTCTCCATCCCGCACAGTCGGCAGGATTCGCATCCCTTGGGCGAGCAACCGGGCGTGACTTTGGCCTCTTTCGAACGAAGCCATTCCTTGTAGAGGTATTCCCGCTTCACACCTATATCGATGACTTCCCACGGGAAGACCTCGTCTTCGCCGCGTTCCCGGTCCAGTATCTCCGAGGGGTCGCCGTCCCATAGCTTGAGCGCCTTTTTCCAGCCGCCTTTTTCCGCGGCAAGCTGGATGAAGTCCGCCATTTCCTCGCCGCCTCGGGCAAGCATGCCCTGCAACCGGGCCTGAAACGGCGTGTCATGGTGCAGCTTGACGCCCTTGAACGGCTTGACGATCTTTCGAAGCTGCGCCATGCGCGAATCAAGCTCTTTCTCACTCGCCATGGGAGCCCACTGGAACGGGGTGAACGGCTTGGGGACAAGCGAACTCACTCCGATGGTAATACGCATGAAATGCTTCTTTCGACCACCCGGCTCTTCGGACCGGATACGAATGATCTCCGCAAGAAACTCTTTCAGTTCTGCGTAGTCTTCGTCGGTCTCTCCCGGCCATCCGGCAATGAGATACAGCTTCAGATGATTGACGCCATACCGCGCGCACAAGCGGACGGCATTGAGAAAATCCTTGGGGTCGAGTTTCTTGCTCATCATGCGCCGCAGCCGCTCACTCGCCCCCTCAAGGGCGAGGGTCACGGTACGGATTCCGCGCTCACGCAGGTAGACAAGCAACTCTTCCGTTATGCCGTCGGCCCGCATGGATGAAAGGGAAAACTTCTTTTTCTTGCCATGCAGCCATTTCAGGAACGGCAACAGGTCCGGCCAGTCTGTCAACGCAGTACCGACAAGGCCGACCTTGGGCGGGTCGGCCAGTTCCACGATACGCTTGAGTTCGTCCATGTCCGCATGTCTCGGAGGACGGTAGATGTACCCGGCGGCGCAGAACCGGCAGGCATAGGGACAGCCCCGGTTGACTTCGAGCAGCAGGGTGTCACGAAAGGCAGCACGGCCTGAAATGAAACAGGAAAATGCAGGGTCGCAGAGCGTACCGGGAGGCCCGGAAATGGTGCGCTTTACCGGCGTTTTCGATTTACCCGGAACATAGACACCGGGTAAATCCTTGATGGCGTCAAGGACGGTTTCCTTGTCCGCTCCGTCAAACACGAGTTCTCTGATTTTTTCGAAAAACGGAACAAAATGATCATCAGCCTCTCCAACCCAGAAAAGATCGACAAATGGCGCGATGGGCGCGGGGTTGAGAAAAGCGGGGGGGCCTCCCACCATGACGAGAGGAAGGCACGGGCGTTCCGCCGCAAGGGGCGGAACGCCCGCTGCCTGGAGCGTTCGAGGAAGGATGAGGAAATCCTCCTCGAACGTCATGCTCCAGGCCAGTACAGGGAATGAGGATAGTGGGCTATCTGATTCGCGCGTTCTCGGGGCATCGCCATCGGTCAGTCCCAGCTTGTCCGGGAAGACACGTTCTACGGCCAAGCCGGGTTCCTCGGCGAGACTCCGGTAAACGGATTGCCAACCGAGGGTCGAGATGGCGGCTTTTTCGCCTCCGGGGACGACTATCGCAACCGGCAGTCGTCCGCCGAGCGCCGGAGCTTCCGGCTCCGACACGCCATGGTACAGGGTTCGTCTAGCGATGACGGCACCTCACGCGCAGGTCTCCCGTGCCGGTCGAAACCGATGCAGAAAACCCATTGCAGTTTTGTCGCTTTTCAGCGTTGTTATTAATCCCTAGTCAACATTCTTGCGAATGAAGGCCGGGACATCGAGATTGTCTTCTTCGAAGATGAATTCCTCTTCACCGGGGCCGGCAACGGCACGCTGGCTGACCTGCGGCTGCACCGGTTCGTTGGTGGCGAGATCACCGCCCGCCTTACGCAGGTAGGCCGGGATATTGCGGTCCGTGTTGATAACCTTGCGGTGACCGGGACGCTTGGGCTGAGCCGGGGTGCCGCTCATGCCCTGCGGCTTGCGAAGCAGCAGCATTTTCTGCTGTTCCGCCTTGCTCAGGACCGGTTCCGGCTCTTCCAGAGCGGACTCGATACCCGTGGCAATGACGGTGATACGCATTTCGTCGCCCGCATCGGGGTCAAACACGGTACCGAAGAAGATTTCAGCATCGTCATGCGCTTCCTTGTAAATGATATCAGCGGCTTCGGAGACCTCGTCGATGAGCATGTCCGGGCCGCAAGTGATGTTGATGAGCACACCCTTGGCACCTTCGATGGAGACGTCTTCAAGCAGCGGAGACGTGATCGCCTTCATGGCGGCTTCCTTGGCGCGGGCCTCGCCGGACGAAATGCCGGTGCCCATCAATGCCATGCCGGATGCGGACATGGCGGCCTTGACGTCTGCGAAGTCAAGGTTGATGAGGCCATGGACGGTGATGAGGTCGGCGATACCCTTGACCGCGTAGTACAGCACTTCATCGGCCTTCTTGAGCATGTCGGAGAAGGATGCCTTCTTGGCGGCGAGCTGGAGCAAGCGGTCGTTGGGGATGGTGATGATGGAATCAACCACATCCGCCAGAGCGCGTGTGCCCTCGTCCGCCTGTTCGAGACGACGCTTGCCCTCGAAGTAGAAAGGTTTGGTCACGACACCGACGGTCAGTGCGCCGAGTTCCTTGGCGACTTCGGCCACGACCGGGGCCGAGCCGGTTCCGGTGCCGCCGCCCATTCCGGCGGTGATGAACACCATGTCCGAGCCTTCGAGTGCCTCGCGGATCTGGTCCACGGACTCCATGGCGGCGGAGCGGCCGATCTCGGGATTGGCACCCGCGCCAAGGCCCTTGGTCAGCTTTTCGCCGATCTGGATCTTGTGTTCGGCCAGAGATTTGTCAATGTCCTGATGGTCGGTGTTGGCGACGATGAACTTGACGCCCTTGAGTGCCGACTGGATCATGTTGTTGACCGCATTGCCTCCAGCGCCGCCGCAACCGACGACCTTGATTTTGGCATTCGTGTCATGTTCGATTTCAAAGTATTCCATTGTCTTCCTCCTCGAAACGTTCCCTGTTTAACGTTTACAATTCCTCGATTTCCTCATTCCCCTAGTTAGGCGATGTCCGTGAACCACTTCTTCATGCGCGACAAAATGCGGTCAAAACCGGAATCGTCGCGAATCTTGAAGGGCCGGACCTTGTGCAGACCTTCCTCTTCTGCTCCGTGGAGCAGCAGGCCTACGGCAGTGGCGTATTTCGGGCTCATGACTTCCTCTGTCAGCCCGCCTATGCCCTGCTCGGGCACACCGATACGAACCGGCAGATCGAAAATCTGCTCGGCCAGCTCCTGCATGCCGTCGATCATGCAGGTGCCGCCCGTAAGGACAACGCCCGCCGCGATCATATTCTTGAAACCAGACTTGATGAGTTCCTGATCCACAAGCGCGAGAATTTCCTCGCAGCGCGGTTCGCAGATTTCCGCGAGCACACGCTTGCTCATCTTGCGAGATTCGCGGCCACCCACGCTCGGCACCTCGATGATCTCGTCCGAGGTCACCAGATCGGCCATGGCGCAGCCGTAATCCATCTTGATCTTCTCGGCGGACATCATGGGCGTACGCAGTCCGTAGGCGATGTCGTTGGTCAGGTTGTGACCGCCGAGCGCAAGCACGCTGGTGTGCTTGATGGAATCCTTGGAAAAAATGGCTATGTCCGTGGTGCCACCGCCGATATCCACCAGCGCCACACCGATTTCACGTTCCTCGGCCGAAAGCACGGCCTTGCTGGAAGCGAGGGACTCAAGCACGATATTGGACACATCCAGCCCGGAGCGGTTGCACGAGCGGATGATGTTCTGCGCCGAAGTGACCGCACCGGTGACGATGTGGACCTTCACCTCAAGGCGCACACCGGCCATGCCGAGCGGATCGGCGATGCCACGCTGGTCGTCGACGATGAATTCCTGCGGCAGGGTATGCAGCACTTCGCGATCCATGGGGATGGCGATGGCCTTGGCGGCCTCGATGACCCGGTCGACATCACGCTGGGTGACTTCGCCGCCCTTAACCGCGATAACGCCGTGGGAATTGAATCCCTGAATATGGCTGCCCGCAATACCCGCGTATACGGTGCGGATGTCGCAGCCCGCCATGAGTTCCGCGTCCTCAAGAGATTTCTTGATGCACTGAACCGTCTTCTCGATGTTGACGACCACGCCACGCCGCAGGCCCGTGGAAGGGGAAGTGCCGATGCCGATGATATCGACACCGCTCTCACTCGCCTCCCCCACGACCGTACAGATCTTGGTGGTTCCAACGTCAAGGCCGACGATCAAATCGTTTCTGGCCATAATGTGTCTCCTCTCCGGCAGTGGGTATCGATTTCCTTCATTCCCTGTGACCGATTTCCGTGCCGGGTCATGTGTTCAACGTTCCGTTTTAATATCTCAAACGCCTAGCTGTTCGCCGAGCGCTTCTTTACCCATATCTTGTCGCCGCTGGCCGCAATGATGGCCACGTCCTTGAACTCTCCGCGCCGCATGAGGTCGCGCCAGACAACCTTCAGCCGTTCGAGCTGCACGTCCCACCTGTCCATGGACAGACGGATCGTCAGCCCTTTTCCTCTGGCATGACCGTCGAGATACACTTCCATCTCGTGCGCGCTGGTCAGGCGAATCCACGCGGCCTGCGCCTGCGTGAACGGGGTCTGCTTTGCATCTATCTTTTTCAGGAGGCCGGTGAGCACTGCTTCACCGTCGTCAAGCGTATCGGCCACATCAAGCACCGGGAGCGAGGCCATTTCACCGGGATGCATGGGCGCGATCACCTTGCCGCGCGCATCCGCGAAATACAGACCGTCACCCTGCCGAATCCAGAAGGCGGGCACTTTTTCCGACACATTGATACGCAACCGGTTCGGGAATTCACGCCGTACGGCAACGGACTGAATCCACGGATTGCGTGAAAGATTTTCCTCGACCTCACCAACGTTCATCTCAAGGCAGTTCAGGCCGAGCGCCACATCCGCATTCTTGAGAATGTCCCCATAACTGAGACGGGAATTGCCGGTTACATGGATTTCCTTGAGTTCCAGATAATGACTGGTGGTGATGTAGCGGTAGCCGTAGAGCAGGCCCACGCCGAGCACCGCGACAAGCGAAAGCATGAGCAGCGTCATGACAGAGCGTACGACCACCTGTCCGGCACCGGTCAGGCTGCTGCCGGAGCGTTTCTTTTTCGAGCGCAGGGAATTGCCCTTCTTGCCGCCCAATTTCAGGCGAGGCTGCTTGTTCATGGCCAGAGTACTCATAAAACGATGACCTCCGTCTCCAGAGTGACGCCGAACTGTTCCTTCACTTTGTCGCGACCCAGCTGCAAAAGCTCCATGGCTTCGTCACTGGTGCCGCCGCCGAGATTGACGAGAAAATTCGCATGGATGTCGGAAAAGGCCATCCCGCCGATACGCACGCCCTTGAGACCGGCGCTGTCGAGCAGCATGCCGGCGCTCTTGGACTCGGGATTCTTGAACACGCATCCCGCGCTTTTGGCAGTGACCGGCTGGGTGGACTGCTTCTTCTTGTAGGTGGCCTGCATCGCCTTCCTGACCGCCTTGGGTGAAGATTCGTCGAGCGCCAGCTCCACTTCCCAGACAATGGTTTTGCCACTCCGGGAACCACAGGAAAAGGAACGGTATCCGAACGAACACTCACTCGCGTCCACCCACTCCAGTCCCTGCATGGGGGACCAGAGACGGACACGGGTCAATAACTCGCCGAATTCGGTTCCGTAGGACCCTGCATTCATGGCAACGGCCCCGCCCACGGAACCGGGAATGCCCGTAAGATTTTCCATGCCCGAAAAACCGGCCTTCTGCGCCCAGCCGAGCAGCCCCGGCAGGCGCTGAGCCGCATTGGCCCGGACGATCATCTTGTCGCCGCGCTTTTCCACCCGGTCCGGGCCGGACACGGCGGCCATTCGCAGAAGCGCCATGTCGAGATGCGTATCCGGCGCAAGCAAGTTGCTGCCGCAGCCGATGACAAACGGCCTGAGCGTTTCATGAACGAGAAATTCCGCCAGTTCGTCGAGATCGTGCTCTTCACGCACCACGACCTCCACCTCGGCGGTTCCACCAAGGCGCAGGGTCGTCATCTCCGCAAGCGACGGGTTCTTTCTCAATTCAAGCGTCATGCTATGCCTCGACCTCTTCTGTTTCCGGTTCTTCGACTTCCGCATCCGGCTGATTCAGCCAGTTTTCACCTATTTTCCAGATGGAACCGGCTCCCTGCGTCATAAGCAGGTCGCCGGGACGCAAGATGTCCTTGAGGCGCTTTTCAATGGCCTCGAAATCAGGAAAAAACTGCACCTTGGTTTCGGACACCTGCTTGATGCCCTGCGCGAGCGACAGACCGCTGACGCCGGGAATGGGTGATTCGCTCGCCGGGTAAATTTCCGTAAGCAGCAACAGGTCCGCTTCCTTGAACACCTTGCAGAACTCGCCGAACAGAGCCTGTGTGCGGGTAAAACGATGCGGCTGGAAGGCCACGACCAGACGGCGGTCCGGGTAGCACGCTTTGGCGGTTTCAAGGTTGGCGAAAATCTCTGCGGGATGGTGGCCGTAATCATCCACCACCATGACACCCTTTCGTTCGCCCTTGCGCTCAAAGCGACGGCCTACGCCACCGAAATTGGCAAGACCGTTGATGATGTCTTCCTTCTCGATTCCCGCCTCAAGAGCCACGCCGATACAGGCGAGCGCATTGAGTACGTTGTGGGTTCCGGGCTGCGCCACGGTCACTTCACCCCACTCCTCACCGTCGAGATAGACCTTGAACAGGCTGCGGAGGTGGGTGGAAACGATCTCGCCGCGCAGTTTGTTCTTCGGGCCGAGTCCGTAGGTCAGGCAGGGGCGCTTGATTTCGGGCAGGAGCCGCTGCACACCTTCATCGTCGCCGCAGACCACGTTCATTCCATAGAAGGGAATAGAATTCATGAACTTGGTGAAGGAAGCGTCGATGGCCTCCTGATCCGCATAGAAATCCATGTGGTCCTTGTCCACGTTGGTGACCACGGTGATGATGGGCGAAAGCAGCAGGAACGAACCGTCGGACTCGTCGGCCTCGGCAATGAGGTAGTCGCCGTCGCCGAGTCGGGCGTTGGAACCGTAGATGCTCAGGCGGCCGCCGATGATGACCGTGGGATCGCGGTCAGCCTCGGTGAAAATCGTCGCAAGCAGGGAGGTGGTGGTCGTCTTGCCGTGGGTACCGGCAACAGCCACGCCCGTACGCAGGCGCATGAGTTCGGCCAGCATTTCGGCGCGGGGAATGATGGGAATGCCGCGCTCTTTCGCCTCGACGATCTCCGGGTTCTTGTCCGGGATGGCCGTGGATTTGATAAGCACGTCCGCGTCGCCCACGTTGTCGGCTCCATGGCCGATGAACACGTTGGCTCCAAGCTGCTCAAGCCGCCGGACCGCTGCCGAGGCACTCAGGTCCGAGCCGGTGATGTTGAAGCCCATGTTGATGAGCACTTCAGCGATGCCGTTCATGCCGGAACCGCCGATACCCACCATGTGAATGTTGTTCACACGGGCGCGCATGGCCGGACAGGCTTCGCCGCCGACGGTCAGGTAAGGTCCCTGTGCTGCTGCCATAATACTGCCTCCTCTGCCTTATGCCGCGAGGGCTTCCAGCCCTGCCGCTATATCCGCGGCCGCGTGTTTCTTTGCGAACCCGCGTGCCGCCTTTTCCATATCTTCCAACTGTCCGGGGTTTCCGAGCAGGTCGATGGCCGCATCCGCAAGCCTGTCACCCGAGAGGTCTCTCTGGGCGATCAGCAGCGCCGCGCCGATGTCCGACATGGCCTTGGCATTCATTGTCTGATGGTCATGGGTGGCCTGGGGGAACGGCACGAAAACCGCCGGAACCCCTGCCGCCGCTATTTCAAAAACCGTGGTCGCGCCAGCCCGACAGATAGCCAGGTCGGCGTTCGCGTATTCGGTATCCATATCCTCGATAAAACTTCTCACCTGTTCCGGGGCGGCTTTGGCGGTTTCATACGAAGCGCGCACGCGCTGGTAATCGGCCTTGCCTGCCTGATGCACGAGCGTGACGCCCGCTTCCGCAAACTTCGGCAACCCTGCGATAACCGCATCGTTGATGGGGCGCGCTCCCTGACTGCCGCCGAGAATCAGCACGCGCTTTCCAATGGTGCGCCCCTTGCGCTTCTTCGCCGCCTTGATGATTGAGGCACGCACGGGATTACCGGTGAGAATGGTCTTTGCCGCCGGGAATACGCCCAGCGTATCCGGGAAGCTCAGGAAAATTTTTCTGACGATCTTGCCCAACACCTTGTTGGTCACGCCCGGTACGGAGTTCTGCTCATGCACCGCAGTGGGAATGCCGAGCAGGGCAGCCGCAAGCACCGGACAGAACCCGGCATATCCGCCGAAGCCGATGACCGCGTCGGGACCGAAACGCTTTACTGCGCCCATGGCTTTGGGAATGCCTGCACCGAGCCAGCCGAGACCACTCAGCATGCCGGAAAGCCCCTTGCCCATGATGCCCTTGGCCGGAAGCTCCTGAAAAGCAATGCCGTGTTTACGCGCCAGATCGCCCTCGGGACCGGCCCCGCCCATGAACAGCAGGTCGATGCCGGGGTTGCGGCGACGCAGTTCGTCGGCCACGGCCAGTGCCGGGAAAATATGGCCGCCAGTGCCGCCGGTGGTGAGGATGATTCTTTTCATACTCATTCCTTGGCGCTCCTGGACAGGTTGAGCAGGATGCCTGCACAGATGAAGGACACGGTCAGGCTGGAACCGCCGTAGCTGATGAACGGCATGGCCACACCCTTGGGCGGCACGGTGCCGAGCACCACGGCGAGATTCAGGATCATGCCGAGAGCAATGATGCAGGTAATGCCGAAGCCGGTGAAACGGTCCTGCAAATCCTCCTGATTCAAAGCCACACGGAAGGCGCGATACAGGAAAAAGCCGATGGCGATGAAGAACAGGGACATGCCCACAAAGCCGAGTTCCTCGCCCACAACGGCCATGATGAAATCATTGTGTGCCTCAGGCAGGAAGAAAAGCTTCTGTTTGCCCGCACCAATGCCCGTACCGAAAATACGGCCCGAGCCAAAGGCGTAAAGGGACTGCACCAGCTGGTATCCCTCGTTCTGTGCCGAAGCGAACGGATCGAGAAACGCGGTCCACCGTTTCAGACGGTACGGCGAAGAGGAAATGAGCATCCAGCCCGCGCCCGCTCCGACGATGCCGGAACCGAGCAGGTAGATGAAACGGGTGCCGCCCACCGCGCACATGAAGAACAGCAGCATGGAAAGCACCACCGCACCGCCGAAGTCCGGCTGCAGCAGAAGCAGGCCGCACAGGAATCCGGTAACGATAAACGGCGGCAGCACGCCCACGGAGAAGCTCTTCACCATCTCCTGCTTTTTCGCGAAGAAGTAGGCCAGATACAGAACAAGCGCGACCTTGGCGTATTCGAGCGGCTGAAGGTTGACCGGGCCGAGGTTGATCCAGCGGCTCGCGCCGTTAACATTGACGCCAAGCGGGGTGATGCACAAACCAAGCAACACCACCGCTATGGCGACCCAGATGTAGGTCAGGCCGTAAAGCAGCCTGCGGGGGATCTGCATGCAGGCAAGCATCCCGGCCAAACCGACACCTGTAAATATAAGCTGACGCTTGAAAAAGAAATATTTGTCGCTGAACACGCGCTCGGCCATGATACCGCTGGACGACAACACCATGACAAGTCCGAACCCGCCAAGCAGAAGCGTTGCAGTCAACAGCCAGGGATCAATGCGACCCGCTGCCGCCGAAGATTTTCTGCGGTTCAGCTTATTGGTCATCCAAGCATCCCCACTACGCGTTTGAAATCATCACCGCGCTGTCCGTAATTCTCGTACTGATCGAAACTGGACGTGGCCGGAGACAGCAGCACCACATCACTGTTCCCGGCCAACCCGGCCTGCCGCTTGACGGCAAGCTCCAGGGTTTCGTCCCATGTTACGGTGAAGACTTCACCGAGCGGGCCTTCCAGCACATTACGGCTTCCACCGAAAAGCCCGACATGAACCACTGAGTCCTTGACTGCCTGTGCGAAAGCGGCCACATCGCCGCCCTTCCACACACCGCCCATGAGCAGACGAACCGGACGATCGAAACTCTTCACAGCCGCAATCACCGCATCAAGGGTCGTTGCCTTGGAGTCGTCCACATACAGCACGCCGTCGATCTCGGCCACTGGCTCGATACGATGGACAAGCGGAGTGAACCGGCGGATGGCTTCTGCGGCCTGCTCCTTGGTGACACCGAAACGGGACACGGCCTGCCATGCGGCCTCCACGTTGGAACGGTTGTGCTCACCGGGCAGGTTCGGAGCCTCGAAACGGTCGGTGGCGTCAAACCACTCGACATGCGCGTTGGTGAAACCACGTTCACCGAAATTCTCTTCAATAACAGGACGCAGGGACTCATGCAGCAGCGCGGTATCCTCGCCCGTCATGCGGCTGAACAATTTCAGCTTTGCGTCGAGGTATTCGCGCATGTCTTCATGATAGTCGAGGTGGTTGGCCGCAAAATTCAGGAACAGGCCCACATGCGGCTTGAAGGAATGGCAGTTCTGCAACTGAAAACTCGACACCTCGAGCACGATGACTTCGGCGGGTTCCACGTCAAGCACGTACTCGCACAGGGGAGTGCCGATATTGCCGCCCGTGAAGGCCCGTATACCGGCATGCTCGAAAATCTCGCTGACGAGCGTGGTGGTCGTGGTCTTGCCGTTGGTGCCGGTGATTGCGAGGATGGGTGCCTCGATGAACCAGGATGCAAACTCAAGCTCGGACACCATCTTCTGCGCCGGGATGCCCTCAAGCACCGGAGCGAGTTTCTTGACCGGCACGCCGGGAGAAAAAACAATGATATCAGCATCAGCGAAATGCTCTTTCTGATGCGGGCCGGTGACGAGCTCGACCTTGCCCTTGAGGGGGCCAAGCACGTTTTCGGTCACGTCTTCACTTCGATCGACCACGCGCACCCTGGCTCCGAGCACGTCGAGCAGGCGGGCAGCGGCAAGACCGGACTTGCCTGTCCCCACCACCACCGACTGCTTATCGGTAAGGGTCCGTTTATCGATGAAATTTCTGACGTTACTATTCACGGGAACTACCTCAGCTTCAGAGTGGAAAGCGCCATGAGCGCCATGAGAATGGACAGAATCCAGAACCGGACGATGATCTTGGATTCGGGAATACCCTTGAGTTCGAAATGGTGGTGAAGCGGTGCCATCTTGAAGATGCGCTTGCCGCCGGTGAGCTTGAAGTAGCCAACCTGCAAAATGACGGACAGGGTCTCAAACACGAACACGCCGCCCACGATGGCGAGCAGCAGTTCCTGCTTGGCAAGGACTGCCACGAATCCGAGCGCCCCTCCGAGTGACAGCGATCCGACATCGCCCATAAAGACCTGCGCGGGGTGTGCGTTGAACCAGAGAAAGCCCAGCCCTGCGCCGACCATGGCTCCGCAGAAGACCGTCACTTCACCGATGCCCTGAATATTCTGCACGGCGAGGTATTCCGCCATCTTGGCATGACCGGACACGTAGATGAAGATGGCAAAGCACGCCATGGCGACCACCATGGGACCGATGGCAAGGCCGTCGAGGCCGTCGGTCAGGTTCACCGCGTTGGACGCGCCGACCATCACGATCATGGCGAACGGCAGATAGAACCACCCGAGGTCCGGAGTAAAATTCTTGAAAAACGGCACGGACAACTGCGTCGAGTAGGCAGGCTCCTGAATGAGCAGGTACAGGGCCGCCCCTGCCACGGCGCACTGCATGAGGAATTTGGCCTTGGCCGACAGTCCCTCATTCTGTTTCTTGACCACCTTGATGTAGTCATCGGCAAAACCGACCGCGCCGAACCCGGCGAACACGAGCAGCGTCAGCCAGACATAGACGTTGGACAGGTCGCCCCACAACAGCGTGGACACGCAGACCGCGAAGATAATCATGACGCCGCCCATGGTGGGAGTGCCCTGTTTCGCCTGATGCGCGGGACCGTCTTCCTTGATGTACTGGCCGCACTTGACGCGCTGGAGCCACCGGATCATGGCCGGACCGAACAGGATGGAAATGATGAGTGCGGTCAGCAGCGCCCAGACCGAGCGGAAGGTGATATAACGAAAAACGTTGAAGACGCCGACGTCCGTACTGAGTGGTGCGAGCAGATTGTAAATCATCGTTCGCCTCCTTGAGCTCCCGCTGAATTGTTCGAAGCGGCGAGCACCCTGCACAGGCTGCCCACGAATTCTTCCATTTTGAGGGAACGCGAGCCCTTGACGAGCACCACTGCGTTCTCCAGTTTCATGTCGCGCCACGCCGAAAGGAATGCATCCGGCCCGTCAACGGCGACCACCCCGTCGCCCTCAAGACCGCAAACCACGTCGTCGCAATGCACGCCCTTGAAAAAGACGCTTCTGGGAGAAATTTCCTTGATGAGCTGCCCCAGTTCCTCATGGCGCTGAACAGCCTCGTCACCGAGTTCCCGCATGTCACCGAGCACGAGCACCAGAGGCCGGTCACCCGCCATTTCCGCAGCCGTCCTGATGGAACGGGCCATGGAAAGCGGATTGGCGTTATAGGTGTCGTCGATGACCACGATGTCACCGGTCGCCTTGAAGCAGAAACGCTGGCTGTCGGCTTCGATGCTCTGCACGCCCGCAATCACTTCATCGCGGCTGATGCCGAGCTGATGTGCGGCAGCGGCCACACAGGCCAGATTCTCGGCATAGTGCTCACCGCAGAACGGTGCCGTAAACGTGCTCTCGCCCTCGGGGGTCCGAAGCGAAAAACGACCCGTGCCGTCCACTTCGGCCCCGAGAAACGAGGCAACATAGGAGGTGTCGGTATTTTGGGTGGAGAATCCGATCGGATTGTCCACGATTTCGCGAGCGGCGTCCCAGAGCAGCGGATAATCGCGCCCGATCACGGCGCTGCCGCCCTGTCGCAGGTATCTGAGCAGGGTTGTCTTTGCCAGAGCCACGCCCGCCTCGTTGCCGAGCCCTGCAAGGTGGCCGGGACCGATGTTGGTGATGATGGCGAGGTCCGGGCTGGCAATGGGCGCGAGGTCTTCCATGTCGCCCTTCTCGGAAATGCCGAGTTCCATGATCCAGACATCCTGCTCGCAGTCCGCCTTGAGCATGGACATGGGCAAACCGATCTGGTTGTTGAAATTGCGATAATTCTTGGCCGCGCTGAATTTCTGCGACACCACGGCGTAGAGCATTTCCTTGACCGTGGTCTTGCCCGCCGTGCCGGTGACCGCCACCAGCTTCGCACCGCAGGTATCGCGCCAGCAGGCGGCAATGCGTCCCAAGGCATTCAGCGTGTCGCGCACCATAATGACCGGCGCGCCAATATCCCCGACCATGCGGGATGCGACAACAGCCGAGGCACCGCTCTTCACGGCCTGCGCCGCGAACTCGTGCCCGTCAAAATTCTCGCCGTCGATGCAAACGAACAGGTCGCCTTTTTCCACGGTACGGCTGTCGGTCTGCACCGCGCTCAGGGCGATGTCCTGATGGCCCTCTTCGGCCGCGCCGCTCAGGCAGCGCTCGACATCAGCAAGGGTCAAATTCACGCGTACACTTCCTTTATGGCCTCAAGGGCCGCTTCATTGTCGGAGAAGTGAATGGTTTCATCCCCGAGGATCTGGTAATCCTCATGCCCCTTGCCCGCGATGAGCAGGGCGTCACCGGGCTGCATTTCACGCACGGCCATGGTGATGGCTGTCTGGCGGTCCGGGTGCTCAAGGACCTTTGCGGCCTTGGCAAGACCGGGCCGGACATCGTCCATGATCATCAAAGGCTGCTCACTGCGCGGATTGTCCGAGGTCAGCACGGCCACATCGGCATACCGGGCCACGGCCTGCGCCATGAGCGGACGCTTGGTGCGGTCGCGGTCTCCGCCGCAGCCGAACACGGTGATGAGCCGTTTGAAATCAAGCTCCTTGAGAGTGTGCTGCACGTTTTCCAGCGCATCCGGGGTGTGGGCGTAATCAACGAAAATATCGAGTCCGCGGTCATTCATCACGCGCTCCAGCCGTCCCGGCACGCCGGGAAAGGATTCGAGCTTACGCATGTCCTTGCAGTTCAGTCCGAGCTGCAATCCCACGGCCTGCGCGGCGAGCAGGTTCATGGCATTGAACGCGCCGATCAGCGGAGACTTCACGACCCACGACTTGCCCTTGTACGAGGTCTCGATCTCCATGCCCTTGCCGGAAAGGGACAGGATGCGCCCCTGCACCATGGGCTTGTCGCCCACTTCGTGCGTGACGATGCCGGTATCGCCGATGCCGTAGCCGATACCGTCTTCGCAGTCGGTCAGGATGCGGCGGCCATACGGATCGTTGTAGTTGAGAATATTCGCCTTTTTCTCACGCGGATACTCAGTGAACAGCTTGGCCTTGGCGCGGAAATAGTTTTCCATGTCACCGTGGTAATCCAGATGATCCTGCGTGACGTTGGTCAGCACGCCCGCGTCGAAATCGAGTCCGGCCACACGAAACTGATCCAGCGCGTGGGAGGACACTTCCATGATCGCCACGTCCACGTCCGCCTTCTTCATGTTGAACAGCAGTTCGTGAATCATCCAGCAGTCGGGCGTGGTCAGAGGCGCTGCCATTTCAAAACCGGGCCAGCGGTAGTTGACCGTGCCGAGCACACCCACCTTGAGGCCTGCCGACGCAAGCAGATGTTCGATGATATAGGTAGTCGTGGTCTTGCCGTTGGTGCCGGTGATGCCCACAAGCTTGAGGTCACGGTCGGTCAGTTGAAAATATGCGCGAGCCAATTCGCCGAGCGCCGCAGCCGGATTCTCGTGATACACGGCCACGGCACGGTTTTCGACCACCGGGGCGACCAGATCGCGTGCCGACTCCGGGGCGACCACGTACTGCGCTCCGTTGTCGAGCGCGCTGGGAATGAAATCAATGCCGCGCACCGCGGTTCCCGGCATGGCGACAAAACAGTCACCGGGCTGTACCTTGCGGGAATCGGTACGTACCACCATTCCCTTTTCCGCTTTTTTCAGCAGCGTGGAAAATTCCATTACGCCTCGCTTTGCCTTCTTCTCGCTAGGAGAGCCAGAGAACAAAAACATCATCCGTTCCCTCCTTGGTATCGTCTTCAGGCCACGGTTGCCCGGGATCGGGCTTCTGGCCTTTGACAGTCATTCCCTGTCCTTTGAGGACCGGGACTATTCCCTTTTTCGTCAGCATCTCAAGCACACGCCGCACAGGCAGGCCCTTGACGTTCGGCACCTTCGCACTCACGGAAGCCGCAGCCGGTGCTGACAGCGCTCCGGCAAGCGGAGCCTCGGCCAGTTCGTCCACCGAAATATTCTCCGCCACCACGGTATCGAGGGTCTCGGACAGCTTCCCGTAATAGGCAAGCGTGCGGACCGTGATTTCGCGGCAGACGGGTGCCGCCACCATGGAGCCGTAATTGGCCTTCTGCGGCTCGTCGATCATGGTGATGACGAGCAGCTCCGGGTCTTCCGCCGGAACAAGGGCAACAAACGAGGACATATATTCCTTGCCGTAGCCGCCCTTGGCAGCTTTCTGGGCGGTCCCGGTCTTGCCCGCCATGGTGATGCCCTTGATACGGGCACTGCGCCCGGTGCCGTCCTCATGGACCACGTCCTTCATCATGGACAACACGGTATCCGCAGTCTTCTGGCTGAAGACCTGCACGGATGCGTTCTTTCGCTCTGTTTCCGGGAGCTGGACCAGATTCAGTTCCTTGGTGACGCCGCCGTTGGCAAGGCACAGAAACGCCTTCGCCATCTGGAGCGCAGTGGTGCCTATGCCCTGCCCGAAACTGATGGCAGCCAGATCGACACTGGTCCACTTGCCGGGGGGCATGAGGATGCCGCCGGATTCACCCGGCAGCCCGATGCGGGTTTTTTCACCGAAACCGAGTTTGGTCAAGTAATCGTAATAAACGCCGGACCCCAAATCCATGCCGATTTTTGCACAACCGATGTTGGACGAGTACCGCATGACTTTGTGTGCCGGCAGCCACTTCGCGGGATGGGTGTCCCGGATGGTCTTTCGAGCCACCCGCCACCTGCCGTTTTCGCAATCAATGAGCGTATCCGGCTCGATGACTTCTTCTTCAAGCGCGGCAGCGAACAGGAACGGCTTCATGGTGGAACCGGGTTCATACACGTCGGTGAGCGCACGGAGGCGTCGCTGACCGGCGTTCGATCGCTTGACTGCGTTGGGATTGAAAAACGGCTGGTTCGCCATGGCGAGGATATCGCCGGAATCCACGTCCACCACGAGCACGATGCCTGCGCGGGCCTCATATTTTGCGATGGACTTGGCAAGCGCCTGCTCGGCTGCATGCTGAATGTGCGTATCGATGGTCAGGCGGACATCAAGACCGTTGATATCCATCTCCCGGCCCTGTGCATCCAGATACAGGCGCGCTCCCTTGGCGTCGCGCTGCACCACGAACTGGGCCTTGCCCGGTTTCATGCGCTCGTCATAGATGCGTTCAATGCCCTCAAGCCCCCGCCCGTCGATGTTGACAAAGCCGAGGGTCTGGCCGGCAAGATGACCGTTGGGATAGATACGGGAAAATTCACTGACAAGCCGCACACCCGGAAGGTCGGCACCGGTTACGGCCAGAGCCTCACGATCCGTGACCTGCCGCTTGATCCAGACAAATTTTTTCTTCGAAGCAAGCCGTCTGTAAAGCTTGGAGCGGGAAACTTTCAGGGCGCGTGACAAAGTATCGGCAGCGACGTCCGCATTCTTGATCTCATACGGACACGCATACACGGACTTCGCTTCCACGCTCGTGGCAAGCATCTGTCCGTTGCGGTCGAAGATTCGGCCCCGCTCGCCGTATTCGAACTCGGCTGCGAGACTCTGCTTCGATGCCTGTGTGAGTAGAGCGGTGCCGTCATGCAACTGCACCCACCCTGCCCGGACCCAAAGACCGGCAAGCGCAAGAGAAAACAGGACCATGACCAGTCCTATCTTCACCTTGCTGTGATCTTTGCGCCCCTGGCTTCCTTTTGCCATTAATTATCCCTGTATCCCACTGGGGCGCTTACATTATATAAGCGCCAATTATCTCGTATCGGCTATGCGCCGTATCTGTCCCGGCGCGGCCTCGCTGCTGAAAAAACACCCTCTGCCGCGTTGCTGTGAAAACCCCAAACCCTCGCGCAGAAGAACTACGCGTCGGCCTTGTGTTTTTCCTGCGCCTTGCATCCGGCGCCTTGTGAACAGCGTGCAACTCATGCGTTTCCTCAATTAGCGATACGCCGGATCTGCCCCGGCGCGGCAACCCCCAAGGCATGCTGCCCTGCGAGCTTCTTGAGCTGGTAAGGCGAAACAAGGTTGTTCCTCTCAACCATGAGTTTCACCGCAAGATCCTCTTTCTTGCCCAGACTCTTCTCCATCTTGCGTAGATCGTATGCCAGATCCATGCGCTCGATGTTCAGCCATACCGCTCCCAAACCAAGGGTAAGAGCCCCACCCAACAGGGTGAGAATCATCCACAGGAGCGTTCTGTCGGCCTTACTCATTTCTTTTCTCCGTCAGCACCGAGCTTTTCCGCGACACGGAGCTTGGCGCTCCGACTGCGGGAGTTCCCGGCCATTTCCTCTTTGGTCGGGAGCTGCGGTTTTTTCGTCAATATCTTCACTTCGGGAACGCCGCCGCAGGTACAGTGGATCTGATGCGGGGGGCATTTGCACCCTTTGGCGGCATCCCGGAAGGAATGTTTCACCGCCCTGTCCTCCAGGGAGTGAAACGAAATTATTGCCACGCGTCCGCCCGGTTTCAGGCGTTCGACTATGGTTTTCAAATAATACTCAAGTTCTTCAAGCTCTCTGTTGACCGCTATCCGCAGTCCCTGAAACGTCCGGGTGGCAGGATGGTTTCGCGCCGTGTGCCGCATCTTGGGCGGATAGGCGAGCCGCACGATCTCTGCCAGTTGAAGCGTCCTCGTAATAGGCTCCTTGTCCCGGGCCTTCAGTATTGCCGACGCGATTTTTCCGGCCAGGGGATCTTCCCCGTAAACCCTGATGATCCGCGCCAAATCACCGTGTTTCAGGTTATTGACCATATCCTTGGCCGACTGCCCGAACTCGGGGTCCATACGCATGTCCAGCGGACCGTCATGAATGAAGCTGAATCCTCTTTCAGCTTCATCAAGCTGCATGGACGACACACCGAGATCGAGAACCGCGCCGTCGATTTCATCCCAGCCAAGTTCGTCGAGAGCCTCTTCGAACCGTGAAAAAGGCAGATGAAACAGGTGCGCCCTGTCTCCGAATTCCTCGAGCCGCTTCCCGGCGAGTTCGAGCGCCTTCTGATCCCGGTCAAGCCCGCAGAGCTCGGCCCCTTCTCCCGCCGCCGTCAGCAGCGCGAGGCTGTGGCCGCCCATCCCCAAGGTGCCGTCCATGTAACGACCACCCGGTTTCGGCCTGAGCCACTCAATCACTTCATTCAAAAGAACCGTTGTATGTTTGCTTGCTGGGTCCATAATTCCTGCCATGACTTAGAAAGGCAGGGTGACGTTGTTTTCCGCCAGCTCACCGGACACGTCGTAGTCCTCTTCGAGCAGGCGTTCGAAGCTGTCGGAAGGCCATATCTCAAACCGCCGTCCGGCCCCCATCACCACCACATCCTTTTCGAGCTTCCCGCTTTTACGCAGGTGCGCGGGAATGGCTATGCGCCCCTGCTTGCCCACGAGAATTTCCGTGTAGCCTGAATACAGGATGCGGATGGTGTTCTGAAGCCCCCGGCTGGGTGACTTGACTTTCTCAAGTTCGCCTTCGAGACGGGTCCATTGCTCGGGAGTAATGCCGATGACATGCTTGTCATAAATAGTCAGCACGATGACCGCGTCCGAAACCTCGGCGCGGATCAAATCCCGGAAATCGGGCGGCAGAATAAGCCGTCCCTTGTCATCCAGGCTTCTGTGTGCGTGACCTCTGAATTTCACTTTTCCCCCGAAGCGTCCTTTTGCTCCACATTCTTACCCAACTTTTACACAAACTTCCACTTCTTTCCACGGGTGAATGAAAATCAAGATAATGTCAACCGCAAATTCATAAAATGACGACTGAAAATAACATTAGTGATGTTGATTTTTTATGAACCGCGGCCTAGACTTCCAGCAGCCTAAGATGAATGTACTGATTAAAAACCCTGTAATTCCAGACAGCAGGCTGCAATCACACGCGGCAGGAGTCGGTCAGGAGAACTGACGCCCGCCTGTAACAATGAAATCGCCGTTTTCCTGAGGGGGACCCATGGACAGACACATAAAAATCATCGCGACACTGGGACCGGGAACCGAAACGTACGAAGCCGTCAAGGAACTGGTGGAATCCGGGGCCAAGATTTTTCGTCTCAATTTTTCTCACGGCGGCCGTGAATTCTTCGAAAAGATGGTCTCCATCATCCGCAGGCTGGAACAGGAAACCGGCCTCACCCTGACAGTCCTTCAGGACCTGTCCGGCCCGAAAATCCGCACCTGCGACGTCGGCCTCGGAGCCATTGAAGTGTCCAAGGGGACCGAAGTCCTGCTCGGCACCAGGGAAAAGGCCGAAAACGTGGACGAGCCGTTCATCTGCCTCGACATCCCGGAGATGTTCGAAGGCGTGAAGGAAGGCGATCCCGTGGCGCTGTCCGACGGCATGATCCGCTTCAACGTGCTCAAGATCGAAGACCCGCACCTCATCCGGCTCGTGGCTACCAACTCCGGCATGTGTCCGCCGCGCAAGGGCATCACGTTTCCCGGCATGAAAACCCCGCTGGCACCGCTCACGGAAAAGGACAAGGCCGACCTCGCCATCGGCATGGAACTCGGCGTGGACGTCGTGGCCATGAGCTTCGTGCAGAAGCCCGAGGACATCTGCAACCTGCGCTCCGAAATGATCCAGTACGGCAGGCGCGTTCCCATCGTCGCCAAGCTGGAACGCACCGCAGCCCTCGAGGTTCTCGACGACATCGTGAACGAGGCCGACGGCATCATGGTCGCCCGCGGCGATCTCGGTCTGGAGCTTGATCTGGCGGAACTGCCGGTGGCCCAGAAGCGCATCATCAAGGCATGCAACAAGGCAGGCAAACCGGTCATCGTCGCCACCCAGATGCTGCTCTCCATGGTCAACTCGCCCATGGCGACCCGCGCGGAAACGACCGACGTGGCCAACGCCATTCTCGACGGTGCCGACTGCGTCATGCTTTCCGAAGAAACCGCCATTGGCCGTTACCCCGGCGAAACCGTGAAATTCATGCGGAAAATCGCCTACCAGATCGAAGCGTTCATGTTCGAAGGCGACAAGGGAGCCAAAAGCCGGGGCCGCGAAAACGAACACCCGTCCACCTTCCTCGCCTATGCCGCCGCCATGCTGGCAGGCAAAACAGGAGCTAAGGCCATCGTCTGTCATTCCACGTCCGGGTCCACGGCGCGCATCCTTTCATCCTGCCGCCCCATGCAGTCGGTTTACGCCCTGAGCACGGACTCCACGGTCCGGCACTTCACAAATCTCTCGTGGGGGGTTATCCCTGCTGAACCACTGGACGCAATCGACGACCATCAGGAACGGTCGGAAGTCTTTGTCCGGCAGTCTCCGGCATTCAAGGAAGGTGACATCGTCATCGTCACCGCCGGTCAGCCGGAACGGGGGCGGTCCGTCACCCAGACCAACGTGGTCAAACTGTATGAAAAATTAAGCAAAGAAGCGGGTTGATGAATTCCAAAGCAAAGCCGAAACATGATATACCAGACGGACTGAACGAGGAATATTACCAGATAAGCGCGGACATTCTGGGCAGCTTCAACAAGTATCGCCCCCCGCTGAACATCTTCGAATTCAAAGAGGATGTATGTCGTATTGCGCCCTTCTACAAGGTGGGCGGCAGGCTTTCCAACGGACAGATCGAAGAACTCGCATCAATGGTGAACGAGGGATTGATCTTTGTCTCGCGCGACGACCACCCCGTATACGTCAAGCATATCAGTTACCAGCTTGACCTCGTTCTTGTAGACAAGAATCTCAAGGAACGGGAAATAGCCGACATATTCACTCAGGCACTCACCCGCCGGATGAAGGAATTCCTCGACCAGCCCGTCCCCGTGGTCTTTGAAAAACTCTGGGTAGACCTCATGGTCCTGACCGAATACCTGCACGCGGACATCCACCGCACACGCGGACTTGTCCGGCGGATGCACAAGGAACACTCTCTTGAGAACCACTCGGTCAACTGCGGTTTTCTCGGCCTCGCCCTGTTCGGCCGCCTGCAACGCAAGGACTGCGAGGCCGGAACGGTCAAACGCCAGACCTTTGACCGACTTGCCGCGGGCCTGTTCCTGCACGACATGGGCATGACCAAAGTGGCCCAGTTCATCCGTGACAAGAAAGTCCCTCTCACCGGCGACGAGCGCACCAAAGTCAACGCCCACACCAGAGTGGGGTATGACATGATGACCAAGCTCAATCTCAAGTACCCGGAAGTGGAGGAATGCATCTCCCAGCACCATGAACGCCTCAACGGCTCCGGCTACCCGCTCAAGACTCGGGAAATGGGCTTTGCAGGCCGCCTCTGCGCCGTGGTGGACTCCTTCTGCGCCATGATCACAAGCCGCCCATACGGCGAAGGACTGCCCATGCTCAACGCCGCAGTGGATATCGGGCAGGACAAACGCTACGATCCTACCATTTCCAAGGCACTCCAGTTGCTTCTCGTGCAGGACCTCAAAATGAAGCCGTAACAGGTTTCAGACATTGCCGAAATCAACGCAATACGTTTTCAAAAAAAGAGGCTGCCTTTTTAGGCAGCCTCTTTTTTTGAAACAATACGACCGTCAGCCGTCTATCAATCTTTGGACAGCAATCGACTGATACTCGAAATAAGGTCGTGTTTCAAAATGGGCTTCATGATGAAATCCCCGACACCGATGTCACGCAGACGGTCATAGGACACGGCATCCGAAAAGCCGGTGCACAGGATGATCGGCATATCCGGACGGATTTTCAGGATCTCACGGGCAAACTCCAGCCCGGTCATGTTCGGCATGGTCTGGTCGGTAATGACCAGATCGAAATCCTTGCTGCGGAACTTGAAGGCTTCCAGCGCTTCGATGCTCGACGTACGCGTGACCACGTCAAACCCGAAGGACTCCAGCATCTCGCGCCCGATATCGGTGAGCGGCTTCTCATCATCAACAAACAGGATGCGCCCCTCGCGGAAAACCAAATCGGCTGCCGCGTCCGTTTCGGGACGTTCGGCCTGTGACGTCAGGGGCAGGAAAACATGAAACGTAGCGCCCTCGCCGGGACGGTTCTCCAATTCGAGGTACCCGTCGTGCCGCTTGACGATGCCGTGGACCATGGCAAGTCCCATCCCGGTCCCTTCGCCCTGCTGTTTGGTGGTGAAAAATGGATCGAAGATGCGTTCCACCACGTCAGGCTCGATACCGGCCCCGGTGTCGGCCACCGACAGCCTCACGAACCGTTCCGGGCGTCCGAGCGCGTCGGGCGGCAGCACTGCGTCATCTTCATGCACGTCCGACAGAGTGACGGTCAGTGTCCCGCCGGTTTTCTGCATGGCGTGCGACGCATTGCCGCAAAGGTTCAGCATGATCTGGTGCATCTGCGTCGGGTCGGCCATGACGTTGTCGCGGTCGGTCTCAATGCGTGAAATGATCCCCACATTGGCAGGCACGCTGGACCGCAACAGCTTGAGCGCCTCTTTTATGAGCGGTGCGAGTGTCATGGGATGCCGCTCTTGCGGTCCCTGACGGGAAAAATTCAGGATCTGGTTGACCAGATCGCGGGCACGCTTTCCGGCGCGGGTGATTTCCCCGACGCGGCGTTCAAGACCGGAGTCGGGTTCGGCAGAATTCTCGATGATCTCGGCATACCCGAGAATGACCCCGAGGATGTTGTTGAAGTCATGCGCTATACCACCCGCGAGCGTACCGAGCGCCTCCATCTTCTGCGACTGGCGAAGCTGTTCCTCAAGGCGCTTGGGTTCGGAAATATCAAAAATGTAGCCACGCAGCTCTTCCGGCTCGCCCTCGGCATTGAGCACGGTGTCGATGTTCACGAGCAGGTGGAACTTCATGCCGCCGCGCACGAACGTCACTTCATGATTGCCGAGACGGAGGCGAACCTGAAGCAAATCCCGCAACGGCTCCGCCCCTCCCATGGAATCCCATAGTTTGAAAATGTTCGCGCCATGGGCATCCTGCGGAGACTCAAAACCGAAAAGATCGGCAAAGGCCACATTGCAGTCAAGAATGAGACCGTCCGCATCCGAAGCGAAGTTGCCGGTGATGTCCTTTTCGAAAAGAAGCCTGTACCGCTGCTCGCTGGCCTGCAATTCCCGCAGTACGGCGGCACGTTTGGAAATATCGAGGCGCAGACGCCGGTTGGCCGCGTTGAGTTCGGAAGTACGGGCCTCGACCTTGCTGGCAAGGGTGGCGTTGAGTTCCCGCACGCGGCTTTCCGCATCCCACTTGGAGCACAGGGACATGGCGATCTGCTTGAGTTCAGGAGAGCGAAACGGCTTCTGGACATACAGCAGGCGTTCCGGCGGCTGGATGCGGGCATTGATTTCCTTGAGGGGCACGTTCGGTGCCGCAGAGAGAAGCACAATCTCGATGTACGGGTCCAGATGCCGGATGGCTTCAGCCAGCTTCAACCCGCCCATACTGCCGCCCAGATTCATCTCGATGAGCGCGATGGTGAACGGGTCACCTTCGTCAAGGGCCGTGCCCATTTCTCGGACGGCATCCGATGCGCTGAAAAGAGTGCACACGTCAAACACGGGCCGACCTGCGTCCGCCGCGATTTCCTCGGGAGACGGCAAAGAAGCGTTCTCATCGAACAGCGCCTCCAGTTCGGACGGCTCCTCCCCCTCGAAACAGAGGATATCGCGATACGTCGTCAGCATGTCCGGGTCGTCGTCAACGGCCAGTACACGAAAGCGGCGTGCGGTTTCTCCTTTCAAACGTTCCCTCCCGAAATGGCCGGACAGTCGCGTCCCGGCCGGTTTATCACTGAGAACATATTGAAATCCGTCGTAAAAGGGAAGGTCGTCGCTAAAAACAAAAGCCCCGGCACGGGCGCGATGTTCACGCCCTGCCGGGAGCCGTTTTATCGAAGGAAGTTTTCTCGCCATGACACTATGGCCGATCAATTCTTCCGGAGGTGCGAACCATCGGGATTCGGCACCACCAGTTCGTAGATGGGGGCACGGGTCAGCTTGAGCCGGTCAATGACCATCTGGCGTTCGGCCTTTGCCTTTTCCACGGTATCATATCGTCCGACGAGGACGCGATACCAGATACCCTTCTCACCGAGGTCGACCTGATTGATCCATGGCTGCCAGCCCTGCTTGATAAGCTTCTCGCAGTGCTTGAAAGCCCAGTCATGATCACGCCACGAACTGACGTGCATGCCCCATGTCGAACCTGTTATCTGATCCCCGGAACCCGGAACAAAGGCGATCTTCTGGATCTTTCCGGAAGGAGGCGAGCCTGCGGACGCGGGATTTGCCGCAGGCTCGCCGGAGGTCTGTCCGGCGTCGGGGAAAGACTGGCCGGACAGGGGGTTCGGGGTGGAACCGCTGTGTGCGATCCGGGGAGAGGCCGCAGCCACGGACGTACCTGAGAAGCGGGCAGCCATACGGGCGCGCTTCAGGTTGTCGGCAGCCTTGACGTAAAAACTGGGAGCCAGTTCCACGGCCTTCTCGAAATACGGCACTGCCTCGGCGGGACGTCCCTCCGTAAGCAATACGTAACCCAGATTGTTGTTGGCCTTGGCTTCGCCGCCTGCGTACTTGAAGGCTTCAAGCGCTTCGGTCAGGCGACCCTGACGAGTCAGGGCAAGGCCGAGATTATTGTATGTTCGGGCGGACACGCCGCCGTTCTTGAGTGCGTAACGGAAGGAATTAACGGCCTTTCCGTACTGCTTCATCGCCATCTGGACAACACCGAGATTGTTGTAAATCTCGTCCTTGAATTCCCCCTTGTGCAATTCAATGGCCTGCCTGAAATCCGCGACAGCCTGATCGTATTCCGCATTGCGGGTATGGAGGTTGCCGAGATAGTTGTGCGCCTTCCAGAGCATGGGGTTCTTTTCCACGGCACGGGTCAGATGCGCCTTGGCCTCGGCGTACAGACCGGCACGGAAATACACGGTCCCGGCAGCCTCGTTGGCGATGGCATGATCCGGGTTCTTTTCCAGAACGGCCAGATATTCGGCCAGCGCCTGTTCATCCAACCCCCTGTCCACGAGCAGGTCACCCTTCTTGACACGGACGTCCGCGTTTTCCGGGTCTGCCTCAAGCGCCTTGTTGTAATGGATGAACGCCATTTCCGGCTTGCCGCGACGCAGGAAGCCGTCGGCAACCTGTTCGTGCTGAGCCGCATTCAGTTTGACGTGCTCCTTGTCGCCGTAAGCGAATTCCTGAAACGACGTTTCCTGCTTCTTGTGCGTGGCACATCCGGCCAGCGACAGGCCAAAAATCAGGATGACAATGATAAGTAACGATTTCTTCATGGTGTTTTCCTCCTTCTGACCGGTCAGTTCACCTTGGAAAAGACTTCCATGAACGTCAGACCGGCCGGTCCCATGATGGCCACAAACAGAGCAGGTAATATGAAGCCGACCAGCGGCAGCAGAAGCTTGACGGGCAGCTTGGCCGCCAGTTCCTCCGCGCGCTGGGAACGCTTGGTACGCATGGCATCCGAATACACGCGCAGGGTGCGCCCCACGCTGATGCCGAAAACATCTGCCTGAACAAGCAGCGAGGTCAGGCTGCCGAGATCATCCAGCCCCACGCGGGCAGACAGACCGCGCAGCGCGTCCGCACGGGCCTTGCCCGCACGCAGTTCAAGCGTCATGAGCTTGAGTTCCGAACTGATGACCGGCCCGGACGTCACCAGTTCGGTGCAGACCCGGTCAATGGCCTGATCGAGTCCCATGCCGGACTCCACGCAGACGACAAGCAGGTCGAGCGCGTCAGGCAGTTCGTCGGCAACGGTCAACTGGCGCTTCTGCACCTTCTTCCGCAGCCACACCTCGGGCGCATAAACACCGAGCGAGGCACAGGCCACTGTGGCGAAACAGGTCCACAGGACCGACAGTTCGAGGTCTCCGAAAAATCTGAACAACAGAAACAGCCCGCCAAAGGTCAATGCGAGAAAGACCTTCACACCCTGAAATTTCACCTGCGCGTTGGGAGAACGCAGTCCGGCCTGAATGAGCGCCGTGCGGTTCCTGTCCACTTCGGCCTCGTCCTTGGGGCCGACCCGCTCACCGATCTTCTCGAACTTTGCAGCAAGGTTCTTTCCCACCTCCACCAACGGCGCAGTAAGCGAATCACTCCTGTTCACATGCTTGCCGGAAACACGCTCCTTGAGGCGCGCCACATTCCCGGTGCCGCCGAAGTAGCCGATGACGCCGTACCCGGCCAGAAGCACGGAAACGAAGGCAAGGCCTGCCGCGAAGAACGGGATGGATTCAGGACTGAACATACTGCGCTCCTACACCTTGATGTTGACCATGCGGCGCATGCAGATGATGCCGAGCGTCATGCCGAACAATGCGCCGTAGGACATGTTGAGACCCAACTCGGTGGTCCACATCAGGCTCATGTAACCGGGGTTGATGAGATACAGGATACCGGCGGTAATGAAGGGCAGCGCCGACAGCAGGAGTGCGGACAGGCGGCCCTCGGCGGACAACACGCGGACCTTGCCGAACAGGACGAACCGCTCACGCACGAGACGGGCGATGTTGGAAACGATCTCGGCCAGATTTCCACCGGTTTCGCGCTGGATGTTCACGGACACCGCAAAGAATTTGAGGTCAGCCACATCCACGCGCTCCAACAGATTGTCCAGAGCGCGGTCCACGTCCATGCCGAAGTTGATTTCATCAAGCGTCTGGCGGAATTCGCCGCCGATGGGATCATCAAATTCATCCGAGACCATTCGCATGGCCCCGCCGAAGGTGTGCCCCGCCTTGAGTGCGCGGCTCATGAGGTCGAGCACTTCAGGCAGCTGCTTGTGAAATGCGGTCATGCGGCTCTCTTTCCGCTTCCTGAGATACAGTATCGGCACATAACCGAGCAGTCCGGCCAGAACGACGGCTATCCAGAGACGGTCCGCGACCATGATGCCCACATAGGCTCCGATCATGCCGAGCAGCGCACACAGGAGCAGATACGTTCCGGTGGTGCCCTTGGACTTGCCCTGCCGGATCAGCCTGGAAATATTGGACGCTATCTGCATTTTGGAGAGCATCCGGTTGAACCACGGCACCTGACTCATGGATGACTGGGCGAGCAGCAGATCAAAGGACTGCGTCTCGACCTCGGTCATGGCAAACTGGCGGAGCCGATCCTTGACCTTGCGATCCGCGTCGTCACGGTCTGCGCGAATAAAGGAGATCACGCCCATGGCGAGCATGAAAATGACGAGGGTTCCGACGACGGTGATAATCAGGGCGATACTCATCACATCCTCCTCGCTTCCGGGGCCACCTGAAACATTTCCGGCGGGAACGGACGTCCCATGCGTTCGAGCTTCTGGGCAAACTTGGGCCGGATGCCGCGCGCGGTGTGATATCCCTCAACCTTGCCCTGCTTGCTGATGTTGGTCTGCTCAAAGGCAAAAATTTCCTGCATGGTGATCATCTCGCCTTCCATGCCGGTGATTTCCTGAATGGAGATGACCTTGCGGGAACCGTCCACCAGACGGGTGGCCTGAATGACCACGTCGATAGCGGATGAAATGTACCGCTTCATGGAAATGGGCGACAGATTGAGGCCCGCCATGGAGACCATGGTTTCCAGACGCATCATGGCGTCGCGCGGCGAGTTGGCGTGAACCGTGGTGAGCGAACCGTCGTGGCCGGTATTCATGGCCTGAAGCATATCAAGGGCCTCGGAAGCTCGGACCTCACCGATGATAATGCGGTCCGGGCGCATACGCAGACAGTTCTTGACCAGTTCTCGCTGATCGATCTCGCCCTTGCCCTCGATGTTGGCGGGCCGTGTTTCAAGGCGCACAACATGATCCTGCTTGAGCTGGAGTTCCGCTGCATCCTCGATGGTGACGATACGTTCGTCCTCGGGAATGAAGCGGGACAGGCAGTTGAGTAGCGTGGTCTTACCCGAGCCGGTACCACCGGAGATGAGCACGTTGAGCCGTGCCTGCACGATGCCGTCAAGCAGGTCCGCCATCTGCGGAGTCAGGGCCTTGAAGTTGATGAGGTCCTGCACTTCCAGCGGATCCTTGGAAAACTTACGAATGGAAAGCGAGGGGCCGTCAATGGCGAGCGGCGGGATCACGGCGTTGACGCGGGAACCGTCCAGCAATCGGGCGTCACACAGCGGCTGGGATTCATCGATACGCCTACCCACGAGAGAGACGATGCGGTCGATGATCTTGCGAAGGTGGTCGTCGTCGCGGAACCGGGCCGGAGTGAGTTCGAGCTTGCCGCCGCGCTCCACGTAAATCTGCTTGTAGCCGTTTACGAGGATATCGTTGATGGTCGGGTCCTTGACGTACGGCTCCAGCGGCCCGAGCCCGATGACCTCGTCCTGTATTTCGGAGAGCATCCGCTTGCGCTCGGCAAGGTTCAACGGGGCGTTCTGGAATTCCTCCCAGAGCAGCCCTTCGGTGACCTTGGCGATTTCGGCACGCATGTCCTTTTCGTCCAGCGTGTCGAGCAATGACAGATCGATCATGTCGATCAGGCGGTCATGGATGCGGGTCTTGATCTCGAAATAGTGATCGGCCTGTTCCACACTTACTGCCTTGACGGCCTTGGGCGCGGCGGGCGTCTTGCCCGCGCCTCTGTTCAAACGTGCTGCGAGACTCATAAGACCGCTCCTGCGAGGTTGTCGTTTTCAGACTTGCCCTTCTTCTTTCTGCCGAACAGTCCGGCAAACGGCAGGGAGAACCGCTTCTTCGCGGCCTTCTTCTTTCCGCCGACCCCCTTGGCGAGTCGACGCAGCGCCTTGGAAGCAGGCGACTTGGGATGCGATGCAACGATGGGCACGCCCTGATTGATGGCGGACAGGGACGCGGCGAAATCTTCCGGCACGGGCAGCGCGATGTCTTTTCCGAGCACGTCGGCGGCTTCGTCAACGGAGATGGCGTTGTCCTTTGTCACGCGGTTGGCGAGGAGCTTCATGCGCCGGTCGGCATCCGGGTCCTGACTGCGGATGGAATCGAGCAGCCGGGATGTGCGGGCAAGACACGGCAGGGTCATCTGCGTGACAACAAACACGATGTCGGCCTGCTCAATTTCACGCGGCAGGATCTGATCGTCCGGGTATGCCGTGTCCACGATCACATGGGCGTAGACATGGCGAAGCTGTTCAAGGATGAGATAGAGAACCTGCGGGTCCGGGGCTTCATGCACCGCGGGACCGGGCAGGACGTGCAGGCCGGATTCATGTTCGGTCACCACGCTCTTGAGGTATGTGGCGTCGAGCCGGGAAATGTCGTCCGCCAGATGGCTCCAGTCATAGTCGTGCTTGAGGTCCAGAAAATACGGCACCTCGCCGCCGGGACGGCGCAGGTCGAGCAGCAGTGTCGAACCGGGATCGGATTCGTTCAGGCACCATGCGAGGCTTGCGGCAACCGTGGTCGCGCCCAGCCCGTGCTTGGCTCCGAGAACCGTGGTGATCTTTCCCTTTTCCACATCATTATCCTCAAGACTGCCGCGCATGGCCGTACGCATGATGGCGGCCCGGAAATCATCCTCATTGACCGGATACTGGAGAAACTCCCTGATACCGCTACGCATGCCGCGGATCAGCACTTCCGGGTCAGCCTGGGGACCGGCCAGATACACATCCTCGGCCTGCCCCGTCTCAAGGGCATGGATGATATGCGGCATGTCCTCGTCCACACTGGGACCGGGCTCGTAGATGAGTACGCCCATTTCCTCGGCATCCTCATCGAGCAGGCGCAACATCGGGTTGGCGCTGATAATCTGCGCCAGCCGCTTGCGCTCTCCGTCGTCGATGAGCGACAGCGTGACCGGTATTATCCTGTTATTCATGGTTCCCCCTTATTCCCCTTGTCGAATTGTCCGTTCCCTTTCCCGCTTCCTTCCAGCCGCCTTTCCCTGCGGCTAGAAAGAGTCAAACAATACGAGATTCAGGAGCAGTACGGACAGCATGAGCATGAACACGACAAGCTCACGCCAGTAGCGTTGGAATTCCCGCATGACCATCCCCTACCTCGCGCCGATGACAAGTTCCGAAATGGACGATCCGTCTTCAGGCTTGGTACGGGGGCCTTCCTCGTACTTCCGAGCCACGGCAGCCGCATATCGTCCGTCCTTGTAGGCCACGGGCGCATCCGTGGGCGGCGTGGGGTCGGCGACCTGCTGGCTCACTGCCAGCCGCATGGAACTGCCGAAAGGCGGCGTGGTTTCGCGGTGTTCGATCATGGAGCCGCATCCGGCCTGCAACATGATGCCGATCAGGGCGAGGTAGATGAAAAAATTCTGCATGTTCCTCTCCTTCTACTTGGGCCACGTATGGCCGAATTGTCCGTCGAAACCGGATTCGGGCCTGACGACCGTACCGGGCTGCGGCG
This sequence comes from uncultured Pseudodesulfovibrio sp., assembly GCF_963664965.1. Classification (NCBI taxonomy): domain Bacteria; kingdom Pseudomonadati; phylum Thermodesulfobacteriota; class Desulfovibrionia; order Desulfovibrionales; family Desulfovibrionaceae; genus Pseudodesulfovibrio; species uncultured Pseudodesulfovibrio sp. The sequence goes on along the minus strand of NZ_OY761823.1, from coordinate 1,266,795 downwards.
TGTCGTCGGGGGCGGAGTTCACGGGAGTCGCCTTGGGCTCGTCCTTCCGTCCTTCCAGAAGACCCAGCATGTAAAACTCGAAGTCATCCGCTTCCTTGAAACCGTCGGTGGGCAGGGTCTGCTTCTCCATGTCCAACGGCTTGGCAAGGTGTGCGGTGACGATGATCACCAGTTCGGTCTTGCTCTTCTCGAAATCCTTGCTGCTGAACAGGGTGCCCAGTATCGGGATATCGCCCAGTCCGGGGAACCGGTTGTTGTTCTCGCGCAGCTGGTCGCTGATGAGTCCGGCAATGGCGAAGCTCTGCCCGTCGGCAAGGTCGATGACCGTGGCGGCGCGGCGCGTGGTGATGGCCGGGATTTCAAATCCGCTGAGGTTCACCTTCTTGGTGTAGTCGAGTTCCGACACTTCGGGAGCGACCTGTAGATTGATCAACCCGGAGGACATCACTGTCGGAGTAAACGACAGGCCGATGCCGAACGGCTTGAACTCAATGGCCACATTACCGAGCGCCTGCGGAATGGGAATGGGTATTTCACCGCCCACGAGGAAGTCTGCGGATTCACCGGAAACGCATGTCAGCGTCGGTTCTGCCAGCGTGCGGATCAGGCCGTTGGCCTTGAGCGCGTCGAAGTAACCGCGAATGTTGAAATTCTTGCTGGTGTAATTGACGATTCCGTTGACCTTGTTCAACTGGACCGTTCCGTCCCCGGCCGAGGTGAACTGCGTCAGGTTGTTCAGGAAGGAGTAGAAGGTGAAGCTGTTGAGCGTGGAGATGAAGTTGATGCCCAGCCGCTTTATGACGGTACGGCTCATCTCGGCCACGCGGACTTCCAGCATGACCTGCTGCACGCCGTCCACCCGCAGGAGATTGACCACCTTTTCCGGGGCCTCGGCCTCTGCCAGCGCGAGGATGGAAGTCAGGTTGCCGGTGTTGTTCACCGAACCGGACAGGGTGATGGATTCACCGGACGAGAGCACCTGCACGGCTGTTTCCTGAGGGAATATCTCGTGGATCATCCGCTTCAGGCGCGTGACGTCGGGGGTCACGACCAGATCGTAAATGTTGGAGACGGCCTTGCCGGACCACAGGGTCAGCGTGGACGTGCCGAGTTCCTTGGCGGTGATGTAAATCTGCTTGGGCGAAAGGATGATGATGGACGCGGCCTCTTCCGAAGACAGGGACACGCGGCTTACGGGCTTGTCCACGTTCAGAATGGTGGACTTTCCGGCCACGAGGCGAATGACGCCCGGAGCCTCGGTATTGAGCACGTCGACCTTTGCCATTGCGTAGGAGGCTGCGCCGATGACGGCCACCATGACCGCCGCACCGACGAGAATCTTCCAAAGTATGTTTCTGAATATAAACATGACAGCCCCCTAGAACCGCATCTTCTTGCTGCTGCCGCCGGTAATGACCTCGACGGTCACCGGAGCCCTGCGCTTCTTGCGAGGCTTGGGCTTCGGCTTGTAGGATGCCAGTGCGGACCGGACGGTTGCCCCGGTAGTCAGCACGGTCTCGGAATCCAGCTCGTTACGCAGGGCGAAATGCAACGTGCCCTGTGTCGCGGCCAGTGCCATGCGTTCGCTTTCCTCGGGAGTCAGCTCAAGCGTGTATACGTCCACGGATGCTGTCTGCCCTTCGCCGCTCGGGGCCAGTTCCGTACCGGTGGCGATGACCTTGACGCGTTCGAGCACGAGCTTGGCAACCGGATCTTCATCCTTGCCCACTGTCATAGACACAAGCACGTCCACGCGGTCACCGGGACGGACAAAACCGGCCAGTCCCATGACCTCGTTTCCCTTGACCGACATGGCGCGCTTGCCCGGTTCGATCAGGGCGCTCACGCCGCCGCCCAGAAGCGACTTGTCCGCGAGCTTCCTGTCGGTCACGGCCTCGTTCTGGCTCAACGCGACGTTCAGGACACGGCCTTCAACGGCCTTGATGTCGGGAAATGCGCCGGTCGGACAAGAATCCTTGGTAAATTCGCGAATCTCCAGCATGTCGGGCAGCAGCTTGGTCCCACGATTGATATCGACCTTGGCGACCACGACAGGGGTAGTGGCAGCGACCTGCGCCACCGGCTTCTGCTTCGACACGGAGCTGGACCACTTGAACATCAGAACGCCCGCGCCCAGTGCGAGAACCAGGGCGATGGAAATCTGGATAACGGCTCTTGATGACTTGCTCATGGCCTTCCTCCCTGCCTACTGCGCCAGGACCGAACCGGTCCGGGCAAAATTCATGACGACCGCTGCCGTTGTTCCCACGGCGATGGCGACGCCGTAACAGAGTCGCGGCAATGCGCCTTCTGCGGACGGGGCATACTCGAACTTCCTGGTGACCATGAAATTCATGATGCTCGCCCGGATGTTCAGCAGCACGGCCCCGGCCTTTTCACGATGGCGGAAAAGAACGGCAAGGGCGTAAACGCCACCGGCCAGACAGGTGAAAATGAATGCCGTGAAGATATTGGATGCGCCGATCCATGCGCCGATACCGGCCATGAGCTTGACGTCGCCCGCGCCCATCATTCCGAAAAGGAACGGAAGAACCATGACGCCGAGACCGAGGCCGAAGCCCGCCGCGCTCATGAGCAGTCCGTCCAGACCGCCGACGGTGGTGTGAAAAACGATTCCCGCAAGCATGAGCGGGAAAGTCAGCCAGTTGTAGATGCGCTGACTCTTCAGGTCGGTGACGACCGCGACGATGAGTGCCGCCGAAAGAATGATGGTGATGGTGAAATTCATGTTCCCCCCGATGTGCCTGCCGCCTGTCTTTCGTTTTCCCCTCGAAAGAAGAACCGGGGCCTGCGGGCTGCATTCCCGCTAGCCCCGGTTCGGCTGCTCTGGCTGCTTCCGTTAAACGGATTGCTAAAACTAGATGCTCATGTCGGTGGTAAGGTCGGTGAAGACCTGAGTGACCTGAGTACCGAGCAGAGTGACGGCACCGGCGATAACGCCAGCGATCAGGGCTGCGATCAGGCCGTATTCAAGAGCGGTTGCGCCTTCTTCGTTACGGATAAGGTTCATCAGCTTGGTCATGGTTGTTCTCCTTGTTTGGTGTAAAAACTTTTTGTTTTCAAAATTTGCGGTTTTCGGTTTCCCCGCATCAGCCACGCCACGGATAAAGCAACCGGTGTGCCACAGCCGATGCCGCACCTTCGACACCACACGAGAACATGCTGATTTCATTTGAAATAAAAAAATATTTTTTGCCACCACAAACGAAAATGACCTCAGAAAAGAACACGAATTCCATTTTTAATGGACAAACATCTTGAGAACTGCAACAACTAACCTCAACCAATACACAATAAAATCAGCGATTTAAACCAACTCTACAAAAAGTAGATCGCATGCCAATCTCTCTCGTTTTACTGTCCATGAAGCTCAAAAAGAAGGGCAGCCGCTACGCCGAATGACAGCGAATAACTCAATTTGTCTGCACTATTCCAAGCGGATACATGGGATTATGCCCGAATCGGACACAATCCTACGTAGCGACTCCATTTTTGAGGGAACATCCGCTGCAAACGGGGAAACAGTAACAGGCAGGCGTGCCTTACCGTACTATATAGGGAAAGAGCGTGTGACGAAACAGGGACTCCCGGTCCGGGGAGCGCTGACAGCGGTTACCCCTTGAATGAAGCGGGGTCGATACCGTGCTTCTGGAGCTTGTTCCAGAGATTCTTGGCGGAGATTCCCAGCGTGTCGGCGGCTTCGGTCTGGGTGCCGCCAGCTTCACGGAGCGCGTTGATGATAAGGGTCTTCTCGAATTCCTTGAGCGCTTCCTTGAGCGGCAACCCCGCACCGGGCAGGACAGCCATGTCGCTCTCCGCTGCGGGCTGCTTGTTGGAAAAGGCCTGATCCACTTCCGCGGGAGTGATGACCGAGGAACGGCAGAAGATCGCTGCCCGCTCCACGGCATTGGCAAACTGACGCACGTTACCGGGCCAGTCGTAATTGAAGAAGATCTCCATGGCCTCGGTGGAAATGGCGCTGATGTCCGTGCCCAGACGCCGGTTGGCGCGGTCCAGAAAGAACTCCGAGAGCTGGGGCAGGTCGCTTTTGCGGTCACGCAGGGGGGGCAGGATCAGGGTCGCAACGTTGAGACGGTAGTAAAGATCACTGCGGAACTCGCCCGCTTCCACACGCTGTTCAAGCTCCTGATTGGTGGCCGCGATGATGCGTACGTCGTATTCCACGGGCTTGACCCCGCCGAGACGCTCGGCCTGCTTCTGTTCCACGGCGCGGAGCAGCTTGGGCTGGAGATTGAGCGGCATGTCGCCGATTTCATCAAGCAGGATGGAACCGCCCTTGGCCAGCTCGAACTTGCCCTGCTTGGCGGATGCGGCCCCGGTGAACGCCCCCTTCTCGTGTCCGAACAGTTCGCTCTCGATAAGGTTTTCCGGAATGGCGGCACAGTTGACCTTGACGAACGGCCCGCCGGACCGGGAACTCAGGGCGTGGATGGTATCGGAGACAAGCTCCTTGCCGGTGCCGGTTTCGCCCATGATAAGGACGTCGGCATTGAGTTCGGCAACACGGGCGATGCGCTCCTTCACGGCCATCATGGGCGCGGACTGGCCGATGATCCTGCCCAGCGGACTTTCACTGCCGCGCCGTTTGAGATCAGCCAATTCGGTCTGGAGACGCCGCTTCTCAAGCGCCCGCCGGACCACCACTTCCATCTCGCCGAGGGAAAACGGCTTGGTAAAATAGTCATAGGCTCCGCGCTGCATGGCCTGCACGCCGGAATCCTTGGACGCATAGCCGGTCATGACAATGACATCCACGTCCGGTGCGGCCTCGGCCAGATGTGGCAACGCCTCAAGGCCGGACATACCGGGCAGCTTGATGTCATGCAGGATAAGGTCGAACTTCCCGGACCCGGCCTTTTTTATCCCCTCTTCAGCAGAGGAGGCAGTACCGACTTCATAGCCCGAGTCCAAAAGCGCTTCAACCAGCATGCCCTGAAAGGCGCGGTCGTCATCAACGACGAGTATTTTTTCCGGCACGATGCCTCCCCCGTAAAAATCCAATCCTGATGGGGCATCATACACATCACCGCTCCAGTTTTCCACAAAAAATAGATTTTCATCCTTTGACGATCATTCGCCAGACACGCGCAAACGATACAGCTAAACCTAATATATGTTTAATAACAGACGGTTAAGACAACAAAACCATCAAGAAACTTCTCTTGGCACACCCATTGCTTAAACAAGACAACCAGTCTTCCGACCGGGAGACATGAACGCAAGGAGTACGGAATGAGGAAGTGGGACAAATCAAGACAGGGAATCGCGGCAGTCGAATTTGCCATGCTTCTGCCCGTCGTGGTCCTCCTGCTTTTTTTCCTGATCGAGGGAGCGCAGGCAATGCACGCCTATTCCAATCTGGTGGAAGCCAGCCGGGAAGGCGCGCGCCTGGTCCTTATGGATGGAGAAGAAGCCAATGTGGGAGCCATGGTGCAGGCCCTGACCGAAGAACTTGACGCAACAGCCGTGAGCACCACCGTAAACACCGGTCCGGAGACCGTCACCGTCGAGGTTTATTATGATTACCAGCCCTTCAACGAAAACATCTTCAAGATGCTTACCGGAGATACCGGTGTCCAGCTCGCAGCAAGCACCACGATGCCCCTGCCGTAAGAAGTCGCGCCGGGGCGCGATCAGCATGATGATCGCCCTGCTGCTGCCAGTGCTGCTGGCCGTGGCGGGCATCGCCATTGACATGGGCAACCTGTACGTCACCCACACCCGGCTTCAGGCCGCTGTGGACTCCGGTGCTCTGGCAGGCAGCCTTGAACTTCCGTACGACCCGGATCTGTCCAAAGGCATCGTGCAAAGTGCTGTGGTTTCCATGGTTGCGAAAAATATGGAGCAGGCCGAGGTCACCTCAGTCGCTCCCGGCACGGAAGTCCGTAGCGTCGAAGTCGAAGCGCGCGCCAAGGTCGAACTCATTCTCATGAAATTTCTGAATCTGGCGGACAACTACGTCCACGCCAAAGCTGCCGCTGGCTTCAACAAGATTGAAGTCGTATTCGTCATCGACAACTCCGGCTCCATGAAAGGCACACCCATCACCCTCGTCAAGGAAGCCTCGGTTGGCCTGACAGAACTGCTCATACCCGACGGAACGACTCCCGACACCAAGGTCGGGCTGGTCGCCTTCAAGGGCAAGGTCCGCATCGGCGAAGGCGTGGACGGACTGCCCGCAGGCTGCCGCAACGCTGACGGCTCGCTCAACGAAGGCATCCACGAAGACTTCATGGACGACTACTGGCGTCTTTCCTATTACTATCGCAGCAAGATCACCCTCGACACCTGCTCCGATCTGCCCGAGGCCATGCCGCTCAGCAAGGACAAGGACGCAATCATCGCCGCCATCAACAGCCAGACCGCCACAGGCGCATGGTCCGGCACGGTCATTCCCGAGGGCATCAAGTGGGGCCGCCATATTCTGACGGAAGAGGCTCCCTACACCGAAGCCGGCAGCAAGGATGACTTCCGCAAAATCATGATCGTCCTCACTGACGGAGACACCGAGGACGGCGAGTGTGGAGGTACCTACCGGGCCTACTATCGACCGAACAACTACTGGACCAACGCCTATTTCGGCATGGGTGACGACACGTCCCATTGTGAAGACGGTGGCGTACTCAACGCCGACATGCTGGCCGAGGCGCAAAAGGCCAAGGACGAAGGCATCGAGATATTCACCATCCGCTTCGGCAGCTCGGACACGACCGACCGCAACCTGATGATGGAGATCGCATCCAGCAAGCCGGGAACCGACGACCACTACTTTGACGCACCGTCTGTCTACGACATCCCGGAAATATTCAAGAAGATCGGCAAGCAGCTCGGCTGGCGACTCCTGCACTAGGGGGAAGGACATGATGACACTCAGAAAAAGACCCCGCTCACGCGGCCTGGTATCCATGGAAATAGCCCTACTCCTGCCGCTGCTGATGGTACTCGCCATGGCAATCATCGAAGGCGGAACCATGCTCTACTCATGGATGACCCTTCAGAAGGCTGCCCAGTCCGGCACGCGATTCGCGGCAACAGGACAGGGAGAAGACGAAGGCACCCGCCTGTCTCAGATCACTGCCGTCACCGAAGGCTGGCTCGACCGCCTCAACAAGGGCACAAAGGAAATCACCATTACCTCATGGCCCGACAAGACGGTCACCGGAGACGGCATCGACAACAGCGCGGGTGGCCCGTGCACCATGGTACAGGTTGCCGTGCTCTACAATTACCATCCGTTCACCCCCGTGGTCGGCAACCTCCTCCCCGAAGTCGTCGAGCTGCGTGGAGCCGACCGCAAACTCAACGAGCCATGGAAGCCCTGCGATTAGCTGCATCTCTTTGCGTGTTGCACCGCATCCTCCCATTCAGAGAAAACCCCGTAACGGGGTTTTCTCGTTTTTGGCGGCAAGACTCAAACAATGCACGATGAAATATTGATTTTGAACACTGTGTAAGATAGATACTCAAAGGAGCATGGCCAGTTTCCAAAACTCTGCGGCAAACTGGACTATCATCTTTATGGAGAAGACTCTTGAGCGACTACCCACAAATTCTCGGCGTTTATTCGCTGCAACTTGAAGCCGACATCGGAACAGGCGGCACGGCCGCAACCCACGACAACGTGACCTATTGGTACGCACGCCAGATGTCGAAGACCGAGTTTGAAGTCCAGCCCCTGAATCAGCACCACGTACCTTCCGGCGTACGCAGCGTCTTGCAGGAAATAGACTTCCTCAAGCAATATACTCCGGAACCGGGATACTACAAGGTTCACACGGTCCCGGCCCTGAAGACTCTGGCCAAAAAAATTGAAATGGGCGAGCAGGCCTTTGCCGACGGCAACATGGACGAAGCCGAAAGCCAGTTCATCAAGGCGCTCATGATCGACGACAAAAACGTGGACGCCAACTACGGTCTGGGTGAAGTCTATTCCGAAAAAAAGGAATTCGAAAAGCTCAGGAAAGTGCTCGACACCCTGCTCGGCATCAACGAGGCATTCACCTTCGAATACCGCCAGAAGTTCAATGAATTCGGCATCAGTCTCCGCAAGAACGGACATTATGACGAATCCATCCGCTACTACGAGAAATCGCTGGAAATCGTTGAAACCGACGAGAACGTCTATTTCAATCTTGCCCGCGTCTATTTTGAAAAAGGGTTGAACGACCAATGTATCGTGAGCCTGAAACAGGCACTGAACATCAATCCGGAATTCATTGAAGCGCAAAAATTCCTCAGATACTGTGAAAAACGTGCCTGATTTTCTGTTCCGCAAACAATGAAAGCCCGAAGGAATTCTCCTCCGGGCTTTTTTCACGTTTCAATCGAAAACTTCGCCTGCTTTTTCAGATGACACCTTGACAATTTGAAAATGATTATTATTATCAAAAATACAGAGCAAGAAAATATGTGACTGGTCGCCGACAGGCTTGACCGGTCCTCGACATACCAAACAATCGGAGGCTCTCATGCCCAACATGGATTACCCCGGACCGTGTCTCTCCTGTATTTCCGACAGCTGTGGCTTGTGGGACGAAACATACACCGAGAGCAAGGACGAAAAAAGTCAGAACGACGAAGACAAGTAACCATGATACCGACGTCAACCCAATGCCCGCTTTGGAAAACAGCCTTTCCGAAGCGGGCTTTTACATGAACTTTTCGATCGGACAAATATCTGCTAAAAGTCAATTAAACCCAAGAGAGCCGCCATGCCAAGACGACTTGATTTTGCCTTTTTCGCATTCATCCTTTTTATTCTCACCTTTTTTACAACAGCCGCTTTTGCCGAACCGCCGCTGCGGGTGGCGGTGGAAGACCATTACCCTCCTTACAGCTTCAAGAATGAAAAAGGGGAAATGGACGGGTTCAACGTGGACATAGCCAAGGCTCTGGCAGCAAGCATGGGCGTCCGGTGCGAAATAGTCAGCGTGGCATGGGACGACATGCTCCCCCGGCTCTCGGCAGGCGATTATGACGCCATCGTGGCCTGCATGGCCGTCAAACCCGAACGGCTCGAATTTGCGGATTTCACGGACTACTACCTGCGGTCGAAAACCGGGTTCATCGGCAGAAAGGAGATGAGCAACGACACTTCCGCTGCAGCCATGACAGGCAAGACCTTGGTATCGCAGGAAGGGACAGCCCAGCTCGCCTACCTGAAAAAAGTCTACGGCAAGGTCGCCACAGTCAGAGGATATCCCTCAATGGAAGAGGGTTTTCTCGCCGTTGCCGAGGAACGCGCAGACCTCTGCCTGACGCCGCTGCTGGCAGGTCTCGAATTCCTCAAGAGCGACAAGGGACAGCACTGCGACATCATTGGGCCGGCATTGACCGAAACGCAATTCACCTACGCTCCGGCGCATATCGCGGTAAAAAAGGGCAACAAGGCTCTGCTGATCGCCCTGAACAATGCCCTCAGGAGCATTCGGGCAAACGGAGAATACTCCATCATCAGCCGAAAGTATTTCCCGTTCAGCGTTTACTGATCCCCCGGCCCTTCCGGCGGATTCTTTCCGCATTCAAGCGTCCGGCAATGTACCGGGCAATAGCGGCCACGGCCTGATCCGACGTGCGGAACGTACACAGTCCGGCCTCCTTGAGCCTGTCCACCAACGGGTCATACTGCCGCCCGCCATCCACAACCCCGACCACCGGCGTATCAAGCGTGGGCAGAAGTTCCGCGAAACGCGCCGCAATGGATCGTTCATCCTCGAAATCGAATGCCGCATTCTCCGGATCAGCCAGCGTACGCATGACCGGCGACATGGGAACAAGCCCCGCAACAATCGCGTCGATACGCTTATCCTCAGCGAACAACCGCACCACTTCGGCATGGACATGATCATCCGCGCCGGGAGTGATGTCGAGCGGGTTGGTGACGGTCACGAGCGAATCGAGACGTTTCTCCACGAACAGCCGTTCAAGCCGGGTCACGGTGTCGGGCGACAAGGGAGCCAGCTCCATGCGGTAATCATCCGAATGAATGGAATCAGCCATGCCCACCGCCTCGAATCCCGCCCCGGACATGACCGCCAGCCGGTTGCCGAGGATGGTCTTGCAATGCAGCCGCTCGGCGAGCATGAACAGGTTTTCGAACTCGGTAAACGACTTGGCGACGATGGCCCCGGCCTGCCTGACGCACGCCTCGCACACCACATAATCGCCCGCAAGGGACGCCGTGTGCCCGCTGGTCGCCGTCTTGCCCTCGGGCGTACGCCCCGCCTTGTAAAATATCACATCCTTCCCGGCCAGAACGGCTCGGCGCACGGCACGGCAGAAGTCCAGCCCGTCCATGTCGTTGAATCCCTCGGCATAAATGGCGATGACGTCCACTTCGTCGCTCCCGGCAAACCATGTCACCATGTCGCCAAGCGTCAGGTCGGTCTGGTTGCCCACGGAAATCATGTAGGCAGGGTCCAGCATGGGGCATTGGGAAAGCCGGGTCAGCATGAACGCACCCGACTGTGAAATGAATGCGGCTCGATGGTGTTTTCCGGCAGGCAGTTCCGGCAGCTTCTCCTTGGGGATGAACCACGTATCATAGGAACCGGGACGGGATATCACGCCCATGCAGTTGCCGCCGAGAAAAACCGGCCCGCCGCCCTGAACATGCGCGGTGTTGATTTTCTCCACCACGTTTCGCGCCCGCTCCTCGCTTTCCGCTGTCTCGCCAAGCCCTCCGGGAATAAGCATGACCGACTCGGCGCACTCCTGTGCGATCACCTCGTCCACCAGACCGGGAACCTGCTCCGCGCCCACGGCCACCACGAACAGGTCGAGCTTGCGATCCAGCGCATCAAGAGAAGGCACGCACCGCACCCCGTCGATCTCCTCCTCACCGGGACGGATGATGACGACGTTCTCCGCAGCAAATCCCGCGTCGAGTACGTTCTTGAGAATGATCCGCCCGAAATTCATGCGTGACGACGACACGCCGATGATGCCGAGGGTCTCCGGATGCAGCAGGTTGCCGATCTTCTCGACCGGACGCGGAGCAGGCAGCGTTCCCGGACGGGAAAAACGGCACATGCCGTCAAGCGGCACCATGAGATAGTCCGCATAGGCAAAGGGATTGATCTCAAGCTCCTCGATGATGAACGGGGCATCCGGATTTTCAGGAGAATAATAATTCGCCATGTCGATGAAAGAGGAAAAGCATTCGACCAGCTGCTCGTCAGTGACGATGCGCCGCTGGCCGCGCGTCAGTCCGGCGAGCTTCTTGTAGGACAGCGTCTTGCGAAACAACTCGAAAAACGTCTCGCCGTCCGTCAGCGAAGTAGAGGAAACCACCCCGGCCTGTCCCTTGCGGAACCGTTCGGCATACAGCTCCGCATCCGTGCCGCCGATACCGGCTCCGAGCACCATGCCGAACTCTCGTGTCCGCCGCATACCGACAATCAGTTCATTACCGAACGCCTGGGAATCCGGCTGCATGAACTCGACAAGCAGCACGCCCAGCACATCACGGGAAATGGCAGAGACAAGCGCATCGCCGGTCAATCCGGCATAGGCCTCGGGCGTCATGGCCGGACTGCGCTCGATCATGGCGGCAAAATTCTCGGGCACTTCGTACAGCATGCGCCGCCACGCCGAGCGAATCCGGTCCGGCGAGTTCTCCACCACACGCACGCCGCCGACTTCCGTCTTGTGGATGATGTTCGGCGAAACGACCTTGAGCACGACCCTGTCCCCCGGCAGCACGGCAAGTTCCTCATCCGTCGGACGCAGCCCTCTGGAAAGGAGCAGGTTTCTCGGCGGAGTCTCGGCCCCGGAATCGCGCAGCAGGCCGTATACTTCAAGCTCGAAAAGCGTATCCCGGCCCTCGGCATGTGCCTTTTCGAAAAGACCGGTTATGGCCCCGAAATCGATACAGGGCTCAAGAGTCCCGAACGCATGCTTGACGTCTGACATATCTCAGCTCTCCGAAGGATGGTTTTCATGAAATACGGCAGGCTACGCAACTGTTCGCCTCGGGTCAACGCCGCTTTCGGCAAACGGTTGCCGTCCTCAACCGGCAAAAACCGGGCAACCCGTCGCAAAGTTTGGCTTTCTAAGAACATGTCACTGCAATGAGGCATGTTCCGGTGACACGACACGATCATGCCGGTCCACTTCGTCATCTCGCAACAGTCACCATTGATGCCCCGAAGAGGAGAAATCGACAAGGCCGCTCGACGACTCAGGGACAACGGCACCTTTGACCGCATCATCAAGAACTCTTTCAAGGCTCTCGCCTCAAAAGAATCAGCCGTTAAATAAGCAGGGCCAGACTAACGACACCAAGCAGGATCATCAGGACAAATCCGCCGGACACGAAAAAGGCGACCCACGGCACCCATCCGTGCACTCCCCCGCTCTCGTAAAGGCATTGCATGAACGCACGCCCCTGCACTCCGCGCAGCTCATCCATCCGGCTGTTCACATGCCGGAAATAAAGATGATTGGCAGCCACGCCCCAGCCGATCATGAAGAGCAGTTGAAAATACGGAATACACAGGGTGATAAACGCGATCAGCGCCCAGAAATACATCTTGCGATACAAAAACCACCAGCATCCGAAAAAGAATGCGGGCCAATTCCAGCCGCCGTGGAAATTCGTCGGGGTCAGGGCGTATCGCCTGAACTTGGGCAGATAAAAATGGACATTGTTACCGATGCATGCGGCGTACTCCTCGTCAGAGGGCGTGGAGTCGGCAAAGATGGTTTCATTCATTGAGACACCTCATTTTTCAGGTTCACAGTCGCCCCCATACGCCCACTCCGCCGTACCGGTTTTCGATTGCATCCCGCAAGCCGTTCCGGATGATCTCTGACAACCCCCGGTCAAAATCATCCCGCAACGTCTGGTCCGCAAACTGCACACTTCGCGGAGCCGGGGCGAATATCCGTGCGAACTCAAGACGCTTTCTCATGTCCAGCAGTTCAACGGCCCCCAGCCGGATCAGGCGCGTCAGCCAGTAGTTGAAAATAAGCTTGTCGGCCACAACCACATCCACCCGTTTATTGAACAGCATCAACACCTGACGGGATTGATCCGTCACTTCCAAATACAACGGATTATCTTCCATCAATGCCGCAAACTCAGGCTCAAGAAACTTGGTCGCATTGTTGAAGCCAAGCACGTTCAATCCAGCCAAATCGGCAATCGAGTTAACGGAAATTTTTCTTTTCTTCAAAAAGATTGCGTAATTATTATACACAACCGTTGTTCTGGACCCAAACGACGGACGCCCGGAATCCGCTGCCAGATCAAACTCGGTATTCACCGCAATCCCGTCAACGTTGCCCTGTGCAAACTCAATGGTAAAACGCATATTCGGCAGAAAGACGAAATCAGCTTCATGACCGGCGGCCCGAAGCGCCTCCCGAATGATTTCCACCTCCAACCCGACACGCGGCTTCGAAAAGACATACGGAGCCAGGTCCGAGCCAATACCGATTCTTACAGTGTCGGCAAGACATGGCGAAACAACGCCAAACACCGTAAACCAGGCAATGGCACAGAGACCGATTAAATACTGTTGCAGCATCGAATCATAATAGCAGAGACAAAGACAGTGCGTCCAGCGCCATCACCTCGCCTTCCCGCCCTGCACCGTGCGTTGACCGTCATGCGCTTTTCCCGTATCTCCATGACCCGACGGGAATTATCATTTTCCCTTTCGCCCACAAATCGATATACATCCCTGATAAGGGACTGAAATACGCAGATCAGGACAGAGCAAGGAAACGACATGAGCAACACGCCAGAGACCCCGGAAAAGGGCAAGGATTTCATCCGTACCATCATCGAAAAAGATAACGAAACGGGCAAGTACGCTGGCCGCGTCCATACCCGTTTTCCCCCGGAGCCGAACGGCTACCTGCACATCGGCCATGCCAAGTCCATCTGTCTGAATTTCGGCGTCGCCCGTGACTACGCAGGCAAGTGCAACCTTCGATTCGACGACACCAACCCGGTCAAGGAAGACGTCGAGTACGTGGACTCCATCCGCGAAGATGTCGAATGGCTCGGGTTCGAATGGGATGCCAACCCCTTTGCCTCCGACTACTTCGAAAAGCTCTACTTCATCGCCGAACTCTTCATCAAGATGGGCAAGGCCTACATCGATCACCAGACCGCCGACGAAATCCGCACGAACCGCGGCACCCTCAAGGAGCCGGGAGTCGAATCCCCGTACCGCGACAGGACACCGGAGGAGAACCTCGAACTGTTCCGCAAGATGCGGGCGGGCGAGATGAAAGACGGCGAGTGCATCCTGCGCGGCAAGATCGACATGGCCGCCGCCAACATCATGCTGCGCGACCCCGCGCTGTACCGCATCAAGCACGCCGATCACCATCGGACCGGCGACGCATGGTGCATCTACCCCATGTACGATTTCACCCACGGCCTGTCCGACGCCATCGAGGGCATCACCCACTCCATCTGCACGCTGGAATTCGAGAACAACCGCCCGGTGTACGACTGGTGCGTCGACACGCTCATGGAAGGTTTGAAGCAGCCGGAACTCTTCGGAGAGAACGAGGCCATATACAATGAACTGGCCGCACTGCCCGGATTCAACCAGCGTCCGTACCAGTACGAATTCGCCCGCCTTAACATCACCGGCACCGTGCTTTCCAAGCGCAAGCTCATCCAGCTCGTACAGGAAGGCCATGTCTCCGGATGGGACGATCCGCGCATGCCCACCATTTCCGGCTTCCGCCGACGCGGCTACACCCCGGAATCCATCCGCGATTTCTGTGACCGCATCGGTGTGGCAAAGGCCGACTCCACGGTCGAATACGCCCTGCTCGAGCACTGCGTCCGTCAGGACCTCAACGACCGCGCCCCGCGCTACATGGGCGTTGTGGACCCGGTCAAACTCATCATTGAAAACTATCCCGAAGACCAGGTGGACGAATTCGAAGTCCCCCTGCATCCTGAAGAGACATCCTACGGCACCCGGAAAGTTCCGTTCACCCGCGAACTCTGGATTGAACGCGCCGACTTCATGGAAGAACCGCCGAAAAAGTTCTTCCGCATGGGCCCGGGCCGCGAAGTCCGGCTGCGCGCCGCCTACTACGTGACCTGCACCGGCTACGAAAAGGACGCCGACGGCAACATCACGGAAATCCGCGCCACCTACGATCCCGAAACCAAGGGCGGCTGGCTTGAAGGCGGACGCAAGGTCAAGGGAACCATGCACTGGGTCTCCGCCACCCACGGCGTCAAGGCCGAGATACGCAACTATACCAACCTGTTTTCCTGCGAGAACCCCAACGCCCCGGAAGAGGGCAAGACCTTCGTGGACTACGTGGACCCGAACTCGCTGGAAATCCTGCCCGAATGCTGGGTGGAACCGGCCATCGCCGAAATGGCTCCGGGCACCAACTTCCAGTTTGAACGCACCGGGTACTTCTGTGCCGACAGCAAGGACCACGTCTCCGGCGAGAAGCTTGTCTTCAACCGCACCGCCACCCTGCGCGACTCATGGGGCAAGCTGAAAAAGAAGCTGGGACTCTAGACCCAAACGATTCATTGCCGATAAAAACAAAAAAGGCCGCAGATGCGGCCTTTTTTGCTTTCTACCCTATCAAGACTATTGTTCCAAAAGGCCTTCCAGTCCGTCAGCAGTCATGGACGGCACAAACTCGGCAACCGAGTATTCGGCAACGCCGTTTCGCTTGAACGGATCCTGTTCAAGCACGGCATTCAGCTTCTCTTCCGACTCACTCCGGGCAAGAATGACTCCGCCGGTCCGAGGGACCTTCCGGCCAGACGCCAAAAAAACGCCCTCGGCGTACTGCTGCTTCAAAAAGGCGATATGCTCATCGAGATACGAATCAACGGTTTCCAGAGACACAACGTAAGTGAGGGTGACTATAAACATAAAGGCATGTCCTTGCTGCGGTTAGTTCGTGGACGCTCACAACCATGAGCTTCCATGCAGCACCGACCTACAGCCCTCCACTTCCGTTGTCAAAAACGAACGTTTTCTGTTCTTTACTTGTCAGCAGCCTTTTTCGCGGCAGACTTGGCGGTTGTCTTTTTGGGTGCAGCTTTCTTGGCTGCCGGTTTCTTGGGTTCGGCTTTTTTGGCAGCCGCCTTTTTCGCAGGAGCTTTCTTGGCGGGCGCCTTCTTTGCCGGAGTCTTGGCCTCGGCCTTCTTGGCAGGCGTCTTGGCCGCAGCCTTCTTGGCGGGCGTAGCGTCAGGCTTGGCCGCAGGCACGTTGTCGGCCTGTTTCCAGCTCAGCCGATACGTCAGCTTGACCTTCGGCCCCTTGCCCTTGATCTTTCCCTTTACCGCGCACTCCAGTTCATCAGGCACGCCGATATCAAGTGTTTCCTTGCCGTCCTCAATGGTAACCTTACCCGACTCAAGGCTGGCGAGCAGTTCCTTGAGTGCCGCGATCGCTTCTTTCTTGGTCTTCATTCCCTTGACGCTTATCTTCCTTTTGCCCACTTGAACCTCCATAGTTCTAAAATTCGGGATTTTTTTCCATAGCACACTTCCGCTCGATACAACAAGCCTCCGCCATTTTACAGGATGTTTCGACACAAACAAGCAGCACCACGCAGTGTTAATTCCCCCTGGCGGCCAGTTCATTTCACTTCACAGACTTGCCGAATCCCCAAAATCCCAACCAAGAGTTCTCGTCACGTTTTTTTCGCCCGTTTGGATTCGCCACGTCCTGTGGCTCACCGCTTCGCGGCGTCGGTCAGAAACAGCTACATGCACGACGACAACGGCTTTCGCAGCATGTGCAACCACAAAAGGAAGTATACACTCTATGAATACGCCCCGGATTATCGCCTGCTCAAGGCCGACCAGAAGGACGAGGGCCGCACTTACACCTTCCGTCACGACGAACAGGGACGCCGTATCGCCAAGTATTGCAACGGTGAACTGACCGAGGCCTATGAATGGCTCGATTTCCTCCGCCTTGCCGGATACTGGAGCAACGGCCACGCCTATGAATTCGCCTACGAGGACAACGAACGCACACCCTTTGCCATGCGCCGCGATGACGGTTTCGCCGTCTATCTCTTTTACGATCAGGTCGGTAGCCTCCGCGTTGTTGCCGACACAAGCGGCAACGTGATAAAGGAAGTCCAGTACGACCCGTTCGGTGGGATCATCACGGACAGCAACCCCGGCCTTCGAAGAGTAATTATAGAGGCAGATAGTAATGATTTATAGTTGGAGTCGTTTTGAAGTGTGACAAATGCAAGGCTACGCTCAGGCGGTTTGATTTTCGGATTCTTATTGGAATCTGTGCGGGCTGCTTGCTTCTGTATACCTTCCCTATATCAAAATTAAATTTGTCGGTTGGATCTGTTTTAGGTTTGTTTTTGTGGGTTGTAGTATTTCTACTGCCAACCATACTAATATTGCGCTCGCCTCGAACTATATATTGGTGCCCATCGTGTAAGAAGATTAAGAAACAATAAAAAATCACAAGATTGCCGCTATCCTTGTTGATACTGGCGGCAATCTTGTGAGTTCAACTAACGACTTTATTCAAATGGGTGGCTTTGGGTTTGCGCCCAACCCGATTCCCCTCGATCACAAAGTCCCTTCCGAACTTCCGCCAAGCCAACTGTTCCGCCGCCTCTTGAGCAGCTTCATCATGCTTGCTGAAGAACAAGTCCTTGCCCATATCCTTGATCATTCCGCCGGAGGCAAGCGTGTAAAGCACGTTCCCTTGTTTATCCACGCGGGAACTCATGCCTTCAAAAACGTTGTCTTGCGGCATATTTTTTCGATCTATAGATGTTTTCTTGTTCCTTGACCGGAAGATAATCAAGGCAGCCTCGCCCCCTATCTCCGCCTTCATAACAATAAAATTCAACCAGTTGCAACACCCCCCTCCCTTCCTCATACTCCTCTCGGCAAAACCGGTAAAATTAATTGCATTAAATTATAACCGGAAAAGGTTGACACTGATTACTCAATCAACCTATAGGGGAATCAGACATTGATTGCACAATCAATCGGTCCTGAGAAAAAATGGAGAATCAAGGCATGGACAAAAAGACAGCGATACTCAAAGCCGCGCAGGAAGCTTTCGGACAGCGAGGCTTCACCGCCGCCACCGTCAAGGACGTGGCAGGACGTGCCGGGGTATCGTTCGGCCTTGTTTCCCACTACTTCGGTAGCAAGCAGGAGCTTTTCCTCGCGGCCGGTTTCGATATGGCAGACAGCCTCATCGTGGAACTGCACGCCGCCACCGAAGGCGAAATGACCGGCCTGGAAGCTATCCAGAGCTACATGACCGCATATTTCAAGTTTACAGAAGAAAACCGTGAGCGCTTCCCCATCCTGTTCAGATGCTCCCCGTTCAGCCACAACGAACCCGGTGTTGATGTCGCCAAAGTTGCCGACAAGTTCAGCGTGTTCATTGAAGTGCTGGAACGCTGCGTCGAAAAGGGTATAAAGGACGGTTCGATCCGCGCCGTCTCTCCGGAGGATACAGCGTTGATTCTCTACGGCAACATTGTCGGCAGCGTCCGTACGACCCTCCTCACCCCGTTCAAATCCCGGGGGATATTCGAGGAGACCATCAACCATGTGACGCGCAGCCTCGCAAACAGCCCCGGCCAGGACGGCTGTTGATAAAATGTCTGGCACGGCAGCGGTGATGTTTTCATGCAACACGCAAGCACGCAGACCACGGAGTCAAAAATGTTTTCAAATGTGAATATAACGAAAATCATGGACATTATCATAGGACGCCAATGCTGGCATCCATACATAGAATCCTGGAAGTCCTGGGCACAGGACTGGAACAGGAATTCTCACTCTTAGCCCGGACCAGTAGAGTCACCTCCAACGGCAAAAAAGGATTGGACCGCAACCCACACCTGATCGCCCGTTCAATTGGTTCGGACCCCGGGGCACCGGGGGCTGGTAGGGAGTCGCTTCGGCGGCTCCCTTTCCATTTGTCTGTACCACGCCTTCACACATTACCGTCTGCCCAGCCTGCTCGCTCCTGTCGACGCTGTCGCATTGCGACACTTGCGACGATTGCGACACAATTCGACTGTCGCACGCGACACTTTTTGCGACACATCAAAAATGCGCTGAAAGCTTTAGACTTTCTTTAACGTCTGGATTTATTGGAATATAACAAAAATAATGGCAACTTGGCACGGCGGTTGCTTTAAGGGAAGCAAGGATTACGACACCGAAAACGCACCAAAACCATGTGGAGGGCCATATGTTTGACAAGAACGTGACCAAAGTTGTGCAGGACTGCATTCTCGACAGTGGTATTCAGGCGAAGGTTGTGGCTGAGAAGATCAACAAGCCCTATTCGACCCTGATGCGCGAAATCAATCCGTTTGACGCCAGCGCCAAGCTCGGTGCCGAAACCCTTCTTGAAATCATGAAAGTCACCCATGACGTACGCCCCCTGAAATTCATGGCAAACGAAATGGGTTATTCCATAGACGGCGCACACGCATAGTTCGCACCGCACATACGAACCAAAAGGCAGGCCGGGAGCATTCCCGGCCTGCCTTTTTCATGCCCATTCCCGGAAAAGCATATCGGGAACCAGATAAGATTCCTTGCGAAATCTCCCCGAAGGGCATATACAATGGACTAAGATTTCAACCCGCAAAACATCATGGCGTACACCAAGAGAACCACACATACCACCCGCTCCCTCAGCCGCAGAGCCGCTCTGGTCCAGACCACGATCATCGCTGTAGTCATTCTGGTCTTTTCGCTCGCCATAGTTTCGTTCAACACCTACCGCCTCTATTCCCAGCTTGAAAGCAGGGTGGACAACATCGCCCGACTGGCTGAAACCAGCCTGACGTCGGCAGTCTGGCAGGTTGACCACGCCTCGGCCCGCGACTTCATTGAAGCCGTGCTTCAGGACGATTCGGTAGTCTTTGCACAGCTTGTCACGGGAAGAGAGGTTCTGGCCTCCAGAAACCGGATGGAGTATGCGAGCAAGCCTTTCAGCTATTTCAAGCAAAACAAGCGGTTCATAGCCAGAACCGTGGAAATTAGAAAGTTCGGCGACTGGATCGGCACATTCAACTTCGCGGTATCCACATCCCCCATCAGGGAAGAAGTCCTGATCAATGCGGGGGTGACGCTCCTGCTCGCCATTGTCCTGATTCTCACCATATCCCAAACCACTCTCTACTTCTCCCGCAAACGGATTTTCGCTCCGCTCAAGCAATTGGAAGAATCCGCCACCGCCGTGGCAGACGGGGACCTCGACGCCTTTGTCAACACGTCCCTGCCCGGAGAACTCGGCAATCTCGCCCGCGCCTTTGACGACATGCGCGAATCGGTCCGCCATCTCATCGGCGATCTCCAGACGGCCAACACAAAGCTGAAAAACCATCGCAACGACCTTGAAGAGACCGTCAGGCAACGCACCGACGAACTCAGGCATAAAAACGACACGCTCAATCAGGCACTGGAAGACGTCCGGGCCGCCCAGAAAAGCGCCGAAGTGGCAAATCTGGCAAAAAGCCGTTTCCTTGCAAGCATGAGCCATGAAATCCGCACGCCCATGAACGCCATTCTCGGCATGGCCGACATCCTGTGGGAAACCGATCTTTCCGACGCACAGTCACGCTATGTGCAAGTCTTCAAGAGCGCCGGGGAAAGCCTTCTTGAGATTCTCAACGACATACTGGACCTTTCCAAGATCGAAGCAGGTCATCTGGAACTGGAGCAAACCGGATTCAGCCTTGCCGAAACCGTGGACAAGGCCTGCTCGGTCATCGAACCACGAACTCAGGACAAGAGTCTGGAATTTTCCTGCAACATCGCCGCCGATGTGCCGGACTGGCTTGAGGGCGATCCGAACCGCCTGCGCCAGATCCTGCTGAACCTGCTGGGCAACGCAGTCAAATTCACGAAAACCGGTGCCATTCGCCTTTTTGTGGAACGCGCCCCCAGTCGAACCGGCGGGATTGCCGTACAATTTTCGGTATCCGACACCGGTCCCGGCATACCCACGAACAAACTCGGCTCGATCTTCGATTCCTTTACGCAGGCAGACAGCTCCACCACGCGGGAATACGGCGGAACCGGTCTCGGGTTGGCCATCAGCAAACAGCTCGTCCAGATGATGGACGGCAAGATTTGGGCGGAAAGCTCTCCCGGAACAGGCAGCACCTTCCATTTTACGGCCACATTCTCCCCGCCCGACACCCTCCAGCCGTCCGAACCCGAAACACAGGCAGAAACAGAGCAGGTGGAATTGCCACCGGCAAACATCCTGCTGATGGAAGATTCAAAGTACAACGCCTTTGTCATCCAGACATACTTGAAAGACACGCCCTGCCGACTCACTGTCGCAAAAAATGGAACGGAAGGATTCGAGCTTTTCAAGAAAGGACAGTACGACCTCGTATTCACGGATATTCAGATGCCGGGTATGGATGGACACGAAACGACACGGGCTATCCGGGAATGGGAAGCAGCCTGCGCCCTGCCGAGAACGCCCATTGTCGCAATGACTGCCTATGCCCTGACCGGAGACGCCGAAAAATGTTTGCAGGCAGGAGCCGACAGCCATCTGCCCAAGCCGGTAAAGAAAAGTTCGCTCTTCACACTCATCAGCACCATACTGAGTGAGAAAAAACTGGCTGCCGAAACGTCTTCCCCGGCATCCGACGCAGACACGGAAGAAACGACTGTCCTGCGGCAAAACATAGATGCGGCGGCAGCCGCCCTCGAAAGAGAGGACTTCCCGTCCATCAAGGCACTGGGAACCGCCATTTCCCAAAACGGACTCGAGCTAAGCATTCCTTCTCTCATTGGGTACGGTGACGCCCTGCGGGAAGCAGCGGACAACGAACCGGACACTGCACAAATCAACCAGATTCTCAGCATTCTTACGGAATACGTTGAACGTTTGAATTCTATGTAATATAGGAACAAAAAAAGATTTTCCTCAGGAGTTCAAAAATGCCCACTCCGCGTCTGATATGGTGCCACGGCTCACTGAGCCAACCATGGGGCACCAAAAGCCGCCACCTTGCCAAAGTGGCGGAATCTGTGGGGCTGACCATGGACGCCCTCGACTTTCAGGACCTGAGCGCCCCGGATGACCGTGTCACCCGGCTGAAAGCCACGCTTGCCGAATCCGACACCCCGGCCATTCTCTGCGGCTCCAGCATGGGGGGCTACGTGGCGAGTGCGGCGGCAAAAGAATCGAACATCCTCGGGCTGTTCCTTCTGGCTCCGGCTTTCTATCTTTCCGGCTACGCCACACACGTCTTTTCCGGACTGCCCCGCACCATCTCCGTCATCCACGGCTGGAATGACGATGTGGTGCCCGTGGACAATTCCATCCGGTTCGCCGGACAGCACAGGGCCGAACTTCACGTCGTGCCGGACGGCCACAGGCTCTCGAACAGTCTGGACATGATCGGCCGTGAGTTCTCCCGGTTCCTCGAACTCACACAGGACGGGAAATAAACATGCAACGCCGTTTCTCCTCTCCCCTGCCGATTGTCATAGCCACCTGTTTCATTCTGATTGTCAGTGCATTGCAGGCACACGCCGAAGACTATCCCCTCCGGCCCTACTACCCGGAAGTTCCGATCATCACCACGGACGATCTCCTGAAAAATTACGACGACACCATCATCGTGGATATCCGGTCGAGCTTTGAATACGACGTGGCGCGCATCAACAAGGCCATACTCCTGCCTCTGACCTCTCCGAACTTCGGGACACAGCTTGAACAACTCCGCCCCAAGAAAGACCCGACACCCATGGCATTCTACTGCAACGGCCATTCCTGCGCCAAAAGCTATCAAGCGGCCCAGCTCGCCGTGTCGCTGGGCTTCAAACATGTCTATACGTATGACGGCGGGATATTCGACTGGATAGACGCCGCACCGAATCTCGCCACCCTCATGGACGAAACGCCGGCCCGCTCCGATCGGATCATCCCTCCCGAGGAATTCCTCAAGCATCTGCTCGATCCGGTTTCTTTCGAGGCGCTGGGGCAGGAAGACAATACCATCGTCATCGATATCCGCGACCCGTTCCAACGCGAAGTCATGCCCCGCGGCATGGCGGTTCGCAACATCCCGCTGGACCCGCTGCTCAACCTCGTGGTCTCCCGTATCTGGACGGAAAAACGGCTGTTCTTTTTCGACGCTGTCGGGAAACAGGTCCGCTGGCTCCAGTACTTCCTCGAATCCTACGGTTATCACGACTATGCATTTCTGGAGGGCGGCATCCGGGCCATTGCCGATGACCCGTCGATGGTCAAGCCGGTCATCGAGACCAACCGCTCCATTGTCAGCGATCAGGAAATGCTCCTCAAGCTGACGACCGACACCCGGCTGGACAACACGGACCGCAAAGTTCTCAGCTACCTTCTCGCCAACGTGAAATTCAACAACTACATCGTAGTGAACCTGAAAAACACCAACAAGGACGTCGGCGTGACACGCGACCTGCTTATCACTGCCGTCAAAAAACTCACTGGCCTGAAATACGCCACCCATTCGATCATGCAGAACACGCTCATCGTGCAGGTTGACCCCCGCATCGCATGGAAGGGGCTGGTAGGCGGCAAGACATGGCAAAGCAAGACAGCCGAATTCGACAAGGCGGTGAAAAAGTGATTTCCACGCAACGTATTACGCAACTGCTCCTGCTCTCGATTCTCGGAATCTGCATCACCGCAGCCCCGTCACTGGCTCTCGAAAAGAAAAGCATCATCCTGCAATGGCTGCCACAGGCGCAGTTCGCCGGATTCTACATGGCAAAGGACAAAGGCTTCTATGAAGAGGCCGGTATCGACCTGACCATCATTTCCGGCGGACCGGACGTACTCGCCAGTGAATATCTCGAAGCAGGCAAGGCCGACTTCGCCACCATGTTCCTCAGCACGGGACTCCAGCGCCGCGGCACCCTCCCCATCGTCAACATCGGCCAGATAGTGCAGCATTCAGCGCTGATGCTCATCACCAAAACGTCTTCCAACATCAAGAGCGTGGAAGACCTTCGCGGCAAGAAGGTCGGGCTGTGGGCCAACGAATTCCAGATGCAGGCGCGCGCCCTGTTCAAGCGGAAAGGAATCCCGGTGACCATCGTACCGCAATCCGACTCGCTGGACCTGTTCATGCGTAACGGCGTACAGGCCGCATCCGGCATGTGGTACAACGAATACCACACCCTGCTCTCCTACGGCCTCGACAAAAACGAGTTGCGGACATTCTCGTTCAGCGACTACGGACTCGATTTTCCCGAAGACGGCATCTACTGTCTGGAAAAAACCGCCAACACCTATCCCGAACTGTGCGAAGCGCTGGTTCAGGCCACGATCAGAGGCTGGATGTACGCCTTCAACCATCCGGAAGAGGCGCTGGACAGTGTCCTGAGGCGGATGAGAAAAAGCGGCACCCCGGCCAACCGGGCACACCAGCGATGGATGCTCAAACGCATGGAAGACATCATCGTCACGGATAAGGTTCCGGCCATGGGCGTACTCAACAAGAAGGACTTCCAACGAGTCAGAAACGCGCTTATCGAAACCGGTTTCCTGAACAATGTGCCACTCTTTCCCGAATTCTACAGGGGGCCGGTCCGATGAAAAGCCACGGCATCGCATTCAAACTCACCACGCTCACCCTCTCCTGCGCGTTTATCATCCTTGCGGCGATAGTCGGGTACAACTACTACTGTTCCCGCGACGTCATTCTGCGCCAGTCCGAGGAGAACTCCCGGCTTCTGGCACACCAGACCACAAGCAGCATTGACGCCGTCCTTTCCAGCGTCGAAAAAGTCGCACAGAACATCGCCTTCTCCCTTGAAGACGCAACACTGACCAAGGATGAAATTCTTGATCTCAACCGCCGGGTCATTTCCAACAATCCCGAGATATACGGCATGGCCATCGCCTTTGAGCCGTATTTCCTCGACAAGGAAAAACTCTATTTCGCACCCTACCACTACCGCTCGGCAGGACGCATCTCGTTCAGCATGCTGGGCAGCCCCTCGTACCGCTATTTCTACATGGACTGGTACCAGATTCCAAAGGAACTGGAGCGCCCCGTATGGACCGAACCATACAACGACGAGGGCGGCGGCGGAGTCACCATGGCAACATACACGGTGCCGTTCTTCCGCACCGTGGACGGCAAGCGGATCTTTGCCGGTGTGGTCACGGCTGATATTTCGCTCGAATGGCTTGAAGACATGATAAGCCATATCAGCATCTTCGACACAGGCTACGCCTTCCTGCTCTCCCGGCACGGGACGTTCATCACCCACCCGGACCGCGACCTCATCATGAACGAGACCATCTTTACGCTGGCCGAAGAAAGCAAATCGGAACAGCTCCGGAAAATCGGTCAGGACATGCTGAGCGGAGACAACTCGTTCGTTCTGCTGGGCGATGTCGCGGGCAAAGGGGAACGCTACCTTTACCACGCACGCCTCAAATACGGAGGATGGGCGCTGGGCATCATCTTCCCCAAAGCCGAAATGTTTGCCGACGTCACCCGCCTCTCCCGGATCATGACCCTCATCGGGCTGGCCGGTTTCGCCCTGCTTGTCGGCGTCATCATTCTCATAGCCCGTCGCATCACCACGCCCCTGACCAAACTATCCGGGGCAGCACACGAAATAGCGTCCGGCAATCTCGATCTCAAGCTGCCGGAAATCACCAGCAACGACGAAGTCGGCGATCTGGCACAGTCCTTCAAATACATGAAGAACTCCCTCAAGGAGTTCATCAGGGACCTGACGAGCACCACTGCGGCCAAGGAACGCATCGAATCCGAGCTGCGTATTGCCCGCGATATCCAGATGGGCATCCTGCCCAAGCTCTTCCCGGCCTTCCCGGAACGCGACGAATTCGAAGTCTTCGCCTCCATTGAACCGGCCAAGGAAGTCGGTGGAGACCTGTACGACTTCTTCTTTGTGGACGAAGACCACTTCTGCTTCCTCGTGGGTGACGTTTCCGGCAAGGGCGTACCCGCGGCTTTCTTCATGGCCGTGACCAAGACCCTGCTCAAGGTCGTGTCCGAACGCGGTCTCGATCCGGGTGAAGTGCTCACCAAGGTCAACGCAGACCTTGCCGCCGACAACGAATCCTGCATGTTCGTGACGCTCTTCCTCGCCATCATCGACATCCACACCGGGGAAACGCGCTACGCCAACGCAGGGCATAACCCGCCCATACACATTCCCGAAACAGGCAAGCCCGAGTGGATTCCGCCGCTGGGCGACCCTGTCGCAGGCATCATGGACGATATGGAATACACCACCAAAAGCCTGACGCTCAGCCCCGGTGACATCATGTTCATCTACACGGACGGCGTCACGGAGGCCATGGACCCGGACCAGAAGCTGTACTCGGAAGAGCGGCTGATGGAACATGTTGAAGCCATGACCAAACCGAGTGCGCCAAAACTGGTAAAGGACCTGGACACCTCGATCAAGGAATTCACACTCGGCGCGGAACAATCAGATGATATCACCATGCTCGCTTTCCAGTTCAACGGCGAGCAGGACAAATAACATACGGAGGAGACAGTGGAATTTACGAATACGAAGAATGGCGACAAGCTCGTTGTCGCGGTTGCGGGCCGCCTGGATGCTGTCACGGCCCCGGAATTCGATACCCAGTGCAAATCCTGGCTCAACGATGGCGAGAACAAGATCATCGCTGACCTGAGCAATCTGGAATACATCAGTTCCGCAGGTCTGCGTTCCATTCTGTCTGCGGCAAAACAACTCAAGACCGCCAAAGGCGAGATTACCTTCTGCGGTCTCAACGGCATGGTCGAAGAGGTGTTCACCGTCTCCGGTTTCGCCTCCATGTTCGCCATGTACCCTACTCTCGACGACGCTCTCGCCGGTTAGGTCATGCCCGCCCTGACCGCTCCGGCCGTTCTGGACAGCCTGCCTCTGGTCCGTGACTATGTCATGTCACGGGCTCACGAGGCCGGGGTCCCGGACCAAGTCCTGTCCCGCCTCGACCTCGTGATCGAGGAAGTCTTCGTGAACGTCACCAACCACGCTTATGAGAATGGCAAGGGTGACGTTGAAATCGAATGCGCTCCATCAGAACACAAATTCTGCTGCACGATCAGGGACACAGGCAGCCCGTTCAATCCCCTGGACACGCCGCAACCGGCAAAAGACCAGGACATCGACCAACGCCCCATTGGCGGCCTCGGTCTGTTTTTCGTCTCGGAAATGACCGACGACCGTTCATATGAACGAAAAGACGACTCCAACGAGTTGACTCTCTGCTTCTTTTTCTGATTTTCCTTGTGCCCCCTCAATATAAGGCAACCTCTCCTTTTCTTTCATTTTCCCACAAAACCCACCTGATCCCGCCCAAAAAAACATTCGTTTCTTTTTAATTTTCGTTGACGCAAAACGAAAATTTGGGATAACTCTAATACTAGGCAGAAATTCCAACATGTGGGGGGTAAAGCATGTTTGAGAAGAACCTGACCAAGAAGATGCAGGATGTGGTTCTGGAAGGACGCGTCTCCGCCAAGGAGGTGTGTCGTGAAATCAAGAAGCCGTACTCGACACTGCTTCGCGAACTCAACCCTTTTGACACGCATGCCAAGCTCGGCGCGGAAACCATGTTCGAGATCGTCAAGGCGACACACAACGTCTCCATTCTCGAATTCATGGCCCGCGAACTCGGGTACACGCTCATGCCGGTGGACAGCGCCGAACCGGCCCGTCCGCGCAAGAGCCGGACCAGCGAGCGCGTGCGGCGTCAGGCTGCCACCATGTAGCCGACCGTTTCTTGTCGATCTGTGCAACATCTCCCGTAGCGATTGCCTACCGCTACGGGAGATGTGCTCAGGTGCGCTGAGGATCGGACAAAACCGCAGCTGAATTTTGACTTTTCAATATAATTCGTTTTTAATATGCAGTTCCACACGAACATTCCGCTTATTAAATCTCTTCAAGGAGGATGGGCATGTCCCAGGATACATTCAAAAAGGCTCTCGCCGTCGGTCGACCGCCGAACGTCGTTCAAAATTTCCCCAATTCCCAAGCACTCATCGTCAGCGGTAAAGTCATTGACCGCGCCATGATCGAAAAAGGTCAGGCAATGACCATCGCTGCCAACGGTCGCAACATCTTCATCATCGAAGGAGCGCTCAAGGCAGCACAGCGCGCCAATGCCGCCATCATCATTGAAATCGCACGCAGTGAAGCCACCTACTGCCCGACCACTCTCTGGAACATCGCCCGCCGCGTTGACTACCTCTGCAACAAGCTCGGCATCACCATCCCGGTCGCCGTCCACGCAGACCACTATTTCATGAAAAAATGGGAAGACGTCGCCGTAGCCAAGGCTGAAATCCCCTCCCTTTTCGACGCAGGCGTCACGTCCATCGCCCTTGACGCATCGCACATGACGGATGATCTCAACCTCCTCGCCAACATTGAAGTTTCTTCCTCCATCCCCTCATGGGCCGGATATGAAACGGAAATCGGCGAGATCAAGGGTTCCTTCGGTCTCTCCACCCCGGTGGAAGCCGAATTCCTCTGTCAGGGTCTCAACGCCCACGGCCTCTGCCCGGACTGGATCGCCCTCAACAACGGCACCACCCACGGCATCGAAGCCTCAGGCACCGGCATTCAGGTCGGCCTTACCGGCGAAATCCACAAGGCTCTCGCCCCCTACGGCACCTCTGGAGCACAGCACGGCACGTCCGGCAACGACTCCAACCGCCTCCGTGAAATTGCCGCCCAGACCCAGACCACCAAGGCAAACGTCGCCACGGCCCTCCAGATGATCGCATGGGGCGTCCGCGTCAACGACTTCGGCAACGCCATCATGACCGACGGAGACCGCTTCGACAAAGTCGTGGGCGAAGGATTGACTGAAGAACTCTGGGCCGAAATGGTCGATTACGCCGATGCCAACGGCATCACCGGCGGCAACTACAAGAAGCTCAACCTGCCCTTCGAACGCCGCTGGCAGGGACAGGATGCCGGAACCCGTCAGCGCATGGTCGACGCGGTCGAAGACTTTGTCCACCATCTGCTCACCGAGGTCTTCAACGCCACCGACACCGCAGACATCGCCAACGACATCATCCTTCGCGCCGGTTCCTACGATCTCGGCCCCAAGGTTGAGAAATTCGTTGATGCCGCTGAATGGACCGAAGAAAAGATCAAGGCCCGCGCTGCCGAGATCGACACGGACAAGGGACCCGAAGGCGACTTCGACGACTAACCTCAGATTGTCCTGGACGCACCGTCTGCTTCGTTGCTGCGCCGTGTTCAAACTCTCGCGTATGTGGATACGCTTCGATCTTGAACACGGCTTGCGCCTCGCAGCCGACACACCCAGACCAATCTGATTCACGCAGTTAAAATGCACGGCCTCTGTCTTACGACAGGGGCCGTTTTTTATGCGTGAAAAGCAGAAAAAAAGGCGACAAGACTGCAAGCCGGATGTTTTAAACACAAAGTCGTTTCTGGGGCTTCAGCCAACTCTCCCGTATAAGAACAGGCATCACATCTTGCACGCTGCCTGCGTCTGGCAATCTCTGCATTTACCGCCCCCCCTTGTTCGAAAAAAAAAACGCCCTTTCACCCTTGCAGAGCAAATACCGATTTCCCTGCCGAATTTTCCAAAAGAAAAATCACCTTATTTCCCCAAAAAACAAAACAAACGTCTCCCGGCCATTCTCAAAACACCCTGTTTTTTCTTCAAATTCTTTTAAATATTCTCCCAACAGAAGATTATTCGGCATTCTGGCAAAATTCCGTGTGGACATTGTTACAAGATTGTCATAAAGAATTTTCGGCTTTTCATTTGGGAGCTTTCAAAAGGCTGCCTGAAGAGCTTGCATGGAACGCAGGGAGAAGCGTTGCCATGCGTGTACTGTTGGCGATTTCAATGTATGCGTTACATTCCAATTGCCTTATCCTTTTCCGTCCAACAGGGCGGAAGTGAACGGCAAAAACAGGATTTTTATTATGGCACAGCGTGAACAATGGGGTTCCCGCGCCGGGTTTATTCTGGCAGCGGTGGGCTCCGCAATTGGTCTGGGCAACATCTGGCGTTTCCCCTACATGGCATACGAGAACGGCGGCGGCGCCTTCCTCATCCCCTACATCTTCGCCCTTATCACCGCGGGCATCCCCTTCATGATCATGGAATTCGGCATGGGTCACAAGTACAGGGGATCCGCACCCAAGGTATTCAGCTCTCTCGGTTCCCGCTGGGAATGGATCGGCTGGATGCAGGTCATAGTCGCGCTGATCATTTCCATTTACTATATCGCAGTCATCGGATGGACCTTCAACTATACTGGATTCGCCCTGAATCAGTCATGGGGCACCGATCCCAAAGGCTTCTTCTTTGGTGAATACCTCGGCCTGACCGGTTCCCCGCTGGAACTGGGCGGCATCCGCTGGTCCATTCTCGGAGCGTGCACCCTTGCATGGGGTATAACATGGCTCGCCTGCACCTCGGGTATCCGCAAAGGCATCGAACGCGCATGCAAGATTCTCATCCCGCTGCTGTTCCTCCTCGTGCTGGTACTCATCGTCCGCGTTGTGACCCTTCCCGGCGCAACCACTGGCTTGAACTTCCTGTTCCAGCCTGATTTCAGCAAGCTGACCGACTTCGGTGTCTGGGCTGACGCATACGGCCAGATATTCTTCTCCCTGTCCCTCGGCTTCGCCATCATGCTGGCATACTCCAGTTACCTGCCTGAAAAATCCGACATCAACAACAACGCGGC
This sequence comes from uncultured Pseudodesulfovibrio sp., assembly GCF_963664965.1. Classification (NCBI taxonomy): domain Bacteria; kingdom Pseudomonadati; phylum Thermodesulfobacteriota; class Desulfovibrionia; order Desulfovibrionales; family Desulfovibrionaceae; genus Pseudodesulfovibrio; species uncultured Pseudodesulfovibrio sp. Next base: position 1,236,027 of record NZ_OY761823.1, on the reverse strand, counting down.
AATGACCGTCTTCATCAACTGCGGCTTCTCCATGCTCGCAGGCGTGATGATCTTCGCGGTTCTCGGCCACATGGCTCATGAGACCGGACAGTCCGTCAGTGACGTTGCCGGCGCAGGTGTGGGCCTCGCGTTCATCACTATCCCGGCGGCCATCAATACCATGCCCGCCCCGGTCTTCATCGGCACACTGTTCTTTGTCTGCCTGAGCATGGCTGGTGTCAGCTCCCACATCTCCATCGTGGAAGCCGTCTGCTCCTCCTTCATCGACAAGTTCGGCTGGAGCCGCAAGGCAACCGTTTCCGCAGTCTGTGGCTTCGGCTTTGCCGTGACCATCGTCTTCTGCACCGGCGGCGGCCTGCTGATCCTCGACATCGTGGACCACTTCATCAACAACATCTGCATCCTCGGCCTTGCTCTCCTCGAGATCATGCTGCTGAGCTACGTGATCAAGCTGGACGACCTCCAGAAGCACGTCAACGCAACTTCCGACTTCACCGTCGGCGGGCTGTGGAAAGCATGCCTGAGCATCATCACAGTGCTGGTTCTCGGTTACACCTTCATCATGAACCTGATCACCGACTTCGGCACTCCCTACGGCGGTTACAAGGTTCAGGATCTCGTGGCTCTGGGCTGGTCCCTGGTCCCGGTCTCCTTCGTCATCGCCGTCTGGCTGAACAAGAAGCAGCCCGCACCCGGCTTCATCAACAAGAAATAGGAGACAGACATGACTACATCTGCAATCGTCATGATGATTCTCGGTCTCGGCATCACTTGGGGCGGCGCAGCTTTCTGCATGCGTCTCGCCATGAGCAAGCGCGAGAAATAGAGTTTACATCAAGCAATATCAAAGGGCGGCATTATCTGATGCCGCCCTTTTTTATTACCAATCATCACGGTTAAACAAAAAAGCCGTCACTCCTCTTCGAAATTCAGTAGCCATTCCTACTTTGCTGAGATATAGATAATACCAATCTTGAAATACAATCAGCAGAAGGAGTGCCTATGCCAGAGAAAAAAGCCATTTCCTGTGCACGTCCCACGGGCGGTGTCGTCGGTGAACCCGCCTCTGAAAAGACGTCTCCAACGGAACCAATTCAAACCAAGGGAGAAGCCTCCATGATTCAAGTCGGTAAACAAGCCCCGGATTTCACGGCCCCGGCCTACATGAATGGAGATTTCGGAGTTGTTCAACTCTCTGAATACCTCGGCAAATGGGTCGTTCTTTGCTTCTATCCGGGCGACTTCACCTTTGTCTGAGCAACAGAAATTTCGGCGGTCGCCGAAAAGAACGACGAATTCGAAAAGCTCGACGCCCAGGTCCTTTCCATGAGCACCGATTCCATGTTCGTCCACAAAATGTGGGTGGACCATGAGCTGTCAAAAATGGTCACCTCAAGGACCATCCCATTCCCGATGCTCTCTGACGCCGGCGGCAACGTCGGTTCCATCTATGGGGTATACGATGAAAACGCGGGCGTTGACGTCCGAGGACGTTTTCTTATCGACCCGGATGGCATTGTGCAGGCTTACGAAATGCTGACTCCGCCAGTTGGCCGCAACGTCAGTGAAACCCTGCGCCAGATTCAGGCGTTTCAACTGGTCCGTGAAAGCAAGGGGACACAGGCAACTCCGTCCGGCTGGAAACCGGGCAAGGCAGTCCTCACCCCCGGCCCAAACCTTGTCGGCAAGGTTTGGGAAGAATGGAAAGTGTCTCAAGCCTTCGAATAAACCACACAGCATCCCACGCCCCCCGACACACCATCGGGGGGTTCTTTTTTGCCAAAACCTACACAATCGAATCCCAAAAGAGCAGAAACCGTTTTCATGCTTTCAATGAAGAACTTGTGTGTTTTGCCCATATCTTGTCCCACGAACAGGACATGATGTGAAAATACGGAGAAGCGTTCATCATCATTGAAGGCGTTGCCACAAAAATCGCCCCGTAACGTAAAAACAAAGAAGCCCATTTCAAGTGCCACAGAAAAAACGGGCAAGGGATCATCGGCATTTTCTAATCCTGAAAAAACTGTTATCTCTGAGCATTACATATCCTGCAAACACCTTTATGCAGGTAAAGGCAAAAGATGAACTCAGACACAATTCACCATCTCTTTCCGGATATCGATCCCGGCTCCATTCCGTTCCTTTCCATTTTCGACCAATTTTACATGGGTGTGGTCATAACGGACACCACCGGCACAATTCTCTACTTCAACGACGTTCAGGCACGCATCGACAACCTTGACCCCAATGACGTGATAGGGAAAAAGGTCATGGACTGTTACCGCGTGGACGATGATGACACTCCCATCATGAAATGCGTGAACTCAGGCGAAACCGTCAACGATTTTGCCTGCTATTATCGCACCCGGCTGGGAAAAGTCGTCAATTCCATCCACAACGTGTACCCGCTTTTTTCCAATGGCACGCTCATCGGCACGATCTGCTTTGTCCGGGATTACAGCATCACACGGCAGACCTTTGAGACCATTTCCCAGCCCCATGCGAGCCGCGAAATTCGGACCTTCAACATTCCGGCCCCCCCCACCAGAAACCGGGACCGGGGAAACGGCACCCGTTTTACATTCAATGATATCATCGGAAATTCTCCTGAATTCGTCACTGCGGTGGAATCAGCCCGAGTGGCATCGAATTCTCCGTCCTCCATCATGCTCTACGGCGAAACCGGGACCGGCAAGGAGCTTCTGGCCCAATCCATCCACAACCAGAGCGCACGAAAGGACAAGCCGTTTACCGCAATCAACTGTGCGGCAATTCCCGAACACCTGCTGGAGGGAATCCTTTTCGGGACCGCCAAAGGCGCTTTTACCGGCGCATTGGACAAACAGGGACTTTTCGAACAGGCCGACGGCGGCACTCTTTTCCTTGACGAAATCAACTCCATGTCCATCGGATTGCAGGCCAAACTGCTGCGGGTCATTCAGGAGCGCAAAGTTCGGCGTATCGGCTCCCTGAAAGAGACTGACATGGATATCCGTATCATCAGCTCAGTGAATGAGGACCCGCATCAAGCTGCCGAAAGAGGAGCCCTTCGGTATGACCTGCTCTATCGACTGGGTGTCCTGATCATCCGGATACCGCCACTCCGGGAACGGGTGGGGGATCTGGAAAAACTGATTCGTCATTTTCTCCACAAATACAGTCTCCTGCTCGACAAAAAAATCAACGCCATCTCTGCCGACGTGATGGACCTGTTTCACAATCACCACTGGACCGGCAATGTCCGGGAACTGGAGCATGTCATAGAAGGGGCGGTCAATCTCGTCACGGAAGGGGAAGCAATCGCCATCCGGCACCTTCCTGCCCACATCCGGGAAACGGCCACCTCGACCTCCCACACATCTCCTGATTCCCGCGCCTATCATTCTCAAACAAAGACGCCCCCATGTCCGACAGCTCCTTTGAACGTCATCTTTCCAACCGACTCTCAAGCGCCTGCCACGGTTTCGGCCCGCCCTCGAAAGTCCCTTGCGAAAATTCAGGCTGACAATGAAAGCCGGACGATTCGCGAGATGCTGTCGTTTTTTCAAGGCAATGTTTCAAGGGCCGCAAGAAACCTGGGGATTTCTCCTCAATTGCTCAATTACAAAATGAAAAAATACAACATACTTCGCAAAGATTTTCTCCTGTAGAATCTGAACCAACCCGGCAAGCTGTTTTCCATTCCTCGGCGTTCGTGCCCCAAAACAGCGCTTCACTATTTTTGTCTTTTTAAAAACTCACTTTAAGGTTGCAAAGTCCAGTTTGTAACCACTCTCCCTTCGCACTTTCGACCGCTCATCCTCTTTCAATTTTTTATCACCTGTTTTCAGCATGTTAACCTAATTCATCCACTTGCAGTCGCATGTGGCATATCCGTTGCTATTTGCCATCGCAAAGAGTCTGAAATGCTGAATCCGACTGTTTCCCTTGAAAACGCCTGACACACTCTCAAAGGAAGCGGCAACTGCGTAAAACCTTCAACCAAAGAGGCTTCACCATGGGTAAGAAAATGAAATTGGGATTGCACACCTACACACTTCATCTTTGGGGACTCGGTCAGAACTGGGGTATGGTTGCGGAACCGCGTCCCAAGAAGATGAACCTGACACAGTTAATGGACAAGGCCGTGGAATGGGGGCTGGACGGTCTTCACATCACGGGCTGTGATCTGGAAGCCAAAGACGATCAGCGCCTGAAAGAGGTCAAGGAAGCCGCCGAAGCCCACGGGCTTTATCTGGAATACAACTTCTCGCTGGACGAAGAGTTCGACCCCCGCTTGACCGACTCCGTGAAAGAAGGCATCCGCATCGCCGAAAAGATCGGCGCGGATCTGGGCAAGATCAGTCTGGATATCCGCCGCCCCCGTCCTCTCTACGGCAGTTGCTTCCACCCGCAAGTCATGAAACAGCTGTGCGACGTCTATGATGAAGTCATGGCCGCGCTTCCACTTCTGGAACAAACCGGCATAAAGCTGGCTCTGGAAAACCATACCGAGACGTTTGCCGATGAAATCCTGTGGTTGATCGACAAAATCGACCACCCGCTTGTGGGGGCCTGCGTGGACACGGTGAATTCAATGGGCGTCCTTGAAAACCCGGAGTCGGCAGTGGATAAACTGGCACCCTATGCTTTTTCCAACCACTTCTGCGATCACAAACTGGACCGCGACCAGTTCGGCATTCGGTTCCACGGAGTCGCATTGGGAGACGGAGATATCGACTGCTTCAAGACCTACAACACCATAAAAGAGGTTTCCCCCACCGACCGCATCACCTTTGAGATCGAATGGGATATGGGCGAAGACTCCCTTGAGGTCGCCCGTGACAAACAAATGGATGCCTGCATCCAGAGCATCAAGTATGCTCGTGACGTGCTTAAAATCGGAATGTAATTGAATGAAAGAACCGCCTCCGGGGACATGCTTCCGGAGGCGGAACGACAGAAAAATCGCCAGATAGCAGAAAAAGGCAAAACGGCCCTGCCGCACCGAATGGCGGGACTATTTGAATGCCTTGATGCAGTATTCCCCATGAGCGTGCCCGTGGACGTCCGCACGGGTAAAACCGGCTCCTTCAGCCAAGGCCAGCACCTCGTCCGGCGAATAGGAACGGAAAACATCCGTACTGAGCGGCATGGTGTCCATCCGCTCCTTGGCCACGAATCCGAGAACAAGCACCCCGCCCGGTTTCAAGACATCAAATATGGCACCCATAGTGGCCTCGGGTTCAGACCAGAAATAAATGGTATTGGTTGAACACACCGTGTCAAAACTCTCCTGACCATACGCAGCTCCGCCAAAATCGCCCAGAGTCAGCTTGACCCGGCCTACGGAGATATGATGCCGGTTGCGCTGGCCTGCCACTTTCAGCATGGCCTCTGAAAAATCGATTCCCTCGGCAACCCCGTCCGTCAGGGAGGCAGCCATCCGGTCCAAGGCCTGACCGGTCCCGAACCCGATCTCCAGAATGCGGTCGCTGCCAGACGCATCCACCAGAGAGATCATATGCCTGTTCAATGCGGCATTTCCCTTGTCAAAAATCCTTGCAGCCAGCAAACGGCCAAACAACCCGCTGGGTTTGCGGGCCTGACGCGAAAAGAACTCCCTGAACATCACAAGCATTCCGCCTCCGGTTTTCAAAATGGAAGCTGCTTTGTAACCGACTTTCCCGCGTCATGTCCAAACTTCTACCTTGCAAGGAGGAAAGCATTGAAAAACCGCTTCACGAAAAAAAGACCGACACATCGATGTGCCGGTCTTTTACTGAACTTTTTTTCCGAAAACTACACGTACCAGTACATAACTACGAAATGGCAGAAACTGCCGCCGATGACGAAAATATGGAAAATTTCGTGAAACCCGAAAACCTTGGGAAAAGGGTCCGGCCACTTCAGGGCATACACCACGGCCCCGATGCTATACACCACACCGCCGCCGAGCAGCCAGAGGAACGCGGCGAGCGACATGTTCTGCGTCAAAGGATAAATCCCCACGAGCACCAGCCAGCCCATGGCCAGATAAATCGCGGTTGAAAGCCAACGGGGAGCAGTCATCCAGAACACCTTCAGCACGATCCCGGCCAAGGCCAGCCCCCAGATGACGCCAAAAATGGACCACCCCCACGGCCCGCGCAGAGGAATGAGACAGATAGGCGTGTAGGTCGCCGCAATATAGAAGAAAATCATGGAATGGTCGACGCGGCGCAGGACCAGGATTCCCTTATCCGACAACGGCAACCAGTGATACAGTGTGCTCGCGGTATACAGCAGGATCATGCCGCCGCCGAAAATGGAAAACGTCACGATATGCCACGGCATGACCGGACTTACCGAACGCAGAATAAGCAGCACAGTGGCAAAAACAGCAAGCGCAGCGGCGATGCAATGCGTCAGACCGCTGACCGGATCACGAAGACTTTGTATCATGTCGGCTCCCGTACGAAAAAGACTTCCCTTGATTAGGCGTACATGGAATCAAGCCGCGAAACAAGCGTTTTAAATTTTGCTACCCGAGTCAGGCGATGAAAAGGAGCACCCATAAGGCGAGAGGAATACCAAGGTCGGTAAAATAGATGGGACCTGCGTTACCGGGGTTGAAGTTGCCGCTTCTTTTCTGCTCACCGGTATGAACCAGAAAGGCCCCGACCAGAAAAACCGACACGAACACGATGGTAGCAAACCGGAACCCGTCATCAAGAAAAGCGCTCAGCAGCCCACATGTCCCAACGGCGAGATTGGCGAATGCGACCTCTTTCTGAAAAGGATTCCCTGCGGGCCAGCCGATATATCCGGCCACCTCGTCGGACTTGAAAAAATGACCGAGAAAGGCCCACACGCTACCGAATCCAACCGGGAAAACCAGCAGCCACCGCAAGAGCGCCCCCGCAATGGAACCATCGAAAAAAACAACATTGCAGGCAGAAACGACCACCGCCACAACCGTCAGGTAGATCATGAACATGTAGGTCCTCCCTCTGCCTGAAGCCTGACGTCAGGCCGCAATCAATCCATCAGAATCGGCGGAGTGTCCGACTGTGCACACTGTTCGACGTCCCTGAGCATGTCCGCCAAAGAAACGCTATTAAGGTGGGCATACATGGCCTCAGCCGCTTCGTGCCACAACCGACGCGTCAGGCAGATATCCATCCGGTCACACGCATCGGTTCCGGCCCGACACTCCACCAGACAGGCATCGCCTTCAAGCACGCGCACCATGTCTCCCATGAGGATTTCCGAAGCAGGTCTGGCCAGCGTGTGCCCGCCACGGGGACCGCGCTTGCTCTTGACGAATCCCGCTTCCTTGAGTTTGCGAATCAGCTTTTCCAGATACTTGATGGAAACGCCCTGCCGCTCGGCTATATCCTGAATTCTCACCGGACCGGGCCCGCAGTGCTGCGCGATGTCTATCGCCATCCGTGTCCCGTACCGGCTACGTGTTGTCAGCCTCATGATGCTCCTTGTTGTCCACCCCAGTCATCCATCCGCCACACATCCAGATAATAACCAACTATCAGAGTATGCTTTTTGGCCACACATGACCATGCGAAATCATTCGCATTCCTGAATAACGGTTCATTTCAGAGGGGAATTACCACAAAAAATGCGGCTCCACAACGGCGAGCACGAAAAATAATGATTCGTTGTGCCGGTATTAGCTGGATTTTCGGCTTTTCATGTAGGCGACGATACCGAACAGGCCGAGTATGTATCCGATGCCACCGACAATCTCGGTAACACTCGGTCCGGGCTGGCTGAGGTCGGCGAGCAGATGCTTTACCGGAGCCAGTTCACGCCGGACAACAGCTTCCACATCGGCGATGTCAACGGCCCCCTTCACAGGGGCTGCAACGTCTTCAACGTCAACTGTGGCATCCGAGGCAGCCACGACGACAGGTGCAGGCTCCGCACCCTCCCCGGCGAATTCACTGTTCTTCACCACCCACTCCGCCTGGTGTCCTTCTCCGGCCTTGAGCAGCAGACGAAGGTCGGAACCGCTGGTGCGGGCCTCGGCCGGAATCTGAAACGCAAACTGGCCGGTCTTGTCCGTGGTGCCGGAAAGCAGCATTTTGCCGCTCCCCGCATCATAGACCTCGACCGTACCGTCCTGCACACGGCGGGAACGGCTGTAACCACTGTCTGTCACAACGGAATCGCCATCGACATAAGCGAAAATATTGACCTTATGGGCAAAGGAAACAGCAGCCAGACACAGGGAAAAAGCCATGGCGACACAGACGGAGATGATAAGACGATTCATGATTTCCAACCTAACTTGAAGATACGGCCAGCGCTTCGGGCTTGACCTTTGCGAGAAATGTATATGCGAATCCGGTGATGACGCCTTCGATCACCATGATGGGAAGATGGGCGATAAACAGCGCCTTTGCCGCATTTTCGAATGCTTCACCGGAAAAAGACAACGCCCCCGCCGTCAGGATGGTGCTCAGCAGTACGGCGCAGAACCCACATCCGAATGCAGCGGCAAACCGACTGCCGTTGCCCTTGATCAACAGAGGACGGAACACGTAAAAACAGAATACCGCAGGTGCGGCCATGGTGAATGTATTCAAACCCAGCACGGTCAGGCCGCCGAACTGAAACAGCACGGCCTGCAACGCCAGCGCAACAAGGATCGACGGGAACGCGGCCCATCCGAGAATCACACCGAGCAGACCGTTCAGCACCAGATGCGCGTTCGCCGGACCGATGGGCACGTGAACCAGTGAAGCAATAAAAAACGCTGCCGACAGAATCGCCACCGTCATGACCTGATCGTAATCAATCTTCTTCAGCCCCATTGCCGTTCCGACGGCCGCAAGGCCTGCCCCACCGATCAAAACAGGAGCGGAGAGGACACCTTCTGAAATATGCATGTAAACTTCCGTGGTCATCCAGCCGACCGTCCCGAACACCCTGTGAACATGAAATCAACATCGGCTGCGTGTGATTAATTTGAAATCCGTATACACCGAGTGTTCCCTTTATTCAAGAAATGTTTACAAAAAACCGCACCCAACCATCGGCTTTTTCGCCCTTTTTTCCTTCCCTCGTTGCATTTGTCCCGTATTTTCGGCACGCTGTAGTATCAAAAAAAGAACATGTGGGAGCCGTCATGTCAGTCATCATCAGAAAAAGCCTGCTCGAACTCATTTTTTCCGGCGCATTCATGAAGCGGTGGAACGACAAACTCCGCCCCATGGAACTCGTCGAGGTCGACAAGCAGGCGCACAAGATGATCGTGGCGTGGCTTCTCTTCCTGCTCAATTCCCGGGACCTTGACGTAGCCCGCAAGCGCGCACTGGGCGAAACCATCATCGAAGGCGGCCTCTTCGACTACCTCTACCGGCTCGTCATCACCGACATAAAACCGCCCGTGTTCTACCGCATCAAGGAAAACCCGGACGATTACCGGACACTTACCAATTGGGTCGTGAACGAGCTGCGCCCCCGCATCCTGCCCCTTGGCGACGACTTCATGCACCGGCTCGACGAGTACCTCATGCAGCCCGAGGACAAGGGCCTCGGACGCCGCATCCTGCACGCCGCGCACCTCTATGCCTCCTACTCGGAATTCAAGCTTCTCAAATCCATCAACAAGATGGACCACGAACTTTCGGAGATCGAAGCCAGCTTCATCGACCGGCTCAACGACATGCGCGACATCGTCGGCGTTTCCGACCTCCTTGACGAGGACAACACCGTGCTCGGAAAATTCGCCCGCATGTGCGGACGCCTCCGCTTCCAGAAACGGTGGTCCCAGACGCCGCGCGTCCCCGAAACGTCCGTGCTCGGGCACATGTTCATCGTGGCGGCATACTCGTGGTTCTTCAGCATGGAGGTCGGGGCCTGCCGTGCCCGCGCCCAGAACAATTTCTTTGCAGGACTTTTCCACGACCTGCCCGAACTCCTGACCCGCGACATCATCTCACCGGTCAAGGCTGCGTCACAGGACATAGCCGATCTCATCCACGAATATGAAATCCGCGAACTCGACCGCGTGGTCCTCGCCCCCCTCAAGGAAGGCGGGTATACCGACGTGGCCAACCGGCTCGAATATTTCCTCGGCCTTGAAGTCGGCAGTGAATTCAAGGCGTCCGCCAATCAGGACGGCACCATTATCGAACTCACCGAGGAGCAACTCGCCACCACCTTCAACAAGGACAGCCTCGATCCCAAGGACGGGCCGCTGCTCAAGGTCTGCGATTCGCTCGCCGCCTACATCGAGGCACACACCGCCCTGCGAAACGGCATTTCCTCGGACCAGCTCCACCACGCCCTGTACCGAATCCGGCTCAGGTACAATGAAACGCCCGTCATCGCAGGCGTACAGGTCAGCGCGCTGCTGGCTGATTTCGATTAAAAAGAGATGCGCTTGCGGCGTGATATCGCCGTTGGCGACGGGTTTTAAAACTCGTACACCTGAAACAGCAGATCGGTCTGTGTGACCACGCCGACCAGTTCGTCGCCTTCGACCACCGCGAGAATCCCCTCCTTTGCATCCGCCATGAGGGAAATGGCATCGCGGCAACAGGCCGTAGGATCGAGCTTCGGGATTTTCCGTGTGACGTATCCTTTGACCGGCACATCCGACCGGCCGCTTTTCTTTGCCTTGGTGCAATCCGGCATTGAGAGTCCGCCGAGCAGGACGTCATCCTGACAGACCAGAAGCCCGGAAATGTTGTTGTCCGCAAGCTGGCAAGCAGCCTGGGCCATGGTGGCCCCCGCATCAACGACAAACAGGTCCGGCGGGGACATGATCGCCTTGACCTCGGACGTTTCATGACAGCCCCGGGCGATGAGCGACTTCACCTGTTCAACCGCTTCATCCGGCCCTGCTTCCCTGATGATGGCAGACCCGGCTCCGAGATGACCGCCGCCACCCAGTGCCCGCATGATGCGCCCGATATCGATGAACTGCGGCTTGCCGCGCCCGATGACCATGCACTTCTGCGAATCCGCCTGAAACACACCGAAGGCCGCATCGATGCCCTTGAATGCCCTGTATTTCTCCACGAGCGGAGCAAGGGAGGTCAGCCCGCTCTTGATTTGCAGGGCACATATCCCGGCACGGATGTTGCCGATTCTGACGACTTCGGATTCTTCGAGAATCCTTCCGAATACCTCAGTATGTGCGTCGTCCATGGAGTCGTCGAGATAGGCGGAAACCACGTTCAGGTCGGCACCGTTTTCAATGAGATAGCTCACCATGGCGGCGTCCCGGCTCGTGACGGACGGATACCGCAGGCACCCTGTATCCGAATAAATGCCAAGCAAAAACAACGTGGCGTGCATGGGCGAAATCGCGGTGTCCCGCTTCTGCATCTCCTCCAGAAGCAGGGTCACGGCCGCGCCGACTTCCTCACGATGGGTTTCACCGCTTTCAATGGTGACACCCTCCATGTGATGATCCCAGCAGATCACCTCGACATCGTCCCTTCCGGAAAGCGCATCCATCTTGTCCAGCCGCTTCCAGTTGTTGGCATCAACCACGATCAGGGACGTCACCTCGTCCAAATCAAACCCCTTGCGCGGCTTGACCCGCAAAATGTTGGCGTGAATCGCCAGAAACTGCTTCACCTCCGGGTTCACCATACGGGGAAGCACCCCCACCGCCCCGGGATACAGAAACGTACAGGCGACCACCGAGGCCAGCGCATCAAAATCAGTCCCGACATGAGTTGTGACGATCTGCATTATATCTTCTCCAGAGGGGGCAATCGCATAAATATGTTCAAGAGCGGTCTTGATTATTCGCTCAATTCGAAAGCGAGATCAAGGAAATGAGATAGTCTTTCCTCCCCTTCTGTGTACAGGGGGTGTTTTGTTCACTGCCGACGGGAGAAAAGCACAAGACAAAAAAGCCTTGAATTCTGGCGTAGTCACCAAAATTCAAGGCTCTTTATTCTCATGGTCGGGGCAGAGAGATTTGAACTCCCGACATCTAGTTCCCAAAACTAGCGCGCTACCAAACTGCGCCATGCCCCGAAGGGAAGGTTACCTACTGGAAAAGAATCGCCTTGGCAAGCATTACCCCATTCCGATTCCGGCTATGGGTTCACCGCAAAACTCGCATTTGCCGTCCCGTATGCTCGGACGCGAAGAGCTGAAACCGGAACGGTCGATCAGTTTTTTTCCGCAGCCGGGACAGAGGGTGTGCTGCTGGTTCGCACCGGGCATGTTGCCGATGTAAACATATTTCAGCCCCTTGGACTTGCCCATGTCATAAGCAGCCTCAAGGCTGTCCTGTCGCGTCACGCCCACATTACCCATCTTGTAATCCGGGTGAAACCGGGAAATATGCCACGGCGTGTCCGTGCCGATCTCGTTTGCAAGAAAATCCGTCAACTGGTCCAGTTCCCCGGGCGAATCATTTTTACCGGGGATAAGCAGCGTAGTCACTTCAAGCCACCAACCGAGCGTGTGCCTGATATATTTCAGGTTCTCCAGCACCGGTTGCAACCTCGCCCCGGAAATCTCCTTGTAGAACTCCTCGGTAAAGCACTTGAGGTCGACATTGATGGCATCGATATCCGGCGCGAGCTCATCCAGACATTCCCGGCTCATGAAACCGTTGGACACCATGATGTTCGACAATCCCCGCGCTTGGCGAGCCGCGCCGTGTCCTGCATCAATTCAAAGAAAATCGTCGGTTCGGAATAGGTATAGGAAATGCTCGCGGCCTTGACCCGGACCGCTTCGTCAACGAGTTCCTGCGGGGTGACATCCCGGCCCTCGATACGCCCCTCCTCTGCCGGAGTCTGGGACAACGTCCAGTTCTGGCAGAAGGCGCATCGCAGATTGCATCCCATGGTAGCCAGCGAATACGTCCGCGTACCGGGCTGGAAATGATACAGCGGCTTCTTCTCCACCGGGTCGAGATTGAGCGCCGCGATCTTCCCGTAGTTGAGCGCATACAATGTGCCGTCGATATTCTGCCGCACACCGCACCGGCCGCGCTCCCCCGGTTTGATCGCGCAAAAATGATTGCAGAGCCGGCACTGCACCGATTCGTTTTTCAGAGATTTCCAAAGCCGAGCTTCAAACATGACAGCCCCTCCTGACAGCACTATGCCAGAAGGGGCGATTCCCGTCATGAAAAGGATGACCTTGCGTTGCCTTTTATAACCACTGCGCCTGAACGCGCTTGGATTATTTGATTTCTTCAGTCGTCGTGGTGGTCACCTCGGTGTCGGTCGCGTTGTCGTACCGGGTCTGCGTGGTGGTCGTGGAACCTTCCTGAGGCCAGCGGGTATTCGGATTCACGGTGATGATGACCTTGTCATACCAGTCCACCGGTTCCTTCTTGGGGCGCGCTTTCGTCTTTATGGTGGAATCACCCGATTCATCGGTCCCGAATTTTGTGGTACTCGTATCCTCAGCCGCGTCCGTACCAAACACATTGTCCTTTCGATCCTTGGCCGTATCCACGTTCTTGAACTTGGCTCCTGCCATGGCAAGCGAGAGCGTCAAAAGGGCGACCGAAACGGCAATGACAAGTATTCTGCTGAAACGACACATGATTTCCTCCGGGTGGCAACATGAAATATGCTATTATCCTTATACGCATCCACCCGAAAACAGGCAATGCAAATCACGCGCCGGACCGCGTCCGAAAATCCATTGAACTTGTCCCTTGAACTTGCGCGGGCAACCATCTATAACCTGTCCATCTTACACCCCTTGAGGAGACAACAATGAGCGAGAGCGCAAAACGTTCCCAAGCCTACACCGATGCCGGTGTTGACATCGAGGCGGGCAATCTGTTCGTCAGCCGCATCAAGGACATGGTGAAGTCCACCTTCACCCCCGGCGTTGCCACCGATATCGGCGGCTTCGGCGGTTTGTTCAAACCGGAAATCAAAGGCATGGAAGCCCCCATGCTTGTGGCAGGCGCAGACGGCGTCGGCACCAAGCTGAAGCTGGCCTTCATGTTCGACAAGCATGACACCGTGGGCATCGACCTCGTTGCCATGTCCGTCAACGACGTGCTCGTCCAGGGCGCGGCACCACTCTTTTTTCTCGATTACTTCGCCACCGGCAAACTGGAGTCCGGCGTGGCCGAGCAGGTCGTCTCCGGCGTCTGCGAAGGCTGCCGCCAGTCCGACTGTGCCCTGCTGGGCGGCGAAACCGCCGAAATGCCGGGATTCTATCCCGACGGCGAATACGACCTCTCCGGCTTTGCCGTAGGTCTTGCCGACACCCCCAAGCTCGTCAACGGCGCGTCCATCGCCCCCGGTGACGTCATGATCGGCCTCGGTTCATCCGGCGCACATTCCAACGGCTATTCCCTGATCCGCAAGCTGTTCGATCAGTCCGGACTCAAGGCGGACGAGACCTTCCCCGGCTCTGACAAGCCCGTGGCGGACGTGCTCATCCAGCCGACCAAAATCTACGTGAAGCCCGTGCTCGAACTGATGAAGGACATCGACATCAAGGGCATGGTCCACGTCACCGGCGGCGGCTTCTACGACAACGTGCCGCGCATCCTGCCCGAAGGCACCGCAGCCACCGTGGAATTCGGCTCATGGCCCATGCTGCCGATCTTCGACTGGCTCAAGGCCGAAGGAAACCTCTCGTGGCCTGAAATGCTCCAGATATTCAACTGTGGCATCGGCTACATCCTCATCTGTGATGCCGACAGCGCAGACAAGGCCCTTGAAATGCTCGAAGCACGCGATGATGTCGACGCCTACCGCATCGGTGAAATCGCCGCCCGCAAAGACGGCGCCGAACAGGTTGAGGTGGTTTTTCCTTAACGGTTTGAATCAGGATGGGATGCCGCTGCGCGGCGATGTCTGGTGACTTCGCCTCCGGCGGCCAGAGGGCTATACCCTCTGGACTCCCTTTCTCGTCTTCGGCGAAATAAGTTTTATAAAAAAGAACAGCCCCGACTTTTGTCGGGGCTGTTCTTTTTTATAAGCTTTCGCCGGAGGCGCTAATGGGATTCTCAAGGGTATAGCCCTTGAGCCGTCGGAGACGAAATCACCCGACAATCGCGCCGCAGGCGCATCCCAATCTGATTTTAAACGTTAAACAGGAAGTGCGTCACATCGCCGTCCTGCATGACGTAGTCTTTTCCTTCGACGCGCAGCACGCCTTCGCTTCGGCACTTGGATTCGGAGCCGTGCTCGACGTACTGGTCGTAGGCCACGATTTCCGCGCGGATGAAGCCGCGTTCAAAATCGGTGTGGATGACGCCAGCGGCCTGCGGGGCCTTGTCACCCTGATGAATGGTCCAAGCGCGGACTTCCTTGACGCCTGCGGTGAAGTAGCTGATGAGGCCGAGGGAATGGAACCCGGTGCGAATGATCTGGTGCAGACCGGATTCGGTGATGCCGTAGGATTCAAGGAATTCGTTGTATTCCTCGTCTTCGAGGCCGACGAGTTCTTCTTCCATGCGGGCGGAAATCTTGACGAACTCGGCACCGCGTTCTTCGGCAAGGGCGCGGACCTTCTTCACGTAGTCATTGTCCTCGACAAGCCCGTCTTCATCGACGTTTGCACAGTAGATGACGTTCTTGGCGGTGATGAGGCGAAGTTCGGAAAGAATTTCGTCGAGTCCCTTGAGTTCCTCGGTGAAAGTGGAGGCGGGCTGCCCTTCATTCATGTGCGCGAGCAGCGCCTTGCCCGCTTCGATCTTCGGAGCGAGCGTCTTGTCGCCCTTGAGCTGCTTTTCCATACGCTCGATGCGGTTTTCAAGCACCTGCACATCAGCGAGAATGAGTTCGGTCTCGATAACGTCGATGTCGCGCAGCGGGTCGATGGAGTTGGCAACGTGAATGACGTCATCGTTGTCGAAACAGCGGACGACGTGAAGGATAGCCTGCGTTTCACGGATGTTGCCGAGGAACTTGTTGCCGAGTCCTTCACCCTTGCTGGCTCCGGCGACGAGTCCGGCGATATCCACGAAATCGACAGTGGAATGCTGCACTCGCTGCGGCTTGACGATGTCGGCAAGCACTTCGATGCGCGGGTCAGGGACCGGCACAACGGCCTTGTTGGGTTCAATGGTGCAGAAAGCGTAGTTGGCGCTTTCGGCATTCTGGGCCTTGGTAAGTGCGTTGAAAAGCGTGGACTTGCCGACATTGGGCAGGCCGACGATACCTATACTGAGTGACATGGGTGCTCCTGAAAAATAAATTGCCGGGAGAACCCGGCGCGGGGGCACTGATACCGTCCTTCTCCCCTCCATGCAAGCAACTTTTTTCAAGATTGGCGAATTGCCAAACAGCCACAAGCCCCTCACCATGACAGAAAAGACTGTAATGCATTGTAGTCATGGCACAAAAAAGCCCCCGACCACGGATATGGCCGGGGACCGATCATTTCTTTCCCGCACGTCAGCTTTTTCTGGCCTCGACCGTCATACCGGGCTTGAGTTGGTATTCCTTGCCGAAAATCTGAACCGGCACAACCTTGTCGCCCTTGTGATAGGCGGTCATGTTGACGCGATCCTGATCGATAATGAGATCGAACCAGATTTTCTGCCATGTGAAACTGAGCCGCATTTCACCCCAATGGGCTGGCAGTTCAGGATCAACCTTCATGGGTGTGGACGACATATTGAGTCCGGCAAAGTCCTGCTTGAGTACTTCGAGCGTTCCGGCCATGACCCCGGTATGAATGCCCTCAATGGTCGTGCCGCCCTGCGTGTCCTCGATATCGCTGTGCATGGCCTCCATGAACCAATCCCATGATATTTCACTGGAATAGATGTACTTGGAAATAACCGCGTGCACGACTTTGGAAAGCGTCGAACCGTGACTGGTTCGCTGTTCGTAAAAGTCGTAATTGTCCTTGAGCAGCTTGAGCGGGTCTTTGACCTCATGCCCGAGCTGGTTGAGAATGCGGGCGACCTCCTCAGGTTCGAGAAGATACCATGTCATGAGCGTATCGGCCTGCTTGGCGACCTTGTAATTGTCGGGAGAATCGTTCTCCGCCTTGAGAATGCGGTCCATGCGGTGAATGGAATAGAACCGCTTGCGGTAGGAATCCCAGTCAAGCTCGGCAAGATCCATATAGCCTTCGAACTGGCTGATGATACCGTCTTCGGTCATGATGACATTGAGCTTGGTGGTCATGTCCTTCCACTTTGCCAAGTCCTCGTCGGTCAGACCGATCTTCTGGACAACCTCATTACGGACCTTTTCCGGCAATTCTTCAAGTATCTCAAGCGACCTCTCAAGAAGCCAGACCACCATGATATTGGTGTAGGCGTTATCCTTGATCCCGGCCTCATCGCTGCCGGGAAGCTTTTCATGGAACTCGTCCGGTCCCATGACACCGGCAATGTGATACTTGTCCGTTTCCTCTTCATAGGTGGCGATACCGCCCCAGAAACGGGCGATGTCGAGCATCATTTCGGCACCGTATTCCTTGAGAAACGTCTTGTCGCCGGACCAGGTCACATAACGCCACGCGTTGACGAACACCGCGATGGAGACATGTCTCTGCCGACGGGAAAGATCAGGCCCCCAGCTCTTGGACTCGGGATTGTAATGAACTTCCTGTGTCTCCTCACTGCCGTCGTCCGCGGTCTGCCACGGATACATGGCACCCGTATAGCCGTTCTCCCTTGCATATTCACGGGCCGCATCAAGACGATTGTAGCGGTACATGAGCAAGCCCTTGGAGATATCCGGGAAATTGGCATCGAAGAAAGGCTGAATGTAGACCTCATCCCAGAATATATGACCGCGATACGCCTCACCATGCAGACCGCGTGCGGGCATCCCGGCATCCCGGTCTGCATTATGCGGACTGGCGGTGACGAGCAGGTGATAAATGTGCAGTCGCAAGACGCGCTGGACAAAACGATCACCCGTGACACGGATATCGGCCTTCTGCCAAAGGGCTTTCCAGCTCTTCGCATGAGGACCGAACACCCCTTGGAACGTCTTCACATTCTTGAGTCCGTCAAGACACATCTCCTTGAGATCACCCGGTTCCCGGTCAAGGGAAGTGCGAATATAGACGTACTTCTCAAGCGTGTATCTGGTGTTCTCACGAGTCTGGATGACCATTTCTTCCGAGACCTTGGCCTTATCCTGAACAATCGACTTCTTCGCATCCAGAAGCTTGCCGTCTTCAAGCATGAAGGTCTTTCCGGCCATGACGATCTGGTATCTGGAATGGGTCGTTTCCATGTGCAGGAAAACGCCGTCACCGGCCTTGCCTGCGGACACACGGCAGAGGTGGTGCGTGTTGAGCTTGGAATAGCGGGCCACCCCGGAATTATCGACATTACCGTCCATGGAGGAACGGAAAGTGATACGGGCGGAATAGTTGAGTGGTGTGAAATCGAATTGAAGCGCACAAAGATGCGGATCAGCCATGGACGCCATGCGGCGCGAAGATATGCGGGTGAGACGTCCCACCTGATCCTTGACCACCATCAGGCGCTCCATGATGCCTTCGCGCATATTGAGCCGATGTGCATAACTGAGAATTTCCATTGACAGCGGACTGGTGAACCCGCCGGAGCCGATCTTGAATTCCACGGGCAGCCAGTTGGGGCAGTTCACGAAATCATTGTTGAAAATCTCCCGCCCCTGAACCGAACTCGGCGTCTTGTTGAACACGCCTGCGATGTAGGTACCGGGATAGAAATAATAGGAAGAGCACTCACACTCATACGCGCCACGGGTGCCGAGATATCCGTTGCCCACGGCAGTCAGGGTCTCGCGCAGCTTTTCATCACCGGGATCGAAGCCATGGTAGGTAAGGAACCATTCATCCGTGGACATGCCGGTATCGAACCACTCTTCAAGGTCGTCCACAGTGATTTCACCGAGGTCGGACACCACCTGATCCGCACCGAAACGCATGAGCAACTCGCCTTGCACGTTGCGGGCGATGCCGAGTGTCATGCCGAAGTTCCCTGCACGTCCGGCCTGCACGCCGGAAATGGCGTCTTCGACCACCACACACTCACCCGGCTCAAGGCCGAGATCCTTTGCAGCAGTGACGAAAATATCCGGGTCGGGCTTGCCCTTGAGGTCGTTCGCGGCGGAAACCACACCATCCACCTGCGCCTCGAAAAGGTCTTCAAGTCCGGCAAGCGACAGCACCAACTGACAGTTTCGGCTGGATGTCGCCACGCCCACCCGCACGCCGCGGGCCTTGAGTTCGTTAATCAGCTCCACGGACGAGCTGAAGACTTCCGGTCCTTCACGGCGCAGAATTTCCTGATATAATTCGTTCTTGCGGTTACCGATACCGCAAATAGAATCCAGACTCGGCGGATCATCAGGCGTTCCGGGCGGCAGCTTGACGTTACGGGACTTGATAAAACTGAGTACGCCCTCGAACCGGGGTTTGCCATCAACGTAGTTGTGATAATCGCTCGTCCGGTCAAACGGTTCAAACGGGACGTTCTTTTCTTCGGCCCGCGCTTTCAGAAACTCGTTGAACGCGGTTTCCCATGCCTGAGCATGCACCTTGGCGGTACGCGTGATGACACCATCCAGATCAAAAATAACGCCTTTAAGAGTGATTGCTGACACGTTCGCTCCTTAACGCTTGAATTTTCCGATTGTCGAAATCACAACGTTCCCATGATCGCCACCAGCATATCAGGCTGGGACACGATCAGGGCATTCGAAGTCAGTCCGGAGACCTTTTTGGCAAGGTCCTCCTTTTCAGTCACGTAAATGGCCCGTGTGTCGGGCGCTATTTCAAGGGCGGCTTCAAGCATGGGGACGTCACTGCCGGTGTCTCCGCAGATAAGGTGCGGCCCCCGGAACATTTCCAGTCCAAGCTCGTTGTTGAGGTATTTCACCCCGTCGCCCTTGTCGAAATCCTTGAGGCCATCGCCCGCGTCGATGGTCAGGATGATCTCCACATCCAGTCCGGTGTCTTCCATGCGGAAGTTCACACCGTCCGGGTCCAATTCCTCGGTCAACTCCGTCAAGGTCGCGAGAAACGCCATGGATTCGGCTTCGTCGATGGACTTGCCGATATCCTGACGCGCAACCGTGGATTGGCCGAACTTGAACTGCAACCCGGACCCGATAAGCGAGAACTTCTCATACTCGGGCTGCAACAGCAGTGAGGTCAGCCGGCTGTTCAGCAGATCAATGGCCTCCTGCTTGCTGGCGGAGATGGGCAGCCGCCGGGTGCGCCCCACGAAATCAAGGCACTCCCGCCCCTTGGACGCGGCATAGTATATCTTTCCTACGGGATTGACGCTTATTTCAATCAGGCCGTCGAGCGGTGCCGAGGTCAGGATGACCGGACGCTGCACCTTGTTCAGGCAGAAACGGGACAGAAACACGGAATTCCAGATCGACTGGATGGATGTCAGGTACCGCGCACAATAATTGTTGATCGTGCCGTCACGGTCAGTGACCAGGCAGTTCAGATCAAGTCCGGCAAGCAACTCCTTTCCGGCGGCCACCTGCTCGTCGAATCCGGGATGCAGATCGGAGAGCAGGTCCAGAAAGGTATCTTCCCCCTCTTCAAGATAGAAGATATCCTTTCTGGTCTCGTCGATCTCATATCCCATCTCAAGCTCGATATCACGGGAACCGTCAAGAGAGAGGATGCGCTTCCCGTTCTCCTCGGGCACGGCCTCCAGCGAACCGAGGACATTTCGCAACGAAGCGACAACGTCCTCATCCACCTTGCCGCCGTCGAGAATCGTGCCGACAGCCTCATAGCGCACCTGACGGCTGGCCGCCATGAGCGCATAGAAGTCCTTGAGCGTCTTGAGCTGAGTATGCCTGATCTCCGCCATAGCTGTTCCCTTTCTAGTACGTCACCTGAACGGTGTAGTTGACGACCATGGGCTTTTTGCCCGCCGTGGGCGGAACGGTCAGATCGAACTGGACGCTGCGCGCATCCGGCTTCGAGTACTTGCGATCCGCTTTCACGATGTTCCACTGTCCCGAATAGAAGTCTGTCAGCCGAAGTTCCTGCGGTGTCTTCTTTCCGTTGACCACAGAAAGGCTCCAGCTCATTTCAAAGGAGTTCTTGCCCAGCTTCCTGAACGAAGTCTGGCTTCGCTCCACCGTGACGTCAAAGGCCTGCCCCAGCGTCAGCTTCACTTCTCCGCCCGGTCCCACATGGCCGATGGAAGATTCACCAGCAAGCAGCATGTCGCCATCGGAGGCAGGCATGAAAACACGTACCAGCCCACTCGGCATGGGGTTGCCGAGGCTGTTCTTTTCCGAATTGGCAAAAGTCAGGGACGCCTGCACGTTCTGTTTGACCGGCCCACCCTGCTGACCTGCCCCGGCATGATAGCGGCTGACAAGCTGCTGCTTCACCTTGATGCCGCTGGCCGCAAACAGACTTGTCTGGCGAGTGCCGTGTTCTGTCAGATTGACATACCCCGGCACGGAATAGACATGGAATTGGGAAAAGGCTTCTTCCCGCGGTTGCGGCGCAGCGTCGGCCATGGCGTATTCCATGGACGCGACATTGGCCTTGCGGAGCATTCTGCCGCCTGTTTCTCGCTGCACCTGTCCGGCCACCAGCTTGAGGCTCGCGTTCGAGAACCCGCGCCCCGATGAATTATCAAGAGTGGCCCACGCATCAAGGACCGCTTCATCGCCAGCGCGATTGACGGAAAGCGTATAGTCGGCGCGCCACGTCAGCCCTCCCATGAGGTAACTCAGGCGGACATCACGTTTGGACGCGGTCTGGTTCTTCGTAGTCAGGGTCAGGGTCGGTTCCCTTTGCAGGTCGGCAGGGAGCTCGGGAAGCAGAAGCGCCTCGTAAGCACCCACATACACTTCCTTGCCCACGAGAAAAACCGGCCCCTGCTGTTTGGACATGGACAGCAACGTCGCCTTGCGTAGAGTACGGGCGTTGGCGTCCGTAGGGTCAGGAAGAATCACGGTCAATTCCTTGCCCACGTAGCGCTCAAGCAGATTATTCGGCGAAATCGGCAGATAGTCGTATTGCACGCCGAGCACCTGCATGCCTTTGGCGGAAGCGCGAACGGACGTGGGGTCAATGGTGGCGGGAATATTCTTGAAGACAACACTGGCCATGCCCTGCGGCAAGGTGGCGGAACGGGTTTCCTTCACCAACGCACGACCGGAATTGTACACGGTAACGGATGCGCCGGACACGGAACCGGCAAAAACAGGCAGGGAAAAACACAATGCAAATAAAAGAGTGAGCAGTGAAAGAGCTCGAGATTTCAGGCGGTTCATTTAGCCTCCGAAGTTCAGTAAGTGGAATGCTCATCAATAAAATTCAAGATATATGAGTGCATGGTACCCCGGCATAATCATATTTGCAAAATAATCATAAAATTTATCACGCCCGAGGCTGAAAAAGTACGATCCATGACTCTCGACATCCTGAATAACAGCGTACAAGGATCTCTGGATCATATAATCAAAAGCATACAATAATCCTCTCTTTCTCTCGCCAAAAGGCCGGTATTTTGATAAAAAACAACATCCATGAAAATTCTCATCGTTGACAACTGCCAGACTTCATCCTCTCAAACGGCTGAAATGCTGGCAACCACCGGATACAAGAATATCGTCGTTGTCCCTACCTTTGAACGGGCCATGGACGTGTTGACCGGTTCGGCGCAAAACGACACTTCCGTAGACCTCGTTCTCATGGACGTGGATCTACCCGGAATTGACGGTATTGCCGCAACCATGACCATAAAATCGCATCACGAATTCGAAAACATTCCGGTCATCGTATTCACCGCCCTCGACGATGAGGCCGTCCTAGACCGCGCGTTTGATGCAGGGGCCTCGGACTACATCGTCAAACCGGCAGGCAAGATAGAACTCCGTGCCCGGGTCCGTTCGGCCCTCAAACTGAGGCAGGAAATGGTCAAGCGCATGCTCCGCGAACAGGAGCTGGGTCGACTCGCGCGCAAACTGGAGCGAATGTCCAACATCGACGGCCTGACAGGCATTGCCAACCGCCGCTGTTTTGACGACATGCTCGTCAAGGAATGGGTACGCAACGGCCGAGAAGACGCCCCCATCGGCCTGCTCATGATCGACATAGACCACTTCAAGCACTACAACGACGCCCTCGGCCACATGGACGGAGACAGTTGCCTTTGCGCTGTTGCCGACTGTATCCGTGCCGCCGTCAATCGTCCGGCGGACCTTGCGGCCCGGTACGGCGGCGAGGAGTTTGCCGTCATCCTGCCCAACACGGATTATGAAGGGGCCAAATCCGTCGCCAAGAACATTCACGCCAATCTCGCCCGTTCCGGCATTGCCCACCCCAACTCCTCAGTCAGTTGCACCGTCACCGTCTCAATAGGTGTCGCAGCAGGAATACCCACCACACACAACACGCCGGAATACTTGCTCCAGACCGCTGACCGCGCCCTGTATCAGGCAAAACAGGAAGGCCGGAACCGCACCAAATCGGTCAATATCCCCGGCCCTGAAGATCTTCGACAGTAAAACAGCACTTCGTCCAATTTCCGGTCCGCCTTATCATCCACACTGTGCCCACGAACACAATCACCTGATCGGTATTTCTTAGCACGTACTCCGCACAAAAAGAGAATGGACAGCACTCGCATTATAGCTTAACCTGTTTTCACTATTGGAATTTTCCCGGAGTGAATAATGCGTTTCCTTACAATGGCAGTTACCGTATTTCTTCTGTGGTGTCCGGCTGTTTTTGCCAAGGACATCGACATGCATGCTATCGTATACCCTCCGCTTGTCTATGAGGCAGACGGGAAAATACTGGGCGTGGCTCCCGATGTCGTCCGGGCTATTCAGAAAAAATTGGGTGAAACCAATCCCATGAATGTCATGCCTTGGCTGCGGGCTTACGAAATGACTCAGGAAAAAGAACGCCAAGCCCTGTTCGCCATTGTCCGAATCCCGGAACGCGAAAATCTTTTCAAGTGGATCGGCCCCATTTTCACCGAAGGTGATTATTTCTTTCAGAGAAATGGCGGTGATCTGAAAATCAAAAATTTGGATGACGCCCGCAAAGTGGAGCGTATTGGCGTACGGCGCGACGGATACACTCACCAAGCCCTCAAGGCCAAGAAATTCTTCAACCTCGACGTTGGTCCCAGCTACAACTCCAGCTACAAAAAACTGGCGGAGGGACGGGTCGATCTCGTGCTCATGGGCGAACGAACGTACTACTACATGGTCAAGAAGGCCGGACTTAATCCCGACGATTTCGAACGGACGGACTGCAAGTTCGCCGAATCATCGGCTTGGCTGGCTTTTTCCAAAGACATCCCTGATGAAACCATCGACCGCTGGCAAGAGGCTCTGGACAAACTCAAGGCCAACGGAACCTATGATGCGATCATGAAACGAAATTTCCGGCATTGATCTCCATAGACGCTCTCACGATCTGAGCCAGCACAGCCGTCCGCAGACCCTAGCCAATACTGATAAATTGACAGGCCCCCACTCAATCATCGGCAATCAGACCTTTCCCTGAGACCTACCTCCTCCGCAGAAGCTCCGTATCATGACAGAGCATCTACCCATACGACTGGCCCTTCAAGATTAGGCAACAGAAAAGCACAGACCGTACGCTCCGGGGTTTGGACACGGCCTGTGCTCAACAGGGAAGGCAGACGGAGTTCAACGGGGGAGAAGATACCCGCCTGCCGAAATATGGGAAAAATCAACTAACGAAGAAAATGGATACTGAGATAGGCGCCGCAGCAGGGACAGACCTTGACCGGCTTGACGACATCCTGATCGCGCATGATGACGGCTTCCCAGGGAATGAACCCATCGAGAGTGTACTGGACCATCAGCCTGTGACCGCACTTGCAAAAACGTTCCTGCATAACCCTTCTCCTTGACTCCGCGCTGTAGCGCGTTTCGTATTCGTTTGACTCAACGTGATTCTTTAATAAACGCTCCTTTTGTTTTTTGTCAACTAAATATTTACAAAATGTTGTCTTTTTAAACACGCCAACAATCAAACCATGGTTTTTCACTATATTTTTCAAATAATTAAACAAAAAAAAACGCCGCAACACAGAGTGTTGCGGCGATATAAACATTTAGCCTATTATAGAAAAAAAATTCTAGCGGTATTCCCTTGATGCCCACAGGATTTTCCCGATGACACGAACGTTGTTCAATTCGTCACCGGAAAGATGGATCGGGGAATAGTCAATATTATCACTGCGAAGCACCAAGGTTCCGGGCAGCCGCTCCACACGCTTGACCATCACGGTGTCCTCGACGCCGACCGCATAGATGCCGCCGGAAAGCACATCGGACCGGGACTGGTCGATGAGGACCATATCCCCTTCCTTGATCTCCGGCTCCATGGAATTGCCGATCACTTCCATGAGCACCATGTTCGCGGGGTTGCCGCGCATGTTCAGCCAGTCGGCCCGGAAGGAATAATACCCTTCCACAAGCCCTTCGGTCTCAAAGGAACCGCCCCCGGCACACAACCGGGCACGCACCTTGGGTACTTCCTGATACGCATCGTCTTCATCGCCACCAGAGCCCTCAGGGCGCGGGAATCCCTTGCCCTGCTCAAGCCAGAGCGGGTTCAGCCCATACTTGGCCGACAGGTCGAGAATCCACCGCGCAGGAACTGAGTCCTTGCGTTTGGCCAGCGACACCGCAGCGCGCCCCACGTCAAGTTCGCGGGCAAGCTGCGACTGGTTCTTGATTTCCGTCTCCGAGCACAATCTCGAAAAGAACGATTCAAATCCGTTGCTCATTGTTGCGCCTCAGTTAATGTGTTGTTGCTATGAATACATGTTTAACAATGTTATACTTAATTTTCAACAAATATTTACTTTTTCTGCCGCACCCCCTCTACCGTCCCCACAGAATTGACTTATGTACATTCAGTGACCATATTTACGGTGGCGTTCAGCTTCACCACAACCCCAAGGATTCACATGCTTTCATTTCTCGGCAATCTCATCTGGTTTCTGTTCGGCGGCGTCTTCATGGCAATCGGCTGGTTTCTCGCCGGATGCCTCATGGCCATATCCATCATTGGACTGCCTTGGGCACGGTCAGCATTCGTCATTGCGAAATTCGCGCTGCTTCCGTTCGGCAACACCCTGATCCGGCGGGATCTCGTCACCGGGAAAGAGGACATCGGCACTTCAGGATTCGGCCTTCTCGGTAACGTCATCTGGTTCGTCATCGCCGGTTGGTGGTTGTGCATCGGCCACATCATTTCCGCGCTCGGCTGCTTCATCACCATCATCGGCATCCCATGGGGCTGGCAGCACCTCAAAATCGCCGCCATCACCCTCGCTCCCATCGGCATGAGCGTAGTTCCCATCGAGCAGGCCGACTCCATCGTGGGCAGCAGGCGCTGATTTCCTTCAAAATCCGGCCCCTGTTCTCCATGCATGTGAAGCAGTTTCATCACATGTGCAGAAATCCGCTTTTCCTTGCCAGTATGTGAAAAGCTGATTAAATAGAGATCATGTCGTAAAAACGACCACACGATAAGAAAACAATTTGGAGGATTTTCCATGAACCAGTATTCCAACGCTCCCGGCCGAGCGGCCAGCTTTGAAATCGTCAACGTTTTCATGCGCGGCGTCTACGGCTGGATGAGCGCAGGACTCGGCCTGACCGCCCTGATGGCGTTCGCCACCCTGAACGTTCCGGCCATTTCCCGACTGGCATTTGCCGTCAACCCCGAGACCAACATGATCGCCCCGACCATGCTGCCCATGATCGCCATGTTCGCAGGCCTTGGCATGGTCTTTTTCCTGAGCCTCAAAATCTCGACCATGAATCCGAGCACAGCGACCACGCTGTTCCTCGCATTCAGCGCCCTGAACGGCTTTGCACTCGGCCCGATTCTTCTGGCCTACACCACCGCGTCCGTGGTTTCGACATTCATCACTACGGCCGCCATGTTCGGGGCCATGTCCGTTTACGGCATGGTCACCAAAAAGGACCTGACCAGCTGGGGCAGCCTGCTTTTCATGGGACTGATCGGCATCATCATCGCCTCGATCGTCAATATGTTCATCGGCAGCTCCGCCATGTCCTTTGCCATCTCGGTCATCGGCGTCATCATCTTCCTCGGCCTGACCGCGTATGACACCCAGAAGCTGAAGACCATGGGCGAGAACCTCCCCGTGGGTGACGAAGCAGCCATCCGCCGCGGCTCCATCCTCGGCGCGCTGACACTCTACCTCGACTTCTACAACCTCTTCCTCATGCTGCTCCGCCTCTTCGGCGAACGCAGATAGACAGTCATCAAGGGGAGACGAAAGTCTCCCCTTTTCACCATGACAGACATCACGACCATACAAAACTCACTCGCTCCCATCCTCAAGCCCCTTTCATGGGTGTACGGAGCCGGGATGTGCATGCGAGACAGCCTCTATCGCCGCGGCCTCATCCGCTCATGGGAACCCGAGGCCCTGACCGTCTCGGTCGGCAACATCGGCTGGGGCGGCTCCGGCAAAACCCCGGTCGCAGGATGGCTCCTCGACTGGGCCGAAAAGAACAACATCGAAGCCCTGCTCCTGACCCGCGGCTACAAGGCCAAACCCGTTTCCTATCCGTATCTCGTCAAACCGGGCGCACTGCCGGAAGAAGCAGGCGACGAACCGCTCATGCTCGCCACCGAGCACCGCAAGGCCCATGTGGTGGTGGACCCGGACCGCACCCGTGGGGGCAAATGGGCCATGAAGAAATTTCACCCCCGGCTCGTCATTCTGGACGACGGATTTCAGCACATGGCGGTCAAACGCCATTTCAATCTCGTCCTGCTTCGAATCGAAGACCTCGACTCGCAGTGGAACCGCGTCATCCCTTCCGGCTCGTGGCGTGAACCGCCTTCTGCCCTGAACAGGGCGGACGCATTCATGATCAAGGCCAGCCCCAACGCATTCAAGAAACTCGGCCCGTACCTGACCGAACGACTGGGTAAATTCCGCAAACCCGTTTTCAGTTTCCAAATTCGCCCCACTTCGGTCCAGCACGTCCTGACTCAGGAACGTCGGCCCGATCTCGGCGGCGCGCGATACCTGCTTGTTTCCGGAGTCGGCTCCCCCAAACAGGTGCAGCACACCACACAGAAATATTTCGGATACCCGCCAGCCAAACATCTGGTCTATCCGGACCACCATTCCTACACGAAAAACGACGTGCTCGACCTGCAAGCCGCAGCGCGCAACCTCGAATGCGAGGCAATCGTCTGCACCCCCAAGGACGCAGTCAAACTCGGCCCCATGTGTACCGAGGAATTCTGGCAGCTCAACCTACGCACGGACTTCGGCCCTTCGACCATCGGGCAGGATTCTCCGTTCGACGCATGGTGGGGCCGCCGATTCGAGACCTTTGACCGCAGACGCAGGGAAGGCCTTCAAGCCGCAGCCGAAGAAGCCATGCAGGACGACACACCATCCAACGGATAATCAATGGCAAAACGAAAAAGAAAACAGCCCCGTCCCTCGACACCTCCCCTGTCTGCAAGCGCACTCCTCAAACTTTTCCGTCAGGTCAAGCGTCCCCTGTCACGGGCTGAAGTCATCCGTCAGCTCAAGCTCAAGAAGAAAGACAAGAGCCTCATCAGGGAACTCCTCGGCTCGCTTGTGGAGCAGGGAAAGCTCATCCGCATCCGGCGCGGATACGGCTTGGCCGATGCCATGCACTGCATCACCGGACGGCTGGAAATCCAGCGCGGCGGCTTCGGATTTGTGGTGCCGGAAGATTCCCGGCGCAAGGACATCTTCATCAACCAGCGCGACATCGGCGAAGCATGGCACGGAGACAAGGTCGTGGCGGCCATCGTCAAGGAAAACAAGGGCGATCGCAACCATGAAGGCCGCATCGTCCGCATTCTGGAGCGCGGCCGCAAGACTCTGCCCGCCAAAGTCTACAAGCAGATGAAAGGCGGCGACTGGCTCTGCCGTCCCACTGACCCGCGCCTCGGATTCGGCATCATCGCCGAGCTCAAGGACGAATCCCTTGAACTCAAGCGCGGCGACATCGTTCTCTGCGTCCCGGGCGACAAGATCGACCCGACCATGTGGGAAGGGGAAATCACCGAGCGGCTCGGCGAAGAAACGGACATCATGGTGCAGGAGGCACTGGTCAAATCCAACCACAACATCCGCCTGCGGTTCCCGTCCGGGTCCATGCGACAGGCCGAGGGACTTCCCAAAGAACCGTCCGAAAAGGACTTCACGAACCGCACGGACCTCACGGACAAGCCGTTCGTAACCATCGACGGAGCCTCGGCACGCGACTTTGACGACGCCATTCTGGTGGAACGCCGACAGGACGGCTACCGCCTCTGGGTCGCGATAGCGGACGTGGCGCATTACGTGGCCGAAGGCACCCCGCTCGACCGCGAGGCACTGGAACGCGGCAACTCCTACTATTTCCCGCGCTCGGTCGAACCCATGTTCCCCGAACGCCTTTCCAACGGCCTCTGTTCGCTCAATCCCGACGTGAAACGTCTCGTCATGGTCGTCCGCATGGACACCGACGAACGAGGGCTAACCCGTTCTTCAAAGCTGTTCCCGGCCGTGATCCAGAGCCATGCCCGCCTCACCTACGGACAGGTAAAAAAAGCCGTCCTCGACAAAGAACCTGCCGCCCGTGAAAAGATGGGCGCGGTCCTGCCCATGGTGGAGCTGGCCGAGGAACTGGCCCGCAAGATCAACACGCTGCGTACCCGTCGCGGCAGTCTCGATTTCGACCTTCCGGAGCCGGAAATCCTCTTTGACGTCCATGGCGAGACCATGGACATCCGTCCCAAGCAGCGCCATTTCGGGCATCAGCTCATCGAGGAATTCATGATCGCGGCAAACGAAGCCGTGGCGCATTTTCTCATCGAGCAGGACATGCCCTGCCTGTTCCGCATCCATCCCCCGGCGGACGAGGAACGGCTCAAGAATCTGTTCCGGCTCCTTTCGCTCACGGACAAGGACGTGGTCATGCCCAAGGAGATGACGCCTGCCGCGCTCCAGAAGCTCATTGCCTCGCAAAAGGGTACGGACAAGGAATACATCGTCAACCGTCTGCTGCTGCGGTCCATGAAACAGGCCAAGTATTCGCCGGAAAACGAAGGCCACTTCGGCCTCGCTTCC
Organism: uncultured Pseudodesulfovibrio sp.; assembly: GCF_963664965.1. Classification (NCBI taxonomy): domain Bacteria; kingdom Pseudomonadati; phylum Thermodesulfobacteriota; class Desulfovibrionia; order Desulfovibrionales; family Desulfovibrionaceae; genus Pseudodesulfovibrio; species uncultured Pseudodesulfovibrio sp. Next base: position 1,206,002 of record NZ_OY761823.1, on the reverse strand, counting down.
GATGAGTACAGCCATTTCACATCACCCATCAGGCGTTATGCCGACCTCGTGGTGCATCGCATCGTCAAGGCGGTCCTCGCCATGAACAACGACAGCGAGGCTTCACTCCCCATTCCCGGACAGAAGAAACTCTACAACATCGCAGGGCACATCTCGGGCCGGGAACGGACAGCCATGGACTCCGAACGCGAAATCCACAAGCGCGTCATGGTGCTGTTCATGCGCGACAAGGTGGGCGGCACGTTCGGCGGCGTCATTTCGCACATCACGGACTACGGTTTTTACGTGGAACTGCGCGAAGTCATGGCAGAAGGCATGGTCCGCCTGTCATCCATGGATGACGACTACTACACCTACTGGCACCACCGCGAAATGCTGGTCGGCGAACGCACGGGCCAATCCTTCAAGCTGGGACAGGCCGTCGAGGTCGTGCTGGAAGAGGCGAGCCTTGACCGGCTGGAGCTGACCTTCTCGCTGAAGTCGATTACTGCGGCGGCCATGGATTACAAGGATTTAATTTAGGCCCTGCCGGGGGCTTTACTATCTTTTGAAAAAAAGACGAAAGGCAAAGACGGAAAGCCAGTCGCTTTCGCTCCTTCCATGTCCTGCGCGGACGGCGGTACTTTTTGGCTGAGCCGCCCCAAAAAGTACCAAAAAACTCGGCTTTTCCTTGATTTCACCGCCTTGTATCTTCGTAGCCAAGAATCTGATCAAAACGGGCCGCTCCCGAGTCCAGTCGCCGAAGACGCCTCCGGACTCGAAAGAGCCGCGGCTTCCGTTTTGTCAGCTTCTAAGCTCCGATGATAAGGGCTGGGACGGATCTTTGTGTGGAAATAAGTATAAAAGACAAGCAGGGAAACAAATGATGGATTTTCGTTGCCGCACTTGCCTCTCGCCGCCTTTGCAGCCAAAGAACCCAATAAGCCAATCAGACCTCACCGATCCTAGAAGCTGACCAAACAATGGCTGCGGCTTTTTCGAATCACGGAGCCGCTTCGGCGACTTGATTCGGGAGCAGCTTGTTTGGATCAGATTCTTGGGCCGGTGAGAGTCCGGCGGGTAAATCATGGAAAGCCGAGTTTCTTTGGTTCTTTCTTGGGGCGGCCCAGCCAAGAAAGAACCCCGCCGGGAGGGCATGGAGGGAGCGTGAGCGACTGGCTTTTTGCATCTCTTCTTCTCTCTTCTTCTCTCTTCTGCCTCTCATAATCCCATAAAAAAAGGCCGCCCCTTCGGGTGGCCCTTCCTTACTTCTTCACTGAATTTAAAAAAACTACGCCATGAAATCCCGCGCCCAACGCACCAGATTGATGCCGACCAGCAACGCACCTTCAAGGCGCGTCAACCGCCACCCGGTGCGAAGCATGATGAGCACCAGCCCGACCATGCCGACAAGCACGATGAGACCGGAGGAGGCTTCGGGCGAGACAGGCAGCGGCTTGAGCAGACAGGTCAGACCGAGCACCCCGGCGAAGTTGAAAAAGTCCGAACCGATCAGGTTGCCGAGCAGCATTTCGTTCTTGCCCTTGATGGACGCGGCCAGACAGGTGACCAACTCCGGCAGGGACGTACCCGCCGCCACAATGGTTACGCCGATGACCCATGAGGAGACACCGAGCGAAGCCGCAATACTCGTCGCGGCGGTAACCATCAAATGCCCGCCTGCGGCAATGGCGACAAAACCGCCCACGAGCAGCAGGCCGTCAAGCCAGGACGCCTTCTTGCCCTTGAGGTCTTCCAGTTCGTCCTCTCCGGGCGATTCCCGCTTCATCCCCAGATAGATCAGGTAGGTTATCAGCAGCGCCATGAGCACGCCACCGAAGACATGGCCAAGTTCTCCGGTAAAGGAGACAAGCAGGATGCCCGCCGTTGTCAGAAACAGCAGCAGGCCGTCGCGGTAGACGATGGTACGCGTGGAGACGAGCGGTTTTATCATGGCCATAAGGCCGAGAATGAAACCGAGATTGAAAATATTCGAGCCGACCACGTTGGACAGGGAAATGTCGTTATGCCCGCGCAGGGCGGCATTGATGGTCACGAGAAACTCGGGCGCGGATGTTCCGAGCGCCACGATGGTCAGGCCGATGACAAGCTCGGAAATACCGAATTTGCGGGCAATGAGCGCGGCGGACGTGACAATCCAGTTGGCTCCGAACCAAAGCAACAGCGCAGACGCGCAAAAGGTGATGATATCGACAAACATGAGTGCCCTTGTAAGCTATGAATTGAGCCGGGACAAGAAATACCGGAGGCCTTCGCCAAAGACGGCCCCGCATCGTGAAGCTATTCGGACTGGGCCTTTTTCCATTCCCTGACTATCTCGGGCTGCGGCTCGGTCCACGGCAGGACGGTTTCCCGACTCGGAACGACCTCGATGACCTCGACGGATTTGCCCCGCTGGACGGTTATCTTGACCGGCTCGCCAGTGGCTTCGAAATGTTTGCGGGCCTTGCCGGAATAGGACGAAACAAATGCGGCGGCATCACGAATGGTTTCGGAATCCCAGTCACCCACAACAGGCCGTCCCACGGCGAGAGGGCCGGGGAAATCCTTTATGCGGATAACGTAATCCGTCGGCTCGATACAGGAGTCGATCTGGATATTATCTGCGGAAGCGCGGCCGAAAACGAGCCAGTTGGTGTCGGCCCAATACTGACGGCCATGGCGCACGAGACGAAAATCGTTGACGGACGGACGCGGACGATGGGTGAGCAGCTTGACGAAACGGGCCGCGCCCTGTGCCTCGGTCAGGCAGCAGCCGCCTGCGGGCGTGGGAATCTCAGTGAACCCGTAATGCTCGGCAAGCTCATACTGGCGCTTGCGGCCCCGCCCGTGGATGTCGTGCAGACGCTCGCGGTCCACCAGCCCCGATTCCTCCATGGGAGTCGGCGGCAAATTGCGAGCACAGAGCGGACGAAGAAGGAGATCGCGAACATGCCCCCGCTTGGAAATGAGGTTCAGCGCATCAGCGCGCTGGCTCATGGGCCGCTGGCCCTGCACCTCACCCGAAATGAGAAATTTCGCACCATATTCGGGCAGCAGCGAAGCGGCATGACTGAGCATGACGATCTTGCAGTCGATGCACGGATTCAGCCATTTGCCGAAGCCCTGTGACGGCCCGTCGAGCATCATGTCCACGTACTTCTGGCTGATATCCACCGGGGCAACTTCAATCCCGTAGTGTTCCTGCCAGAAAGGAATTTCTTCCGGTTTACCGAAAAAAGGCGTGATAAAATGCAGGCCGAGGACGGAAAGCCCTTGGTCCATGACCGCCCGGGCGGCCAGAATGGAATCCAATCCGCCGGACATCAGTGCGAGTGCGTCGTATTTCTTCGTCATGGGTGCGACCCTTATTGGAGTTTGACGGATAGGGCAAGTCCGTTTTTTTGCCCCTTCCTCGCCGAAAGATGGCTGTATACGGGCTTTTTTCGGTGGACGCCCCTGATTTTTATGATATGTAAGCACCATGGATTTGTTTTTCGGGAGAGCCGCTATGGACATAATTGAATGGACAGATGACCTCAGACTCGGCATCGCCTTTATTGACGAAAGCCACCAAAAACTGGTTTCCCTTGCCAATGAATTCATCGACGGCATGCGGCGGGGACAGCCTCCCTGCACCCTCACACTTGCACTGACCCGATTGCGGGAACAAGCACTTGCAGACATCACGACGAAAGAAAACATCCTGTCCCAGATGCGCTACATAAAACGGTCGGCACAGGCCATGGGAGACGAACGTCTCAAAGTCAGTATCCGGGATTTTCACCAACACATAAAAAAGACATGCTCCGTCAACGACATTGAAGTACAAAACCTCAAAAGAACTCTCGTCAACCACATTCATAACTCGAATCAGGCCATCACCGACTGTACTGCCTCATTGAAAATCTGACCACAGTAATGGAGCCGCCATGCATCAATTGAAATGGAACAAGGAACTCAGTGTGGGCGTTCCGCTCATCGACGACCAGCACAAGGAACTCATCCGCATCGTCAACGGCCTCATGAAAGGGATAGCCAGAGGGAGCTCACCGAATACAATCAACAATATCCTTGGCAAGCTGCGGGAGTACACGGTCTTTCATTTCAACAGCGAAGAAAAGCTCATGGAGGAAATGCGCTATCCTGACCGGGGCGAACACGAAATCGAACACCGCCGGCTCAAAACCAACGTCAAAGAGTTTCAACGGCGAATATACAAGAAAACAGACGTCTCGCCCACGGAAGTGTTCGACTTTCTCAAGGAATGGCTTCTTACCCACATCCTGTCCCACGATATCAATTTTGCAAATTTCATCCGCGACAAGCAATCAAAGGATACGGAACCGGCCGAAGAGACGCCAACCCCTCCTGATAACGACTGAATCCTGAAAATCCGCAGGTCGATCATGGATGTTGCCCGCCGGGGCGGTATCTGGTATCGATTCGTGTTGCTTAAGTTGTTGCGTCTGTAATCTCCCCGGAGGAAATCCCATGGCACGAAAAGCCGTTGACCCCGAAGTTCTGCGAAAAGAAGCTCTCGGAACCGCCCTGACCACCATTGAACGCAAGTTCGGCAAGGGCTCCATCATGCGGCTCGACGACGAGGCGTCACATACAATCCCGTTCATCCCCACTGGCTCCATCGGTCTCGATATGGCACTGGGAATCGGCGGCGTTCCGCGTGGTCGCGTCATAGAAATTTACGGCCCGGAATCTTCGGGTAAAACCACTCTGGCCCTGCATATCATTGCAGAAGCCCAGAGAGCTGGCGGAAACGCGGCGTTCGTCGATGCGGAACACGCACTGGACCCGGGCTATGCCAAGCGCCTCGGCGTCAAGACCGACGAACTGCTGATCTCCCAGCCCGACTACGGCGAACAGGCGCTTGAGATCGCGGACCTGCTCGTACGTTCCGGCGCCATGGACGTGGTCGTCATCGACTCTGTCGCCGCGCTCATCCCACAGGCCGAGCTTGAAGGACAGATGGGCGAGACACAGGTTGGAGGGCAGGCACGCCTCATGTCCCATGCGCTCAGGAAGCTGACCGGCACCATCCACAAGTCCAACTGCGTGGTCATCTTCATCAACCAGATCCGCATGAAGATCGGCATGACGGGCTACGGCAACCCGGAAACCACCTCCGGCGGCAACGCACTCAAATTCTACGCTTCCTGCCGACTCGACATCCGCCGCATCCAGACGCTCAAGGACAAGGAAGAGTCCTACGGCATCCGCGCCCGCATCAAGGTGGTCAAGAACAAGGTCGCCCCGCCGTTCAGGCAGGCGCTCGTGGACGTGCTCTACGGTCAGGGCATTTCCCGCATGGGTGAACTCATCGACATGGGTGTTGAACACGGCATCGTGGACAAGTCCGGCTCATGGTTCGCCTTTGGTTCCGAGAAGCTGGGACAGGGCAAGGAAAACGTCCGGCAGCTGCTCCAGGAAAATCCGGACATTGCCGAGGCCATCGAAGAGAAACTGATGCAGCATCTGGGATATCGCGAAGCCCCGGAAGCTGAAGACGGTGGAGACGCCGGAGAATAACGACTTTTAAATCCGGGATACAGCGCCTCGGGTCCATTACCCGGGGCGTTTCTTTCTGGAAATTTTCTGTTGGAGAAATTTGAACGATGAACGCTGCTGAAATCCGTAAACGGTTCCTTGAGTATTTTGAAAAGAACGGCCACTTCATTGAGGAGTCCGCGCCGCTGATCCCGAAAGACGACCCGAGCCTGATGTTCACCAACGCAGGCATGGTCCAGTTCAAGAAGGTCTTTCTGGGACAGGAAAAACGCGACTACAACCGCGCCACCACCTCGCAGAAATGCCTGCGCGTCGGCGGCAAGCACAACGACCTCGAAAACGTGGGCCGTACCGCACGCCACCACACCTTCTTCGAAATGCTCGGCAACTTCTCGTTCGGCGACTATTTCAAGGAAGACGCCATCAAGTTCTGTTGGGAATTCCTCACCGAGGAACTCAAGCTCGACAAGGATCGCCTCTATATTACCATATATAAGGACGACGACGAAGCGGGCGAACTCTGGAAGAAACTCTGCAACATTCCCGAAGAGCGCATCTTCAAGCTGGGCGAAAAGGACAACTTCTGGTCCATGGGCGACACCGGTCCCTGCGGTCCCTGCTCCGAAGTCCACTTCGATCAGGGCGAAGAAGTCGGGTGCGGCCCGAACTGCGGCATCGGCAAATGCGACTGCGACCGCTACCTCGAAATCTGGAACCTCGTGTTCATGCAGTACGATCAGGCCGAAGACGGCACCCGTACCGAACTGCCCCGCCCGTCCATTGACACCGGCATGGGCCTTGAGCGCATCGCCGCCGTGTGTCAGGGTGTGGCCTCCAACTACGAGACCGACCTTTTTCAGTCCATCATCCAGTACACCGCCGATCTCGCAGGCGTGAAGTACCGCGAGAACGAGGAAATCGACACCGCGCTTCAGGTCATCGCCGACCACTCCCGCGCCATCGCCTTCCTCATTCCCGATCAGGTGCTGCCGTCCAACGAAGGACGCGGCTACATCCTGCGCCGCCTCATCCGCCGCGCCTACCGCTTCGGCAAGCTCATGGGCCTTGAAGGTTCCTTCCTCTGGAAGACCGCAAGCAAGGTCATCGACGACATGGGCGGCCACTACAAGGAACTCGAAGAGACCCGCGATTTCATGGTCGAAGTCGTCAAGGGAGAGGAAGAAGGCTTTGCCAAGACCCTCGACAAGGGCCTCGAACTGCTCGAAGAGGAACTGGCCGAACTCAAGAAGACCAACGCCAAGATCGTTCCCGGCGAGACCACCTTCAAGCTCTACGACACTTACGGATTCCCCATCGACATCGTGCGCGACATCGCGGAAAAGCACGGCATGGATGTGGACGAACCGTCTTTCGACACGCTCATGCAGGAACAGAAGGACCGCTCAAAGGCCGCCTGGAAAGGCTCCGGCGAAAAGGACGTGGCCTCCATCTTCCAGACGCTGCTGGAGCAGGACGTCACCAGCGAATTCTCCGGCTATGACACCATGGCCGACCAGTCCGACATCGCCTACCTCATGAACATGGACGGCAGTGTCGTCAGTTCCCTGCCCGAAGGCGCGACCGGCTGGCTCGTGGCCGGGGTCACCCCGTTCTACGGAGAGTCCGGCGGTCAGGTGGGCGACACCGGTGAAATCGCCGCATCCGCAGGCAAGGCCGAGGTCTCCGACACGGTCAAGCCTTCCAAGAATCTCACCGCCCACAAGATCACCGTTGTCGAAGGCGAGCTCAAGACCGGTGACCCGGTGTTCCTGAACGTGGATCGCTCCCAGCGGCTCGCCACCATGCGTAACCACACCGTGACCCACCTGCTGCACGCCGCACTCCAGAAAGTGCTTGGCGATCATGCCAAGCAGGCAGGTTCCCTCGTCGGCCCGGACCGTCTTCGTTTCGACTTCACCCACATCAAGGGATTGTCGCAGGACGAAATCGCCGAGGTCGAGGCTATCGTCAATCAGAACGTACTCGACGCCATTCCGGTTGATCGCAGCGTCATGTCCATTGAAGACGCACAGGCCAAGGGCGCAACCGCCCTGTTCGGCGAAAAGTACGGCGACACCGTATCCATCATCGAAGTACCGGGCGTATCCATGGAATTCTGCGGCGGCACACATCTCGACAACACCGGCATCGCGGGCGGATTCGTCATCACGAGCGAATCCGGCGTGGCTGCGGGTATCCGCCGCATCGAAGCCGCTACCGGCGGCAACGCCATCGCCTACCTGAACGAACGCCGTGCAGCCGTTGCCGAAGCCGGAGCCATGCTCAAGGCACGTCCCGAAGAGCTGTCAAAGAAGGTCAAGGACCTCCAGCAGCAGGTCAAGGACATGGCAAAGGAAATGAAATCGCTTCAGGCCAAGCTCGCTTCCGGCGCAGGCCGCGACATGATGTCCGAGATCGAAGAGATCAACGGCGTCAAGGTGCTTGCCGTGGAACTCGAAGCCCCGAACATGGGCGTGATGCTCGAACAGATGGACGCCCTGCGCTCCAAGATCGATTCCGGCATCATCTGCCTCGTGGCGGGACACGACGAAGGCAAGGTATCCGTGGCGCTCGCCGTCACCAAGGATCTGCACGATCGTTTCAAGGCCGGTGACCTCATCAAGCCCGTGGCTGGCGAAGTCGGCGGCGGAGGCGGCGGTCGTCCGGACCTCGCACGCGCAGGCGGCTCCAATGCCGCAGGCATCCCCAACGCCATCGCCAAGATCAAGGAACTTGTGGCGGGATAAGGGAAATCAGGATTTGAAGCCGCTTCGCGGATTTGTCGGGTGATTTCGCCTCCGGCGGCTTAAGGGCTATACCCTTAAGAATCCCATTATCGCCTTCGACGAAAGTTTGATAATTACAGGCGGCACACGCTTAATTGCGTGTGCCGCCTTTTTATAGATCATTCAAACGCATCTCTTCGCGTTCGCACTTGCCTTTCCCATTTCCAAACAAATCACCAACACCAGCCCTCGGTTCAAGCGGCGTAGAAGCTGACCAAGCGACCGGCAGCGTCTTATTCGGTTTCGCTCTGGAGCGAAGCGGAAGAACGCGAAACCGAAAGCTGCAAGCTTGGATCAAATTCGAGCCGACGAACCGCAGGGCGGCGGTTCCCATCAAAAGGCGCTTTTTTGGTTCCTTTTTTGTCGCCAAACAAAAAATGAACCGCCGTCCGCGCAGAACGCCACCGGCAGAATTCTTCAAAAATAATCGCGGCTGATAAGCCGCATCCTTTCCTGCCTTTTTCCTCCACCCCCCGAAGAAAACCCACTGCTACCGCCATTTTTCTTCAAAAAAAGACTTTATCTTTCTCCCGCTTCTGTGTAAGAAACCTCTCCTAGTCGAGTTCACCGGCGTTGCACGGGCTTACCCGTTACATCCAGCTCGGGTGCGTTTGTTGATGAATTACGGCAGGTTATATCAAGATGCACAAGAGGTTGGCATGCAGATGATTATCTGATTGTGCCACCGACTATTTTTGCTTTTTTAAGGAGCACTCAAATGAAGACATATAGCCCGAAGCCGGAAGACGCGAACCGCGAATGGTTCATCGTCGACGCCACGGACAAGATTCTGGGTCGCCTCGCTACCGAGATCACCACTCGTCTGCGCGGAAAGCACAAGCCTGAATTCGCCCCCCACATGGACATGGGCGACTTCATCGTCGTTATCAACGCCGAGAAGATCAAGGTTACCGGCCAGAAGCTCGACAAGAAGATGTACTACAAGCACACCAACCATCCCGGCGGTCTGAAAGAAAAGACTCTCCGCGAGATGTTGGATAAAAAGCCTGAAAACGTTATCACCGCCGCAGTCAAAGGCATGCTGCCCAAGAACAAGCTTTCCGCTCAGCTCCTCAAGAAGCTGAAGGTCTACGCTGGTTCCGAGCATCCGCACGCTGCCCAGGCTCCCAAAACTCTGGACATTTAATCGGGGATTATCATGAGCGATTTCACTTACAGCACTGGTAAAAGAAAGAACGCCATCTCCCGTACCCGCCTTTACGCCGGTACCGGGCAGATCACCGTCAACGGTCGTCCCTTCGAGGACTACTTCCCCCGCAAAACCCTGCAGATGATTGTGCAGCAGCCCCTGAAGCTGGTCAAGATGCTCGACAAGTACGACATCAAGGCCAACTGCTCCGGCGGCGGCGTTGCTGGCCAGGCCGAAGCCCTGCGCCACGGCATCTCCCGCGCACTCTGCGAAATCGACCCGGAACTTCGCGCCGTTCTCAAGCCCGCCGGTCTCCTGACCCGCGATGCTCGTAAGAAAGAGCGTAAGAAGTACGGTCTCCGCGGCGCCCGCGCCAGCTTCCAGTTCTCCAAGCGTTAAGCCGAGACTCTGGTTCGCAAGACCAATCAAGGTCGGTACCCCTTTCGGGTGCCGACCTTTTCATGTTTCACACCCGTCTCAAAAGCACCGCAGCTTGAAATTGCTTCAGGCGGCAACATTACCCGACAATTCCGCCAAAGACGGCTCAAAGGTTGATTTCCCACTCTGACCATCTAGTTCTCATTATTATAAAAAGAAACTCTCCTTGCCCAAAAGCATATGTTTCCATTATATGACCGCTATGGCATCCAAGAAAAAACCCCAGCCGCGTATGTTGTTCGCCACTCCTGATGGCGAAATTTTCGATCACCCCGACCTTCTGCTCATGTGCCGTCGAGGCGATGAGTTCGGCCTGCCCCGTCCTGACGAAATCACACCGCTTCCGGCGGAATCAGAATTCTTCATGCTGCCGGGAAGGCACGCCATGGGCTACAATCAGGAGACCGGACAGGCAGAGGTCATGGAAGAACTCGCCGTGGCCGCGTTCGCCTCGCCCGGACACACCCTCAGCGGCATTTCCGCCTACGAATCCGACGACGACGCGCCCATACTGCCGCTACTCTCCTATGGAGCCATCGGGTACGCCAACGGTAAATTCTGGGTCTGCGCCAAAAAGGTGGATGAAGACAAGCGCCAGATTTTCAAGAATATTCCGCCGGATCGCGTGGAAGCCGGGGCGCACAACCTCATTTCCGAGATGCCCGAAAACCGGCTGGTCAACCATCTTGCCGGATGCGCGCTTGCAAGCGGCTGTCCCGCAGCCAAGAACCTCGCACTCGGCCGCTTCGAATGCCCGCTGCCCACGGCACAGGCATGTAATGCCCGGTGCGTGGGATGTATTTCCGAACAGCCGGAAGACTCCGGTTTCCCGTCCCCGCAGTGCCGCATCTCCTTCACGCCCACGGCGGAAGAGATCGTGCAGATCATGCGCCGCCACGAATCACGCGAACGTCGCCCCATCTTTTCCTTTGGGCAGGGATGTGAAGGCGAACCGCTCACCGAGGCCGAACTGATCTGCGATTCGATCAAGCAATATCGCGCAGACGGCGGAACCGGCACGGTCAACGTCAACACCAACGGTTCATTGCACCAGACCATGCCCGCCCTGAAAATCGCAGGCGTGAACTCCATCCGCGTCAGCCTGAACTCGGCACGCAAGGGACCATATGAGGCCTATTACCGTCCCAAGGGCTACACCTTCGAGGACGTCCGCGAAACCATTGCCAAGGCGCATGATGTCGGCCTGTTCGTTTCCCTGAACCTGCTCTATTTCCCCGGCATCACGGACACGGAAGAGGAATTCGACGCACTGGTGGAACTCGGCGAGTCCTGCCGATACGACTTCATCCAGTTGCGGAACCTCAACCTTGATCCGGAGCTGTACCTGAAACTCATGAAACCCTTTGGTCACTCGCCCTGCATGGGCTTCATGAACTTCAAGCGGCGACTGAAAAAAGCCCTGCCGTGGATTGAATACGGATATTTCAATCCGTTCCTCGGGTAGCTCCCGGAGCCGCGGACATGGACACATCCATCCCCCTGTGATATCGGGAATTCATGGCTTCCCTGTCCAATAAAGACGACTCCGGCCACCCCCAGACTTCGCCGGGTATAGTCCTGCTGCTTGCGGCACAGCATGTCATCGTGCTGTTTTCCGGCATCATTCTGGTGCCGGTCATGCTGGTAAACATCTACAACCTCAGCTCCGGCAGCGCCCACTACTTCATCAGCGCGACAACCCTGTGCGCCGCAGCGGCCACACTTATGCAGCTTTTTCGCGGCAAGCATTTCGGCCTCGGCTCACCCATGTTCATGGGCACGTCCGGCGCATTCATGGCATGCGCCCACTCCGCATTCGAACTCGGCGGCGGCTCCCTGTTCGCGGCCATGGTACTCCTGTCCGCACCGTTCCAGCTCGCTTTCAGCTATTGCATCCGCTTCCTGCGCCACATCCTGACGCCCACTGTCGGCGGAGTCATCATCATGCTCGCCGTGGTCGGCCTGCTCAAGGATTCGATCTCCACATGGACCAATGCCAACATGGCACTCGCCTGGACCGGAGACATGAAAATACTGACCGGAGCCATGACCATCGCGGTCATGATCGTCATCGAATGGTTCGGCAGGCGCAAGCTGCGCCCGTGGAGCCTGCCGCTGGGCATTCTGGCGGGATGCGGCTTTGCAGCGATCGCAGGGCTTCCGGTACTGCCCGACCTGTCTGATTCCCCATGGCTGGGCTTTGCAATGACACACTGGCCCGGACTCCAATTTTCAACGACAAGTCCCGAACACTGGACCCTGCTACTCACATTCGTCCTCGCCATTTTCGCCACCAGCGTGAAATACACCGGCGACGCCATGGTTCTGCAACAGGTCACCTCACCGGGCAAAAAGAAAATCGATTATGACGCGGTACAGGGCGGGCTTTACGCAAACGGCGCGTCAATCATCCTTTCAGGGCTGGCCTGTGCAATGCCCTCCACCTCCCATTCCGCCAACATCCCGCTCATGGAAATGACCGGCACGGCAACCCGCAGGGTCGCGGTTGTGGCCTCGCTGCTGCTTGTCGCCATCTCGCTGTCACCCAAGATGCTGCACCTGCTCATCAACCTGCCGCAACCCGTTATCGGCGGCGTGGGCGTGGTGCTCGTGGGCCATCTTTTCTCGGCAGGCATGAAGCTGGTGGCCATGGAAATGAACCACCGCAACGGACTGATCGCGGGACTCTCCCTATGCGCGGGGCTGATCTCGGAACGGGGCGATTTCTTTCCCGCTGAATTTCCCGATTATCTTGCGCCCCTGACACACAACGGCGTGGCTCTCGGCGGCATCGTGGCCATCGTCCTGACCGTCGCGACCCGCATCAGCATAGAACGCGGCGTCCGCATCACCACGCTCCCCAAGCTGACGGAGCTCCCGCACTTCAAGCAGCTCCTCACAGACAGGATCAGCCGGTTCAAGCTGGATCAGGATCGTCTCAAGTATCTGGAACTCGCCTGCGAAGAAGTATTCCTCTACATGCGTGAAGAATGCAGGCAGATCGACTATTCCGGCCCGGTCACCTTCACCATACGCCAGACCCAAAACGGACTCGGCGTCGAAGCGTCCGGCGGCACCCGATTCTCCAGCGAAGCCGACGAGCTGGTCGCACAGGAAGTCTGCTGTCCTGCAAAGCTGGGGGAAGAAGACCTCAACGCCCTCGGCATGATCCTGCTCGGGCATGTCGCCACGGACGTCAGTCACGTAACCATCGCAGGCTACACCTTCATCGGATTCACACTGCCCGAAAAAGGCTAAGCCGGGAGGGGATTGCCTCCGGCGGCCCAAGAACCTTGGACTCGCCCCGTCCTGGGGCTCGGGCCTTCGGCCCGTTGCGGAAGCCGCAACGCCCAAAACTGCTGTCGTGCAGATTTGTCGTGAAGGGTTCTTAAGAATCTCCAAAGCTTTTTGGTGCGCCTTCGGTGGGGCTTTCCGTTTACGGTCACACTGATTTTCCAATGCAAAGACCAAAAGAAAGCGGGGAGAAGAGGCGTACCTCTTCTCCCCGCTTTTGCGGTATTGAATGCAATATCTATTTCCGTACGAGCAGGGCCACGGTTTCGATGTGGTGCGTGTGCGGGAACATGTCCACGGCACGGGCGCGCTTGAGTTCGTACTTTGCGGCGAGGCGCTTCACGTCACGGGCGAGAGTCGCGGGATCGCAGGAGACCGCGATAATCTTTGCGGGCGCGAGCTTGAGGATGTCCTCAGCGGTCCGTTCCTGCATGCCGGAACGCGGCGGGTCCACGACGATCACGTCGGGCTTGGGAAGATCGGACAGATCATCAATGCCGCGGTCAAGGCTGGCTGCGACGAATTCACAGTTGTTGAGCCTGTTCAGCTTGGCGCTGGCCCATGCCTTGGACACGGACTCCTCGTTCAGCTCATAGCCGATGACCTGCCGCACCTTGTCGGCAAGAAAAATACCGATGGCCCCGGCCCCACAGTAGAGATCGAGCAGGGTTTCGGAACCGGTGAACTCACCGTACTCGGCAACAGTGCCGAACAGCTTGGCTGCCCCGGCCGAATTCGTCTGGAAAAAGGCGTTGGGAGAAATGTGATACCGGACCTCGCGGTCGCCGGAAGTCAGCCGCTCTTCCACGAATTTCTGTCCGAGCCGGGACTGAATATGCTCACCGAAAGCAAGCGTGGAACGGCGTTCACGAGTGGAATGGGCAAAAGCGGCCATTTCCGGAAAACGCTCGACAAACTGCTCGCCGAGGGTCTTGACGAGACTGTACTTGCGCTCGTCCGCAGTGGTGATGAGGTGGACCATGACTTCGCCCATGGAAGTATGGCGGATGACAAGGTGCCGCCAGAAACCGGAACGGGTCTGGGGATGGTAGGCTGCCACACCGGACTCCTGACAGAACTCACGAACGAACTTCATGATTTCGACATCCCACGCATCACAGAGGTGACACTCGTCGATATCGAGGACAGGAGCGAGTCCTTTTTCCCCGGCTGGCAATTGACCGCGCAGACCGAGGTGCACACCGTCAGGGCGCTGCTCAAAGGCGAACTCCATCTTGTTGCGGTAATTCCAGATCTCGGGAGAGGCCACAGGTTCGTCCATGACCAGCGATTCCACGCCGCCGATGCGGAACAGTGCGCTTTCGACCTGTGCTGCCTTCTGGGCAAGCTGCTCGGAATAGTCGAGATCCTGAATGGCACAGCCGCCGCAGGTTCCGAAGTGCGGGCATTCCGGCTGCACACGGCGGTCAGACGGCGTGACAATGGATTCGGTCACGGCTTCGGCAAAACGTTTCTTCGCCTTGACGATGCGGGCTGAGACGGTATCTCCGGGCAATCCTCCGGCAACGAACACGGCCATGCCATCTACGCGGGCAACTCCCCTGCCGCCAAAGGCGAGGGATTCGATTTCACATTGTATGACGTCGTCTTTCTTGAGGGACATATATCCTCCGGGTTTCGGTGAGTGGCTCAATTGACACGGATTCACCGTACTGTCTATTGTTATATGCATGATCGACAAGGCAACCGCCATAGAAACCGTCATGCGAAAACTCAAAAAGCTGCCGCAGGGGCACGCTATCGACCTGCGGACCTACAAGCGCAACCGGTCCGTCGTGATCGCCCGCACGGGTGAAAACGAATTCGACGTCGTGGAAAAAGGCTTCTTCGAAGAACGATTTCTGGTGCCGCTTTCAAAGATGAAAAAGCTCCTGAAAAACCTGCTGAAACGCGAATTCCCGCGCTCCACGAAAATCCGGCTCTACGACCTCGGTCCGGCAGAAGCGGACATCCACATCATACGCAAGAAGATATGATCGACAAAGCCGGGGCCATCCCGAACATTCTGACACGGCTGAAAAAGACCGCCATCGGCAGCGGTATCGATCTGCGTACATACAAACGGGACAGATCGGTCGTCATCATGCGTACGGCGACAGACAGTTTTTCAGTAAGGGAAAACGGTTTCAGGCAGGAAACGTTCGACGTCGACACGAAAGGCCTCAAAAAACTGCTCAAGACCCTGCTCAAAAGGGAATTTCCGCGCAGCAACAAAATCCGCGTCTACGACGTGACGGAATAGTCAGGGCCAGAGGGCCTGAAAACGCTACTCGCCAACCGCAGCTTGTCCATCCGCTGACGGCGGCTGATAGTCCACCAACTCAAGGGTGAAATGCCCGACCACGACCTTGGACCGGACCTTGACCGGAAGACGCCGCTCATCGGCAGAGAACCAGACAAGCAGCTCCGCATCTTTGCTCTTCTTGAACACGCCGGAAATATGCTTGACGTCGAGGCGGACACGGAAACAGCGGATCACGCCCATGGGGGTCTCGATATCGTCCATTCCCTCGACATATGCCTCGCCCACCACGCTCTTCTTGCCGTCCGTGACATTGGATTTGAAGCGCATGGTCTTGTACAGCGGTTGCTTGCGGAAACTGAACAGCACGGACATGGGATCAAAGACATCCAGCGGCTGTTCCAGCGTGTGCTTGAGGTCGCCGCGCACGTATCGGCGGGTCTGGCTGGGTTCGCGATCAAATATGAGATCAACCTTCTTGTGATATTTCCCCTCATTCTGATCTTTCTTGTAACGAAGCGCATGCGTCACATCGAGATCGGTCCACGCATCCATGAAATCCCTGACCTTGTAGAATTTATCCACCCATGGAACAGTCTTGGCCGTGGCCTTGAAGTGACGCGCCAGAACGCCGTTCATCTCGGTATCGGGCATGACCTCAAGCACGGCGTCACCCGCATGGATGAACGTCCAGTGAATCTCGTAGGTCAATTTTTCACCGGGACCAAAAGGCATTTTCAGCCCGCCATGGGCCGGATGGGACAGAAACAGGATCATGAATACGGTAAAAACCGCTTTTCGCATTTTCATGTCCGGACTGTTCCCCGCGACGCCCGCCAAGTCAAGCCGTTGCACAAGTCACTTGCGATATGGACAAAAAGCGCCTAAGGGGCTAGGAATACAAGCGTGAGGGTCTGACATTCGTTTGCACATTTGAAGGAGATAGAAGCTATGATGCTCAGAAAACGCGCATGGGACATGATGCGCGACGAATTTCCCACTGTACAGGAAGATGCCAGTCTGGCCGAGACCATCCGCGTCATGCGCGAAGCCATGGTGGACGCACCGGATTCACAGGTGGTCGTCGTTCTGACAAAGAGCGGCAAGCTCAAGGGCACCATCAACCTGTGGAAGCTGTTCAAGGCGGTCAAGCAGTCGGTTCTCAAGGATGAAAATCTCAAGCAGGACGGCGAAGTGGACTGGGATCAGCAGTTTGCCAACGCCTGCCTGATCTGCACGCAGATGCGCCTTGACGACTACCTCATCAAGAATCCGCCCGTGCTCAAACCAAACGAGCCCATCCTGCTCGTGCTCGACACCTTCCTCAAATCCCGCCGCGACTGGGCGCTGGTAATGGAAGGCGACAGAGTCATGGGCGTGGTCTACGTGACCGACGTCTATCGTGAAATGACCCGCGACATGATGAAGATATTCAAATAGCTCAAGCGTGTTTATCAGACAACAAAATGTCCGGTGGATATATCCGCCGGACCTTTTTCGTATTGGCAGTAAGTTTAAACACTACTTCAACGGCAGCACGAATGTAAACTTCGTTCCCTTGCCGAACTCGGACTCGACCTGTAACTCGCTACCGCAGTGTTGCAGAATCCGCTGACACAGAGGCAACCCAAGGCCGGTGGCAAAAACCGAACCGGACAACTCCCCGCCGGATTGGATACGATAAAAGATATCAAAGACATGGTTGATGTCTTCCTCGGCAATCCCCTGACCTGTGTCTGTCACGGAAAACTCGACAGCCGCCTCGCCATGGGGATGTACAGACAGCTTCACCTGCCCGACGTCCGTAAACCGGGATGCGTTATACACCAGAATCTGCAACACCTGCTGAATCCGAACCCGGTCCACCCACACCGCGAGACCGCCGGTATCGGCTTCCACGACAAACTCGACTTCAGGCTCTTTGGCAAACAGTTTCGCGCCGAGTTCTTCAACCACACGGACGATCTCATCGACCTCGACCACTTCTTCGCTCCACTCAAGCACCCCGGCTTCGATCTTGTTCAGATCAAGCAGGTCGTCGACAAGCAGACGCAGCCGATTTGTTTCGGCAAGGGCGACGTCATAATTTTCCATATGCCGATCAAGAACGCGGCGTTCCACCCCGGCGGAAACCAGCTTCGCGTGATACTTGTTGCGGAACGTCCGGTTCATCAGCTTGAGGAATCCCTGAATCGAAGTAAGCGGCGTACGCAGCTCATGGGACGTTGACGAAAGAAACTGGGTCTTGGCCTTGTCCAGAACAAGCAGTTCCCGGTTGGCTTCCTCCAATTCCGCTGTTCTCCGGGAGACTTCCTCTTCCAGTCCGTCATGGGCCTGAAGCAAGGCCGCATGGTCCCGGGCGATGCGATCCAGCAGTCTGTTCACGCTCTGCCCGAGTTCCGAAATCTCATCCTGCCCGTCAACAACGACTGCTCCAAAGGAAGTGCCACCCAAATCCATTTGCTGCACGTCCCTGTTCAACCGCTCCAGACGGGAAAGTATCTTTTTTTGCAGAACGTAAAAAATAAGCAGACTGAATACGGCAAGCACGGCAGTCAGGAAAAGGGAATCATATACCGCAACCCTGCGCCCCTGCGCGGCAATACGACGTCTCTCGATGACGGACAGCATGAAAGCGGGCACACCATCAAGATTGTTGAGCAGGACCTCCCCCTTGATGATGTCCTTGTCCTCAGCCGCGACAGAGATTTCGGGCTGCCCGCCCAAAAT
The DNA here is from genome assembly GCF_963664965.1 of uncultured Pseudodesulfovibrio sp. NCBI lineage: Bacteria > Pseudomonadati > Thermodesulfobacteriota > Desulfovibrionia > Desulfovibrionales > Desulfovibrionaceae > Pseudodesulfovibrio > uncultured Pseudodesulfovibrio sp. Next base: position 1,187,836 of record NZ_OY761823.1, on the reverse strand, counting down.
GTGAATTATTCGCGCCGAACGGCTGTCAGGTGTCGCCGGAATGGGTTTCGCAACCACAGACAATTCCAGCTGGATGGAAAGCCTCTGAAAAAAGGCATCGTCAACAACGCGGGCCAGCAGCAGGCTGCCTCTGGCGGGTCCGGAATCGTCCGAAGTCAGGACGGGACGTCTCGCGACCAGCAGGTTGGCCTGCGGCAGAAGGATCAGTCCACCTGCCCCCCGCCCCTTGCCAAGACTGGGAAGCGGCAAGTCCTTGAGCGTCTCCAGCACTCCTTCCAGCAAGGCGTCATCTCTTGCCCCGGCAGCATCAATGGCAGAGCCGGCAATGACCTCTCCCTCATTGTTGGTAAGGACCAGAAGTTGAAAAATATCAAAGTCAAAACTCTTGTAATCAAGGTTCGCATCAAAAAAGGTCTGGTCCCGGTCCTGAACGAAAGCATACATGTCATCCCAGGAGGCCCAGTCCCAAAGGATCGTATCCAGCGACGTCAACTCCCGCTGCATCCCTTTCAATGCCCTGCGCGCATCGGATGCAACCATCTCCCGTTCCAGAGACTCGAAGTTGTCTCTGACCCGGTAATTGGCCGCAAACAACTGAATCCCCAAAATGGCGAGAATCAGTATTCCCAAGGAAATGAATGTCGCATTTCTCAGTTTCATCCGCCTACACCGCCTTTACGGAAACGCCGACCCAAAACCACTTGTACTCATAGCCCACTCTGCCTGTTTTCCCATGCAGACACAACGCCGTTATAAAACTTCCGGAAAAATAGAAGAGGCCGCCCAAAGGCGACCTCTTCTTCATAAAACACAGGATTCGACAGATCAGGCTGCGGCCTTTTCATGCGCCTTCCGGTAAGCAACGATATCATCCACGGTACAAACCGGCATGCCGTGCTTTTCACCGAAAGCGACGATCTCCGGCAGGCGGGCCATGGTGCCGTCAGGGTTGGTCAGCTCACACAACACGCCGCACGGGGCAAGCCCTGCCAGACGCGTCATGTCCACAGTGGCCTCGGTATGGCCTCCGCGCTCCAGGACTCCGCCGGGACGGGCACGCAACGGGAAGACATGGCCGGGACTGGCGATGTCGGCAGGTACGGCTCCGTCTGCGGCAGCCGTCTTGACCGTGGTGACGCGGTCTGCGGCAGAAACGCCAGTGGTGACCCCGCGTGCGGCCTCAATGGAAATGGTGAACGCGGTCTGGTACTGGCTCGAATTTTCCTCGACCATCATGGGCAGCCCGAGAGACCTGACCTTCTCATCCGTCATGCACAGGCAGACAATGCCGCTGCACTCGCGGATAAGCATGGCCATCTGGTCGTCGGTAAGGGTCTCGGCGGCAAAAATCAGGTCGCCTTCGTTTTCACGATTTTCATTGTCCGCGACAAGAATTCCACGACCTTCCCGAAGAGCGGCAAGAGCCTTTTCCACACGTTCGAGAGGGGAGCCAAAAGGGGTAAGCAAAGACTGATTCATCATGAATCTCCTTGAAGAGTATGAGTGAATCAGGGCGCAAAGACAGACAGTCGCCATGCAGAAAAGCACGGCCCAGAAGACATCCGCAGTGCATGCGGATGGATATGGAAACTGCCTCATTCTCTTTCATCCGGACTGTTACCGTCGGCCCCGGATTCACACCGGGTCTGCTGACCTTCTTCCCGCTGAAGAAGCGCTCGCGGGCTTCCCGGCCAAAGCCGGATTACCGCCGGTGGGGACTTCCACCCCGCCCTGAGAACAAGCTGGGAAAAGAGATACTCCTTTCATAAAATTTGTCAAACATGCTCACATGCTCGGATGTTCCCTTGCCGCTCCAGAAAAAAAGGAGTAAGTCATTTTTCCATGCACGAAATGTCCATAATGCAATCCATCCTCGGCATTCTGCACGAGGAAATGGTCACACATGACGGCCAGAGGCTCAAGAAAGTGGTTATCAAAAACGGCGCACTGGCCGGAGCGGTAACTGAAGCTCTTGAATTCGCATGGGAAGCGCTCACTCTCGACGGAGAATGCGGCGATGAATTCGCCGGAGCAAAGCTGGAAGTAATCGAAGTTCCGCTGCGCGTGGCCTGCGGAGAATGCGGCGAAGTGTTCAGCCCCGCGCACACACGGTGCATGCCGTGCCCCAAATGCGAGGCCCTGCTCGGTCATGATGTGCTGGAAGGAAAGGAACTGCTCATTGATTCCATTGAAATCGATGACCCCACGGACGACTAGGCACACGCTGCCCGTCTGCTGAAATATTTTACGAATTTACGAGGAGAAGCCATGTCTCAGGAAGTGACCATCGTTCGCAAGGTACTTGAAGCCAATGATCGACTCGCAGAGGAGCTCAAGAACAAATTCGCCGAGAAGAAGATTCTCTGCGTCAACCTGATGAGCTCCCCCGGCGCAGGCAAGACCACCCTTCTGGAGCGCACCCTGACCGACCTCAAGGACGAGTTCAGAATGGCTGTCATCGAAGGCGACCTCCAGACCGACAACGACGCACAGCGTGTGGCCGCAACCGGCGCACAGGCAGTGCAGGTCAACACCGAAGGCGGCTGCCACCTCGATTCCGGCATGGTTCTCGATTCCCTCAAGGCCCTGAACATGGATGAAATCGACATCCTGTTCGTGGAAAACGTGGGCAACCTCGTCTGCCCCGCGGAATTCGAAGTGGGCGAAGACTACAAGATCACCCTCCTTTCCGTGGCCGAAGGCGACGACAAGCCGGAAAAATACCCCCTCATGTTCCACATCTCCGCAGTCATGCTGCTCAACAAGGTTGACCTGCTTCCCTACGTCGACTTTGATCTCGACAAGGCCAAAGGCCATGCCACCAAGCTCAACAAGGACATCAAGGTGATGCCCATCTCCGCCCGCACCGGCGAGAACATGGAAGGCTGGTACTCCTGGCTGCGCGAAAAACGCGCCGAGAAACTGTAATATCAGCTCAGTCATTTCAGCCCCCTGCCGCCCACGCGACAGGGGGCTTTTTCGTTACAGATAAACCTCCGTCCTTTTTCCCATTGGCAGACCGGACCCGAATGGGTATCCTCGGCCCATGCCATTTCCCAGAGACCTGCCACTTGAGGATGTTTTTGCCTCCATTGCAGACGGCCTGTTCACGGTCGATGCCAACTGGCATGTGACCTACTTCAATGAATCCGCCGAACGCATCACCGGCATCACCGCCAAGGAAGCCATCGGGCGCAAATGCTGGGACGTCTTCCGCTCCAGCATCTGTGACGGACACTGCGCCATCAGCGAATGCAGGGAAAGCGGCGGCCGCATCACCAACAAGCCCATCTTCATCATCCGGGCAGACGGTTCCAAGCTGCCGGTCTCGATCTCGGCCTCGCCGCTCGTCAACAGTGACGGCGAAGTCATCGGCGGCGTGGAAACGTTCCGCGATCTCACGGAAATTCAGGCCATGCGGAAAAAAGTCCAGAAGCTCTACCACTTCGAAGACATCGTGGGCCGCAGTCCGGCTCTGGAAAAAATATTCCGCATCCTGCCCCAGATCAGTTCCAGCGAGGCCACGGTCCTGCTGCTCGGCCAATCCGGCACAGGCAAGGAACTGTTCGCCCGCGCCATTCACAACCTCAGCCCGCGCAAGGAAGGCCCCTTTGTGGCGGTGAACTGCGGTGCTCTGCCCGGAAATCTCCTTGAGTCCGAGCTTTTCGGCTACAAGGCGGGTGCTTTTACCGACGCCCGCACCGACAAGCCGGGACGCTTTGAACGCGCCGCAGGCGGCACGGTATTCCTCGACGAAATCGGCGAAATGCCGGGGGACCTTCAGGTCAAACTGCTCCGCGTTCTTCAGGAAAAGACGTTCGAACCGCTGGGGGGTGTCGAACCGGTAAAAGCGGACGTGAGAATAGTCGCCGCGACCAACCGGGACCTGAAACAGCGTGTTGCCGACGGCCTATTCCGCGAAGACCTGTTCTATCGCCTGAACGTGGTCACACTCGGCCTGCCCGCTCTGGCGGAACGGCGCGAAGACATCCCGTTGCTCATTGATCACTTCGTGTCTGAGTTCAACGCCATACAAGGCAAGAACGTCGAAGGCATCAGCGAGGAAGCCCTCCAACTGCTCATGCGGCATGACCTCCCCGGCAATGTGCGGGAACTGGAAAACGCTCTGGAATATGCCTTCATCCTCTGCCCGTCAGGTTTCATTCAGCCCGAACACCTGCCCGAATATCTTCAGGCTCCCCACCCGGACACAGCCGACAACGGCCTGTTCGGCACCATGGACCAGATCAAATGCCGCGCCGCGCGCCATGCTCTCAAGCGCAACAACGGCAAGAAAATGGCAACCTGCCGGGAACTGAGCATCTCCAAGGATACACTCCGCCGCCTGCTCGCCCGCACCCCAATGGGCGAATAATTAGTCATACCCTTCTCAATATGGGCGCAAAATTCGTCCATCCGACCTTCGCCGAAAAAGCAACACGCTGAAAAAACTGAACTTTATCACTTGGCACGTCATATGCTCTACTGTAAATGTCGGCGCGAGTTCTGTAGTTTGGAGTAGACATGCACCCTGACAAAACCATTGTATGCCTTGCCTGCTATAAGGATCGCCTCGCCTCAGTCTGCGAAAACGCGGACGAGTACAAGCTGTTTGAAATACGCGATGAAAAATTTTACCCCGCAGGCCTCCTATCCCTTCCCTCAAAGGACCCTATGGACAGGACATCCGCCATACTGGCCTGCGGGGTAACTTATTTGCTCTGCGGTGCGATCTGCGCCCAGACCCGTACACAACTCGAAAACGGAGGAGTCGCCATTGTCCCCTGGCTGACAGGCTGTCAGGACGACGTACTCCACGCCTTCAGAAATAACGCCCTCGAGACGCTCAGAATGCCCGGTTGCCATTCCCCGGACACTGAGCGGCGGGGGCTGTCGAATAAAGACAAGACAGACTCTGCGATTTGACATTTTCAGGACGATGATTATCACTTGATGACCGTCCGGAAACGGCTTCGGGCGGCAGGACTACGCACCACAACAGGCGGTCCGGAACCGCCTTTTTTTTCAGGAGAATACCATGAGCGAATGCAGCGGCTGCCCTTCGGCCACGCCTGACGGCGGATGTTCCTGCACCGGCGACTGTGACAAGGCCGGTCCCTCCAAACTCGACAAGACCCTCGGACGCATCAAACACAAGATCGTTGTCATGTCCGGTAAAGGCGGCGTGGGCAAATCCACCGTCGCAACAAATATTGCCGTGGCCCTCTCCCTCGCAGGCAAGAAAGTCGGCCTGCTCGACGTGGATGTCCACGGCCCCAGCGTGCCCCGTCTGCTCTCCCTCAAAGGCAAGAAGCCGCACATGGGAGATCAGGTCATGGAGCCCGTCTCCTGGAGCAAGAATCTCTCCGTCATGTCGCTGGGCTTCCTGCTCGAAGACGAGCGACAGGCCGTCATCTGGCGTGGACCGATCAAGGTCACCCTCATCACCCAGTTCGTCGAAGACGTCATGTGGGGCGATCTCGACTACCTCATCGTCGACTGCCCTCCGGGTACCGGCGACGAACCCCTGACCACGCTTCAGACTCTCGGCCCCACCGCCATGGGCGTCATCGTCACCACCCCGCAAGGTGTGGCCATCGACGACGTGCGCCGCTCCGTCTCCTTTGTCGGAGAAGTCGGCAACCGCGTCATCGGCATCGTTGAAAACATGTCCGGCTTCGCCTGCCCCGACTGCGGCGCTGTCCACAACATCTTCAATTCCGGCGGCGGTGAAGAACTCGCCAAGGAAGCCGGTGTCCGGTTCCTTGGCCGCATTCCGCTCGACCCGGAAGTCGCACGCTCCGGCGATGAAGGTTTCCCCTTCATGAAAACATTCCGTGACTCCGCCACAGGCAAAGCCATGGAAGAAATCATCGCCCCCATGCTCAATCTTCCAGATCCGCCGAAGGCCGGATAGGCTGCCTCCGGCGGCCAAAGGGAAGGGGAGAGGGAAACCCTTCGTGAAGGGTTCTCCCTCTCCCCTTCCCTCTGGACTCCTATCCCCTCTCCTTTCCGAAGCTTTTTGTATGCGCTAGGCGCGCGTTGGGTGGGGGAAGATAAACCCGGCGTACTGTTTCAAGCTTTTCTGTTCCAGATCAACCGATCAAGAGTCCCTGTTTTACCCAAGTCCGAAACGCCGCAAGGACGTTTTTCCGAGCTCTTTCCACAACGCTCACGCGGCGTGGATACCGTTCCAATAAAATTGCGCCGGACAGTTGCTTTTCATTTCTTGCAACTGTCCGGCGCAATTTTATTGGAACACGGTTTTCCGATCACAACCAAACCAGTCATTCATCCGCACCCGCCGAAGGCGCACCAAAAAGCTTTGGAGATTCCTAAGAACCTTTCTCAAAAGGTTCTTAGGCCGTCGAAGACGCCCTCCCGGCGAGGGACCGCCGGAGGCATCTTCATCTCTCTCCACTAATACGCCAACCGCCCGAGCGACTTCAGTATGAGCGTACAGCCCATGGCGAACATGCCTGTCAGGCCCATGCCGCAGGAAAACCCTGCCAGCAGAACGGGCGCGTAGTGCCGCCACTGGGTGCCGTACTTCTTGAGAAAATAGAATCTCCCGAGCAATGCGCCGATGACTTCGAGAATCATGCCGTGCGGCGTGGACTGTCCGAGACCGCGCACTACGCCGTAGACAAGGAGCACGGGCAGCCCGAGCACGTTGAGCACCGAGTACATGCACAGTCCGAGTCCGAGACCGGAAAGCACGATCGGCCCGGAAAGCGCTTCGAAGAAAAGCGAATTTCCTTCAAGGGTCGAGGTCTGCATGAGCAGCGTGTTGAGCGCCTGCAAATGCCAGAGTTCCTGTGCAAAGGGATATTCAGGCGACGGAATCGGCGCGAGCTGCCACAGGAACTGGGAGAACAGGAGCGAGGAGATCATGACGATCGGGAAGACGATAATCTCGGCCTTGATGATGCCGCGCAGGGATGTTCCGGTCAGTTCAATCTGGCGGAACTGGACCGTGGCTTCGCCATAGTTGTGGATGGGAATGGGCGCGTACCAGATCTCAAGGCCCTGATACCCGAAGAACTTGGCCCCGGCGATGAAGGAGAATTCCCGCACCATGGGCAGGGAGATGAACTGTCCGGCCACACCTTCCATGCGCGCGGTGATGTACGAGATGACCGGCGTGTAAATGAATCCGTACAACACGAAGAATATCCACGGGAACGACGGCACGAGCCAGACGCAGAAGGCGATGTAGCAGAGCGTCGAGAAGACGTAGATGCCGATGGACACCCAGAAATTGATGTCGCCGCGCCCTTCCGGCGGATTGAACAGCGCGGAAAAATCCAGTCCGGTGCCGTCGGTATTGCGGAATGACTTGATGACGTAATAAACGCCTACCGCGCCGATCGCCAGACCGAGGCCGATACCGAAACTCATGTAGAAATCAAAGTTGTTGGCAAACACGGTTTCAACGGTCGCCATGCCGGGATGCCAGCGATGCAGGATGCCGTGCGCGTACAGGATCGGGTTGCCGATGATGGTGATGATAAGCCCGACCAGCCCGCCGATGACCGCCCAGAACGGCAGGACCATGCCGATGAAGACCAGCCCGAGATCGAATTGCAGGCCGGTCGCCACTGCGGGCAGAATTTCCTCGGTATGCTGCGTCAGTTCGATCCACGGTATCGGAATCAATCGTATCGGCTCGCTGAACAGCAACCCGGAGAGCGCGGGCAGCAGCACATAAAAGAAGCCGAAGGCGAGTCCGATCACCCCGCCGATGGAGAACACCCTCCATTTCCACCCGGACTTTCGGTCCTCGGTGGATTCCGCAAGGGCCATGGTGCCTAAAGCGCCGACCGGGGCCATGGGGAACGGCAGTTTTTCCACATCCGACGTGATACGGTACAGTGAATACCCCAGTCCGAAATGGTCGATGCGCTGCACCAGTTGCGCGCCGATGAGCAGCATGATCGGCACCAGCCAGTCGCGGTGCATGAACGTGCGCTCCAGATACGATCCCGAGCCGAGCGCCGGAGCCACCCACTGCGGGATGAACTCGGTCAACCCCAGCATCCGGGCCGCGTCCGACTGCACCAGATACTGGTTCCAGAGCAGCCCCTGGAACGGTGAGGCGAGCGCCGCGCCCGCCATGTAATACAAAAGGAAAATTTCCTGCTGTTTCAGGTGAGTGTAAGACCGTTTGGCAATCTCCGCGAAAAGAATGATCGTGACCCAGCGGGCCGCCGGACCGATACCCTGCCCGATGACCAGTTGCAGATACATGGAACCCGGCATCATAAGGAAGCCAATGAAAATGGCCCCGACTACCGTCTTCCAGTCAAAGCCCTCCTCAAACTTCTCGGGCGGCTTCATCAAATCCCGATATTCTTTCAACTCTTTATCGTCGTACATCGAAGGATGCCTCCGGCGGCCAAAGGAAGGGGGGAAGGGAGCACCCCCCTTGTAAGCGGGGTACTCCCTTCCCCCCTTCCTCTGGACTCCATCCCCCCATCCCTCTCCCCGTAACTTTTTATATGCGCTAGGCGCGCGTACGGTAGAAAAATGAGAGTCTGTGCCACTCTATGTTACGGCTTGCGACCAAGCCAAATCATCAAAAAAAAGAACAAATAAATTTATCAATCCACGAAACGCCGCAAGGGCGTTTTTTCAAACTGCTTCCGCAAGGCTCACGCGGCGTGGGCACTGTTTCAAGGAAACCGCGCCGGTCAGTTTCTCTCTGTTATACCAAACTGTCCGGCGCGATTTCCTTGAAACGCCGTCCCCCCTGTCCCACATGCCAATCCCTCTAACCAGCGCACCCACCGAAGGCGCACCAAAAAGCTTTGGAGATTCCTAAGAACCTTTCTCGAAAGGTTCTTAGGCCGTCGGAGACGCCCTCGCGGCGAGCGACCACCGGAGGCATCTTCCATCCCATCCCGCTACAGCGGGAACACACTATAACTCTGGTCGCTGAACAACCCGATCACGGCAAAAATGCCGCCCATCAGGAAATCGCCGAGCACCAGCCCGATAAACAGAAACCGCACCCGGTTGAACAGGCTGGTTCCGCCGTAATGCAGCACCAGATGATTGCAGAGCCATCCGATGAAAAAGGGAAACCACAGTATCTTCATCCCGGCCGAATAGGCGACAAGATAGCCGAGAGGATGCAACGGCCACCACGTAAATTTGTAATAGCAGAAAATAAGCAGTGCCATGACTGCGGCACCGGCACCGGCATAGACCATGGTCCAGTAATTCGGGCCGACGGGCTGATCCACGAGCCGCTGAGCGTTCTCATAGTTAGCGAGCACGGTCTGGGTGGCCCAGTCGAGCCCGAGTTCTCGCAGGCCGTACTTGTAGCCGAGATAGAGCATGGTGATGAACGCGGCAGCGAGTGCGATGACAAGGGACATGGCAATGGCCACGAGAACGAGATTCCGTTTCCCGGTTTCCTGCCGGATTTTCGAACCATGGAAAAGCGTTGGGGCAATGGCTTCGCGCACGTCGAGGAAAAGGACCTTCTGCATGACGGCCGTGGCTGCCATGCCTGCCGCACCGAAAAATCCGGTGCCGAAAAAGCCCATGAGCGCATCGGACGGAGCAGCGGTCAGCGTGAAATACGGCAACCCGCCCTGACAGACCACGCGGCTGGTCACGAGCATGAAAATAAGGAACATGACCGGCAGCAGAAGCGCGGCAAGAATCGGCAGGCCGAAAAACCAGCACCATCCGGTCATGACGGCCATGCCCACGACAAGCCCCCACAGAGGCCAGATGGGCGGTCCCCACTCTTCCGGCATCCTGTCGAACTTCCCCTTCCCCTCAACCTCTGAACTGCGGCAATGGGGACGGAGGAAACAGATCAGGGTCTCCTTCAGGTGATGCCGTGCGAGCCAGACGAGAAAGATGAAGAAGATGACGTAGGAGCCGATGGTCTGCGCGCCTTCGGGACGGGCGAGATCAGGCCCGAGCGTAGTGCCGAGAGCCGCCTCGGGAAGCTGCCAGCCCAGGACGTAGAGCAACCCGAACAGCAGGCCGCCGAGCAGGTAGAATGCCCACATGGAAAAGGATATCTGGCGCGTGGTCAGGAACGCGAACCCGATAAAGGCCGGAACGATGTACAGCTTGAGCTTGTGGAAACCGGAAAAGAGGCCGAACTTCGGGAAATAGGACCCGGCAAGGACAAGGGTCGGGATCTGCGGCACGGACGGATAATAGAAATTGAGTCCGTTGATGAAATGGATCATGGCGGCCATGAGCAGGCCGATGATCAGATAGGTGTTGGTCCACCACGTATCAAGCTGCTTGTGGTCGAGCGCATCACCCATGAGCATGGGCACACGGACGAGCGGGAACAACACGCGCTCGTTGACGACCCACTGGCGACCGAACAGCACCATCAGGCAGATCATGATGAAGAACGCACCGAGAATGAAGAACGCCCAGACCGAAAGCACCGGCAGCCAGACACCCCACGGGATGTTTGACAGCACCTCGCCGAAGCCCATGTCCCGTCCGCCCTTGAGGCCTTCATAAAATCCGTTCACCGCATCAGCGGAATGGGGGAACCACGACTGGGGCAACAGCGGCGTGAGCACTTCGGTCCAGCGGTAGGCATCCTTGGCGAACCGCTCCGGCGCAGTGATGTTGACGAAAAAGGTTTCGGTCAATCCGGCATAGCCGATGGAGGTGAACAGCACCATCATCAGCCAAACCACGAGCAGTTCGATGCCGGAATAAAACGGCGGCCGCTGTGTCAGGCGGGAAGCAAACGAATCAACCACGAACATCCACGCCACGATGAAAAATGGGGCAAGCGGAAAATGCCCGCCGCCCAGCGGCGTATTATGCAGGATGGTATTGTTGTACGGCGTAAAGATGCAGAGTCCGAGCCCCAGCAGGAGTCCGGTCAGAAGCGCCCTGAGCCTGAGCCGTCCGTTCATGCTTTTCCTTCCTTCTTCGACCGGGACGGTTCTTCATCCCGTCCATCCGCAAGGTTCTTTTTCATCTCGTCACCCAGATTGTCGGCAAAATGCTGCACCGCGACCTCATCAAGGGAACGCCACGCGAGCAGTTGTTTTCGTAAATCATTGAGGAAATTCTTGTTCAGGTTCTCCCACGCCTTGAACTCGCCCGCTTCACGATGAATGACAACGCGTATCTGCCTGAACCCTTTGTAAATCTCTGAAGGGCAGAACACGAGACGCACCTTCTGGCGAACACCGAAATCGAACGGAGCGAGCCAGACGCGCAGACCGAGGGAGAAGCAGAGTTCATCCGGGATGAGCACATCCTCGGGCAAGCCCGTAAGCAGCCCGGTATCCAGCTCGACCTGTTCAAGATCAAGGAAGTTGCACTGCATGTCGTCGGTGCAGAATTCACCATGGGAAATATCATGGTGTGCAAGATAGTATTCCCGCAGGAACCCGCCCGCACTGGCCATTTCCCTCAGCTTGATAAGGAACGGCAGCACCACGACCAGTTCGTCGCCCTTGGCCTTGGGCATGGTCCACGACTTGTTCACGTCCGGGATGGCGATACGTGCGGCGACTCGGGCCGGATAGATGGCCGATACCAGCACCACGCCGATGACAAGCAGCATGGCCGCCACACCCGCAGTGGATGAATAGTTGGCGGTCATGCCCGCCCACAGAGGCGTTCCCGCAAGGAAAGCCGATGATCCCTGTGCAAGCAGATAGCCCACCACCACGGAGATGACGCCAAAGGCCAACGCCTCGGCAATGAACAGGAAGGCCACATGCGGCGGAGCCAGCCCGACCGAGGTGTACACCGCGATCTCCGGCTTGCGCTCGTACACCGAGCCGATCATGGTGTTGAGCACGATCAGTATGGAAATGGCGAGCGGTATCAAAATGTTGGCAACACCTGAGTAGCTCACGGCGTCATTGGCGAAATACAGGGAGGTTCCCTTCTCCGGTCCCGAGGCAACGCCCCGGAACAGGAGCATGCCGAACCGGTCACCGAGTTCGCCGGTCACTTCCGAGGTTCCTTCATGCGGCTTGACCGCGATCCCCTTGAGTCTGCCCGCTTCCATATCCAGCAGGGATTCGGCGGGCACAATGATCGTTTCATAGCCCGGAATATGCTGATACCGGCTTTCCGTGGCTACGACGTCCTCGCCGTCCTCAATGGCCTCGGCCTCGACTTCGGACATCTGTGTGGCAGCCTGATTCGGAAAAACGATGGGCGTGACAGGTTCGCCGTCAAGATCGGGATTGTCACGCAAACCGTTATCGTTGAACACACCGACCACGGAAATATTCAGCCCCCAGACGGTGACGGTGTTTCGAGCCGGGTCTTCCGGGTCCACACCGAGGGTATCGGCCATGCGCTGCGGCAGGAGTGCGACGAACCGTTCTCCCTCGCGGAACCAGCGGCCCTTGACGAGGATACGGTCCAGACCGCTGACCTGTGGTTCAAGATACGACAGCCCGACCATGCCGCGGCCCGGGGATTCCTTCTCACCGAACCAGACCGGGATGAGCGGAGCGCGGGATTTGTCGCTGGTCATGCCGGTGTCATACCACGCACGCGGGGCCACCACGCCCTTGCCAGCGTAGGCGTTCCGAAGGACGGACAACGCTTCGAGCGGCACGTTCTGCCAGTTGAAATACTTGAGCAAGCGGCCGGAATACGTGGCCGTATCACTGAACCGCGCCCACCCTTTTTCACGCACGGACTTGACCGTGGTAAAGTTCATGATGGTGAACGTCAAGATTACGAGCGTCATGAAGGTCAGGAAGGTTCGCACGGGCCGCCGCTTGAGGTTGCCCACGCCGAGCACGAATGCCGCGCCAAAGGCCGCCATGGGGCTGATGCCCGAAATCTTGATGTGCGCGGACCGCTTCTGGAGTTCCACCATCTCCCGCTCAAACCGGAAAAAAATGATAAGCGAGACAAGCATGGACAGGGCAAGGATGAAGAACGCCAATATCACCACCATGGGCGAATATGTCAGCTGAAACGCCGGATGCACCATGTACACCACCCCGATAATCAGGGCGAGGAACCCGAGAAACGCCGAGATACGCTTCTTGATGTCGACAAACGAAAAGAAGAGCCGTTCCATGCAGTAGGCAAAGGGCACGAACAGGGCCACGTAAAAGAGCACGCCCACGAGCACGTCCTTCTGTGTCTTGTCCACGTCGTTGTAGACACGGCTCGCCTTGGCAAGCGAGGACCGGGCCGACTCCATGAACTTGTCCCACTGTTTCTGCGCCTTGAATTCCTCGGCACGGGCAAGGTCTTCATCGCCGAGCCGCCGCAATTGACGGATACGCTCGTTGACGATTCCCTTGTTTTCAAGGTTGTCGATACGCGGATTCAGGAGACTCCACATGTCATTGGCGGCACGGTATTCGGTCATGGGAATGACCGGCCACTGCTTGGCTATGTAACCCAGCCCGAGGGGATGGTCTTCACTTGCGTTGAGCAGCAGGACCTTCTTGTCGAGCACGGTGTCGGAGAGCGTCAGCTTGATGGGCGTGTCCGGTTCGAGGAACAGGGTGCCCAGTGTGGAACTGCGGGTATCAAGTCGGCTGTACCAGTAGCTGACCGGCGGGGCTTCGGTGCGCCCGTCAATGAGCTTGGGACGGTAGAGATACTTGAAGGTCCGCGGGTCGAACATGTCGAACACCGTGGTCTGGGTGCAGGAAAAGAGAATCAGGTCCGTGGCCTGCACCGCACGCTTGAGCTTGATGCGATAGGCAGGCTTGCCCGTCTTGGGCTTGTCGATGGCCCAGTCGGCAAGTCCGGTGTCTTCATTGAACCGAAAAGCCTCGACCACGGCCTTGTGATAGCTGACCTTCTTGCTCGCCAGACCGGGGATGCGGAAATGACCGGCAGTGTCGACCATGCCGTAATTGCGCGTCTGCCACTGAAACGCGAGGACCACCAGTCCGGTACCGGGCCGATCCGGGAAGACCTCACCCTTTCTGAGCAGATTGGCGCGTCCTTCCACGGTGACAAACCGGTTCTTGACCCGTTCCCCTGCATTCTCGACAGGCTCGTTGGCAAGCCCGGTCAGCATGGCCCGCACCAGCTTCCCCTGTCGCTTCATGTAATCGAAATTCACCCGCTCAGGCCTATCGTACGGAGTGCCCCATGCCGGACGGATGTCGTGCACCGTGGCAAAGGTCATACCCGCAAAACCCGCAAGAGCCATAGGCTCGCCACCGAGTTCTGGACGGTCGGGAAGATAGCTCTGCCATGCCCGCTTGCCGGGACGCAGGGTGTCGGCAAACAGTCGGGCAGCGTCACCGTCGGTCGTGCCGAGCTGTTTCACCGCCCCCTTCATGACAGTATCAAGCGGACGGAAAAAGGCCGTACGGTTCACGGACGGCTTGAGGTCGTTGAGCCATCCCTTGTCAAAAGCGCCCACACCGTCACCATGGGTGGAAAGATACAGCGAGACATGGGCCACGATGCTCCGCTCACCGATGGCGTCCCGCATGGCGCGTGCCGAGGCCACGTCATGCAGTTGACCGGTGGCGTCTTCAAGAATGTCTGTCTGGGAAAGAATGGTCGGCTCGACGAAGTTTTCCAGCACCACCGCCTCATTCTCGGAGAGCGGAAAATCCGCCACAGTGGAATGCACCCAGTTGAGCCGCTTGAGCGTCATCCGCTCGGCAGCCAGTTCCCTGATGCGCTCCTGCCGCGCCGGTTCATCCATGCCTTCCGCCTGCTTCTGCGACAGAAGCCGCAACCGCATAAGCTCGTTGGTCAGGTTGTCCTCGTGATCGCGAACCACGCTCCGAAGCGCCTTCTTGAGCAGCGCGGTCAGCTCTTCATCCTTTTGAACGCCCTTGCTGCGTACCGGCTGCAAACGCAAAAATTCCAGCACCCGTCCGGCATCCACCACACGCTTCTCAAGCGCCTTTTTCCGGGCCTTGAGCAATTTGCCCTTGGTGACAAGCGCCCAGGCGAATTCCCGCATCCCGGCCTGCGCGCTCGACTTGCCGGACGTAGCCACGAACATGACCGACCGCTTGGACCGGTGCCAGGAGAAATATTCCGCCATGTCCATGAGGGTGGCAATGGAAACGGCTTCGTCAGCGCCCGGAGCCTGTCCGGCAACCCGCGCGGTGGAATCGTAAAACGCCTCGATGATGATCGTCTGTTTCGACAGTTCGGGATCACTGCCTTTGACAAAGCAGTACAGGTTTTCGCCGCGCACATTTCGCCACGAGGCCTTGGACGTCAACCGAACCTCAGCCAGCCGCCTCGGTCCTGCCTCAATGAATCCCGTACCGAATACGCTCTTGGCCTGATCGCGCGAAATCCAAAACATGGGCAGGTCGACCGGCGTCAATTCGAACTTGGAGCGGAACAACGCACGCGGCACCTGCCCGCCGTCACCGCCCTGCCCCACGAAAACAACCGCACGCGCACCGAGCATGGCCGCGTTGTTCCAGTTCTTGCCGGAATCCATGTTCATAAGCACCACCGCGCCCTGCACATCCATTCCGTTGAAATCGCTGACCCGCCCCTGCCGGACATAAATCAGCGGCCCGTCGAACCCCGGCGAACCGATCGCCCCGGGCGACAGCGCGTTGCTCCGAAGCTGGCGAAGCGTGACCACCCGGTCCACGCCCTTGACGACCATTTCCGCACCGCCCGCCTCGACGACCGGCACATGAAAGGACTGCCGTCCCATGGTGGCGTCCGGGAAAAGCGTTTTCCACTTCGCCTCGACCATGTCGGCGGCTTGAGCTGCACCGGGGGTACCGATGGAACGGTCACCGAGAGCGGACAACCGTCGCAGAAAATCCGCACCGTCAGCAAACGCCGGAGTCGCTGCCGCCAGAAGGACAGCGGAAAGAAAAAGGAATTGCAGTCCGCGTCGCAGCATGGATTATGCCCCGTCCCCGTTCAGTCTGTGGCCGGTCAGTTTCTCACCGATACCGCCGATGGAGATGTCGAGTTCCTCACGCCTTTCCACACGGTCCACCATGCCGTCACGCACCCAGACCACGCGGTCGGAGACATTGAGCATCTTGTAGTCATGCGTCGCGGAAATGATCGTCACGCCCCGTTCGCTGGAAAGCATCTGGAGCAGTTCGATGATCTCCTCACCCGTGGACAGGTCGAGGTTGCCGGTCGGCTCGTCAGCCAGAATGATGGAAGGATCGTTGGCAAGGGACCGGGCTACGGCCACGCGCTGCTGCTGCCCGCCCGACAATTCCAGCGGCTTGTGCTGGAACCGCTCGCCCAGACCGACCAGCTTGAGCAGCTCGATCCCCTTGTCCTGCGCGTCGTCCGCGTTCATGCCCGCAAAGGTCATGGGCAGGGTCACGTTTTCAAGCGCGGTCATCACGGGAATGAGATTGAATGTCTGGAAAATGTAGCCGATCTTGCGGTTGCGAAGCCACGCCAGCTCATAGGCGTCCAGCTGCGAAATATCCACCTCGTCGATGAACACCTTGCCGTCGGAAGGCTTGTCCAGACCGCCGATCATGTTGAACAGAGTGGACTTGCCGGAACCGGACGGTCCCATGATGGACACGTATTCACCGGAAAAAATCTCCAGATCCACGCCCTTGAGGGCCTGCACTTCCATCTTGCCCATGGTGAACGTCTTTTTCACGCCGATGACGCGGACGATGGTGCGTTTGTCTTCACTCATGATATTCCTTCAAAACGCTTGTGCCGGAGCAATTCAATAAACAATGTCAAGAACAGGGCAGAAGGACATATTGCATCCGCCTCAGTGTTCGGCCCGAATGGCATTGATGGGAGCCATGCGCGCCGCCAGTAGCGCGGGATACAGAACGCCGACAAGACTCAGGATACAGCCCGCGAGAACGGCGATGCCCACCGACCCGAATACGTCGGCAGGCGACACGTAGCCCACCGCCTGTGCGCCGAAACGAATCCAGCCTGCCAGCAGGGAAAAGATGCAGCCAAGCACCGCGCCCGCGACGGCCCCGACAAATCCCTGCATGGCGGCTTCCAGCATGAACAGCCGCACGATCATGGAATCGAGTGCGCCGAGGCACTTCATGACCCCTATCTCGGAAAACCGTTCGGTCACGGACATGAGCTGTGCGTTGATGATGCCCACCGTGCAGACGAGCAGCGACAGGATAACGATCCACCGCTCCTTGGCAGACATGGCGACAAGCCCCTGTTCAAGGTTCACGTCATATCCGGCCGCCAGCAGTGTCCGCGCCGCCTTGGCTCCGCCCTGCTGCAACAGCCCGGATGCGACATCCAGGTTGACGAGCACGAACGCCAGAAACGAAACCGCCAGCACCAAACTGGAAATCGTTATCATGGACCGGAAAAAACGCACCCGCAAACTCTTGAAACTGATCTCAAGCGACTTGGCGAACGGCAAAGTGATTAATCTGTCGATCCGTTCATCGGGGCGATCCATTATGGGATCGGATGCACTCATGTCGTATCCTCACTCAATAACCGGCTGATTTTCCATATTCTCATTACACTATGCGGATGCGCCACCCATGACAAGGCAAAATGAGCATGTAACAATTGGATTTTGCTGAATTGACGAAATTTATAACAGGTTGATACGAAGCTGAACCAGTGCAGGCGTTTTCGCCACAATACCGAGACAGGCATCAAGGAAATACACCGCGGCATCGTTCATGCGCTGATGGTGCAGCATGACGCCGATACGCCCGTCCCGCATACCGATTTCGAATTCCCGCAGCAACTCGTCCATCCCCTCGGCAGGATCGGCCTCACTTCGCGTATGCAGGTCCACATTGATGGGGATGTCGGGGAGGGAATCCGGGAGCGACACCTTTTTCTGTTCCCCCGCGGAACGGGAAACCGCGGTGAATCCGAGTTCCGCGAGTATTTCGCCCGTCTCCGCATCGAAACGATTCCACGGCGGAGTGAACACCGGACGAAAGTCGTCGCCCATGATCGATTCGAGCTTGGCGCGCCCCCGTGCGATATCAGCCTTCTTTGCAGCACGGGAACGGTCCGTGCCGAACTCGCCCTTTTTGCCGCTCGTCTGGTGGTTGACGTGCCGCCATCCATGCTGATGCCAGCACCAGATGTCAGCCCCTTCACCCCACGACTTGAGCGTCTCCCACCGGGATACGCCGAGCCATGCCGGGGTCACGGCCATGTGCAGCGGGACGGAGTGGGCGCAAAATACGCCCATCATTTGGCGGCACTTGTTGCCGGGGATACCGATGTCATCGGCCCGGAAAAATATTTCAGTACCGGCAGGGGCCTTTGACAGAATGGCGGCAAGCCGCTGCGCGGCATGGTCGAGAGCTTCGGTAGACAGTGCCCAAAGCGGGGAAACAGTATTTTTGACAATCATGATGGACGGATGAGTAGCACATGTTCCCGGCAGGTGGCAAAGCGCCTGCCCGATTCGATTTGCAGCTTTTTTTCGGCACAGAAAGAAAGTTTGGCACCAAACTTGATTATTCACCCGGCAAATGGAAATTATTTCCTCACCCGAATAAACAATAAGGCTGCCTCAACAAGGACCGCACTGTGAAAACCAGACATCTCATCATTGGCGCAGGCCCCACCGGCCTCGGCGCGGCACATCGGCTCAGGGAACTCGGCATGGACGACTTCATCGTGCTGGAGCGGCACGGCCATGCGGGCGGTCTGGCCGCAAGTTTCAAGGACGATGCCGGGTTCACATGGGACATCGGCGGGCATGTGGTCTTTTCCCATTACGACTACTTCGACGATCTGATGAACTCCCTGCTGGGCGACGAACGCCTTGAACACGAACGCGAATCATGGGTGCGCTCATCCGGCACATGGGTCCCGTACCCGTTCCAGAACAACATCCGGTACCTGCCGCGTGAAGCACGGTGGGACTGCGTGCAGGGGCTGCTTCCGGGCAACCGCCCCGAGGAAAAGCCGGAAAACTTCGGCCAGTGGATCAACCACATTTTCGGCGCGGGCATCGCCAGACATTTCATGAATCCCTATAATTTCAAGGTATGGGCCACGCCGCCCGAGCTGATGCAGTTCGACTGGATCGGCGAACGCGTCAGCGTGGTTGACTTGAAACGCACACTCAAGAACATCATCCTCGAACAGGACGACGTGGCATGGGGACCGAACAACACCTTCAAGTTCCCGCTCTACGGAGGCACCGGCGAAATCTTCCGCCGTCTCGCCCGCCGGATCAGGGACCGCATCGAGTACGGCCAGTCCGTCATTTCCATCGACGCGGAGAAAAAGATCGTCACCACGGACACCGGGCTTGAAGTCGAATACGAGACCCTGCTCAACACCGCGCCCGTGGATATCCTCGCCTCGCAATGGCTCACGGAAAAGAACGACGCCATGGTCGACGCGGCAAACGACCTGACCCACAATTCCGTCCATGTCAGCGGCGTCGGCCTCGACGCAGGAGAAGCGACAAAACGCAACTCCCGCTGCTGGATGTATTTCCCGGAATCGAACTCCCCGTTCTACCGGGTGACGAATTTTCACAACTACTCGCCCAACAACGTGGCCCGCCCCGGCGAACAGTTGGCATTCATGTGCGAGACATCCTTTTCACAACACAAATCGGAAAAGGTTGATGAACTGATGGACCAGACCATAGACGGTCTGGTAAATACGTCCCTGCTGGATGCGTCCGAAGTGGACGACATCTGCACAAGGTGGGAGATCGCCGTGGATTACGGCTATCCCGTGCCCTGCCTGAAGCGCGACGGCGCGCTCAAGGTCATTCAGCCGAGACTGGAAGAAAAGGACATCTATTCCCGCGGCCGGTTCGGCGGCTGGAAATACGAGGTGTCCAACATGGACCACTCGGTCATGCAGGGCGTGGAATGGGCTGAACGCATGGTCACCGGCACCCCCGAAACGACCTACAATTGGGACTGATATACATGAATACTGACATTTTCGCCCAGCGGCGCGAAAACCTCAAACGCTCCCTGAAAAAGAAGGGACTTGAGGCGCTGCTGGTATCGCACGCGGCCAACCGGTATTATCTCAGCGGCTTTGAACTGCACGACGCCCAATGCAACGAATCGACCGGCTGGCTGCTGGTCACGGCGGACGGCGAGGACTTCCTCTTCACCGATCCGCGTTATACGGACGCCGCAAAGAAAGTCTGGGATGAGAACAACCTGTTCATCTACTCCACTGACAAGCACAAGCTCGTCACCCAGGTCATGAAGGACAACGGCATTGAGTCCATGGGCATCGAACCCCGGGCCATGCATCTTTTCGACTATGACAAGCTCTACTCCCTGACCAAGATCTACTCTACCGACAATCTGGTGGAAAACCTGCGCGTCATCAAGGACGAGGACGAAATCCGCCGCATGGATGCATCCATCCAGCTGAATCACGAGCTGTTCGAGTACATCGAAGGCCAACTGATTCCAGGCCGCACAGAAGAAGAAATCGCGTGGGAAGTGGAAAAATTTTTCCGCGAACATGGAGCCGAGGAACTGGCCTTCTCCACCATCGTGGGGGTCGGCCCGAACGCGGCCCTGCCCCACTCCATTCCCGGCAAGACCAAGCTCCGCGAGAATGATCTCATTCTCATCGACACGGGCTGCCGGTTGCAGGACTACAACTCCGACCAGACCCGCACCTTCTGGGTGGGCGACAAGCCGTCTGACCGTTTCAAGGAGACCATGGCCCTTGTCCGCGCCGCACAGCAGGCCGCTATCGACATCATCCGTCCCGGCCTGAGCTACAAGGACGCCTATTTCGCGGCCTACAACGTGTTTGCAGAGGCTGGCGTGGAACACCTGTTCACCCATGGCCTCGGCCACGGTGTCGGCCTTGAAACCCACGAACCCCCGAGCCTGAGCCGCGCTGCAAACGGCGTGCTTCAGGAAAACATGGTAGTCACCGTGGAACCGGGCCTCTACGATCCCGAATGGGGCGGCATCCGCTGGGAATATCAGGTGCTGGTGACCAAGGACGGCTGCCGGACCATGTAACTACGGACGGCGGAAGTGAAGTCGAAAGACGAAGCCGCCCGCTGCGAACAACCGTGCAAAAAAAATGGACGTCCCGGATAATTTCGATTCTCCGGGACGTCCATTCGTTTCTTCAGGCTGTAAATCTTGACCGCCCGCATCGCCAATCGGATCGGGCGCGATCCAACGACTGGTGTACGTGTCGTAGTGATTCGCCAACGTCCAAATCCACTGTCCTGCGGATTTGTCTCGGAAGCCGAACCAGACGAAGCCGATGATTACGACCATGCCCGCCTACTGTTGGCACGACATTTCGATTCCGCTTTTTTGACACCATTGGTGATGTTATTCTTTCAAAGCCTTTTCTATACAGCCACCATTGCTGTCTTGAAAAATAATAATATACGGGAATTTATTAATATAAATCAATTTCATTCCATTTTTCCTGCCGCTCCATTTATTGGAAAAATGGACAACTCCGATTATCAACTCTTTGGAAAGACTGATTTTCATTACCCCCAAGTGAAACACAACCCGTTTCAAATGCACACTTTCAACGAAAGCAATAATAGTTGAAAGCCACAAAAACCCTAGAGCCGGCAAAATAAAGTAAAGAATTTCATAATCAAAATATCCCAATAAACAAAAGGTACAGGCTATAAGTGTTGCAGTTGGAGGAAGTGCAAATAGAAACTTAATAAAAAATAGAACGCTGTTTCCTGTAGTGCTAATCATAACCACTCAGTATATGGAGCCTCCAAAGGAGGCTCCAGTCATATTTTACCACAAATCGACATCCTCACCATTATCCTGATGCTTCCAAGGAAACTTGAACACCTTGGAATGCTCCTTCTTCATATGGACCTCACCCGGACGAGGTATGCTTTTAAACCCTGCCGAGACTCCACCAGAAGTGCTTTCGCCAGTGTACCCATTCCCCTTGATTCTTTCCTTGCCTATAGAAGGTGAGGCAGGCAAAGGAAGAGTAACGCTCCCTCCGGCCTTCATGGATTGCCCATTGAGTTGATCAATCGTAGATGCATCGGTTGTTTCATATGCCATTCCGCCTTCAACTCCAAGTCCTGTTGAAGCTCCATACTCGCCGCTGACTTCAAAACCGAGCTGTCCGGTGTCATCCTTCACCCTTTTGAGTCCTGCTCCAAAGGAAAACCCCGGCACGCTGCAATTAAAATAAGGACCGTCTCCTTCAGTTCTCAGCCCCAACGGGTCCACCCCGTTAACCGGATCATCAAGGCAGTATCCATACCAGTCCGAATCACCACCCGCGTCGCCAATCGGATCGGGCGCGGTCCAGCGGCTGGTGTACGTGTCGTAGTCGCGGAACCCGAACCGGACGAATCCCAGATCGCGGTCATGCAGTCCTCCTGCGAAGCCGAGAGGGATGGCAAAGCCGGGATTGCTGTCCTCGATGATGCCGCCGAACGGATCGTACTGGATAGCCTTTATCACGTTGCCGCTTGTGTCGGCAACAACTCTGAGGCTGCCCACCTGATCGTGGAAGAGGTAAGCCACGACCCCGTCATCACGGCGCATGGCGTACGGGGTGCGCTCGCCATCTTCGTAGGCGAATTCGTAGGACTTTCTGCCATCCCAGTATCCGGCGAGGCGGATGAAATCGAGCCATTCGTAGGCTTCGACCAGTTCGCCGTTGCAGTATTTTGCAATGCGGCGACCTTCGTCGTCATGGCGAAAGGTGAAGGTACGGCCCGCGTCCTTCTGGTCGGCCTTGAGCAGGCGGTAATCCGGCGAATACTCGTAGAGCGTGTACTTGCCTTTGTGGTTCCACATGCTGCGGAAGCCGTTGTCGTCGTGCATGTAGCTGTTTTTTCCGGCACGCGAGAGACGGTTGTCCATGTCGTATTCGTAGCGGCGAAGGTCGCCTTCCACGGATTTGGGGAAGCTGTCGCACGCGCGGCGTCCGGCGCGGTCATACCAGCTGTCGCAGACTGGCCAGCCGTTGCGTTCGCATTTGGCGAGGCGGCCCGCCTTGTCGTAGGCATAGGTCCATTTGACGGGTTCGCCCGCCACGGTTTCGTTTTTTCCGATAATACGACCCTGAGGGTCGCGGCCCAATGTATAGCTGTAGGGCATATCCATTGTATTCTCCTTTTTTTCGTCTTTGCGGACCATTCCGAAAGATCGCGGAGAGTATACCCCCGGTTTTCGGGGCAGGATGAAAACGGGCGAAAAGGACCCCATATAGGGCGAAAAAAGCATAACTTGGCATCTTGACAGGGTTTTCAGAAGAGCAAAAAAAAACGGCGCACACTCTTCTGAGCGTGCGCCGTTTTTCAATCTAACAATATTCGCCGAAAGCGACACCGGGATCCTTGCGGGGTACACCCGTAAGCCGCCGAAGGCGAAATCACCTGACATCGCCGCGAAGCAGCATCCTCTCCTGCCTCTCCTCTTCCCTCTAAAAACCTTTTTCAAGCGGAGGCCAGACAAGCGCATACGTGCTCGGATGGATGTCCGCCTTGGGCTGTTCCGCACAGGGCCGGCCTGCCACGCGCAATTCGACGTGGCGGTCCTTGATTTCGAGACGATTCTCGGCAATCCACTGGATGGCCTGCGGGAAAACGCGGTGTTCAAGCTTGAGAATCCGGGGGGCGAGGACGTCGCCGTCTTCACCGGCCTGACAGGGCACGGCGGCCTGAATGATGACCGGGCCGTGGTCCATCTCCTCATCCACGAAATGCACGGTACAGCCGGAAATCTTCACACCGTAGTCAGCGGCATCGGCCTGTCCGTTCACGCCTGCAAAGCTGGGCAGGAGCGCGGGGTGGATGTTGATGACGCGGTTTTCGAATGCGCCGAGAAAGACGGGAGTGACGATACGCATGAAGCCCGCCATGACCACGATGCCGGTTTCATCGACACCGGCTTCACGAATGGCGTCCACCATTTCCTGATCGAACGCCTCACGGGACGGATAATCGGTATGCAGCAGCACCCGGTACGGGATGCCGTGACGCTTGGCGCGCTCAATGCCGTAGGCACCGGCCTTGTTGGAAACCACGAGCTTGATCTCGGCGTCGAGCACCCCCTGCTCGATACGGTCGATGATGGATTGCAGATTGGACCCGCTTCCGGAGACGAGTACGGCAATGGGCAGGGACATGAGCACTCCTTGTATGGCCCGTATGGACCGAAAAGATGTCGGCACACGAAAGACGGTTTCGCGTCCGCCCGAACTCGTTGCCTCAATCCGGCGCGATTGGCAAGGGTCTGGGGAAAAAATCAGGAAGCGGGCAGGTCGCCCAGAAGCCATGTTTCAGCTTCTTCGGGAGTATCAAATGCGAGCACCATGAAACCGCGATTGCGGGCCACAGTTTCAAAAAAATACAAAAAATCCCGGCGCTCCGGCGAAGTCACCACGGCCCAGCGGCTCCCCCGGACCGAAGCGGCCAGCTCCATTATCCGAAGCGCGAATTCCGGCTTCTGGCTTATGTCGAACCCCCCGGCCAGATGCCGATGATCCACAAGAACTCTTTCCAGCCCTCTCTGGTAAACATCATCCAGCATGAGGCGAACATATTCACCGAGTTCGTCAAGCCCCTCGATGATACCTTGAGCCGCGACCAGCCCGTAGCCGTCCATTATTTCCAGATCGTACGTCACCGCCATACGGATATCCTCATTTTCCCAAGAATATCGCGTTTGACAACAAGGGACAAGCAGATATGACAATACGCTGAACAGACACTCGCAATATGCAAACCGTCAGAAAACAAAAAGGGCCTCCCTATTTCGGGAAGCCCTTTTCTCTTTTTGATATGACGCCGATTCTACTGGTCGGTTTTCACCAGTTCCTCGACAAGGCCGGGGATGGTGTAGTCTTCGGGTTCGATATCCGGGGTGAAACCGAAACGCCTGACCGTGTCGCTCGTGATCGGGCCGATGGAGGCGATCTTCACGTCCGGGTACTTCTTGAAGGTGTCGGGTGAGACCAGCTCGAAGAAGTTTTCCACCGTACTGGACGAGGTGAAGGTGACATACTGAATCTCGTCGTTGTCCATGGCCGCGACGATCTCGTCGCCGGACGCCTGAACGAGACGGGTCTCGTACACCGGCAGGACGGTCACGTTGCAGCCCGCCTTCTTGAGTTCTTCGGGCAGCACTTCGCGGGCGATCTTGGCACGCGGAATGAGCACGTCGGAACCCTGAATGCCGAGCTTGAGCAGGCCGTCCACCACGTGTTCGGCAACGTACTTCTCGGGCACGAAATCCGGGATGATGCCGCGATCCTTCAGGGCGTCCGCAGTAGCAGGACCGATGGCCGCCACCTGCATGCCGCCGAGGATGCGGGAATCCAGTCCGATCAGGCCGAGTTGTTCCCAGAAGAATTTCACACCGTTGACCGAGGTGAAAATCACCCACTGGTACCGGGCGAGTTGCAGAATCGCGGTCTCGACCTCGTTGTAATCGTCGAGGTGCTCCACGGAAATGGTGGGGAATTCATGCACGCACGCACCGTGGCCGCGCAGGATGTTCACCAGTCCGCTTGCCTGTTCGCGGGCGCGGGTCACAACGACGCCCTTGCCGAGCATGGGCTTTTTCTCGAACCATGCGAGCTTGTCATGCAGGGAGCAGACACCGCCCACGATGATGATGGAAGGAGCCTTCCAGTCGCGCTCTTTCGCTTCGTCGGCGACGTTCTCCAGCGTGGAGACGAAGGAGGTCTGGTTGCAGCGGGTGCCCCAGCGGACGAGCGCCACCGGAGTGTCGGCAGCGCGGCCGTTCTTCATCAGGTTCTCGGCGATCATGGGCAGGTTGCCCACGCCCATGTAGAAAACCAGCGTGGAAGTGGACTTGCCGTAGACTTCCCAGTTGTGGCCGGATTCGCCCTTGGTCGGGTCCTCATGACCGGTGATGAAGCACACGGACGTGGTGTGGTCGCGGTGCGTCACCGGAATACCGGCATACGCGGGAGCGGCCACGCCTGCGGTGATGCCCGGAACGACTTCGAAGTCGATACCGGCTTCCACAAGCTCCTCGCCCTCTTCGCCGCCGCGTCCGAAGACGTAAGGGTCGCCGCCCTTCAACCGGCAGATGCGCGAACCGCTGCGGGCCTTCTCAATGATAAGCTCATTGATCTTGTCCTGCGGCAGGGTGTGATCGCCACCCTTCTTGCCGACATACAGGATTTCACACTCCGGCTTGCACCACTTCAGAAAGTCGGCATTGGCCAGATAGTCATAAATCATTATGTCGCACGTTTCGATAATCTCTTTCGCGCGAAGCGTGAGCATGCCCGGATCGCCCGGACCTGCGCCTACGAGGAATACGTTTGCCATGTCATTTACTCCAGTATGCGGGACTAGCCCATGACAGACTCAAGGCGTTCCTTGAGCTGTGTGAGTTTGGTCTTTTCTTCTTCCATCTCGGCGAGCTTTTCCTTTTCCTTGGCAACGACGGCCTCGGGCGCGTTGTTCACGAAGCCGGGATTGGCAAGCTTTTTGGAGACGCCGACCATGGTCTTTTCGAGCTTGGTCAGGTTCTTGTCGAGACGGGCGAGTTCGGACTCGAAGTCCACCACGCCTTCCAGCGGGACCGATATTTCGTTGCCCTGCACCACCGCTGCGCCGGAAGCCTTGGGGGCCTCGACATCGGGACCGATGGTCACCGACTCAACGCGGGCGAGGGACTGAATCAGGTTCATGTTCGCTTCAAGAACGGCCTTGTCCGCGTCGCTCGCGGTCTTGATGAGCACGTTGAGCTTCTTGGCAGGCTCGATGAGCAGTTCGGTGCGGATGTTGCGGATGCCGGACACCACGCCCATGAACAGCTCCATCTCCTTGACCGATTCCGGGTTCGCGCAGTCTTCGCGCGCTTCCGGGAACGGCAGGGTGGCGAGGTCCTCGGGGCGATCGTCGCCTGCGGGCCTCGGCAGCACGGACCAGATTTCCTGCGTGATGAACGGGGTCACCGGATGGAGCAGCACCATGATCTCGGACAGTACGGTCCAGAGCACTTTCTGGGTGGCGGCCTTGGCTGCCTCGTCCTCGCCGTACAGGGCGGGCTTGATCATTTCGAGATACCAGTCGCAGAACTCGGACCAGATGAACTTGTACAGCGTCTGGGCGATCTCATTGAAACGGTATTCCGTGGTGGTCTCGACGATGGTCTTCTTGACCTCTTCGAGACGGTGCAGAATCCACTTGTTGGCAAGGCCCTCGGCTTCGTCCAGTGCAACAGCCGGAATTTCGTCCGGCAGGTTCATCATGGCGAAGCGGGTGGCGTTCCATATCTTGTTCATGAAATGCTTGTAGCCCTCGATGCGCTGCTCGGAGAGCTTGATGTCGCGGCCCATGGCAGCGAAGCTGGCAAGCGTGAAACGCAGGGCGTCGGCACCGTACTTCTCGATCATGTCGAGCGGATCAATGACGTTGCCCGTGGACTTGGACATCTTCTTGCCCTTCTCGTCGCGGACAAGGGCGTGGATGTAGACGTGATCGAACGGGACTTCCTGCTTGAAGTGCAGTCCCATCATCATCATGCGGGCGACCCAGAAGAACAGGATGTCGAAGCCGGTGACCAGACAGGAGGTCGGGTAGTACTTTGCGAGTTCCGCGGTCTCATCCGGCCAGCCCATGGTCGAGAACGGCCAGAGCGCGGAGGAGAACCAGGTGTCGAGGACATCCTCGTCCTGAATGATGTTCTTGGAACCGCAGGAGGAGCATTCCGTGGGATCGTCGATGGAGACGGTCAATTCCCCGCACTCCTCACAGGTCCACGCCGGGATGCGGTGGCCCCACCAGATCTGGCGGGAAATGCACCAGTCGCGGATGTTGTCCAGCCACTCGTAGTACGTCTTGGTCCAGTGTTCCGGGAAAATCTGGGTCTGGGCCGGAATGGCGGCACGCGCCTTTTCAGCCAGCGGCTTCATGGACACGAACCACTGGGTGGAAACATGCGGCTCGATCACGGATTTGCAACGGTAGCAGACACCCACGGAGTGATCGTGATCAACCACTTCCACAACAAGGCCCTCGGCTTCAAGGTCCGCCATGACGGCCTTGCGCGCTTCCAGAACGCTCATGCCCTGATACTTCTCAGGCGCGTTCTCGTTGATCATGCCGTCCTCGGTCAGCACGGAAATGACTTCCAGATCATACTTGCGGCCCAGCTCCCAGTCATTGAAGTCGTGGCCGGGGGTGACCTTGAGGCAACCGGTACCGAACTCCATGTCAACGTAGGTGTCGCCCATGATGGGCAGTTCCTTGCCGACCAGCGGCAGGATGACCTTCTTGCCGATCAGGTGGTTGAAGCGGTCGTCCTCGGGATTCACGAATACGGCGGTATCAGCGAGCATGGTCTCGGGACGGGTGGTGGCGATCACCAGATGGCCAGAACCGTCAGCGAGCGGATACTTGATATGATGGAGCGCACCGGGCTTATCCTCGTGTTCGACCTCGTCGTCGGCCAGAGCGGTGTGGCAGCGGTTGCACCAGTTGATGAGGTAGTCGCCCTTGTAGATAAGTCCGTCTTCAAAAAGTTTGACGAACACTTCGCGCACGGCCTTGGCGCGCTGATCGTCAAAGGTGAAACATTCGCGGGTCCAGTCAACGGATGCGCCGATACGGCGAATCTGGCTCAGGATGTGACCGCCCTTTTCCTCTTTCCAGTTCCAGACGCGCTCGATGAACTTCTCGCGGCCGAGGTCGTGGCGGGAGAAACCTTCTTCCTTGAGCTGGCGCTCGACCACGTTCTGGGTGGCGATACCGGCATGGTCCATACCCGGAATCCACAGGACGTTCTTGCCCTGCTGCCGGTTGAAGCGGCACAGGATGTCCATGATGGTCAGGTTGAGTGCGTGCCCCATGTGCAGTACGCCGGTAACGTTCGGCGGCGGAATGACGATGGAATACGGATCACCCGGATCATCGGGATCAGGGGTGAACGTCTTGTTTTCTTCCCAGTGGTTTTCCCACTTTTCCTCGACATCCCAAGGCTCATAGGCTTTGGCGAGTTCTTTCCGGGCCATGCTGTTTCCTTCCTTTATCGTGGCGATGCGTCGGCACTTGAGACCGACAACCTGAAAATTCGTATAGTTACGCTTGCGCTTATGCGCGCCCCTTTGTTAGCGTCGGGCTACCCTTGTCAAGAGAGCCGAAGATGTCAAGCATACATATATATTGGGACGAATCACATTTCTGGGGATTGCTGGTCGCCCGCGCCCTTTCGGCGTGGGGCATCCGGTATCGCCTCGTGCGCGGGTCAGAAATAGCCGATGGAGTGCTTCGTGGCAAGTCCGGACCGGATGCGGATGACGCGCCCAAACTGCTCATCGTCCCCGGAGGCCGCGCCAAGGGCAAGGTTGACCGCCTCGGCATACGCGGCATGGATGAAATCTGCGAATTCGTGAACGCGGGCGGCACGTATCTCGGATTCTGCGGCGGCACGGGGATGGCCCTTACCGGTCCATACAGCCTCGGCCTGTCCCCATGGACCCGCAAAGGATACAAGAACCGGCTCCATCACTTCCTTTCCGGTCATGTGGAAAGCTCGCTGAACACGGATGACCCGATGGTGCCGGACGACCTCGACAGCACGGCCATGCTCCCGGTCTGGTGGCCGGGACGCTTCGACGCGAAAGATGACTCCGTTACGGTTCTGGCGCGATACAACGCCCCCGGCCCGGATTTCTGGGTGGCGGACCTCAACCTCGCGACCCTGCCCAAAGGCACCATGACCGATTGGGAAAACCTTTACGGCATCAACCTGAATCCGGATTTCCTTACCGGACTTCCCTGTGTCACCAAAAACGATTTCGGCGCGGGACAGGTCATCCTGAGCTACGCCCACCTTGAGACTCCCGCCTCGCCCATGGCGAACCGCTGGCTCGCTCACATTCTTTCCACTGCGCTCGAAGAAACCGTGGACAACAGTCCGGTCCCGGCATGGGACGTGGCTGCCCGCCCGGTCATATGGGATGATCCGGCCCTGCTGGACGCCCGCCGCGCCATGGAAGAAATCATCGTAACCGGGACCAACCATTTCCTGCTGTTCTGGCGCAACCCGTGGCTGTTGGGCTGGCGACGAGGCATTCCCGGCGCAGGCATCAACGCGCTCTACTCGCTCATATGTGAATCCCAGACAATTACGCCCAACGACGACACGCTCGCATTCTGGAAAGGCAAAAGCGCACAGTTCCGGGTGCTCATGGAACTGCTCACCAACGGACTAACCGGCTACCTGCTGGCCGAACGGCTCGCCATGACCGTATTTCACTCCGCCCCGGAAGCGGTCTCCAAGGAAGGATTGCGCGAACAACGCCGCGCCCTGTTCGGAATCCCCCCGGAACCGGGCGGCATCTTCGCGGACCTCGCGGCACTGCTCGAAGAACTGTACTGGCGTCTTTCAACTTCCCACGTTGGATAATACCGGTTTCCGACACGTTCCCAGCGCCTTGCAGAGCAGGTATCACTATGGTAGGTTTTGCTACCAATGGGAGAGGATATTATTGCAGGGCCTTCTCTCCACCTGCACTTCCACTTTCAACAGGATGACCGGCTACCGCCCCGCAACGATTCTTAACGGCAGACAACACAGACAATGAACAACACAGACGCACTCTTCCGTTTCGCCATGTCTGAAGACGCCATGAAACTGGGTGTCAGCCGTTACTTCCCCCCGAACGGCGGGGAAGAGCCGTCAGTGGAACTTCTCCGGCGACAGGTGGCTGAAGCAGGCGTACAACTCCCCATTGATGAAAACGCCGCACAGCAAATCATCGACGCCATCAGCAAAAACAGGGAAATCCCCCGCATCGCCCTGGTCAAAGGCATTCCTGCCCAGGAACCGCAGGACGCTTCTCTTGTGGCACTGGGAGATCTCGACTACCCGGTCTTCCCCGGCGACCGCTTTGCCCGCCTTCATCCTGCAAAGGAAGCCGCTGAAGGCCAGACCATTGACGGCAAAAGACTCAAGCCCCAAAGGGACTTCAAGCCCAAATCCATTGAAGTCAAAATGGGGGAGAATGTCGAACACGATCCCCTGACCAACGCGTACGTATCGCAGGTATGGGGCATGGCCCGACTCAAGGAAGGCACCATCTCGGTAGACCCGATCCCGCACATTTCGGAAGACGCCATAACCATAACCGGCAACATATATGGCAAGGATTTCAGGGGCAACGACATCACCCCCGCGCAAGTGGAAAAGGAAATGCGCGATATGGGTGTGGTCATCGACATAGACACGGACATGCTGGACCAGAAACTCCGTCGGGCCCGCTCGGCAGGCACTCCGCTCATTGACCAAATCATCACGCAGGGCGCACATCCGGTCCCCGGACGCGACGGCTGGCTCGAATATCTCGTTTCCACCCGCGAAGACACCGGCACCGAAGATGAATCGGGCCGCCTCGATTTCCGGGACAAGGGAGCCTATCCACTGGTCGAACCCGGACAGATCGTCGCCCGCCTGCACGCCCCCACCTCGGGTGAAGGCGGCATCGACCTCTACGGCAAGACCATCCCTGCCCACGGCGGCAAGGAACTCCGCGTCCACCTCGGCGAGAATGTCCTCGTCCACGAAGACAAAAAGACCTTCGAAGCCAAGGCGAAAGGCGTCATGGTCATGGAAAGGGGCACCCTGTCGGTAACGGACTGCCTGATCATTCCGGGCAATGTGGACCTCGCATCCGGCAACGTCAAACTGGAGCACGGATCAGTCAAGATTCTCGGCTCGATTCAGGCCGGATTCATCGTCACGGCCCCCAAGCACGTCATCGTCGCCGGTTCCATTGAAAGCGCCACCGTGGAAGCGGGCGGCAACATCGAAGTGTCCGGCGGCATCCTCATGCCGGAAGGCGGGAAAATCAAAGCAAAAGGCGACGTCATCGCCAACTATACCACGAACGCACTCATCGAAGCGGGCGGCGACGTGCATATTGCCAACGACGTCACCAACACCGAAATCCACGCCGAAGGCCACCTTTTCGCCACCAGAGGCAAAGGCCACGTACAGGGCGGGCACATCGTCACGGCGAAGGGCATGTCCATCAACGAAGCCGGATCGGACCTCGGCGTCGCAACCAATCTCACCGTACGGATAGACAGCGCCGAAGACGAACATCTGCGCCAGAAGCGCCTCAAGATCAAGCAGGCCATCGCCAAGATCAATGACGCCCTTGGCAACGACTCCGCGGAAGCCATCCTCAAGCGGACGCCGCCCAAGAAGCGCGTCGCCGTGGCCGAAGTGCTCAAGCACCGCATCCACCTCGTTGCACGCCGCAAGGAAATTTCGGAACAGATCAACCAGATACAACTGGCCAGACAGGAAAAACTGGCAGGCATAAAGATCAAGGTGAACCGGCTTCTCCACCCCGGAACAACCATCAAGTTCGGTGCCAAGTCCCACATTGTCGCACGGCAGACAGAAGCATCTGTCCTCTACTGGGACGAGAATTCCAGAAGCATCGTCACTGCATAAGGTCGGCGTCCGGCCCGACTCCGTTGACCACCCGAAGTTCATACGCCTGCCGAAGCAGCCGCAATCCGTTTCCGTGGCTTCTCGAAAGGTCAAAATACAGTCCGGTTTTCTCACCATCGAGCGTTTCCACGACAT
This sequence comes from uncultured Pseudodesulfovibrio sp., assembly GCF_963664965.1. Classification (NCBI taxonomy): domain Bacteria; kingdom Pseudomonadati; phylum Thermodesulfobacteriota; class Desulfovibrionia; order Desulfovibrionales; family Desulfovibrionaceae; genus Pseudodesulfovibrio; species uncultured Pseudodesulfovibrio sp. The sequence goes on along the minus strand of NZ_OY761823.1, from coordinate 1,155,353 downwards.
AATGCTCCATATGCACATCCGGCTGCCGGAAATCGACAACATGCGAGTGTCCTGCCAATTTCCAATCCCTGCCTTCCCTCCCGAACATACGCTCAATGAAACTGGTAACAAGCCGCTTTGCCATGGCCCGCGACACGGCATTCACGAAAATGGGCGAATGAATACTGAGACCATCCCCCCCGAACAGGGATGGAAGTTCCCTGAGTTCCTCTTCCCGCCGTGCGTCTGAATCTGTCGGATCAAAACGGATATCAAGTTCATCACGCGTCAGACCTATCATGGTGAACCTCCCCTGTTCATGATGACTACAGGCAATGTGTCCGCGTGTGTCCCCCAGCCTCTCGGAACCGGCTGCCATCCCAGAATGGATATGACTCTGGTCATGTCAGGGTATCCTTTCTTTCGCAGAACCAGCCACGCCTGCTCAAAGGGAGGACGCCCACCGGAATCAAGCCCCATGCGAATGGCATGGGCAGCACCCTGCCGTCCGGACACACGGACGACAAAAGCACCGTTTTCGGAAGAGACACCGATAACCGGTCCCGCATCATGCCTGATCGAACCGGTCGGTTCGCGAAGCCCATTCCCCTCGGTTTCGGACTCAAGAAGCCTGTCAAGCGCATCGCCGACCGGCGGTGGAGTCAACAGCAGCACGACCGCCACCCCGCCGAGAGGTCGAAGATTTGCATCAACTACCCGGCCTACGGCCTGATACCTGACGGTCATGCGTTCGTTGACGAACACCAGCCCCGCCATGACACCCACAATCATGACCGCTATCCCCAGAGGCCTGAATACCTGTTGGAATCGAAGCCTTTTTCTACTCATGCCAAAGCATACCATTCCCGGCACGTAACAGTCCAGAAAACATTGAACCACAAAAGAAAGCTCACTATTTTCAACACCCTGACCGCATTACGACAGAGTGAATAAAACCGAAGGAATGCTTGCACTTTTTACTCAGCAATGGCATGGAACTACTGTGAAAAAACAATGGGGAATCCTCTTTCTTACGGCGGTACTGACCTTTTCCGCATTCCTTATGCTCCCGACCCGATCTTCCTGTGCGGAGAACCAGAAGGAGCTGGTTTTCGGCATGTCCGCAGCCTTCACCGGTGCCAACAGCGAACTCGGCATCGAGTTCTACCGGGGACTGATGGCCTACCTCGACCACCTCAACACCAACGGCGGAGCCGGAGGCTGGAAGATTCGAATCAGCCCGTCCAACGACGGATACAATCCCGGCCCCTGCTTCCAGAACACCGTCCGTTTCATTGATGAGGATATATTTGCCCTCTTCTCCTATGTCGGCACCCCCACAACCACGCACATACTCCCTCTTCTTCAGAAATTTCACGACAAGCACCTGTATCTCCTCTTCCCGGTAACAGGAGCACAGCCGCTCAGGACCCCGCCTTTCGGCAGATTCGTATACAACCTGCGTGCCTCGTACTTCGAAGAGACCGCGGGACTGGTGGATCATCTTGTCGGCGCAGGCCGTGAACGCATCGCGGTCTTCTATCAAAGCGACGCATATGGCCGGACAGGCTGGGACGGTGTGAGCCGCGCCCTGAAAAAACATGGGCTGGATATCGTGCGTGAAGCCGCTTTCAAGCGGGGAGCCTCGTTTGAAAACGACTACGCCAATGAAGTCGCATACCTGCTGGAAGCCGCGCCGGACGCCATCATCTGTATCGGAACCTACGGATCCCAAGGCGGATTCATCCGGGACCTACGCATCACGGGTTCCGATATTCCGGTCGCAGGACTCTCCTTTGCCGACAGCGACAAGATGCTCGACCTCCTGACTCTGGAAGGACGCCGCACCGGGCTTCCCCTCACCCAGAGGCTCATACAGTCACAGGTCGTGCCGTCCTACGAAGATACCTCGCTGGAAGCCGTCCGGTTCTACCGCATACTCATGGATAACTATAAAGGCATGCCGACCCTTTCCGACAGGAGCTACACGCCCCGCCGTTTCAGCTATGTCAGCCTTGAAGGGTTTCTCAACGGCATCCTTCTCGGTGAAATGGTCAAGCGAATGGCCGACAATCCGACTCCGGCCCGCATTCCTGAAGTCCTCGCCGGTATCCGTAATTTCGATATCGGCATCGGCGTTGATGTGAATTTCGGTCCCAACCGCCATCAGGGACTGGACAAGGTCTATTTCACCACGGTTCAGAACGGCCACTTCAAGCCCATTCTCGACTGGGAGGCATGGCGCAAATGAAGGCTCCCAAACTCTTTCTCAAGCCGCTCCTGTTCATGGTGGTCATCTTCGGCGTCATCGCCGTGGTCACCTCCGTGACCTTCGGCAACCGGCTCAAGCGGGAGATGACCCGGGAGTATGAATCCAAGGCCATGGCATTGGCTCGCAGCATGGCCGAATCAGACCTCATATCCATTCTCGAAATGGACGCAGGAACGGTTCAGGCCCGTGTGGGACAATATCAGGCCATCTCCGGGGTCTCATACGTACTGGTATCCGACGAAAACGGCGATATCATCGCCCACTCGTTCATCCCTGACGTTCCGCAGACCATCAGGAAACTTGTAACCGAAACCGCAGAAACCCTGCCCGGTGACGAGTACAAAATGCTGTCCCTGCGCGTCAACGACTCGAAGCGGTTGCATGTGGCACGCCCCATCCTCAACGGGATCGCCGGCTATGTCCACATCGGCATGGATTCCGAAATCATCGCGAGGAATATTCAGGAAGCCATGGTCGAACAGCAGATCGTCATGCTCATACTCTTCGGGGCAAGCCTGCTGGCCGTGTTCATATTCATCATGAATATTTCCCGCCCGCTCACCCTGCTGTCGGAATATGCAGACAGGGTGGCGCACAAGCAATTCGACAACGTTCCAGAAGTGGATTCCAACGACGAAGTCGGCCAACTGGCCCGCGCCATGCGCTCAATGGCATGGCACATCGCGGAACAGGTCAGTACCCTTGAGGCTCGCGTCCGGCAGAAAACCACGGAATTGCAGGAAGCCCGGGATGCGTTGAAGCAGAAGGTCGAGGAACGCACCAGCGAACTGTTGCGCGCCAATACCCAGCTCAAAATCGAGATGGCCGAACGAAACGTCATCGGAGACGCCCTGCGAAAGGCGGAAAGGAAATACCGCACCATTTTCGAAAATGCCGTGGAAGGCATTTACCAGACTTCTCCCAGCGGGCGTTTCATGAGCGCCAACCCGGCACTGGCCCGCATCATGGGTTTCAAGTCGCCGGAGGAAATGATGAGTTCGGTCTATGACATCGGCACCCAGATGTACATGGAACCGGCCCGACGCAAGGAGTTTTTGCAGCAGGTGGACAGAAAAGGCGAAATCAAAGCCTTTGTCTCCAAGGTCCGCCGCCGCGACGGGCGCATCATCTGGGTCACGGAAAATGCGCGCAAGATCACGGACAAGGACGGCGTCACCGTCTGCTACGAAGGTTCGCTCGAAGACATCACCCTTCGCAAGAAGGCCGAAGACCAGCTCAAACGACAGGCATTTCACGACCCGCTCACCGGACTGCCCAACCGGGCCCTGTTCCTGGACCACCTCCGGCTCGCCATGGAAAGGGGACGCCGCCGCAAGCACCTCTTCGCCGTCATTTACATGGACCTCGACCGCTTCAAGGTCATCAACGATTCGCTGGGCCATGAAACAGGTGACGAACTCCTGCGGGCCGTGGGAAACGTCCTCGAAACCTGCGGACGGTCCATGGACACCATCGCCCGTTTCGGCGGCGACGAGTTCGCCATCCTGCTTGAAGAGATTTCCGCCCCGAGAGACGCCATCGCCATTGCCCGCCGGATTCTCGAAGGAGTCCGCCAACCCTTCAGCATAGGCGGCAACGAAGTCTTTACCTCGGCCTCGCTCGGCATCGTGCTCAAGACCGACGGCTACGACCGTCCGGAATCCCTTCTCCGGGACGCGGACACCGCCATGTACCGCGCAAAGGAACTCGGAAAGTCCCGATTCAAGGTCTTCAACCAGAAGATGCACGATCAGGCTCTCAAACTCATGGCACTGGAAACCGACCTCAGACGGGCAGTGGACCTGCGCGAATTCGAGGTCGCATACCAGCCCATCGTCTGCCTCTCGACCCGCATGATCTGCGGTTTCGAAGCGCTGGTCCGCTGGCAGCATCCCAGACACGGGACCATCTCGCCCGACAGTTTCATTTCATTGGCCGAAGATACCGGACTGATTTACGCCATCGACAACCTCGTGCTCGAAGACGCCTGTGCACAGGTCAAGCACTGGCAGTCCGTATTCAGCGAACAGTTCTCCGAAAAGCTCACACTGAACATCAACATTTCGGGCAAGCATTTCGGCCAGTCCCTGCTCCTGAGCCAGGTTTCCCGAGCACTGGACAACTCCGGTCTGGAGGCCAGCTCCCTGAACATCGAAATCACGGAGAGCGCACTCATGGACAACCCGTCCATGGCCGAGGAAATCCTCCAACAACTCAAGACCCTCGGCACCCGGGTCTGCATCGATGATTTCGGCACGGGCTACTCATCCCTGTCCTACCTCCAGAGATTCCCCATCGACGTGGTCAAGGTCGACCGCTCATTCATCGACGGGGTGGAAGACGATCAGGACAGTCAGGCCATCGTGCGAACCATTTTCTCTCTCGGTGAATCCCTCGGACTCAAGATCGTGGCCGAAGGAGTGGAAACGCCTGCCCAGCTGGATTTCATCGAAAGCGAAGGATGCAAATACGTGCAGGGCTTCCTGTTCTACAAACCGCTTTCCGCAACGGAAGTGGACAACGTGCTCGCCAAAAGCGGCAAAGGATAACGCCAAAACAGTCACCGGACACGGCAGTCCGTCATCAGGAGCGTAGCGTATGGCGATCAAGGATTTCGTAACATGCGGCCTCGAACCCATTGAGGAAGTGCTTCTCCCGTTTCAGGAATTCTTCCGTTCCAAATCCACAGGCGGCCTCCTTCTCATCATCAGCGCACTGGTCGCTCTGGCGTGGGCCAATTCTCCATGGCGGGAAACGTATGCGGCAATATGGGAAACCGAGTTTTCCGTCGGATATGGAACAGCCGTCCTGTCCAAGCCTCTGCAACACTGGGTAAACGACGGCCTGATGGCCTTCTTCTTTTTTGTGGTGGGCCTTGAAATCAAACGCGAGTTCATGGTGGGGGAACTCTCCATCCGCAAACACGCCGTCCTGCCTGTCGCCGCTGCCATCGGCGGCATGATCGTGCCCGCCCTGCTTTACTCGCTGGTAAACATCGGCAGTCCCGGCCTGCACGGATGGGGCATCCCCATGGCAACGGATATCGCCTTCGCCCTCGGCATTCTCGCCCTGCTCGGTGACCGCGTTCCCTACCAACTGAAGATATTTCTGACCGCGATAGCCATCGTCGATGATATCGGCGCGATACTCGTCATTGCCCTGTTCTACACCCCGACAATCAGTATCTGGCTGCTCGCCATAGCCACGACCCTGCTGCTCATAGCCTACACCGGCAACCGGCTCGGCATCCGCTACCACGGGTTCTACGCAGCCATCGGTGTTCTGGTATGGCTGGCCGTCCTCAAGTCCGGCATCCACTCCACCGTCGCGGGAGTACTCATGGCCCTTACCATCCCGGCCCGTACCAAATGCAACGCGAACGCGTTCCTGCACAACGCCACCATCATTCTCGAAGACTGCAAGAAAGCCGTTCAACCCGGCGGAACCATATTGACCAACTCCACCATGAACTCAACCCTGCTTTCCATGCAGTACATGGCCGCACGGGCCCAGACCCCGCTGCAACGTTTCATGTACGGCCTGCACCCGGCAGTCGACTACATCATCATGCCAATATTCGCCCTTGCCAACGCGGGCATTTTTCTTGGCGGCGATATCGGACCGATACTGACGCAGCCAGCCACATTCGGCACGGCCATCGGACTGGTGATCGGAAAGCCGGTGGGCATCGTCCTGTCGGTCTGGCTTATCGCGAAAATCTCCGGAGGCTATCCCGGCGGCATGCACCTGCGCCATTTCATCGGCGTCGGTCTCCTCGGCGGCATCGGATTTACCATGTCGCTGTTCATCGCGACACTGGCATTCATCAACTCTCCAGAATTGCTGACCGGGAGCAAAGCCGCGATTTTCGGGGCATCAATCATCGCCGGTACGGCAGGGTGGCTGACGCTCAGGGGAGCTCCTGCCTCATCGCCGCAGGAGTGAACCGGGTCTTCTCTTCAAGGCAAATTCCGTGTATCATCCCTGAACGCTTTTTGACGATTTCGACCCAACAACAAGTATGAGTAACCTGCCATGACGACAAATAACGACGGCCTGATCGAAGGCGTTTTTTCCATTGAACGCTCGGGAAAAATAGGCACAGGGACCACAGCGCGCCGCGTAAAGCAGACCGCCGTATACTATGCCAAACAGACCGACGAAAAAACGGTTCAGCTTCAGCTTCTCAATCCCCAGAACGTTCCCATCGGAGAGCCGGAAGAAATAGACAGGGACACGCTCCTCGCAGACTACCTGCCCATGCCGCAGCTTTTCAAGGAAGTCATGGCCAACCTGCGCGCCATGCAGAAATCCATTGCCCGCGGCGACAAATTCCGCAAACGCGGTGAAACCTTCACTGCGGAATACGAATACGCCAACGCACTCAATCTGGACGAACAGAACGTGCGAGCCAACTTCGGAATCGGCCTGTGCCTGCTGGCACGCGACGAAACCGACAAGGCCAAGGAGGTCTTTGACCGGATCGTCAAGATCGACTCCGCCTTTGAAGACGAACACAAGCACCTTTTCAACGAGTACGGCATCCAGCTACGCAAAAAGAAACTCTACGATCAGTCCGTGGACTATTATGAACGTGCCCTTGAGTTGACCAAAAACGATGAGAATCTCTGGTACAACCTCGCCCGGGCACTGTTCGATCATGAAGAGTTCTCCAAGGCAGCGGAAGCCGCAACCCAGTGTCTCGCGATCGCTCCGGATCATCCCGAAGGAAAGAAGCTGCTCAACTACCTCACGAAAAAAGGGCTCGTATAGCGGCTGTCCGCTCTACATGAATGAGGAACAATGAAAACGATCAAGGCTTTCGTCATTGCAGGGACGCACAGCGGATGTGGCAAGACCTCGGTTTCTCTCGGCCTGATGGCCGCACTCGCCCGACGTGATCTCAAGGTGCAGCCCTTCAAGTGCGGCCCGGACTTCATCGACCCGGGCCACCATGCCCTTGCCTGCGCCCGCAACGGACATCCTGTTCCCAGCCACAATCTTGACGGCTGGATGCTTTCGCAGTCCACGAATCTCGATATTTTCAGCCGTTCGGCAGCCAACTGCGACATCGCCGTGGTCGAAGGCGTCATGGGGCTGTTCGACGGGATATCCGGCACCCGCGACGAAGGCTCCACCGGCCAGATCGCCAAGTCTCTGGGCTTGCCCGTCATTCTCGTGGTGGACGCCCGTTCCATGGCCCGCTCGGCCGCCGCAATCGTTTCCGGCTATGCCAATTTCGATCCCGACGTGAACATCGCCGGCGTCATCTTCAACCGCGTCGGCAGCAGCAACCATGCGGAACTTCTCCGGGACGCCATGTCCCTGTTCCCGGAAATCCCGGTCCTCGGGTGTCTCGGACGCGATGAAAACATCGCCACGCCGTCCCGACACCTCGGGCTGGTCACGGCAGAAGAAGAAACTCCGGACATGGAACGCTATCAACGCCTCGCCGACTGGGTGGAAAGCGGCATCGAAACAGACAAACTGCTTTCGATCCTGCCGGACGTGGAAGTGAACATCCCGTTCGAGCCAGTCCCGGAGATCGGCAATGTCAGCATCGGCATCGCCCGCGACGCCGCATTCTGTTTCTACTACGAGGAAAACCTGCGCCTGCTCCGCGAGGCCGGTGCCCGCCTTGTGGAATTTTCCCCCATCAGTGCCCCGCGCCTCCCTGACGGCATACACGGTCTGTACATCGGCGGCGGATACCCGGAACTCTACGCCTTCGAACTGGGGCAGAACAACAAGCTGCGCCGTGAAATCAAGGAATTCTGCGAATCGGGCCGTCCGGTCTATGCCGAATGCGGTGGATTCATGTACCTGATGAACGACATCATCACAGGCCGCGGACGGTACGCCATGTCCGGCTTTTTCCCGGTCCGGGCAGAAATGAACGAAAAGTTCCGCGCTCTCGGCTATCGGGAAATAGCAACTGGAGCGGACAGTCTGCTCGGCCCCTCCGGCACCGTGGCACGCGGCCATGAATTCCATTATTCGGCCATCAAGGACGAAATCGACACGGAAGCGATGTCGCCGATCTATGCCATGACAGGCAGAAAAGGCGTCATTGACGCACTCGAAGGATTTCTCCGCAGCAACACACTGGGGTCATATGTCCATCTGCACTTCGGCAGCCACCCCGGCATGGCCGAAGCGTTTGTGGAAGCCTGCCGGACGGCTGCGATAAAAGACGAATAACCTTCCCCCAAAGACAATTCAGCCGCAGGAATCGAGGCCATTGGCATCATGGCCCACTTGTATTACCCTGCCTGCCATGTCAGACACACCCACCGCTCCCCGAAAAGCCTCGCTCAAGGCACTCCTCTCATGGGCCATGTACGATTGGGCCAACTCCGGTTTCGCCGCACTGGTCCAGACGTTCGTCTTTGCCGCCTATTTCACGCGCGCCGTAGCCGAGAACGAAACACTCGGCACAGCCATGTGGGGCAACATGATGAGCATCGCAGGACTCGCCATCGGCCTCGGCGGCCCGATCCTCGGCGCCATGGCGGACAAGAGCGGACGCCGTAAACCGTGGCTCGGCCTGTTCACGGTTCTATGCATTTCCGCCACAGCCTGCCTCTGGCTCGTGGAACCCGATCCGTTGTTTGTTCCTCTGGCACTGCTGCTGGCCGGAATCGGCACGATCGGTTCCGAATATTCCATGATATTCTACAACGCCATGCTCCCGGACCTTGCGGACAGGAAATCCATCGGACGCTGGTCCGGCTGGGGCTGGGGACTGGGATACGCAGGCGGGCTCGTACTGCTCATCCTCGCGCTCTACGGATTTGTGGAACAGGGAGCATGGTTCGGCGTACCCCGCACCGACGCCCTTCATGTTCGTGCAGTCATGCCGCTGACCGCAGTGTGGTACCTGCTTTTCTGCCTGCCGATCTTTCTGGTCACCCCGGACACACCGTCCACGGGACTTTCCATCCGTCAGGCCGCAGGACAGGCGTTCACCCAGCTCAGGCAATCATTGCGGGAAGTCCGCAGATACCGCGACATCGCCACCTTCCTGATCGCCCGCATGCTGTACAATGACGGACTGACCACCATGTTCGCCTTTGGCGGCATCTACGCGGCAGGCACCTTCGGCATGGAAGCCAGCGAGGTCATCATCTTCGGCATCGGACTCAATGTCACCGCAGGTCTCGGGGCCGCGGCATTCGCTTGGCTGGACGACTGGTTCGGCCCCCGAAAGACCATCCTTGTCTCGCTCGTCGGACTCATCACCTTCGGTACGCTCATACTGCTCGTCAAGACCGTGCTGCTGTTCTGGATTTTCGGGCTGGCGGTCGGTATATTCGTCGGACCGGTACAGGCGTCGAGCCGTTCCTATCTGGCGCGGGTGGCACCGGCCGAGGTACGCGGCGAAATGTTCGGCCTGTTCGCCCTGTCCGGCAAGCTGACGTCTTTCCTCGGCCCGCTGCTGGTTGGGTGGCTGACACTCGCTTCCGGCAGCCAGCGTATCGGCATGAGCGCGATCATGGTACTGTTCGCTCTGGGACTCGCCGGGATGCTGTTCGTCCCCTCCGCCGTCAAAACAAACAGGGAGTAAACCATGTCGGATTTCCGCTTTGAACTCACGGACGAAGAAAAGTCCTATCTCAAGGAACTCGTGATCCAATCCATCTCTTTCGGCCTGAATCCGGGAGAGGCATCCGACACCCCGCCCGAGCCGCCCACGGACAAACTCAGGGAACACCTCGGCGCATTCGTGACCCTGAAACTCGGCGGCAATCTGCGCGGCTGCATCGGCAACGTGCAAGGCTCGGGAGAACTCTTCCGCACCGTCTGGAACATGGCCCGCTCCGCAGCATTCGAAGACCCCCGTTTCCCGCCGCTGCACGAAAACGAATTCCAAGCCATTGACTACGAAATCTCCATTCTCAGCCCCATCGACGTCTGTCCAAACCCGGAACTGGTCGAAATCGGACGGCACGGTCTCATCATGTCCCGCGAAGGCCGCTCCGGCCTGCTCCTGCCGCAGGTCCCGGTGGAATGGAAGTGGGACCGAGAAACGTTCCTCGCCCAAACCTGTGTGAAAGCGGGACTGCCGCGGGATGCATGGAGAAAAGAGGGAACCACGATTTTGTGGTTTGAGGCCGTCGTTTTCTAGGCACAAAGACAACGCTTTGCCATTGTGTCGGCAAACATTTTTTATCCTCAATTATTCAGAGCAACTTCCGCCTCATACCCCATGGCCGGGACTTTTTCCTATCGACATAATACCTGAAACTCAGGTACAGTTCAGAATCATTATCACTTAGTTCACAGGCCGAATTTTCTCAAAACTCGGCCCATTCATGTTCAACTGGGTTGTTCGCGTCGGCTGACATGCCCGGGAAGAAAATCAAGGAAAGGGTATGTCCGCTGAAACCGCGAACGCTGTCAGCACTCCCACGGTTGCTCCGTCAGGGACCAAGGTCACCAAAATTCCCGGTGTCCAGCTTTCCGTGTCTCCCGGCAAGGATGTGGTCATTCGCATCCCCGATGTGGAACAGAGTTATCGCGGCAAAATCGTCGGATTCGATCCTTATGACTACATCATCGCCAACGTGCGCCTCCCCTCGTCTGTTCGCAAACAACTGACCTTCGGCGGTCAGCTTATCCTCAAATACATCCACAAAGGCACGGTCTACGGTTTCAAAGCCGCTGTACACAATGCCATCACCTCCCCCGCCCCACTCATCTTCTTCGACTATCCCGACCAGATTGAAAAACTGGACCTCAGACGCGCCTCCCGCCACACCTGCCGTATCGACGGCATGCTCCATACTCTGGACGGGGACATGGACTGCATGGTCGTCAATGTCAGCGAAAGCGGCTGCAAGATTTCAGCCCGCGCCGGGAGCAAGGACCTACTCAAAAAGACCAGCGTGGACGACACCATGGTGGTTTCCATGAATCTCGGACACTACGGAATGCTCAAGCTGCCCGTGGCTGTACGCAACAAATCCCTCCAAAAGGGGATTATCTCCATGGGCACCATGTTTCTGGATATTCGCAAAAACGAGGTCGACCTCATCCAGAAGTATCTGGACAAGGTGGCACGTCTCACCAGGTAGGGAACAGGCATGATAAAGAAGATCGCCATAGAGGAACTTCAACCCGGCATGGAAGTCGTCAGGCTTTCCAGCGAAGTATGGGAGCACCTGCCATTCCTCTATACCGAGCCGGGACCGATCACGTCTGACGAACAGGTGGACCGCATCCGTTCCGAGGGCTACCTGCACGCCTTTATCCAGACAGCCGACGCCGAACCCATGGAAAAGAAGCTCGACCGTCTGCTCACCGAGCGTCTGCGGACACCGCCGACAAAACCGCGCGTTCCCTTTGACGAGGAAATCAGGGTAGCCGAGGTGGCTTATAAAAACGCCATCGGTCAGGCACGCCGAATCATTCATGACGTCAAACTCGGCAAAAAGGTGGACTACGAAGCTTCAGTCGAAACAGTGGACAACATTGTGGATTCCGCCGTCCGCAACCCGGACACACTCCTGTGTCTTTCAAAACTCTCCAACTACGACGAGTACACCTACGCGCACAGCATCAACGTATCGACCATCGCGGTCGTCTTCGGCGAATATCTCGGAATGAGCCGGGATGAGCTTGTGCAACTCGGCATTGCAGGCATGCTGCACGACCTCGGCAAAACCGCAGTTCCCTCCCGCATCATCAACAAACGCGCCCGCCTCACGACAGACGAATTCGACATAATCAAACGCCACCCGCAATACGGCCACGACATCCTCAAACGGCAGGAGGACATCCCGGCGGAAATCCTTGATGCGGTTCGCAATCATCACGAGAAGTACAACGGCAGCGGTTATCCCCGGCAGCGGACCAAGGACGAGATCCCGCCCTTTGCCCGCATCCTCAGTCTGGCCGATGTCTATGACGCCCTGACCAGTGACCGCTCCTACAAGGAAGCCATCCTGCCCAACAAGGCACTCGCCATCATGTACGGCATGCGTGAACAGGATTTCGACCCGCTCGAAGTGCAGATGTTCATCAAGTGCCTCGGCATCTTCCCGTCCGGCAGTCTGGTCAAACTCAACACCGGATTCTACGGATTGGTCTATGAATCGAACCCGTCCCTGCCTCTCATGCCCAAGATAAAAATCATCCTTGATGAAGACCTGCATCCCATTCCGTCGGAGCTGGTCGATCTTGCGGCAGAACAGGCCTTGGGCAAGAAAAATCTGGAAATACTTGAATGTGCCGATCCGGCATCATACAAGCTCAACATCAGGACGCACCTTACACGCAGAAACTGATCTCGGCTGGACAAAGCCTGCCGCATGACGATACACGCAGGAACGGAGATACGTATATGATTGACATGGAAATCTGGATTGGGCTCATCGGCCTGACGGCCATCCTCTACCTCATCAAATGGTTGCAGGGCCGGAAAAAGAACACGGTATACCGCATCAGCGCCGACTCTCTGAAACGCTCCAAGGAAGTGATGCTCACCGTCCTGCCGCTGGTCGAAGACGGAGAAGAAGGGCCTATCGACTCGTGCCGCCTTCCCTATGCCAAGGACAGCGTCAAAAGCGCGGCAAAGATTCTGGCCTACTACTATTGGAAACAGGACAGGCCCGAAGAGCTCCTGCGTGTCAAACAGTGCTTCGTGTCTCTCTCCCGATTTCAGGACAGGGACCTCGACCCGATTTCACAGGAAAAACATTGTGAAAGAGAAAAGGCACGGCTCACCCGTGAACTCAACTGCTACATGACGCACTCGCCGTTCAAAACCCGCAAGTCAGGACGTGCGGCATAAAACGTCAGGCATCAACAGAAATTTTCAGCATGCCATCTGCCGACTCTACGCCAGCATGAATCGACTTTACCACCTGAAACCAAAGACGCCGAGAATCATTCTCCGGCGTCTTTTTTCGACACCGCAGCATCCCTCTTCATGTCAGCGAACCGCTCCTTGAGTTTGGCAAGGATATGGTCATATCCTCTGGGAACATGAGGGATCATGCAGTTGGTGCAGTCCTTCACCCCGCTCTCCAAAATACGGTAATTCCCGCCGCACTCATCAAAAAAATACAATGGGCAGAAACAGAACAGGCAGTTGAACTCCTCCGGCTTGGAGGTAGTATGACACGGGAAATACTGGCAATCCCGATTGCAGAAAAAACGATGGCTGTTATCCATGGCTACTTGAACTGAACCTGACGCGCAGACGGTTCGCACTCACTGTCTTCAGGGAACTGACCAAACGGAAACGGCCGCTTGTTTTCGTTCAGCGTGTTGTAGCGCATCAGACGGTATCCATACAGGGAAAGATTGTTGGTGAAAGCGCGAAGCGGTTCGCTGCGTTTTTTCGCGATAAGCAGGTATCCATACTGAAACAACACGGCCAGTTGGATCAGCAGTCCGGTCACCTCGAAAAAGATCATGCACACCAGTGTCACCAGAAAACGTTTCAGGATCGAAGTTCTGTCCGCAGTCGTCGGTTTGCTCACTGTCGCCATATGCTCCTCCTCGGCAAAGTCTTGAGAGATCAGGTCACACTGTAGATGAAAAACACGATGAACGCCAACATCCGAGCCGAACGTGGCACAGAGTCTTTCTGAAAACCCGCGAGCAGGGTGATTCAAGCCGTTCACGGGGTTACCAAACAGGAACTATACAGCGTCCACGAACTCGCAGTCCATGGCTCCGGATACATCGACCGTCACGAGGGCAAGGGAACCGAATTCGCCAAGGGAACCGGGATTGAGCAACTGCACTCCCTGCACGACAGACCAGTCCCGCCGGTGGGTATGGCCGTAACAGACGAGATCGTACTCCGGCCCGAACGCTTCGGCGACCTTGCACGAAACCTGCGGACGCGGCCCCCAGCCATGGGTAGCCCCGACAGTCAGCGGACCGATCTGAACGGTCGCCATGTGGTCGAGCTGGTCAACGAGTTGCGGATCCCAGTCACAATTGCCACGCACGCAGATGAAATTGTCGTGCTGCATGAAATAGGACCAAGCCTGAGGGGATGTGATGTCGCCGCAGTGGATGAGATAATCGGCAGGGCCGAGCCATTTGGCATAGACCAGATCAAGCCACGCAGGGACATCGCCCATGTGGGTATCGGAAATAACGGCGATTTTCATGAAAGATGGGAATGGATTCCGAAGCTCGTCCGGAGTTATTCTTCGACCTTCTTGGCCCGGAAACGAATATATGCGTTACGCACTGCGGCATACTTGTCGATGGCACCTTCGGTGATAGCCTCGTATTCGTTGCCTCGAAGTTCCAACGACAGGTTGTTGACGTTCTTGTATGCCCAGATGCCGCCCCGCTCGATCCATGTAAGGTCGGTATACGTCAGGGGGTCAAGGTACAAGTCACCGACCCAGCCAACGGATTCACGAATGGAACTGGGACCGATAAACGGCCAGACCAGATAAATGCCGTGCCCAAATCCGGCCTTGCCGAGCGTCTGCCCAAGCCCGTCGGCCGTGGGTTTCTCGGGAAGCCAGTTGCGCTTGCGCCCTTCCGTGACATCAACAAAACCGAGGAGACCGAAACTGGTATTCACGAGGAACTTCGACGTTTCCATGTAGGCGGCGTCGAACTTGCCCTGCAATATATTGTTCACGAAGCGAACAGGGAAAAGCAGGTTGATGAAGAAATTCCTGACCCACTGGCGGGGCTTGGCAGGAACGAGCCACGCATATCCCGTGGCGACCGGCTTCAAGACACCGTGAAACATGGCGTCATTGAAATGGAACCAGACCATATTCCAGCCTTTGAGAGGGTCGGCAACCAGTTTGCCGCTATCAGAATACTCGTCGCCCATATCATCGAAATCGTCAAAATCGGAGGCGTCAGCAGCGGCTCCGGCCCCCTTCATATCAGAGAACTGGGCCACCTGAACACCTTCTTCGACGTCACCTTCCGACGAAGCAAGAGCGGCCCCCACTCCCAGATAAAGGAGGGCGGCCAACATCAGGCAGACTACAAAACGAATATTCATTCTACTAAAGATCCTCAGGAGTTGGCAGACGGCTCGGCACTTTCGTCCTCACCACCTTCATCCAGCTTCTTGATCCGTTTCCGTATCAACTTCAACAGCTCTTCAGGGGTTCCATCGTTCAAAACCTGAGAGAACTGACTCCGATAATTGGCTACCAGACTCACGCCTTCAGCCACTACATCATAGATCATCCACTGTCCTCGGACAGTTTTCAAACGGAATTCAACTACAATTTTCTTGTCTTTGTCAATGATTTCCGTGACGACTTTGGCTTTCTTGCCCTTGATGGTCTCTTTCTTGTACTGAACGCCCTGCCCTTCATAGGCTGGGATCCGCTTCAGATACGTCCGCTCAAGAAGCTGAATAAAGGCCTCTGTCAGGTCGTCCTGCATCTGCTTGGACATCTTGAGCCACGGGCGACCGACCGAGTACATGGTGACCAGACGAAAATCGATATACTTTTCAGCAACGCTCCGCAGTTCAGCGATTTTGGCATCATGCTGGGCCGGATCATCGATATCGCTTTCAGACAATATCTTGATAAGCTGGTCCGCTCCTTCCTTGACCCGTTCCTGCGGCGACTGCTCCGCAAAGACCGTAGACGCGGAGACCGCGACCAAACACAGCGCCAGAAGCAATATTTTCAATTTATTCAAAATCATACGTCAAACCCTATGGAATCAAATCCTTTTAAACCTTCCCAAAGGCGAACTTGCTGATAAGATCTTCCAGATCAATGGCCGGATTCGTATCGAACAAGGTGTCTCCCGCCCCAATGGGGTCCCCCAATCCGCCGGGTGCGATCTTCAGATACTTGTCACCGATAAGGCCGTTGGTCTTGACTGACACAATGGCATCGTCAGTGAGCTTGACCTCTTTGTCAATCATCATGATCACACTGGCAACCGCATCCTTCTGATCAAGACCAATGGTCTCCACGAAACCGATCTTGACGCCGAACATCTGCACCGGAGCATTCACCTTGAGTCCGGAGATATCCGTAAAATTAGCCCGAACCGGATAGTACTTGTCAGAAAACATCTGGACGTTACCCAGCTTGATGCTCATGTAGGCAATGGCAATGAGTCCCACGAGGACAAACAGGCCGACAGCAGTT
This sequence comes from uncultured Pseudodesulfovibrio sp., assembly GCF_963664965.1. NCBI lineage: Bacteria > Pseudomonadati > Thermodesulfobacteriota > Desulfovibrionia > Desulfovibrionales > Desulfovibrionaceae > Pseudodesulfovibrio > uncultured Pseudodesulfovibrio sp. The sequence goes on along the minus strand of NZ_OY761823.1, from coordinate 1,138,988 downwards.
TCTTTCTTTAACTTGAACATCCCAAATCCTTATCGGCTTCCTTATTCGCTCAGAAAATCCGAGCAATTGATCTTCATCATTTTCGAGTCAATCGGCGGCATGGTCAGCCGCGGCGCAGTCCGTTCTTCAGGAGCGCGGTCGAGGAAGCGGCGCAGATAGGCATCCTCGGTCTTCTCCAACTCCTCGATAGTGCCTTGAAACAGGCAGCGCCCTCACCCAGCACCACGACGAAATCGGCCAGTTCACGCATGCTCGAAAGATCATGCGTGACCACCATCATGGTCATGTCGAAATGACGCATCATTTCAAGCAGAAGCTGATCAAGCTCGGCGGACATGACCGGATCAAGCCCTGAAGTCGGCTCATCACAGAACAGAATCTGCGGGTCCATGACAAGAGCGCGAGCCAGACCGGCACGTTTACGCATTCCACCGGAAAGTTCGTTGGGAAACAGATCAAGTGCGTGCCCCAGTCCGACCAGCTCAAGCCGGTTCCGCACGATCTCCATGATCTGTTTTTCCTTGAAGCGGGTATGCTCCCGCAGGGGAAGCGCAATATTGTCCTTGAGCCGCAGCGAACCGAGCATGGCACCGTCCTGAAACAGCACCCCCATCCGCTGCCGGAGACAGCTACGCTTGCGCCGCGGCAGGTGGCCGATCTCGTGCCCGCCCATGAAAATATTTCCGCTGATGGCAGGCTGCAATTGCAATACGTGCCGCAGCAGGGTGGACTTGCCGGAACCGGAACCGCCCACGACCATGGAAAGCTTCCCGCCGGGAAATTCAATATTGAGGTCGCTGACCACGGGGTTACCGCCGTAACCGATGGTCAGATTCTCAAGACGTATGCCGGGTGCGTTACTCATGTTCCTTCCCTACCACAGAAGCGACGTCAAAATGTAATCCGCCGCAAGAATGACGACACAGGACTTGACCACCGCATTGGTGGTGGACTGGCTGACACCCTCGGGACCGGCGTGACCGGAACGGGTGTGCGTGAAATATCCTTCGAAACAGCAGATGGTGCAGACGAGCAGGCCGAAGATAATCGCCTTGATGAAACCGCCCTCGATGTCGGGCCAGTCAAGGGACGACTGCACCCGCGACCAGTATACGCCCTCGTTGGCTCCCAGCAGCTTGACGCCGGTCAGCCAGCCGCCCCACAGGGCGATGAGGTTGAAGAATGCGGTGAGAATCGGAAAACTGAGCAGGCAAGCCGCCATTTTCGGTGCGACCAGATACCGCATGGGGTTGATGTCCATGATCGTCAGGGCATCGATCTGCTCGGAGATTCGCATCACGCCGATCTCGGCGGTCATGGCGGAACCGGCACGCCCGGTCAGCATGATGGCGGACAACACCGGCGCGAGTTCCCGGACCATGGCCAGCGCCACGCCCGTCCCGAGAAATCCATCGGCACCGAACACGGACAGCGCATAGTAAAGCTGCATACCCATGACCATGCCGGTGAACAGGCCGATCAGCGCGATGACGCTCACGGACTGGACACCTATGAAATATATCTGACGAATGGTCTTGGAGACCTGCCCGAAGCCAGCGAACATGAGCGCAAGAGACTCGAGCATGAACAGGAACATTGCGCCCAATTCATCTGTAACTCTCCGCAATAACGCGGTAGGCATCGGTATGGAAAATTCAGTCCCCTGCGCCTTTTCGGCCATGAACGGCTCCCCTCTTATCAACCTCCGGACGACCAGTTTCGTCCTGACATACCATCTCAACAACCGGTCGGATTCCGACCATGCAAAGCCTCGTCAACCTCCCCGACGGCGCAGGCATATGCATATTTTAGGCTCTGTAACTAATCTATGCCGAAACAGCAAGGCTGTTGGCCGTTTAAAACACTTCATCAGGGGAATTTCCCGGTTTTTCACAAAAACTCCGGTTTTTATCCCACTCCCCTCTGAAATTGCCGCGCTACTTGTTTTTGTCCTTGCCGTTCTTCCGGGTCCACCATGACGCATCCGGGCCGAGGAACCACCAATCCTTGTGGTCGGTTTTGGCGATGGTTTCGGCAAGTTCACGGCCCCATTCGGTCCGCACGCGCTGCACCGCGGTTTCCATCCACTCGCCAGCGTACTTGTTGCCGAGGTCGAACTCTTCCTTGAGATTCAGGATGAAATCGATCTGGTCCGCATCCTGGGCCAGCTTCGCCTCAAGGCTTGCGGTCTCCTCAAGCTCCTGCCAGTAGCCGAGAATGTCTTCCTCAAGACCGGTGCCCGAACAAGCATGCTCCAGGGCCTGTGTGCGTTCGGACTTGTTGTATATGCGGTTGACGTAGTTGAAATCCCCGGTACGCGCCTCATGCAGGTCGTGGAACAGGCACATGTATGTCGTGCGCGCCACGTCAGCGTCGGCCATAAGGGCAAGGATATGCCCGACCACTGCCGTACGGAACGAATGCTCGGCAACATTTTCGCTGCCGGTGCCGAGAAACTGGTATCCGGTTCGCGGCGTTTTCCTGAGCATGCCGCATTCGAAAAGAAAATCCGACAACCGGGTAAGTCGGTCACGTCCTTTGGTCCCTTCCATTTCACAATCTCCATATCTGTATACGCTTGCGCGAAAGTATCATTTCCTCCGGCACGCACCCTTTCGGCCCGAACCGAATATGGGGCACTCTACTGGAAAACAGTCCCGATGGCGAGAGGAGGAAAAACTCGAAAACTTCCTGATCCAGTTGAATTTATAAAAGAACATTTGCATCAACAGTGCTAGCTTTCTTGCTGACGGGGACATACCGGGAACAAGGAAAAATGATGGCTACAGCATTCAAGACACCAAAGGAAATCAGCGACGCCGTATCCAATGGCCGCCTGACATACAGCAACGAAATCGTGACACGCCTCGACATCTCAAGCGAGGGATACACATTCATCACCAAAAGCCATGCACTGGCCGGAGAATGGACCGACAATGACAGGCGGACAATCGAACACGCCCCGGGCATGGTCCCGGAAATACGGCGCATGCTCACACACCTGAAAAAACACAGTGGCTCTCTGGCCATCGAAGACTTCGGCTGGACAGCCAGAGAGATCAGCCCGTAATCACTTGTCCGGGAACCGTTCCGAACACAGCTCCCCGGCCGCGCCCCAGTTCTCCTTGTCCACTTCATCGATAATGACTGTCACCGCTTCCTGCGGGCAGTCGAGAATACGCACGGTCTCACGGGTCAGCGTCTCCACCAAATCCCGTTTCTTGTCCTTACTGGTGCCGGACCATGTTTCGACTCTGAGAATGGGCATGCTTCCTCCTACGACCGATAATCCGCGTTAATTGACACATATTCTCTTGTCAGGTCCGAGGCGAGCAGCATGGTGCTTCCCGGCCCCGTGCCCACGTCCAGATGAATGACGATGTCGCGCTCCTGCATGATCGGGCCGAGCAGATCGTCCATGTCACCCGGTTCAGGCGTGCCGTTGCGGAACACCAGCACGCCGCCGATCTTGAGAACAAGGTCGTTGGCCTTGAAATTCGCACCCGAGTATCCCGCAGCGCAGATAATGCGTCCCCAGTTGGGGTCCGAGCCGAACAACGCGGTCTTGACCAGCGGGGAATTACCCACGGCCCGTGCGATCAGTTCGGCATCTTCATCGGTCTTTGCGCCGGACACCTGAATGAACGCGACCTTGGTGCCGCCCTCGGCGTCCATGACTATTTTATAGGCCAGCTCCTCAAGGACGGTCAGCAGGTGCTTTCGCAGCAGGATGTAATCGTCCTCACTCTCGATGGCCACGCCCGACGCGCCGTTGGCAAGCGCCATGACGGAATCGTTGGTGGACATATCGCCGTCTACCGTAACCCGGTTGATGGACAGGTTCACGCAGTCGGCAAGCATCGCCTGCCACGCCTCGCCGGAAATATCCGCATCGCACATGATGAAGCTGAGCATGGTCGCCATATTCGGGCTTATCATGCCCGCGCCCTTGCACATGCCGAGGATGCGGACTTCTCCGCCCTTGAACTCGAAAGACGCCTCGGCCAGCTTGTGCACGGTGTCCGTGGTCATGATCGCCTTGGCGACATCCTCGGGACCGGCTGTGGCACGGCTTTCGGCAAGCGGCCCCATGGCGGCTTCCCACTTTGCCATGTCGAACTGTGCGCCGATCACGCCGGTGGAGGCGGGCAGTAGTTCATCCGCCGGGACCCCCAGCGCCTTGGCGGCCAGATTCAACGTCTCGCGGCAATTGGCGCGGCCTTCGTCGCCGGTACAGGCATTGGCCTGACCCGAGTTGACCAGAAAACCGCTCATCCTGCGTCCGTCCGCAAGCATCTCCCGACACTGCAACACAGGCGCGGCCTGAAACTTGTTCGTGGTGAACACACCTGCCGCCACGGCGGGTGATTCACTGACAATGGCGCCGAGATCGAACCGACCGGACTTCTTGAATGCGGCCTCTGCCACAGCGAAGGTGTACCCTTTGGGGATATTCATATTCTACTCCGTCTCATTTGATTCATATTGGAGACTCATCCCTTACCCCAGAGAGGCCTGACTGAAAAGGGGTGAAATGGTTGTCACACGCAACAAGAGGGAGTAGGAAAGGCAAACCATGGAGCCGTTCATCATCACCTGCGTCCTCTCGACCTTTTTCGTCGCCGCATTCCTCAAGGGTACGGCGGGCCTCGGCTTCGCAACCACCAGCCTCGGCATAATGGCAAGCTTCGTCGACATGCGGCTCGCCATCCCGCTCGTGGTCATCCCTTCCCTGCTCGCCAACGCCCTTGTCATGGTGGACGCTGGCGGCTTCCGAACGATCTTCCGCCGCTTCTGGCCCATGTTCGCGGCCGCGATTCCCGGCCTCGCACTCGGCCTTTGGCTGCTCGGGGAAAGCGACACGGCCCTGCCCCGTGCCGTGCTAGGCGCGACCATGGCCCTCTACGGAGCATGGGGACTGTGGGGCGGCACCATACGCCTTTCGGGAAAACCGCGCACAGCCGGTACGATCGGTTTCTTCACGGGACTGGTCAACGGCCTGACCGGATCGCAGGTCATGCCCATCCTGCCGTATCTCATTTCGCTCAAGCTCACCAAGAATGAGCTGGTGCAGGCGATCAACACGTCCTTCACCATCTCAAGCGTCATCATGCTCTTCGGCCTCGGCAGACTCGGCCTGTTCACCGGGGAAATCGCGCTCATCTCGACCATCGGCCTCATCCCCGTCTGCGTGGGCATCTGGCTTGGCGGGAGAGTACGCCGCCTGCTGCCCGAAGCGGTATTCCGCACGACCGTATTCATCCTGCTCATACTGCTTGGCCTCGGCCTGATCGCCAGAGTCGTGTTCATGTAACCAAAAACAACACATCCGGTTCCCCTTGCATTCAACGCCCCGAGTAGGCATACCAAGATAAAGCACAGCCGGAATTTCAAGGAGCACATCATGCGTACACCACTATTTCGAATGACCCTGACCATATTGGCGATCATCGCACTTGCCATGCCCGCAATGGCACGAACCCTCGATATGTCTAGCGGACAGAAAGTATACGTGCCGGTTTATTCCCATGTGTATCAAGGCCCGAAAAACCGCCCGTACAATCTCTCCGCCCTGCTCTCCATCCGCAATGTGGACGCCAAGAACACCATCACAGTGACCGCCATCAAGTACTACAACGACAACGGCGAAATGGTGAAAAACTACCTCGACACCCCCATTGCCATCCCACCCATGGGCACCCGCGAAGTGTTCATCCCCGAGCGGGACCGGAAAGGCGGGTCCGGTGCCAACTTCACGGTCCGGTGGGAAGGCGGCACCAAGGTGTCCGTCCCCATCATTCAGGCCGTCATGATTGGCACGGCCTCGACGCAGGGGATATCCTTCGTCTGTGACGGCGTGGTCATCGAGGAAAACGACTAGGCAAGACGCCCCGACAAAGTCCATTCTGGCAGGTTGTCGAAAAAGGTTCGAGTGCCTGCCTTTTTTGAAGCAACGACGCAATCGGGCCTTTCTCAACAACCTGAAAAGGCCCGAAGAACACAATCTTCGGGCCTTTCCATTTTCAGTATGTCGGCAGACTACTTTTCCAGTTCCTTCTCAAGCCACGCCTTGATCGACGGTGTCAGCTCGAGAATACCCTTGATATCCTTGATCTCTTCACGCAGCTCCTTTGCCAGATCATCCGGCAGCCGCTTGGAACAGAGAATGGTGGAACCATAGTTGTCCATACGCATCAGCACGACCTTGGGATGCTCCCAGGTATCCACTGCGAAATAAATGGAATATTCACCGCTGGTGGTAACGGGCGAGCGCATGGCGTCACGATAGTTGTTGTTCCCCCACTCCAGATACAGGGTGACGGCGTCTTCGTGAATCATATCCCAGTTGACTTCGTTCAGCCACTGCTTGCAGGCATTGGTATCTTCGCTCATAGGAGTTCCTCCATTATAGTTACTATTGTTAAATACATATAACAACGATCCAGATTGGAGTCCAGACCGGTCTACAAATCAACGCCCCCTGATTTGTTATCACGAGCTACACAGACAAGGTAGGCTCCCCCCATGAGCATTCCCAGCGCAGCCGGCTCCCGGGTCCACAAGGCCCACACCGTCACGAAACCGATCAGCAGCACGAACAGCAGCCGCATCCATTTCCTGAATGTCCATGGGTAGGCTATCCAGTCCTTTTCCCACTCCACCGCGGAAAGCACGAACCGACGCCAGCGGTTTTCCGGCAAATCAGGCAGCCGCAATTCAAAAAAGCCCGCGCCGAAAATAATCACTGTAGCCGCAAACATCAGGTAGCTATGCATCAGAAGCGTCAGGGCAAAACCGAACAGCGACGCGAAGTGCAGCGTCCAGTTCCACGGCATGCGATGCCTCTCGAGAGCAAGCGAAAAAAGTTTTGAAGGGGTGACTGGCATACTATCTCCTGCCCCTACAGTACCCGCCCAACCATGGGTATTGCAACCCGCTGCCGTATTTTGTAAAAATCACTCAAGGAGAACACTCATGGACGCATATCTCATTTCCCGCGCCGTCTCGGAAGTCGGCGAGAACCTTCGGGTTCACGACAACTTTCTGGCAACTGCCGAATCCTGCACCGGGGGGCTGCTTGCAAGCACCCTCACCGACTGTCCCGGCAGTTCCGAATGGTACAACGGATCGGTCATCGCCTATTCCAACGATGTGAAGACACGCCTTCTGGGTGTCAAACCGGAAATCCTCGAACAGCACGGAGCCGTGTCCGAAGCCGTGGTCCTCGCCATGGCCGAGGGCGTCCTCAAGACCGTCGGGGCCAATGTCTCCGTCGCAGTCTCCGGCATAGCCGGTCCCTCGGGCGGCACCCCCGACAAGCCCGTCGGAACCGTCTGGATGGCATGGGCATGGCCGTCCGGCTCCCGCGCCCGACTGTACAATTTCTCGGGCGACCGCACGTCCGTCAAGGAGCAGACCGTCATGGCCGCCATCAACGGCCTGCTCGGAGTGGTGAAATAACTCGCTGACGCACCAGAATACCCTGCGGCGAATACGCAAAAAAAGAGGGAAAACGCTTTCAGGCGTTTTCCCTCTTCTGCATTGTCAATTCGGTCCGAAAACCGCTCGGCCCGTTTTAATCCACTTTCAGGTCGAGCAGGACTATTTCGGAATAGGCGAGATCGATATCCCGCGGATCGACACGGGACGTCTTGTAGAAACGCGGCGACTGGATGACTTCCACTTCGGCACCGGGACCGTCGTCATCGACAAAACGGCAGTCTGCGGCAAAGACGCACTCATCGTCCGGCAGCAGAGCTTCGGCAATGTCCTTCGCACGGGAAGTGAACAGAGCGGGGTTGCTGCGGTACAGGACATCATAATAGGTCACGTCGTCCTTCTTCCGGGTAATGGAAAGCAGCAGCAGGCACTGGGTGCAGCGGGTGGAGACCAGAATGGGGGTAACGTCCAGCCCGAGGTGGTCTTCAACGACCTTTGCCTCTGCGGGGTTGGCCCTCATGAGAATCTGGTTGACGTCCATGATGAATTCGAGATTGTCGTATTCATGTCCGTCGCGCCGCCAGACAAACCGTTCGGTCTCCAGAATGTCAAGACCGAGCTTCTTGTAGAAATCGACACGCTTGGGCGAAAGCGAACAGACCATGTAGGTGGTCTCCGGATCGGAAATGGCCATTCTGACCATGGCGCTGCCGAGCCCCTGCCCGCGATATTCCTTGAGCACGTACCAGGAAGTGAAGTTGACGAACCGCTCAAGCCGCATGCCCAGCGGGCGGGATGAGCAGACATGGCCATGGAAACCGACAATCTTTCCATTGTCTTCGGCAACAATACCAATATTGTTGCTGTCCATGCACCATGACGGAGTAAAGAGCCGTTCCCATCTTTCCGGGGGAAATTTGCTGTTCATGTGTTCGGAAAGCAGGTTGCAGATAGCGTCGATATCGCGGGGTTCGGCGCGGCGAAGTGTCGCAGTCATGTACTGTCCTCGATTGGTCTAGCGTTCCGGCCAGATATCGGCAGGGCTCATCCATTTCGCTGCGGGATGAGTGGTCGTTGCCGACAGCAGGTCGTCCATGAAATTCCAGGCGTCCCCATCCATTTCCAAATGGTGGGTCAATACGCCGGTAGGCTCATCAAAATCCACACGTCCGGTCCGTTTGTCCGTCAGGTGTTCCACCAGATCGGCTACACATTTCTCGCGTCCGGCAAAAAAAGCCGGCTGCTTTTTCTTCCATTCCAGCAGATCGCAGTGTGCATCCGCCACACGAATTCCGTCGGGCGAAGCGGGCCGCTGACGCTTGTAACTTGCTGAAACACCCCGAAAACCAAGACCGGACAGACGCGGCAGAAGCTCCGGGGCCATCCGGTTCCACGGAGGTACGACAACGGGAACGAAATGGTCTCCGAAGAGTCCTGCCAGCTTACTCATACCGGCACGCAAGTCATCAAGCACCGCGGCAACAGGACGATGCAACCCCAACTCCCATGCCCCGACACCGCCGGACGCATGGTTCGTATGGGCAAAGCCGTGCTGAAGCGCCCATGCGTATGGGGCTTCATCCATTCTTTTTGCAAGCGGCTCTTCGGCACGTACAGGAATCACGGCCAAACCGCAAGGCGCGGCGTGCCGGTCAGTCATCTCCAAAAGGACATCCAGCGCGGCGCAGGGAGCCCCGGCGTCATCGTCACGCCACCACAAGACAGCAGTCTGTCCGGCGTGCGCCCAGGCGTCAAGCTCGTCCATGAGAATCTGAAAAGTATCGTGTGTCATCAATGCCTCGGGTTGGATGTTTACCAGAGGCCGAAGCAAAATGACAAGACGTGTTCTGGTGTTTTCCCGAAATCCGTGGCAGGACAGCAGGCGAAAGGAGAGCCTTTATGGACATGCCGGTCAACAACATCATCTGGAACATGACGCGAAAATGCAATTTCCGTTGTGAATACTGCTACTTTCCGCACGACAACACCCCAGTCACCGAGACGCTGCCCGTCTCGCGCATCACGGATTTCCTTGACGCCACCGGCGAACAATGGGTCGTGGGACTGACCGGCGGCGAACCGTTCATCTACCCCGGCATGGTCGATATCTGCGCGGAGCTGACAAAGAACCATTTCATCGGCGTGGATACGAACCTGTCGGTCTCGTCCAAAGTCCGCGACTTTGCCGAACGCATCGACCCGGCACGGGTGCAGGACCTGTATGTCGCCCTGCATATCGAGGAAAGGGAACGCATCAAGGGAACCGACGCATTCATCAAAAACGCCCGCCTGCTTCTGGACAAGGGATTCAAGGTCATCGTCAATTACGTGATCCATCCGACCCTTGAAGCACGCTTCCATACGGACAAGGAATTCTTCGCCGACCATGGCATCACCCTGACGCCCCGCCCCTTCAAAGGCGAATTCGAAGGACGGCGCTACCCCGAGGCATATGGCGACCGGGCACGGGCCATCTTTGCCGACCACCCCGAGCAGGGCAAAAAAATCGCCTTCAACTTTCAGGGAGTCCCGTGCTCGGCCGGGAAGACACTGCTCCGCATGGAACCCGACGGCACCGTAATGCGCTGCCCCGGCGACAAGACCAAACTGGGCAACGTCATGGATAACGTCCGACTGCTTGACGGCACCGAGCCGTGCAACGTGAAACGCTGCCCCTGCCGGGGAGTCGACCACATCTCTCTGACCTCTCTGCAAAAGGCACTGGTGGAAGGCGTCCAATTCGCCGTAGTGGGCGACAATGACAAGGCCTCCGAGTCCCTGAACAGGGCTGACGAACTTTCCCCGGAACACCCGTGTGCACAGAACAATCTCGGCGTACTCGCCCTGCGGAGGGGAGACCGGGCCGAGGCCGTCCGCCGGTTTGAAACAGCCCTTGCAGCACGTCCGGATCATCCGCTCTATGCCGACAACCTGCACAACACGCAGGACGGCATGCATTTCGATGCCGGCATCTGCCTTGACGTCAACCATCGTCATGCAAAGTAAAGGTGGCCCTGTACCGAATTCTCAGGTATGACTTCCCAGTTGCTTTTCTGGACACGGCGCCCAATCCCCGGTAACGATACGTAATCGCCGGTATGGGGAAGGTGTCCGGCTTATTTTTTTGCCGACTCACGAGTTTATGGAATCGAATTCATACAATATCCTGATGTATTCCCATGACACCTACGGTCTGGGACACATTCGACGCACCATGGCCATTGCCCGCAATCTGGTGCGTCCCGGCGTCAACATCCTCATCGTCACCGGATCGCCCATAGCCGGACGGTACACCATGCCCGCAGGCGTCGACTTCGTCCGAATGCCCGGTATGATAAAAAAGACCAACACCGTCTACGTCCCGCACTCCATCAAGGTCGATCCCAAAATCGCCATCTCCATTCGAAAAAACATCATCTCCTCCACAGCCAAAGCGTTCAAACCCGATCTCTTCATCGTCGACAAAGTGCCGACCGGCCTCAAAAACGAGGTGCTGCCCACGCTCAAATGGCTGAAAAAGAACCTGCCGTGCACCCGCGTGGTACTCGGGCTGCGCGATATTCTGGACGATGCCGAATCCACCCGCGCCGATTGGAAGAAAAAGAAATTTCCCGAAATCCTGCGTGATCTCTACTCCGAAATTTGGGTCTACGGCGAAAAAGACCTCTACAACCCCATCACGGAATATGCCTTTCCCGAAGACATCGCCAAAAAGACGATCTTCACCGGGTACATTCCGCGCAAAGTGCCGAAGACACGCAAACCGCGCCGCAAGCAGAAACAGGTGCTCGTCACCATCGGCGGCGGCGGAGACGGCTACACCGTGCTCGACAACTATCTCAAGATGCTGGAGAGCAACGGCACCGTGAATTTCAAGACGCTCATGATCACCGGCCCGTTTCTGGCCCATGACCGCCTCGACGAACTCGCTGACCGCGCCCGTGCGCTCAAGGTCCAGATCAAGCCGTTCGTCAAGAATCTGGAAAAACGCATGGCCACCGCCGACCTCGTGGTCACCATGGGCGGCTACAACACCCTGTGCGAAATCCTTTCACTCAAAAAGCCCGCACTGGTCATCCCGCGCGACACGCCACGCCTTGAGCAACTGCTCCGCGCCAAGGTATTCGAGGGACGCGGCCTGTGCGACTATATCAAATGGGGTGACGTCACTCCGGACATACTACGCCAGAAGGTCAACACCCTTCTCGACGATCCCGCACCGTGCATCAAACAACTCCAGGATTTCCGCATGACCGGCCTTGAAGTCATGTGCAAACGCCTGACCCACTTCCGAGAGAACTGTCGTGACTGATTCCGCTTCCCGCGGGAAAACCCTTGGCATGGTGCTCAAGGGCTATCCCCGTATCTCCGAGACGTTCATATCCAACGAAATCCGCCTGCTTGAAAAGATGGGATTCAATATCCACATCTACTCCATGCGCGCCCCCCGCGAAAATTTCACCCATGATTCCATCAAGGAGATCAAGGCAAAGGTCACTTACCTGCCCTCCTCAATGATCTGGGGACTGCCCGCACTGCTCTGGCACAACCTGCGGTTGCTCTTCCGCCACCCGAAACGGTACTGGAAGGCGATCAAGCTCATGAAGACCCGCTTCGCACTCGCACCCAAGAAACACACTTGGATCAAGCATCTGCTCCAAGGCGGTTACATCATGCAGAAATCCGTCATCGACGACGGTGTCGACCTCGGTCACCTGCACGGACATTTCGCCCACACGCCCACCACCGTCACCATGTATGCGGCACTGTTCGCGGACGTGCCGTTCAGCTTCACGGCCCATGCCAAGGATATCTACACGCAGGCTCCCGAACGCTATCAGGACAAGATCGACCTCGCCAAATTCGTGGTCACCTGCACCCGATACAATGCGGAGTATCTCACCAAGGTGTCCAGAAACGGCAAGCCCATCCACTGCGTCTACCACGGCATCAATCTCGATCTGTTCGCGCCCAAAAGCGACAAAACCGGAGCCAAAGCGCCCTACAACATTCTCACCGTAGCCCGCTTCGTTCCCAAGAAAGGTCTGGATATCGTCCTGCGCGCGCTGGCAAAACTCCGTGCTGAAGGACTGGAGTTCAAATACACTCTCGTAGGCACAGGCAAAGCCGCCGACAACCGCAAAATCGAATCACTCATTCGCGAGCTCGGCCTTGACGACGTCACCACCCTCACCGGCACCATTACCCACGGCGAAGTCATCAAGCTCCTCGCAGATGCCGACTGTTTCACCCTCGGCTGCCGCGAAGCAGATGACGGCGACCGCGACGGCATCCCCAACGTGGTTGCCGAAGCCATGGCTACCGGCGTGCCCGTCGCCGCCACCGACGTCTCGGGACTGCCCGAACTCGTCATCCATGAAAAAACCGGCATGCTCTGCCAAAGCAACAACGTCGATGCACTGGCAGACATCATCCGCCGAAGCCTGACCGACAACGAACTGCGCGCCACCATCATCCCGGCAGCACGAGAAAAAGTCCTCGAAGTCTTCGACAACAAAAAGCTCATCAACGATCTCGGAGAAATCTACATCTCCCACAACGTTCCCTGCGCCCGGTAGGGTGCGCGCCTCCGGCGGCCAAGGGGAAGGGGAGAGGAAAACCCTTTGTAAAGGGTTTTCCTCTCCCCTTCCCCTTGGATCCCCATCCCCTCTCCTTTCCTAAATTTTTTGTATGCGCTAAGCGCGCGTTGGGTGAAATTGAGACAAGGGAGTGCCTTCTTTCTTATTGGTTACGTTCATGCTGAACCAATAGAAAAAACAAAACCGACTTTCCTAATGTAAGAAACGCCGCAAGGACGCTTTTTCGAACTATTTCCGTAAGACACACGCGGCGTGGGCACTGTTCGGAGAGAATCGCGCCGGACAGCTTGATCGCGCGCCGAAGATGTCCGGCGCGATTCTCTCCGAACGCCATTCCCCCGGCCCCACACACCACCCCCCTCACCCAACGCACCCGCCGAAGGCGCACCAAAAAGTTTAGGAGATTCTTAAGAACCCTTTACAAAGGGTTCTTAAGCCGTCGGAGACGCCCTCGCGGCGAGCGACCGCCGGAAGCATCTCCCCAACCTCACCGAACGATAAGCTGCTGCCCCGCGGAAAAGCACCTGCGACGGACGAGTCCGGTGACGAGCAGTGACCCGAGCGAGGTCCCGGCCACGATCATGAGCATGACGACGATCTGGTAACGGATAGCGATGAGCGGGTCGGTACCGGAGAGTATCTGTCCGGTCATCATGCCGGGCAGGGAGACAAGTCCCACAGCCATGAGAGAATTGATGGACGGAATCATGCCTGCTTTCACGGCATCCCGCAGAATATCCTGTGACGCTTCCCGGTAATCCGCACCGAGGGCGAGCCGCATTTCCACTTCGGCCCGACGGTTCTTCAAATCCGAGAACAGCCGCTCAAGGGAGATGGAAATGGCGGTCATGGAATTGCCGACGATCATTCCGGCAAGCGGGATGAAATACTGCGGCGTCCACCACGGTTTCGCTCCCACGATCACGGCGGTGACCACATAAGTGACCAAGGTGTAGGTCAGGAGCATGGAAATGAACGTGGGCATGAGAAAGGGCACGGATTTTTCGCTGACACGCCCCTTGATGATGTGAACAGCCGCCCCGATCATGACCGTGAACATAAGCAGGACAAGCCAACTCAACTGCACGTCGAACACGAACTTGAGCACGTATCCCATGAGAAAAAGCTGCGCGAAAGTACGGATGGTACCGACAAGCAGATCGCGCCCGAGACCGAGTCGGTGATAGATGGACGTACCGCCCGCGAGCAGTACGAAACCGAGACACAGCAAAAGCTGCCACGGGGATATTTCGATGATGGCAGGCGTGACACTCATGCGAACTCCAGCTTGCGGCCATTGATACGGATGAGGTCCGTCACGCCTTCGGGAGTGGTTTCGGAATGGGATATCATGACCACGGTCATGCCGTCCCGGCTCAGTTCGGCGGCCTTGTCCAGCACCACCTGCGCGCTCTTGGCATCAAGGGAGGCAGTCGGCTCGTCCATGAGCAACACTTCGGGCCTGAGTAACAGACTGCGAATGAGACAGACTCGCTGCGCTTGCCCCACGGACAGGGAATCCGCCATGGCGTCGAGCGTCACGCCGTCAAGCAGAAACGACCCGAGCATCCGGTTCAGCGTACCGTCATCCGGCGGCTCAAGGCCGCTGTTCGCCTTGAATTGGAGTGGAAGCAGGAGATTGTCGCGCACCGATGCTTTCAAGAGCGTGGGCATCTGCTGAACATATGCCACGGTACGGCGCAACCGGGCAGGCTCCATTTCACTGACAGGCGTTTCCTGATAAACGATCCTGCCGGATTGAGGCTCCTCCAGACGGCAGAGAAGCCGCAGCAATGTGGACTTGCCGGAACCGGACGGCCCGCGCACGAGATAGTATCCGCCCTGCGTAATGGTCAGTGAAGCACCCTCAAGGATGACAGCCCCGCCGGGATAGGCGAAAGTGACATCTTCGAGGACCAGACACATACGGGCTACCCCTGTTTTTTCAAATAGTTGAGAAACTGAACCGCTTCTTCAAGATGAGGATTCAGTTCCAGCGCCTTGTTCAGGTTGTCCAGACACGCCTGCTTGTCGCCACGCTCGAAATAGGCACGGGCAATGTTGTAATACAGGTTCTCGTCATTGACCGTGATCTCGAGGGCGCGGGTGTAATAATCAACGGCCTGATCGAGAAGTCCCGACTTACGCAGATTCATGCCGAACTCGTTGAACAGGTGCTTGTGCTCCGGTTCGAAAGCGGCATCAAGCTTGACCACGCGCTGAAAGATGTCGTCCGCCTTGCTAGTCTCGCCGCGCTCCATGTAGGTCAGACCAAGCCCGAAATTGGCACGCACGTTACTTTCATCAAAATCAAGCGCGGCCTCGAAATCAAACTGGGCCGAGTAATACGCTCCCTGTTCACGCTGTCGTTCGGCACGGGTGATGGTCTCGTTCATTTCCTTGATCTGCGGGAAAACCTTTTCCTGATAGTATTCCAGCTCAGGTGCAAAATTTTCAAGGAACTCCCCAAGCACCACCGTTTCCTTGGGACCCGACGGCACATTGTTGTCATTCAAGGGCTGCACCTGAACGACAGGTGCCCCTTCACCGTCGACCTGCTCGGCAAACCAGTAGGCCTTCTGAATGGCCTTACGCATGGTCGTGCCGGTGCCGACCTTGTTGACATTCTGGGTAGAAAATACACCCGAAATCTTTTCTCTTTCAATGTCCTTGAGGGTTCCCGCAGCCGATATTTCTTTGTCCTGACGGACCTTGTTCTCTTCCAAATTCACGTCGTATCCTTAAAATTTCCAATTGAACTCGCGAACGAGAAAGGTACACCGCCAAAGCACGGTTTGCAACCGGACACTGTTGCGATCGGGTGACGAAAACCGCGTTGCGCCGGGTGCGTTCTGTCGCATTTTTCATACATGTGAACCATGATATTTTTTATCACTGGCGAGTTCTGCGTACAGCCATTTTTCTCAAAAGCACCTCAACGGCCTGTCACGACAGAAACAATTATACCCACAAAAAAAATGACCGGCTGCGTTCATTACGCCCGAGGTGACATTCCGAACCGTTTCGGGTACACGCAGAGACGACGAATTATTGTCTTCCGGACAGACATATCCGAGAAGATTTCATATATTGTAGTTTAATGCTGATGTTTCAAGGAGACACCACTGATGGACAAGATCGGCAAAAGGATCCAATCCTACCGAGAAAAACAGAACCTGACCATTGAGGACCTCGCGGCCCGTACCGGCCTCACTGAAAATTTCATTCACGCAGTCGAAGAAGACGACATGTATCCTTCGCTGCAACCGCTGGTGAAGCTGGCCCGCGCCCTCGGCGTCCGGCTCGGCACCTTCCTGGATGACCAGGTATCCAGCGATCCGCTGATCACACGGCTCGCCGACCGGGAAGAAGAGATCATCATGCATCCCGACGGCAAGGAAGCAGGCCTCAAATTCCACTCCCTCGGCAAGGGAAAAACCGATCGCCACATGGAACCGTTCTTCATTGAACTGCTCCCGGAATCCGCCAAGGACGGCCACCTCTCCTCCCATGAAGGAGAAGAGTTCATCGTGGTCCATTCCGGCAAGCTTCGCGTCATTTACGGCAAGGAAGAGTCCGTGCTCGAACCGGGCGATTCCATCTATTTCAACTCCGTGGTGCCGCACAACGTGGCCTGCGCCGGGGACGAGAAAGCCGAAATCTACGCTGTCCTCTACTTCCCGGAGTAGATCATGGCAGCACTTCGCGAACTCACTCTCGGACAACTGCTGGATGAGGCCGTCGAGAAATGGCCCGATCAGGAAGCCGTGGTCTATGTGGACCGCGATTTTCGCCAGACCTACAGGGAATTCGGCGAACTCGTGGACACCATTGCCAAGGGGCTGATGGGGCTGGGCGTACAGAAAGGTGAAAAGGTCGCCATCTGGGCCAACAACGTGCCCTACTGGGTGGCACTCCAGTTTGCCACAGCCAAGATCGGTGCCATCCTGCTCACCGTGAACACCCATTACCGTTCCCATGAATTCCAGTATCTCCTCGAACACTCCGAGACAGAGAACCTGTTCATCATCGGGCACTACCGGGATCACGACTACCTTTCCACCACCTACGAACAGATTCCGGAACTCCGGACTCAGGAACGCGGCCAGTTGCGGACCGAAAAATTCCCGCACCTGAAGCGCGTCTTCTACCTCGGCCATGAAAAGCATCGCGGCATGTATTCCATTCCCGAGCTTCAGGCCATGGCAGCCATGGTCACGGACGAGGAATACGAGGAACGTCAGGCCGGACTCGATCCGCACGACGTGGTCAACATGCAGTACACCTCGGGAACCACAGGTTTTCCCAAAGGTGTGCAGCTCACCCACTACAACGTCGCGAACAACGGCTACTGGATCGGCAAGAACCAGAACTTCCATGCCGGCGACCGCCTCGCACTCACCGTGCCGCTGTTCCACTGCTTCGGTTGTGTGCTCGGCGTAATGGCAGCGGTCAACCACGGCGTGACCATGGTCATCCTCGAGGATTTCGTGCCGCTCGACGTCATGGCTTCCATCGATCAGGAAAAGTGTACCGCCCTCTACGGCGTGCCTACCATGTTCATCGCCCTGCTCGATCACGCCATGTTCGACAAGTTCGATTACTCCCACCTGCGTACCGGCATCATGGCCGGGTCGCCCTGTCCCGTGGAAGTCATGAAGCGCGTCATGGACAAGATGAATATGACCGAGATCACCATCTGCTACGGCCTGACCGAGGCCAGCCCGGTCATGTCCCAGACCACCATCGGCGACACCATCGAACACATGACCGAGACCGTTGGTCCGGCCATGCCCGAAATCGAGATCAAGATCACCGATCCCGAAACCGGCGAGACCTGTCCGGCAGGCACGCAGGGTGAAGTCTGCTGCCGCGGCTACAACGTCATGAAGGGCTACTACAACAACGAGAAAGCCACTGCCGCCGCCATCGACAAGGACGGCTGGCTGCACTCCGGCGATCTCGGCGTGCTCGACGACGATGGCTACCTGTCCATCACCGGACGCCTCAAGGACATGATCATTCGCGGCGGCGAGAACATCTATCCCCGCGAATTGGAGGAATTCCTCTACACCATGGACGGCATCCGTGACGTACAGGTGGCAGGCGTGCCCAGCGAGAAATTCGGCGAACAGGTCGGCGCGTTCATCATCCTCAAGGAAGATGCGGACCTGCTGCCCGAAGACGTCGTCGACTACTGCCGCGGCAGAATCGCAAAGTACAAGATTCCGAAATTCGTCACGTTCATGGACGAATACCCCATGACCGCGTCCGGCAAAATCCAGAAGTACAAACTCCGCGATCACGCCCACGAACTGTGGCCTGACGCATAGGGGTTGAAAGAGTTATCGAAAGATGGCGGGCGGGGAAATGTTGCTCCCCGCCTCCATCACGAATAAACGACGCCGCAAACCGCCACAGGCGGCGCGGCAAACGGTTTTGAAGATGTTTGGGCCTCCTCACGTAAAGGAGACCGGAATCTTCGGCAGGCAAAGGAGAGAGAGATGGAACAGTACAAAGACATTGCCCCGCGATTGGTGGGGCTGCGGGAAGGCATCGGCTGGACCGTGAAGGAGATGGCCGACCTGCTGAGTCTGCCGGAAGAAAAGGTCGCGGAGTACGAGTCCGGGACCGTCGAAATTCCGGTCGGCTACATGCTGGATGTTTCCCGGCTGTGCAGGGTTGATCTGAACACGCTGATTTCCGGGCGCGAACCGCACCTGAAGTCGTACGCGCTGGTACGCAAAGGCGAAGGCTTTTCCGTTGACCGTCGCAAGGACTACGATTACAAAAGCCTCGGCTACAAGTTCGCCGGCCGCGACATGGAGCCGTTTCTAATCCGCGTTCCCCCCAAAAACGGCGAAGAAATGACTGAAACCTCCCACCGTGGGCAGGAGTTCATTTACGTGCTTGAGGGACGTCTGGAACTTCGCATGAACGGCGAACCGCTCATTCTCGAACCGGGCGATTCCATTTATTTCAACTCGGAAACGCCGCATGCCCTGCGAGGTCTGGACGGCAAAGACGTGAATTTCATAGACGTGATTCTGTAGGGTAGGCCGGTAGATTTCGGCCCGCCCGGACCAAAGTGTCGAGCGATTGAAGAAGAAAACGAAAAAATCTGACACTGAATCACGGAGAAAACATACAATGTTTGCCAAGGAAACTTACGAGGACTACGCAGATTTCTGCGCGCGATATAAACTGGAAGCCCCTGAGAATTTCAACTTTTCCTACGACGTCCTGGATAAAATGGAGCCGGAAAAAACCGCGCTCATCCACGTCTCCGACGCCGGAGAACGACGCGAATTCAACTTCGGTTTCTTTCAGGAGACATCAAGCAGGCTCGCCAATTCCCTCATGAAACAGGGCGTGAAAAAGGGCGACAGGGTCATGCTGGTGCTGTATCGCCGCATGGAATACTGGACCGTCATGCTCGCCCTGCACCGCATCGGCGCACTGCCGATCCCGTCCCCGTCGCTGCTGACCAAAAAAGACATCTCCCAGCGCGTCAACTATGCCAACGTCACCGCCATCATCTGCGAAGACTCGATCTGCGAACGCGTAGACGAAGCCAAGGGAGATTGTCCGAACCTGAACCTGCTCGTGCAGATCGACGGCGAACTGAATGAAGGCTGGCACGACTACGAAACCCTGCTGTCAGAAGGCGCCACCGACTGTCCGCGCACTGCGGATTCTCCGGGCGGCGATGACCCGATGGTCATCTTCTTTTCCAGCGGAACCACGGGCTTGCCCAAGATGGTGCTGCACTCCTTTACCTACCCGTGCAGCCACTTCTCCACCGCCGCGCACTGGCATGATCTGGAAGACGGCGACATTCACCTGACCCTGTCGGAAACCGGCTGGGCCAAATCCGTATGGGGCAAGTTCTACGGCCAGTGGATGGCCGGGGCCACCGTATTTGTCTGGGATTTCCGGGGCAAATTCGAGCCGGCGCATCTGCTCCAGATCATGGACGAAAACAAGATCACCACCTTCTGCGCGCCGCCCACGGTATACCGTTTCCTCGTCCGCGAAGACCTGTCACAGTACGACCTGTCCGCGCTGCGTCACTGCACCACGGCGGGCGAACTGCTCAACGACTCGGTCTTCCACGCCTGGGAAAAGGCCTTCAACATCCCGCTCTACGAAGGATACGGACAGACTGAAACCACCTTGCAGATCGCTACGTTCAAGTTCATGACGCCCAAACCCGGCTCCATCGGCAAGCCCGTCCCCGGTTGGGACATTCAGCTCATGGACGAGACCGGGCAGCCCGTCCCGCAGGGCGAGGAAGGCGAAATCTGCATCCGCATCGACAAGCCCGTGCTCGGCCTGTTCGACAGCTACATGGATGAGCCGGAAAAGACCGCGTCCGTCAAGTTCGACGGCTGGTATCACACCGGCGACAAGGCATGGGCCGACGAAGACGGCTACTTCTGGTTCATGGGCCGCACAGACGATCTCATCAAGAGTTCCGGCTACCGCATCGGCCCCTTTGAGGTCGAATCCGCACTCGTGGCGCACGATTCCGTTGTCGAAGCCGCTGTCACCGGCGTGCCCGACGACGTCCGCGGCCAGATCGTCAAGGCGACCATCGTGCTCGCTCCCGGCTACGAAGGCAACGACGAGCTGACAAAGCAGCTCCAGACCTTCGTGCGCGAGCTTACAGCGCCCTACAAGTACCCGCGTATAATCGAGTACGTCGACGATCTGCCCAAGACCATCAGCGGCAAGATCAAACGAAAAGAAATACGCGAAGCCGATTTGAAAAAATACGCCAAATAGAAAGGCAGGATGGGATGCGCCTGCGGCGCGATTGTCGGGTGATTTCGTCTCCGACGGTCAAAGGGTAAAACCCTTTGAGATCCCAGACTCGCCTTCGGCGAAATAAATATAGTGAATAAAAAAAGTCCCGACAGGCTGAGCCTGTCGGGACTTTTTTTATTCACTTATTTTCGCCGAAGGCGCGAACGGGATTCTTAAGGGTATAGCCCTTAAGCCGCCGGAGGCGAAGTCACCTGACATCGCCGCAAAGCGGCTTCCCATCCTGCCTTTTACTAGAACAAAGTCGCTTGTTTCTGCTTTGGTTCTTCGGATTTTACTCCACGGAAAGTCATTCGATGATGTCGGCACGGGCCCATTTTCTGGATGGCTTCCATGTGCGCTTTGGTGCCGTAGCCCATGTGTTTGGAGATGCCGTACCCGGGAAATTGAGTTGCGATTTTGAGCATGAGCCGGTCCCGGAATGTCTTTGCCATGATGGACGCGGCAGAGATGGCGGGGATTTTTCCGTCACCCTTGATGACGTATTCCTGCGGGATATCGAGCTTGAGAGCGTAATTCGGAATGAGCTTGTTACCGTCAATCTGGAGAAATTTGGGTTGCGATTTGAGCGTTCGGACGGCCCGCCCCATGGCCTGATACGTGGCTTCAAGGATATTAATTTTGTCGATTTCCGGTGCCCAGGAAACGCCGATCGACCATGTTATGGCCTGCTCACGAATCAAATCATAGAGCACTTCCCGCTTCTGCGCGGTCAATTGCTTGGAGTCATTCAGCCCCGGAAGGTCATATTTTTCAGGCAGAATGCACGCCCCGGCAACCACCGGACCAGCCAGACAACCACGCCCAGCTTCGTCCACTCCGGCAATTTCCGTCGGCGAAAAATGCGCGCTTGCTATTAAATTTCCCTGATTCATTTTAATTACCCGGCCCCATTTCTGCCTGAAAACCTATCCGAAAACCACGAAAAACAGACTCCGCTCACGCCTCAAACACAAAGTAAACCTCAGCCAAACCCACAAAAGCCCGGAGCATCCAAGATGCTCCGGGCAATATATCCGTTGTAATCGGAGAATTTTTTGGAGAGGTGGGTAGATGGGGTGGCGCGAATGGAATTCAGGACCGCCGCGTATCCCAATACGCAAGGGTCTGAATTTCACGAGCGACGCCGCAGATGCCCGCCTATCCGAAAAATTATTCCCAGATCTGCTTGGACTTGATGCGCGCTGCCTTACCGCGGAGATTGCGGAGGTAGTAGATGCGGCTGCGACGAACTTTACCTTCGGAAACGACCTCAACGCGGTCGATGAAGGGGGAGTTCATGGGGAACACGCGCTCTACGCCCACACCGTCGGAAATCTTGCGAACGGTGAAGGAAGCGTTGGTGGTACCCCTGCGGCGACGCAGGACAGCACCCTGGAAAACCTGGATGCGCTCTTTTTCGCCCTCAATGATGCGGTAGTGAACCTTGACGGTGTCACCGGCCTTGAAATCGGGCATGTCGAGACGAATGTGCTCGGATTCAATCTGCTTGATGATGTTCATGACAATCTCCTAATTCTTAGTACTCATCCGCGATGAGCCGGTCGACAATGATTGCGACCGCGCTTCGCACCGACAGATGGTTGTAGTCATCCAAATACCTGACAGGGCGCAATATGCCCTCCGTTTTGGAGAGGACTTCTTCAGCCAAACCGTGTCCAGTTCCAAAAATCAATAAAACCGGAGAGTTGGCAAGCCAGCTTTGCACTTCCTTATAGGTGAGCGCAGGCTCTGCTTTCTTGCGACGATCCAGCCGTGCTGACGTGGCCGCGAGGCGGGGACATTGCCCTGTTTGTGCCTCGATGTCAAGTACTGCCGACTCAATATCGTCAAAAACCTTGACCTTGGAAAACGCCTCGGCCCGATCCGGATTGGCGGCACTGCCTGCGCCGTCCTTCCAGTGGGTCAGCAGCTTATGAGCCAACGCCTTCTGGTCTTCTATCGGGGTGGTGGCATAAAAGCCCCCCAGACCGTAACTCCGCGCCACCCGCGACATGTCGTGCAGGTCGAGGTTGGTCACGGAAACAGCCACTTTTTCCCCAAATTTGTTCATCACCGGATAATGAACCAGTGCGATATACAGATTGCGGCCCAGCCGGGTACGCGACAGGGTCCGCAGATAATCTATGTCTTCAACCGTGAGGCTCGCTTCCGGCAAAACGTCGGGGCGATCCTCAAGGGTGGTCTCCAGCGAGCATTCACGCCGCCACTGAGCTATCTTGCCGTGGTCGCCGCCGCGCAGCACCTCCGGCACCTTGTGTCCGTCCCAGTCGTCCGGGCGGGTGTAGTGCGGATATTCGAGCAGCCCTGCGGAGAAGCTTTCCTCTTCGCCGGAATCGGTATGCCCCATGAATTCGGGCAGCAGACGCGCCACAGCCTCCATGAGACAGACGGCACCGGCCTCACCGCCGTTGAGTACGAAATCCCCCACGCTGACCAGTTCAATGGGATAGAGATCAAGCAGGCGCTCGTCTATGCCCTCATACCGGCCCGAGATAAGGGTGATGTCCTCTTCCTGCGACAACTCGCGCACACGGGCCTGTGAGAGCGGTTTACCACGCGGCGAGAGCATGATGATGCGGCCCGGAGACTCGATGGAGTCGAGCGCCTTGACCATAGGGTCGAGCTTGAGCAGCATGCCCGGTCCGCCGCCGAATGGCCGGTCGTCCACGGATTTGTGAATGCCCCCGGCAAAATGGCGCACGTCCACGTAGTCGAGATTGACCAGCCCGTTGTCCACGGCCTTGCCCATGAGACCCGACGAAAGCGGAGAATCAAAGTAGTGCGGAAATATGGAAACGAGATGGAAATTCATTTGTCCGCTCATTTTTTTCAATCAGGGTGGGATGCGCCTACGGCGCGATTGTCAGGTGACTTCGCCTCCGGCGGCTTAAGGGCTATACCCTTAAGAATCCCATTCTGCGCCTATCGGCGCAAAGTTGTTTAAATAAAGGAGCACACCTGCTCACGTTCGCACACACCCGCGAAGCGAACCAAAAAGCTTTGGAGATCCCTAAGAACCTTTCTCGAAAGGTTCTTAGGCCGTCGGAGACGCTCCCTACTTCCCTTCGGCTTTCTGCCGACCGGAAGGACGCTTGCGCTTCTTTTTCTTCTTGGGCGGCTCGGGATTCAGGTAGATGTCGAGCAATCCTTCGGGCGGGTCAATGGTGATGACTTCCGCGTCGAGATCGACGTCTACCACGAATTCCGGCACTGCGGGCAGCAGAACTTCCCGGCCTTCTTCGCTGGCGATGACCCACGTATCCTGCTCGGCGGTCTCGAAAAAGTTTTCAAGCACACCGACGACGGTACCATCCTCAAGCACGACGCGGCAGCCCATCATCTGGTAGAGGTAGTGTTCCCCTTCTTCCAGATCGGGCAGGTCATCCTCGTGCACGAGCACGGTCCATCCCCGAATCTCCTCGGCGCGATTTCGATCATCAACACCTTGAAGCTTCAAGAGGATAAGTCCCTTGTGCTCACGCCATGAGCGGACAGTGAATGGCTGCGGTGATTTGCTGCCGTCCTGAAGGAACAGGGCACCCACGCGAGAGAAAAGCGACGGGGAGTCTGCATATGATTTAATGCAGAACTCCCCGCGAATTCCGTGCGGTTTGACTACCCCGCCCACGGCGACAAAGCCCTTGGAGCGGTTATGTGTCATAGCCTTGAAAGTGCTTTATTCGAGAATTTCCAGGACCGAACGCTTGCGCGCCTTGGTGGAAGCGGCACCCAGCAAAGTACGCATGGCGCGGGCTGTACGGCCCTGCTTGCCAATCACCTTGCCGAGGTCTTCCTTGGCCACTTTGAGCTCGATGACCGAAGTCTGTTCGCCTTCGACTTCCGACACATGCACTTCATCCGGGTTGTCCACCAATGACTTGGCAATGTACTCAATCATCTCTTTCAACATGACGTCTACCTCCGGTGTAGGCGCTTCGTCCGCGCCTTGAACTTGAGCTGCCAAACGGAAAATCCGGATTACAGAAGCACAGTGCTACTTGCCGGCTTTCTTCAGCAGGGAACGAACGGTATTGCTCGGCTCAGCGCCGCGCTCGAGCCACTTGTCGATCTTTTCCATATCGAGCTGGATATCGTTGGGCTCCGTCATCGGATTGTAGTATCCGAGGAATTCGACGGGGCGTCCGTCGCGACGAGTTGCGCTGTCGAGAGCCACAACACGATAGAAGGGACGCTTCTTGGAACCCATACGGGTCAGTCTGATTTTCATAGCCATGGTACTTATACCCCCAATAATTTGTTTGTACGTTTTTGCCCGTGTGAAGGCAATTATATTCGTGAAAGACTTTGTCCGCCTTTTCGTCCGCTACTTCTTTTTCTTCTTCTTGCGCTGCTTTTTCTTGTTTTTCTTCTTGGCACGCGCTTTCAGAGTCTTCTTGGAAAGGCCGCGTTTGCCGCCTTCCTCTTCCATCCCGGGCATACCGGGCATTCCGCCCATTCCCGGAGGCATTCCGGGCATGCCTTCCATGCCGCCCAGAGCGCTCATGTCGGGCATTCCGCCGCCGGTGAGGCCTTTGAGCTTGTTCATCAAGCCCTTCTGCTTCTTGCCCTTGCCGCCACCCATCATGGCCTGCATGACCTTGCTCATCTGCTTGAAATTCTTGATGAGCGCGTTCACGTCGGCAACCTTCACGCCGGAACCCTTGGCAATGCGTTCCTTGCGGCTCTGGTTGATGAGCTTGGGCTGACGTCTCTCCTTCATGGTCATGGAAGAGATGATCGCTTCGGTACGTTTCATCTCGTCCTCGGGCAGGGCTTCCTGCCCCATCTGCTTCATGATGTTGCCCATGCCGGGTATCATCTTGAGCAGCCCTTCCATGCTGCCGAGCTTCTTGATCTTACGCATATGACTGCGAAAGTCTTCAAAGTCAAATTCGGCCTTGGCCATTTTTTCGGCCATGGCCTGCGCTTCTTCCTCATCGATTTCGGTCTGGGCCTTTTCGATGAGGGTCATCATGTCACCCATTCCGAGAATGCGCGACGCGATGCGGTCAGGATGGAAAAGTTCCAATTCGGAAAGCTTTTCACCGACACCGACAAACTTGACCGACTTGCCGGTTACGGTCTTGATGGACAGGGCGGCACCGCCTCGGGCGTCACCGTCCATCTTGGTCAGAACCACACCGGTGATGTCGAGCTTCTCATTGAAGCTATCGGCAACGGTGACGGCGTCCTGACCTGTCATGGCATCTGCCACGAACAAAATTTCCTGCGGCTGACATGCGTTCTTGATGTTCACAAGCTCATCCATGAGAGCTTCATCAATATGCAGTCGACCCGCGGTATCGAAGAGCACCAGATCGCAACCCAGTTCTTCCGCCTTTTTCAACGCGTCCTGACAGATATCCACCGGATTCATGTCCGGAGTGGACGGGTAGACAGGAACGTCGAGTTGCTTCGCCAGCGTGGTGAGCTGATCGATGGCCGCAGGACGGTAAACGTCTGCGGGCACAAGGTACGGCTTCTTGCCGTGATTCTTGCGCAAGAACAGCGACAGCTTACCCGAACTGGTGGTCTTACCGGAACCCTGAAGGCCGACCATCATCATCTTGAGCGGCTTGGCCTTGAGGTCCAGATCCTGCTGTTCGCCGCCGAGGAGTTCGATAAGCTCCTCGTTGACGATCTTCACGACCTGCTGTCCCGGATCGAGGCCCTTCATGACCTCTTCGCCAAGAGCGCGACCCTTTACCTGATCGACGAATTGCTTGACGACCTTGAAATTGACATCTGCCTCAAGCAGCGCCAAGCGTACTTCACGCAACCCTTCCTTGACATTGTCTTCGGTGAGTTGCTTCTGGCCCTTGAATTTTTGAAAGGCATTGCCAAGTCTATCTTGCAGGCTCTCGAACAAGTGTCCTATCTCCCTAAAATTATTCGTCGTCCAAGCGCAAAAGTCCCGTCCAGCGCGGGCAAAGAGGGAGTTTGTTAAGCCAAAGTCGGCAGATAGTCAAGAGTAGGAACGAATCGCAGGCTCGGATATTTCAATATACTATATGAATTCCGTATCCACTATCAGACTTGATTGCTCGGATATTTTTCAGGTCACCCCGGCCCCCGGCAGTCCCCGTGAACATGCCGTCACGCATTGCATCCATCTCGATTCTATGCGAATAATTCAAGCTATATGAAATATGACATCAAACCAAAATTCTGGCAGGTCGTCTTTACCCACTTTGTCCCCAGCTTTTTTCTTGGGGTCGTCTCGCTCCTGCTCATGGCATCCATCCTCCCCGGACACTTTTTCAACGCCATGACCGATCAGGTCTTTGAACCGATCGACGTGACGCTGGCCCTCTCGAACGGACTTCTTGTCGCCGCCATCATCCTTGCCTTTCACGCACACAGAAATCATCGAATCACCAAGGGGAAATCCCTGTTTCGCAGGACACAACCCAAAGAAATTTTCATATACGGAGCCATCGTCGGATTCTGCGGCGGCTCTTTTGAAGTGCTTTTCGGCATGATCAACGAAGGCGTCGTCCTGCTGACCCTGCTGGTCTTCGCAATCCTGATCTGGCACTTCAAGGCCTTTGCCAAGGACGTGGTTCGGATTCTCAAACCGGGCAACCACGCCACATGGGGCGAGGTCGCCGAACTCATGCGTATCTACATGACCATGATCGCCGGATTCACCCTGCTCAACGCAACCCTCGAAGTCGGACACCTGCTCATCGGCACCCCGCCACCTTTCGGCTTCGGCGCAAACGAAGGACAGTTTTTCATCAACTCGCTTTATTTCACCGTGGTCACGATGACGACGCTCGGTTTCGGCGACATCGTGCCACAGACATGGGACGGAAAACTGTTGCTCATCATCCAGACCTTTGCCGGGTACATCATGTTCGCCCTGATGGTCGGCATCATCACCCGCGGCGTCAACCGGACACAGGACGAAATCGAAAACCAATAAGAGGGGAGAGACATGGATCCCTTGGTAATACTTCTCGCCTTTGGCTGCGGCTACCTTGCCAATCTGGTCAACCTGCCCCCGCTGGTAGGATACCTCGTGGCCGGTTTCGCGCTCAGCACCCAAGGATACGAATCCGGTCCGGCCATCCAGCAGATAGCCGATATCGGTGTCACCATCCTGCTCTTCTCCATCGGACTGAAGCTCAAGATAAAGAGCCTGCTGCGCCCGGAAGTATGGGGCGGAGCCACCCTGCACATGCTCGTCACCGTGGCGATCTTCGCGGTGGGACTCATGGGGCTTTCAACGGCAGGCCTGTCCTTCTTCGCGGACATGTCCCTGCAAACGGCGCTGCTCATCGCCTTTGCCCTCAGCTTTTCCTCCACGGTGTTTGCCGTGAAAATACTGGAAGAAAGCGGTCGTTCCCAAGCCCTGAACGGACGCACCGCCATCGGCGTACTCATCGTTCAGGACATTTTCGCGGTCCTGTTCCTGACCTTTTCCACGGGCAAGATGCCCACACCGTGGGCCTTGCTGGTGCTCGGAATGCTGCCGGTAGCCCGGTGGATTTTCATGCGAATCCTCGACCGCATCGGCCATGGCGAACTACAGGTGCTGTTCGGGTTCTTCCTCGCTTTCTGTGCCGGGGCGGCCGCTTTTGACGCAGTCGGGCTGAAAGCCGATCTGGGAGCGCTCATAATGGGCATGCTGCTGGCCAACCACCCGCGCGCCGGGGATCTTGCCGAGTCGCTCATGAACATCAAGGACTTCCTGCTGGTGGGCTTTTTCCTTGAAATCGGTCTGGCTGGACTGCCGAGCATGCAGGTGCTCAGTGTCTCATTCATCCTGCTGGCCGTGCTGCCCATCAAGGTGGCATTGTTCTTCCTGATATTCACCCGCTTCCGCCTCAAGGCACGCACTTCGTTCATCTCAGCATTCAACCTCGCCAACTACAGCGAGTTCGGCCTCATCGTCGGCGGCCTTGCCGTTGCCAACGGCTGGCTCAGCCGGGACTGGCTCCTTGCCATTGCCGTGGCCCTCTCCTTTTCCTTTGTGGTGGCAGCGCCGTTCAACCGGACGGCGGACGCCTTGTTCGACAAAGTCCGAAAAGCACTCAAACGGTGCGAAACCGGCGAGTGCCACCCGGACGAGGAACCATACGAAGCCGGCACATGGCAGGTGGCTGTCATAGGAATGGGGCGGGTCGGAACCGGAGCATACGAATACCTCGTGGACAAGTATGGCCCGACCGTGCTCGGTATCGACTTCAACGCCGAAACCGTGGACAAGCATCAGGAAGAAGGACGGCAGGTGGGCCTTGCCGATGTCACGGACCCGGAATTCTGGCGCAAACTCCCGGAACAGGGCGGCCAAATCAAACTGGTGCTCCTGACCCTGCCGAATCTCAATGCACAGATTCATGTCGCAAACAAGTTGCAGGAACGGAATTTTCCCGGCGTTGTCGCGGCCATGGCCCAGTTTGACGATGAACTGGAAATCCTGCGTGAAGCAGGCGTGGACACATCCTTCAATGTCTTTCGCGAAGCCGGTATCGGTCTCGGTTCGCACGTCTGCAACACGCTTGATTTGTCGGCCATTGAGTCAAGAAAACCGGAAGAACCGGCATCCTGAGCCTTACGAAAACAGAGAGAGTCCCGCGCTCCTAAAGGAGTGCGGGACTCTCTGACAATCAATTCATATTCACCGGGCACCCGTATCCGACAATCTCGAATCCGGGCTTCGGCATCCGGCCTGTCACATCCCCTGTCCGGCCATCACCTTGGAAGCCATGGCCCAGACTTCGGCGACCTCCGCCTCTGTCAATTCATAGCCCTTGGCCGAGATGAACTTTTCCATACCGGCCTGATCCTTGAGGGTCATGGCCTCCTGCATCATGGTCGGGTTGCTCATGACATCCCCGACCAATCGATCAATCTCACTTTTACTCACGTCATACTCCCCTTGGAAATCCCCTTATTTCACCTTCACACACGTCACGCTGTTCTTGGGCGAACCCTCGACAACCCGGTCACTGTACACGAGGTAGACAAGGACGTCGCGTTTCTTGTCGTAAAACCGCACCACCTGCAACGACTTGAATATCAGCGACGTCCCCTTCTTGAAGACGACATCGCCATCCTTCTTGCCGCTTTTGACCCGGTCGGAAAGCTTGACCGGACCGGTGGCGATACACTCGATGGAGGCATCGGAAGTATCCTCGGCAACGCCGATCATGCCTTTGACACCGCCCTTGCGCGCACGGCTCAAGTAGCAGGTCACACCTGATACGTCAGGATCGTCAAAGGCCTCCACCACGATATCATCGTCACGGGTAAACATATGAAAAACAGTGTCCACGGTTCCGATAACCTCGGATGCAACCGGAGAAGGAACCACTGCACACATCAGGAAGGCAAGGACCAGCACGCGTGAAAACTGCGCGAAAGACGAACGCCGCTTCTTCTTGAAAAAATCTGGAGATCTCATGAAACCCTGTTTAGCAAGCCACTGTTAATATTGCAAGCAAGTGCGAAAATGTGCAGGCGCAAAAGACAAAAACGGCCCGGAGAATACGTTCTCCGGGCCGCCTGTTATTCCAAGTAAGTCGCCTTACGCCAGCGAGCCTGCCATCATCCGCTTCAACGGCCTGAACCAGATTCCGCTGAGGAACCATGAGTACATGAACACAGTCACGGTTATGACACTGAACCACATGGCGATATTCATGGGCGATGCATTCAGCGAGAAGGCCGGGATGTACGCGAACATGAACGGGGCGAGGTACAGGAACTTGGCGAACTTGAATGAAGTGAACGCCGTTTTCCACATATTCGCCTTGGCAATGGTCGCACCGGCGAAAGCCGCGATGCAGACCGGCGGCGTGATGTTGGAATCCTGCGACAGCCAGTACACGATCATGTGCGCCGCAACCTCGTTGACGCCCAGATGCGTCAGGGCCGGGACCGCGACCACAGCCGTAATGAGATAGGCCGCGGTAACCGGCACGCCCATGCCGAGGATGAGCGAAGCCAGCGCGATGAGCAGGATGGTCATGACGAGATTGCCGTGGGCCAGCTCGATGACGATGTCGGCAAAGGTGAGCACCAGACCGGAATACGTCAGCACGCCGATGATGATGCCGATGACGCCGACGGTCGCGCCGATCTTGAGCGAGTTGATGGTGCCCATGCGTGCAGCCTTCACGAATTCGCCCATTTCTCCTTTCATGCCGCCCAGCGTCTGCCTGCGAAGAAAGAAAATGACCGCCGAGGCGACAATGCCGTAAACTAGCAGGATACGACCTGAGAGGAACGGCTTGACCGCTTCAGTGGCTTCCTTGCCGCCCACGACACCGACAAGCTTGACCAGCCACGGACATAGGACCATGAAGCTCATGACCGCGAGCAGGGTCGGGTCGATTCGGTTTCCCTCGTCCTTGAACGACAGGCCGATGCAGGTGGCGAGGCCGACAATGGCCGAATAGCCCGGGGAATAGCCCGCGAGCATGAAGATGGTGATGAAAATGAGCGGCAGGGTGTAGAGCCACTCCTTCTTGAATATCTGCATGGCGCTGTACTTGTACCGCTCACCGACCACGTTCTCCTTCTTGGCTTCGAAATGAACCATCACGAAAACCGAGAAGAAATACATGAGCGCCGGAAAGATGGCGACCAGCATGATATGCGAATACGGCAGCCCCGTCATTTCCGCCATGATGAAGCCGCCCGCGCCCATGATCGGGGGCATGAACATGCCGCCGATGGATGCCGCTGGTTCGATGCCGCCTGCCACATGGGGCTTGAACCCGGCCTTTTTCATCATCGGAATGGTGAAAGAGCCGGTGGACACGGTGTTGGCGATGGCCGAACCCGAGATGGACCCGAACAGTCCGGATGCGATGACCGACACCTTGGCCGGACCGCCGACCTTGTGCCCCACTGCTGCCAGCGGGAAATCGATGAAAAACCGCTGCGCGCCGCACCGCTCCAGAAACGCGCCGAACAGCACGAAGAGCAGAATATAGGTGGCAAGGACGTTCGCCATGATGCCGAACACGCCGTCGGAACGGTAGAAGATGGACGTGCAGAGTTCCGGGAAGGTCGCGCCCGCATGGGCGACAAGCTCGGGCATGTGTTCGCCGTACATGCCGAACAACAGCATGGCCACGCCGATGATGACGAAGACGTTGCCCACCACACGGCGGGCGAGTTCCACGCCGAGCAGGACGCCGACCATGGCCATCCACTTGTCCAAATCGGTCTCAATGCCGGTCCGGTAGTTGATGGCTTCGAAATTCGTGATCCAATACCCGATGGTGACCACCGAGGCCCCCATGAGGATATAATCGAATATCCTGAAGATCAGGTGCTTCGACTGGTAGATAAGAAAAACGAGGACATACGTGATGATGACGTAAATGCCCCGGTGATACTGGGTGGCTGCCGGTTCGAAGATGGCGGACCATGAATAGAACAGGACCATCATCACCGACAGGAAATCAAAAAGATATTGCTCGAATTTGTGTAATTTCTCGTACATTTCGCACTCATACCGGCTGCATTTCGCAGCTCGTGAACAATGTCGCGCAGCGTGGCAGCTTCATCCGCTGCTGGGTCGTCCCCCGCGCCGTGGCCGGGAATCGCACATCATGCGTGACAGTTAACTGAACACGGAAACGAGTAAGTACCGTTTCCGCAGAGGGGCGGACCGTCCGGTCCGCCCGCTACAGAGACGATACGAGTGCGGTCTACTTGAGAACGCCCTGCTCCTTCCAGAACTTTGCCGCGCCGGGGTGCACAGGCAGGAACTCGGGGTTCACGCCTTTGAGACCGTTGGCAACGGACATGTCCTTGAAGGTCTTCTTCTGCTCCAGCATGTGCTTGAGACCTGCGGGGGACCAGACGGCCTTGCAGAGTTCATACACATGATCCGGGTTGACCTTGGCATTGGCAACCAGCAGAGCGGAGTCAAAGAATGACGGGGTGTCATGGTCCACACCGCGATAGGTTCCGGCGGGAACGGCAAGATGACCGAAGTAAGGATATTTCTTGAAGTAGCCGGAAGCCTCGGCATCAGCAGCGAGGTCGACCAGATCGATGTCGTTGGTCTGGGCAGCCATGATGACGGCACCGGACGGGAACGCGGTGAACAGCCAGAAGGCGTCGAGCTGCTCATTGCCGAAGGCCTGAGCCGCGTCATTGTACCCCATGGCGTTCCGCTGGATCTTGTCCCACACGCCCATGTGCGAGAAGAACAGTTCACAGTTGGCGAATGCGCCGGAACCGGCATTGCCGACACCGACCCGCTTGCCTTCAAGGTCCTTGGTGGACTTGATGCCCGAGCCCTTGCGGACCACGAGCTGGGCCGGAGCACCGTACAGGTACCCCACGACCATGACGTTTTCATACTTGTTGGGATCGTTCTTCATCTGCCCATTGCGGCCGAGGAAAACGTGACCGGCATACACCGTGGAAAAAGCCACGCGACCGGCGTTGGTGGTACGCAGGTTTTCGACGGAACCGCCGGAAGACTGCGCCTTGATGCTGAAATCGGGATTGTTCTTGATGGGGCCGAAGACCTGGATACCGTTGGCGACCACCTGAAAGGTGCCGCCGGCAGGACCACCGCCGAAGACATAACGTTTTTTAGCCTGAGCGGTGTATGACATGCCGAAAACCACGGCAATAGCCAGGACTAAGGTCAGAATTCGTTTCATGGATTCCTCCTTGGACCACAAAAAAGGGTTAATTGGACCGCAACTTGATTCCGCCCGGGTGCATAGTCCGGGCAAAACCCCCATGAGCCAGGATCTAGTCCTAGCCAGTAGTCCGTTGTGTCACAGTATTACAAATTTATCAATCTGTTTCGCCCTTTACTGCGCCCCTCGCAACCTGATTTTATTAGCATTTTAAAATACTTGAACTTTTTGACTGACCAATCAGTAAGACCGGGGTGCAAAAACGCCCTTTCTCTCAGGGCAGCGCCAACATCTCCGCCGCAAAAACCACTGAAACTGTCCGAAAAACACAAGCAGCACGCACCATCGTGTTTTCAGCTTCAAAAAATATTACTTTTGTCTTTTTTCAACCAACTTTCATCGAACCATTTTGCCGGTTTTTGCAAAATAGTCATTTTGCAAAACAGCCGTTTCATTCCGCAAGCAGGTATTCCGTTCCCCTGCATAACCCCCTAACCTTCATGAATAACTATTCCCATCACCTCTATCCGAACCCTTCAATACGCTTTGACTTTCCTTCTCTGTTAGGGGATATTGCCGCATGCTCAAAAAACTTTTCATACTTATGGCTGCCATAGGCTTCGTGCTCAGCGCAGCTTCCGTCAACGCGGAACAAACCGTCATCTTGAGCAACGGTGAATATCCTCCCTTTTTTTCCCAGTCTCTTCAAAATAACGGCATAGGATCGCACATCATTCGGGAGGCCTTTGCCTTGGAAGGAATCTCGGTGGAATACGAATACATGCCGTGGAAACGGGCCCTGACCATGACCCGCGACGGGTATTACGACGGTGCTGTCGGATTTCGAACAAGTCCGAAACGGGAAGAAACCTTCTTCGTGAGCGATCCGGTACTGCACATCGAAACGGTCGTTTTTCACCGCATGGGAGACCAGTTCGACTGGAAAAAGCTGGAAGATCTGGCATCCCTGAAAATCGGTGCGACCAACGGCTACCTCATCATCGACATACTCAAGCCACTGGTGAAGCAACATGGCGGCAAATTGGACATTGCCCTGACCGACATCATCAACATGAAAAAACTGCTTGCCGGACGCATCGACATTTTCCCTTGTGAGAAGAAAGTCGGACTGCACCTCCTCAGGACCCATTTCACTCCCGAACAGATGCAACAGATATCCTTTCACCCCAAGCCGCTTCTCGACAACAAGCTTCATGTGCTCTTCTCCAGAAACAAGGCGAGTGGAAGCCAGTTACGCGAGAGCTTCAACCGGGGACTGAAAAAACTCCGGGAAAAAGAGAGCTATGCCCAACATCTTGAGGAGTGCTACACTCACGAAGCCATTCCATGAGAAGCACCGAGCTCTCCCGATTATAATGGTGAAGAAACCAACGACGTGTAGTATTTTTCAGAAGTACCGTCTTCGGGAGGGATACCGTGCTGAAAAAAGCGTTCTTCTATCTGACAATACTCATCGGCTACATTCTTGTTTTCCCAGTTCAAGCCGGTGACACCATCCTCTTGAGTGTGGGAGAATGGCCACCATATTTCTCTCAGGAATTCAAATACGGCGGCGTAGGCTCCCGTATCGTCACCCAAGCGTTTGCCTTGGAAGGCATTACAGTAAAATATGACTACATGCCGTGGAAACGGAGCCTTGATTCGGTTCCGGCTGGCAGTCACAAAGGGTCGGTCGGCTGGCGAAAAACACCGGAAAGGGAAAAGCTGTTCAGCTATACGGATTCACTTTTCAACTCGGAAGTGGTCTTCTTTCACCGCATGGGCACCCGATTCGACTGGCAGGAAGTCGACGACGTGGGACACCTGAAAATAGGCGTCACCCTTGGCTATCTCGCGGAAAAGGACCTCGGCCCGGTAACCCGGCGAAACGGTGGCAAGCTTGACGTGGCTCCGACTGATGTCAACAACCTGCTCAAACTCATTGATGGACGCATAGACATCTTCCCGTGTTCGAAAGAGGTCTGCTACTACCTGCTCAGGACGCAGTTCCTGCCCGGAGCCGCGGACCAGATCAGCCACCATCCGAAACCGCTCTATTCCAGCGGACTGCACATATTGTTCGCCAAAAATGACCCCGAAGCCCCCAAGCTCATAAAGGCTTTCAACCGGGGTCTGAAACGGCTTCGGGAAAGCGGAAGGTATGCCCAATATCTCGAAGAATCCCTGCGCGGAGAATATGCTCCGCGATAAAAAAGCTCTCTGGAACTGACGAGCCGCCTGCCGTCTACCGCCCCGCACGGAGTCAAAGGCACCGGATGCCCCCTGCAATCCGCCTTTTGACTTCTCCCGCCCATATGCTACATGCCGAGCGTCTGCCGCGCATCAGTCGGCCAATTCATCTTTTGGAGAGTATACCCATGCTTGACGATCTCGCCGTGGTTCTGTTTCGACCCAAATACCCTGAAAACGTAGGCAGCGCCGCCCGCGCCTGCCTGAACATGGGCGTTGAAAACCTCATTCTGGTCCAGCCCCGGGATTTCGATCTCGACAAGGCCCGCCCGCTTGCCACGGCCCACGCCAAACACATTCTTGAACAGGCCCGCATAGTGGAAACCCTGCCCGAGGCCGTGGAAGGCTTTACCGCAGTATATGGAACCACTGCCAGGACCGGCGGTTGGCGCAAGGGCATCATGAGCCCGACCACCCTTGCCGGGGTCGTGGACGACCGTCTCCGCTCCGGCGGCAAGGTCGCCATCGTATTCGGCCCCGAAGACAAAGGGCTGACCAACGAGGAGACCTCCATCTGTTCCGGACTCATGACCATCCCCACGAGCCGCGAGGGCACATCCCTGAACCTGTCGCAGGCCGTGCTGCTCGTCTTGTACGAATGCTTCAAGAAGTCACTGGACAAACCGTTCAAGCCGGACGGCCCGCCCGAGGAACGGCCCACCACCATTCAGGAGCAGGAGGCCATGTTCGACAACCTTCAGGAAACCCTGCTTGCCGTGGATTTTCTCAAGGAAGACAACCCCGACTACTGGATGCTTCCGGTTCGGCGGTTCTTCTCCAAGATCAACCTGAAGCGAAATGAATTCAATCTGCTGATGGGCGTGTGCCGTCAGGTGCAATGGTTCGTCAACAAATACGGGCCGGACAAGAAATAATCCGGCTCCTGTACCAAATGCTCAAAAACAAAGCCGCTGTGCATCTCTGCACAGCGGCTTTTTGCATCTCAATCCCCCTTCCCTCAGGCGGAAAGAGAAAAATTATTCGAACAGCTTCTTGGCCGCATCCTTGGCGTCTTCAGCAGCGTCGGAAGCATCTTCCGCAGCCTGATCGAGCTTCTTGCCCGCCTTTTCCATGGTTCCTTCCTCGCTGCAACCGAAGGTCGGGACCATCATGGCGAGAAGGCAGCCGATCACAAGAATTTTTTTCCATACTTTCATACACGTTTCCTCTGAACTGATTGTTTACAATATTGGGTCTGACATTTCCCATGGAC
Organism: uncultured Pseudodesulfovibrio sp.; assembly: GCF_963664965.1. Classification (NCBI taxonomy): domain Bacteria; kingdom Pseudomonadati; phylum Thermodesulfobacteriota; class Desulfovibrionia; order Desulfovibrionales; family Desulfovibrionaceae; genus Pseudodesulfovibrio; species uncultured Pseudodesulfovibrio sp. The sequence continues at coordinate 1,102,032 of NZ_OY761823.1, read as the reverse complement.
ATCCATGGAAACAATACACGTATCACGAACGATTTTCCAGTCGGCAGGTCTGGCTGTAATAGGCACACCCGTCCGCCATATCCGTTGATTTCGGGGTAATGAGAACATTGGCATTATGCCCGAATTTCAACCACCCGCCACGCCGGATGATGACCGCGCGGGAATGAATGGTGTCGTCGGTCTCCACGTTGACGCGCATGGCTCCGGCCTCGGTGACGAGATAGCAGTCCATGGCCGGATTGAGCATGGCAAAGGCCGGATTCTTCTTGGAAATCCAGACAGTCGGATAGCCAGCCTGCTCAGACTCCGGAATCTGCGAATGCAGGAATTTGCCGCGGAGAAGCGTGAGCAGTTGCAGCGGATATTCGGGATCACGCTCGGGTTCGGGCGAAATGGCTTCAGGAAAACGGTATTTCCCGTCCGGATGGTCAAACTGCATGTCTTCAAAGGCAATGTACGGATGCGAAACTTTCACGAATCCGTTCTCACGCAGTTCGTCCAGTGAGATATTCTTCTTTTTCAACCCTTCCCTGAGGCAGACTTCCGCACTCGGCAATTGAACAGGATTCGCCAGCCGTCCGCCAAGATCGGCAAGGATATCGAAATCCGGGCGGCACTGCCCGCGCGGTTCGACCACGGGAGCGCAATAGTTGACGCAGTTGTGGATGAACGAACCGAGCACGTCCTCCCGCTCGAACATCAGGGCGGGCGGCAGGATGACGTCGGCAACGAGCGCGGTGTCGTTCATGAACCCGTCCACGCAGACCACGAATGGCCGGCGCATGGCATCGGCCACGCCGAGACAGTCGGGAATCTGATTGACAATGTTGTGCCCATCCACCCAGATGAAATCCACTGGCGGATAAGCCCTGCGGATTTCGCGCCCAAGATCGTGGACAAGCAGTTCCCTGCGGTCCGCCTTCATATCGCCGCCCTTCATGAGACGGTCCCACTTTCCGAGGTTGCGGCCCGAGGAAATATTGTAATACGAACCGCCGCCGCTGATGCCGATATGACCGGACGTCATGGCGAGCGCGTTGATGAACCGTACATTCTGCCCGCCGAACACATGACGCTGCAATCCCCACGCGATGAGCGTGGCCACGTTGCCGGTGTCCGCGTACCAATCGTAGATCATTTCCACATCGGAAGACGGCACTTCGCAGGCCGCGCACAGTTCCCGATAGTCGAGGCTGTCGATGAGACCGCGCAGGGCGGGCCAATTGGACGTGCGGTTCACGACCCACGGATTGAGGTCGCCCGCCTCGAAATAGAGCTTGAGCACCGCCGCCGCCAGAAAGCGATCGGTACCGGGACGGATGAGCACATGCACGTCGGAAAAATCCGGTGTGCCGTCGCCGCCCGGAGAAATGGAAAGCACTTCCGTCCCGTTCTTGCGCGCCTTCTGCACGATGGTCTGCATGTGAATGGACATGCGGCTCATGTCTTTGCCCCAGTTCACGATGCGCGAGGCATTCAGCAGATCATCGACGTCATTGTGATTGAGCGAGCCGAAATCCCGGATGCAGGCGGTGATACCGGTATCGTCGCAGACCGCGCCATACGTTTTGGAGGAACCCAACGCCTGAAAGAAATGGCTGCTCGCCTGTGCGAGAATGCCCCGGTAACCGTAACCGCGCACATGGAGAATCGACTCCGGCACCTGTCGTGCCGCATCAAGCTTCTGCGCGACAAGGCCGAGCGCCTCGTCCCATGAGGCCTCCACAAAACCGCTCCCCTGCCGGACAAGCGGTGTGGTTATGCGCTCATCCGCTTCAAGCCGTTCGAAATACCGCGCGCCCTTACGACAGCAGAATCCCTTGGTAAACGGGTGCTTGGGATTACCTGAGACGGTCTTCTTTTCCGCATCCACGAGCAGCGAACAGGCATCGCCGCAATCCATGGTGCAGGCCGTGAGTTTTTTCATGGCGTCCTCCGGCAACTAGAGTGGAGTTTTTTACCTTCGGCGTCAAATGATCGGGGAAAAGACAACATGCCAATCAACTCCCGATCACCTCTTTTCGTAAAATCGGGTTGACAGGATCTCACATTTAATACATTTGCATTATACAGACGCATTATACAAGTGCATTGTGTTCGGTCGAAACAACGACTACTCTCCCGAACAACCACAAGGGAGGTTTTGTCATGGGGATGCCGGAAAATCCGACCACGCAGGAAAAAATATTTTTCGCCGGAGTGCACCTGTTTGCGCGAGATGGGTATGAAGCAGCAACCGTCAGGGACATCTGCAAGAAGGCAGGTACAGCCAATGCCACAGCCGTGAACTACTATTTCGGCAGCAAGGCCGAGCTCTACAAGGCAATCCTGAACATGGTGTTTGCCGAGAACCTGCGCCGCAGGGAGGAACTGGAAAAGACACAGCCTTCAGCCGATCTTTCACCGGAAGACAAGCTGCGCCGCTTTCTGACCATCATGGTGGACGTAGGGTTCAACGACGATCCGGTCGCACAGGACATCACCAAGGTCGTCCTTCGCGAAATGATGTCGCCCACAGAACATCTGGACGCAATCGTCGAAACATTCACCCGGCCGGACAATGACGAGTTGTCGGGGATCATCCGGGAAATACTGGGGCAGGACGCACCGGATTTCGTTGTTCGGGACAATCTGGCAAGCGTCGGCGGACAAATATTCTACTATCTGGCCTTTTGGCCGGTTTTCAGCCGGATCAACCCCGAACATCCCGGCGTCAGCAACTACAAGGAACCGTTGATAGATCACATCATGCGCTTCTCGATGGCCGGACTCAACGCAACCCGGGAAGCACTTGAGAGGGGCGAAATTTCCCCCTCTTGAAAACCGCACGGGAGGACCTGATGCACGACGAACACAGAAAATTCTCTTTCGACAACCTTCGTACTCTCATGGTCCTGTTCATCGTTCTTCTGCACGCAGTCTGTGCATATGCCGCAAGCATCCCATGGTGGCACGCACAGGATGCCAAGGGGATGGTCTACGACATCGCGCTCATCTCCATCGACAATTTCGCACTGCCGGTCCTCTTCTTTGTCTCCGGCCTGTTCGCGGCACCGTCCCTTGACCGGCACGGAACCTCGGGATTCATCAAGGGCAAGCTGAAACGGTTGGGACTCCCGCTCCTGTTTCTTCCCGCCTTCTACCTGCCCGCCATGGTCTACATGGGGTATCTGCGCCGGGTCGAAAGCCCCGCCGACTTTTTCTCCTACTGGCTTCACTGGATGCAAACCGCCCTGGACTGGAAATATGTCGCCATTACCAGCATGGAAACCGGCGCGCATTATGCCGACGCCTTCTCTCCTCACCATCTCTGGTTCATCTCCCTCCTGCTCATTTTCTTCCTCGGCTATGCAGGTTGGCGAACACTGTCTCCCGAACTGGCCGACAGGTTTTCAATAGCAACCCTCACGGCGACAGCGGGCGCACTGGTATGCATCGGATTCGCCATCGGCAACCTCCTGATTCAGGACTGGGCATGGGTCCGGTTGGGCCCGTTCCTCCTGTTCCAGCCCACCCGGCTGCCGGTCTATCTGGGCATGTTCATATTCGGCATTTTCGCCCGTCCCCACATGACCGGGAAGCATCCGTTCCCATGGCCGACATGGCTCTGGTTTCTCATATTCCTGCTGGCTCAGGGCGGCATGATCGTCATGTCCCGTCAATTCATGCTGACGGCGGGACCGGCCCCGCTGGGCGATGCCCTGATCCACGGCCTGCTCAGGGCAACCCTTTCCGTCTCCGCTGTCTGCATGTTCGTCAACCTGACCTGCCGATTCATGGCCGGTCCGTCGTCGTGGCGGAAATCCCTGTCTGCAAGTTCCTACGACATCTACCTTCTGCACATGCCGTTGACGGTTTTCGTACAGACGCTGCTTCTCTCCATGGCGATTCCCCTTTCCCTGAAAATGCTGGCGGCATTTGCGGTCCCCACCTTCCTGCTCTGGTGGCTCAGCCGATTCATGGCACCACGAAACGCCGCGGTTCCGGCAGGTTTGCTCGCGGCATATTTCATCGGATTCTGCCTGTTTGCCTGATTTCACGCGCTTCCGATCCCCTCTGCGGCGACTGCGGCAGAGGGGATTTCCTTTTTTGTAACCAGCCATTTTTTGACAATTCGCTCCGGATGGTCTAACCAATCTCGTTTCCCGCAGAGAACTAGATAATAAGGATATAGAACGCGACATGGCGAAGATTCAGAAAATCAAAGGGTTCGTGGACCTCTTCCCGGAAGAGGCCGCCAAGTTCACCTACATGGAAAATACGGCACGCGACACGTTCACCCGCTACGGTTTCGGCGAACTGCGTACACCCGTGCTCGAAAAAACCGAGCTGTTCCAGAAGTCCATCGGTGAAGACACCGACGTGGTGGGCAAGGAAATGTTCACCTTTCCCGACCGCAAGAACCGCTCCCTGACCATGCGGCCCGAAGCCACCGCAGGCGTTGTCCGCGCCTTTATCGAGTCCAAAACCCATCAACCGGGCAAGGTCTCCAAGTTTTTCACCTTCGGTCCCATGTTCCGCTACGAACGTCCGCAGAAAGGACGCCAGCGCCAGTTCCATCAGATCAATGCGGAAATCTTCGGCGCACCCGAAGCACAGGCCGATGCCGAGCTGATCCTCATGCTCCGCACGTTCCTGAACTCGCTCGGCCTGACCAAGCTGGTCATCGAGCTGAATTCCCTTGGCTGCCATGAATGCCGCCCCGGTTACCGGCAGGCGCTCATCGACTACTACAAGTCCAAGGACAAGGAGAACTTCTGCGAGGACTGCCAGCGCCGCATGGAGACCAATCCCCTGCGCGTGCTCGACTGCAAAGTGCCGTCCTGCAAGGAGCTTGTCACCGATGCCCCGATCATCACCGACCACCTCTGCGAAGAGTGCGAGACGCACTTCACGGACGTGAAGACCATCCTCGACGGTGCGGGAATCGAATACGAACTCAATCCCCGCCTCGTGCGCGGACTGGATTATTACGTTCGCACCTGCTTTGAAGTCGCCAGCTACGACATCGGCTCCCAGACCGCGGTTGCGGGCGGTGGCCGATACGACGGCCTCATCAAGAACCTCGGCGGCGCGGACTGTTCCGCCACCGGGTTCGCCTGCGGCATGGAACGCCTCGCCCTGCTGCTTGAACAGCTTGAAGCGGAGAAGCCCGATTTCTATCTGGCCGTGGTGGACGGAGACGCCGCCAACGCTGCCATGCTCTTTGCCCAGCAGTTGCGCGACAAAGGCCTCAAGGGCGACGTCAGCTACGCAGGCGGTTCCATGAAGAGCCGCATGCGCGCAGCCAACAAGTCCGGCGCAAAGGTCTGCCTCATCATGGGCGGCGACGAACTGACCAACGACACCGTGACCGTGAAAGACATGGTCGGTGACCGTGAACAGGAAACAATCTCGCGGGCCTTGTACCTGGCGAGTCTGTAAATACGAATATTACGGGACGGGAAACCGGACCGACATCATTTGAGACGGAGAGAATATGTCTGAGCAGGAAAGGGATTACGACGAGTTTCGCGTTATTGAAGACCTCGCCGGTTGGCGCAGGACGCACCACAACAACGAGTTGACCGCCGCCAATATGGACGAGGAAGTCTGCCTCATGGGCTGGGTCCAGTTCCGCCGTGACCACGGCGGGCTGATCTTCCTCGACCTTCGTGACCGCGAAGGATTGACGCAGGTCGTCTTCAATCCCGAAGAAAACGCCGAGGTGCACGAACGCGCCCACGCCATCCGCCCCGAATACGTGGTGGCAGTCAAGGGCAAGGTCCGCCCCCGTCCCGACGGCATGGCCAATCCCAACATGGTCACCGGCGAAGTGGAGATCGAGGTCTTCGAGTACAAGCTGCTCAACACCTCCGACACCCCGCCGTTCCCCATCGAGGATCGTGTGGAAGTCGGCGAGAACCTGCGCCTCAAGTACCGGTTCCTCGACCTGCGCCGCCCGTCGCTCGCAAAGAATTTCATCATCCGCAACAAGGCTGCACAGTCCGTCCGCCGCTACCTCGACAATCTCGGTTTCCTCGAAATCGAGACCCCGGTGCTGACCAAGTCCACCCCCGAGGGGGCACGCGACTTCCTCGTGCCCAGCCGTGTCAATCAGGGTGAATTCTACGCCCTGCCGCAGTCCCCGCAGCTGTTCAAGCAGATGCTCATGGTCTCCGGCATGGACCGCTACTTCCAGATCGTGAAATGCTTCCGCGACGAAGACCTTCGCGCCGACCGTCAGCCCGAATTCACCCAGATCGATATCGAGATGAGCTTCATCGACGAAGCCTACATTCAGGACATGGCCGAGAACATGGTCCGCACCCTGTTCAAGGAAACCATCGACGCCGAGCTGCCCGCTGAATTCCCCCGCATGACGTTCGCCGACGCCATGCGCGACTACGGTGTTGACAAGCCGGACCTCCGCTTCGACCTCAAGCTGACCGAAGTGACCGACGTGTTCGCCGGTTCCGGTTTCAAGGTCTTTGCTTCTTCCGAGCTGGTCAAGGTCATGCGCGTCCCCGGCGGCGCCACCCTTTCCCGCAAGGAGATCGACGAGTACACCAAGTACGTCGAAATCTACGGTTCCAAGGGCCTCGCATGGATCAAGATCAAGGAAGACGGCACATGGCAGTCTCCCATCGTCAAATTCTTCTCCGAAGAAGAGATCGCCAAACTGGGCGAGCGCACCGGCGTCGAACCGGGCGACATCCTCTTCTTCCAGGCCGGTCAGGCGGACATCGCCAACGCCGCGCTGGGCAACCTGCGCTGCGAGCTGGCCAAGCGCCTCGGCCTCATCGAGGAAGGCGTGTACAAGCCCGTCTGGATCACCGACTTCCCGCTGCTTGAGTACGATGTGGAAGAAAAACGCTACGTGGCCCGCCACCATCCGTTCACTTCCTGTCAGCCCGAACAGCTGGATATTCTCGCCAACGATCCGGGTCAGGCCATTGCCCGCGCCTACGACATGGTCATCAACGGCTACGAAGTGGGCGGCGGCTCCATCCGCATCCACACCCCGGAAATGCAGGAAAAAATGTTTGCCGCTCTCGGCATCGACGAAGAGGAAGCCCGCGAAAAGTTCGGCTTCCTCATGGACGCCCTCAAGTTCGGCGCACCGCCCCACGGCGGCATCGCCTTCGGTCTGGACCGCCTCATCATGATCCTGACCGGCTCCAAGTCCATCCGCGACGTCATCGCCTTCCCCAAGACACAGAAGGCCACCTGCCTCATGACCGAGGCTCCCTCCGCCGTCCCCAGCAAGCAGCTCCGCGAACTGGGCGTGCGCCTGAGAGAAAAGAAAAAAGAAGAGTAAAAAAAAACAATCCGGGGGAAACTTCTTCCCGAAGTTTCCCCCGGACCCCTTTCAAAACTTTTTGGCTCTACGCCGCAGTGACAAAGGGCAAAAAACAATATCTCGCCATGGCGGCGTAGGGGTGCGAGCTTCATGAGCTCGCTTTTTGAATTTTAAGACTTATTGATATATTACTAGTCCGTTTTCGCCGCATGCCTGAATTCATACGTTTGCACAAAGGTCCAGCGGCGCGATAAAAAGTTTAGGAGATTCTCAAGAACCTTTTTCAAAGGGTTCTTGAGCCGCCGGAGGCACCTACTATGAAATTGGAAATATGCACATGGCCGGACGAGGTTCTGGCTAAAAATGCCGAACCGATCGCCGAGATCACTCCCGAGCTGGAAGAGCTTATCGAGAACATGATCGAAACGATGTACGAAGGCGACGGGGTCGGACTGGCCGCGCCGCAGATCGGCAAATCCATTCGTCTTATCTGCGTGGACCAGACCGGTCCCAAGGTCAAGGGCGACCTGCGCGTGCTCATCAACCCGGAGATCGTGGAATGCGATGGTGAAGTCGATTCCGACGAGGGCTGCCTGAGCTGCCCGGAATTCGCAGCCAAAGTGAAGCGCTTTGAGCGGGTCAAGGTCAATGCAATGGACCGCGAAGGCAAGGACGTCTGCATCGAGACCGACGGCTTCCTCGCGATCATTTTGCAACACGAAATCGACCACCTGAACGGTGTGACCATCGCTGACAAGGCGGGACGACTAAAAAAGGCCATGTACAAGAAAAAGGCAATGAAATGGAAGAAGTAGCCAACAACGAACCGGCAGTAAAACTGAAAAAACTACGCACGGTGTTCATGGGTACACCGGATTTCGCAGCCGAAAACCTGCGTATTCTGCTGGCCTTTGAGGGCGCTGAGGTCGTGGGCGTCTACTCGCAGCCCGACAGGCCGTGCGGACGCGGACGCAAGTGCAAGCCGTCGCCAGTCAAACAGGTGGCGCTTGAAAACGGCATCGACGTCTTCCAGCCGCTGAATTTCAAGGACCAGAAGGACATTGACGAGTTGGCCGCGCTCAAGCCGGACGTGCTGGTCGTGGCCGCATACGGCTTGATCCTGCCGCAGAGCGTGCTCGATATCCCGACGATCCACCCGCTGAACATCCATGCGTCCCTGCTGCCGCAGTGGCGCGGCGCAGCTCCGATCCAGCGCGCCATCGAGGCGGGCGACGTGGTCACGGGCATCTCCATCATGAAGATGGAGGCAGGGCTGGACACCGGCCCGGTTCTGGTGCAGCGCGCACTCCGCATCGGTCACAATGACCACGCGGGCACGATCCACGACGAGTTGGCCAAGCTCGGCGGCATCTGCATCTGCGAGGCCATGGCTCGACTCCAGACCGGGGCCTACAGCCTGAAGCCGCAGGACGACGCCATCGCCACCTACGCCAAAAAGCTGGAAAAGAGCGAGGGCGAGATTGACTGGAACCGGCCCGCACAGGCCATCCATAATCAGATTCGCGCCATGTATCCGTGGCCCGGAGCCTTTTTCCAGTGGGACAATCAGGACGGCAAGATCATCCGCCTGAACGTTGCGCCCGGAGAAGTGAGCGAGGAAGAGACGCCCAAGATCGATCCCGGCACCATACTCGGAGAGATGGACGGCAAGCTCGCCATCACCTCGGCGGACAAGATCTATCTGACCCCGGAAGTCAAGCCGCAGGGCAAGAAGGCCATGGACGCCACGGCGTTTGCCTGCGGATACATGAAAGCCTGCAACTAGCCATCGCATCGGGAAGAGAATGTTCCGCACCTCCATACCTGTCTTCTGCTACCACACCGTCTGCGAAGAAGACGGTCATACCCCGCAGCGATTCCGGGAACATCTGGACGCCATGCTCGACGCCGGATACCGCACCATTTCAGCACTCGAACTGCTGGCAGTGGTGCGGGGCGAAATGAAGGCTCCGCCGAAATCCGTGGTCCTGACCTTTGACGACGGACATATCAGCAACTTTGTCAACGCTGTGCCGGAACTTGAAAAGCGCGGCATGACCGGCACCTTTTTCGCGCTGTCCGACTTCACGGTCCCCGGAAAAATCCGGTCTGCGGACGACATGCCCAGCATGCTGCCCATGCCGCAGAGCTTCAAGAACGCCTTGCAGGGCGAAGACCATTCCCAGTTCATCAACGAAGGTGAAATCCGCGACATGATCAACCAGGGAATGGAAGTCTTTTCCCACGGCTGCCGACATCAGGGCACGTTCCGCACCCTTCGCCCGTACGCACGCATGGGCGAAGACCACGCCCGCTGGCCCGCATGGGGCATTTATCCCGATTTCAATGCCGACCATCCGACGTTCGATGCGGCCAGTGCCTACGTGTATGACGGCTTCTGGCCGAAGTTCGATGCCGACGGCACACCGCGCTTTGCTGCACGGCCGACACAGGAACGGCTGGCTTTCTGCCGAAATGATTTCATGGAAAGCTTCGAACGGTTCCGCGCCCTGAGCGGTTGCAGCGAACAACTCTTCTGCTGGCCGTGGGGCCAGTTCTGCGACGATGCCGAAGCCGAACTGAAAAAGGCGGGATATGCCGGTGCGTTCACTCTGGAAAGATGGGTGAATGCGGAAGGCACCGATCCGTTCCGGCTCAACCGTCTTGGCGTAGGCAAACAGAAAACCGGCAGATGGGTGCAGCAGCGCCTGAGAATGTACGGTTCCGATCCCGCAGCACGGGTGTTTTTCAAGCTGCACACCAAAAAGCCGGAAGTGAAAAAGGTCCTGTACGTCACAGACTCGGAAAAACTCTCCGGCGGCAGCCGCCAGTTGGTCAACAACATCGCGGCAATGAACGATCTGGGAGTCAGGCCGTATGCCGTGCTTTCGCCCAAGTCCCCCATTGTGGGGGCGCTGGACGGCATGGATGTCGAAATCATCCCGTTTGAACGGTTCCGTGACTATTTTCATGCCGGAACCTTTCTGAAAAAGACCGTCCGCAAACACGGAATCGACGTGGTCCACACCTTCCACAACCGCGCCTACAAGATGGGCATTCTTGCCCGACTCATGGGAGCGAAATGCAAGGTCTTCATCAACCGAGGCGTGATTTCGCGGCCCAACGACGTGTTCTTCCTGTGGACGGCCCTTGCAAACGGCGTCATCACCAATTCCATGCAATGCGCGGAGGTGCTCCGCAAGCACCACGTCATGAAGCGCCGCCTGAACGTCGTGTACAACGCCTACAACGGTCCTGATTTCGGGGAACCGGTCTTTCGCAAGAAACGCGGAGTCCGTTTTGTCTACGTGGGCAACCCTGCCGAAATAAAAGGCTTTGACGTGTTTTTGCAGGCAGCGACACGCCTGTGCGAAAACGGCAATTTCCGGGACATGGAATTCGTGGGCGTAGGTATTGATACACATTTCAGGGAACGCTTCGCCCCCCACATGTCGCCTGAGGTCAATGAACGTCTGCGGCTGACCGGCGATCTGCCGCACGATGAAGTGCTGGAGGAGTTGCAATTCTCCGACATTCTCGTGGTTCCTTCGCGCAAGGAGAGCCTGCCCAACACCCTGCTCGAGGGATTCGATCTCGGCCTGCCTGCTGTCTGCACGGACGTGGGCGGCATCGGCGAACTGCTCCGGGACGCCGTCAACGGCTATCTCTGCGCGAACGAAGACGCCGACTGTCTGGCGGAAAAGATGCGCGTGCTTGCCGAAAATCCCGAGATGCGGTTCAATATGGGCCGTGCGGGACGCAACATCATTCGCACGATGCTGACTCTGGAAGCGAAAGGGCATAACCTCATGCGCGTATACATGGGTGAAACGCTCTGCCAGCCGCTCCCGGTGGAAAAGGTTTAACAGATGAAACAGACCAAGCACGTACGTCGAGCCAGAAAACGGCTGTTTGTCGGTCTCATCAGCGGAACATGTTTCGTGTTCTGCCTGTTTCTCGCCGCGCTCTGGGTGATTCCGACCATCGGTCTGGACAACATTCATCCCGCCGCGACATGGGTGCTCGGAATCATCGTGCTCCTGCTCATTCTCTTTGTCAGCGTAGCCTACTGGGGCCTGTTCCTAAACATCGTCACGAAAAAACCGCTGCCCGGAGCACGCCGTTTCCGCGGCCTGACAGTCAAACTCTTCCTGCCGGTCATGGTTCTGCTCGGCAAGGCGCTCGGCATCAGAAAAGAGAACATCATGCTCTCCTTCATCAGCGTCAACAACGAGCTGGTGCAGGCCGAAGCAACACGCTACAAGCCCGAGGAAGTGCTCCTGCTCATGCCGCACTGCCTCCAGAATTCCAAATGCGACCGCCGCCTGACGTACGACATCAACAACTGCGTCCGCTGCGGCAAATGCCCTATTGCCGGACTGCTTGACCTGCACGACAAGTACGGCGTCAATCTCGCCATCGCCACAGGCGGCACCATCGCCCGCCGCATCGTTGTCCAAATGCGCCCGAAGATGATCATCGCCGTGGCCTGCTACCGCGACCTCTCAAGCGGCATTCAGGATACCTATCCCCTGCCCGTCTTCGGCGTGCTCAACGAACGCCCGCACGGTCCCTGCCTCGACACAACGGTCTCCCACTACCTGCTCGAAGAAGCCCTGTTCCGCTTCCTGAAACCCGAGTACCTTCAAGGCAAGACTCCCGGCATCGGTCGGATGATTTCCACGGCACAGGGCACGCAGCTCTAACAGTCACCCCTCTAAAAAACACACCTTTCATGCCTTTAAATATAGCTTTCGAGCTTAACGAAACCCATCTTCTCTGCTTGGCAACAGGACGGATTGAGACTTCCGAAGAACTATACCAGTTCAACACCGCCATGGTGCAGGCCGTTGAAAAAACCGGACTACGGCGCATACTTCTCGACATGCAAAAAAGCGACTCGTCGCTGGATTACCATGATGTCCTGACAGCGGAGAACAGGGAGACAAGCGACAGGTTCGCCATGGGCGGAATACGTATTGCCGCCGTTGTCAGCCCTCACCGGTTGAAAGCCCATCAACTGTATGAGACCATGGCGATCAACCGTTCCATCGTGTACAAGGCCTTTTCCGGCAAACAGCAGGCTCTCGACTGGCTGCACGCCTAGAAGATTGACTCTTCCTGCTTTTTTCCTCAAACTTTCGATCCATATCAAAAAAGAATTGGACGATATCCGCGCTTCCGTGCGGAATAATCTCAAGAGGAAAAAACATGACGATATTCGGCACTTCCATACCTTTCTATAAAATGCAGGGCTGCGGCAACGATTTCGTAGTGATCGACAACCGCGAGGCTGGCATCAGTGAGTCCGCCATGGCGACATGGGCTGAAAAAGTCTGTGCCCGAGCTTTTGGCATCAGCGCCGATGGTCTGTTTTTCCTTGAGGAATCCGACGACCCCGTCCTTGATTACCGTTGGCATTTCTATAATTCCGACGGCTCCCGTGCCGAAATGTGCGGCAACGCCTCCCGCTGTGCAGGAAAGCTGGCCCATGCCATCGGGCTGGCCCCGGCAGAACACACCTTTGGCACGGATGCCGGACCCATCCGTGCGAAGGTGATCCTCGACGGCCCGGACGCAGGACGCGTCAAGGTGCAGCTCACCCCGCCGGTCGGACAGGAAACCAACATCAAGCTCGACATTGACGGTGAGCCCCTGACCGTCCACTTCGCCGACACGGGCGTGCCCCACGTCGTCGTGTTCGTTGATGACATCGAAGCGCTGGACATCATGGATATCGGTCCCAAGATTCGGTATCACGACCACTTCGCGCCCGCCGGAACCAATGTCAATTTCGCACAGGTCAAGGACGAGAACACCATGCTGCTCCGCACCTACGAGCGCGGTGTCGAAGCCGAAACCTACGCATGCGGAACCGGAGCCTCGGCAACCCAGTTGCTCGCCAACGCGCTCGGCCTGACCGACGCCCATGCCGATCTCACCACCACCGGCGGTGAAGTGCTGACCGTATTTCTTGAAGATGGAAACGTATTTCTACAGGGAGCTGCGGAACTGACGTTCAAGGGAGATTTGTTCCTTGAACCGCTCGGTCTCATTTAGCTTTCTGTATGAGAGGAGAGAGCAAGGGCCGTCCTGTCAAAAGGACGGCCCTTCGCTTTTCACTGCCGAGAAACGCCCGATTGCGTCGTTGCTGCAAAAAGGTCAGATCCTAGCGTACCGAAGTACGCGTCGGCCCTGACCTTTTTTTGCGCCTAGCACTCGAACATTTCTCGACAGCCTGAACCGTCTGTTGTAATTCGAATTATTCAAAAATTCGACAAGGCTATTCAGCACACTCCACACAGTGCTCCGTCTCGGGCATGGCCTTGAGGCGGGCCATGGGGATGGGGTCGCCGCAATCGATACACAGGCCGAAATCCTCGTCCTCGTCCACGCGGCGAAGCGCCTCTTCCAGACGGGCAACACGAATCTTCGCCTTGGAAAGCTGCGCCTCGGCAACCGACTGGTTCACGATGTTGTCCATCCGTGAAATCCGTCCGATGGAATTATCCGGGGCAACCGGCTTGAGCAGTTCCTTGAGACGGGGAATCTCCAGCTTCAAAGCCTCTATCTCATCCTGCGCGTATTTCCTGAATTCCTGTCTCTGTTTTTCATTCATTACAGGCTCCTGAGTCGCTGCATCGCGTCTTCGAGTATATCCATTTCCTTGGCAAAGCAGAACCGCGCCAAGGACTCGCCCACTGCGCCCTGATAAAACGCCGAACCGGGCACACATGCCACACCCGTCTTTTCCAGCAGATACAAAGCGCGCTCCCTTGCCGTGTCACCGGGCAGCGACGTCACATCGGCAAGCGTATAATATGCACCGTCCGGGACATGCGGCGTCAGTCCGATATCCCGCAGTGTATCACAGAACAGGTCGCGTTTGTGCTGATGGTCGTCGGACACTGACTGATAATAGTCGGGACCGAGTTCGGCCAGCCCGCGTGCCGCGCCTATCTGCAATGGAGCCGGAGCGCAGACATAGACCAGATCGCTGAAATGCCCGATGGCGAGCGCCCATTCGGGATCGCAGATGGCATACCCCAGCCGCCACCCCGTGATGGCGAACACCTTGGAGAGACCGGAGATGGTAATGGTTCTCCGCGCCATTCCCGGCAGTGTCGCCGGAGAAATATGCTCATGACCGTCGAAAACGAAATGCTCGTATATTTCATCTGTGAACACGAAAATATCATGCGCTTCAGCAAAATCGGCAATGATGCCGAGCTCTTCTCGGGAAAACACCTTGCCCGCCGGATTGGACGGCGTGTTCAGGATGATGGCCCGGGTCTTTGCCGTGACCGCATCTTCGAGCGACTGTGCGCTGAAACCCCAGTCCGGCGGCTCAAGCGTCACGTACACCGGCTTGATGCCCAGCGAGGCCATAGTCACGATATGATAGCCGTAGTAAGGCTCGAACACGATGACCTCGTCGCCTTCTTCCAGCAAGGCGAGACACGCGGCGTAAAACGCACCGGTGGCACCGGCAGAGGCTACGACCTGCCCATCGGGATCCACTTCCATTCCGGTAAACCGCTTCTGCTTGTCGGCAATGGCCTTTCGCAATTCATACCGCCCGTCAAAGCGGGTATAAATATTGGTTCCGCGGTCCATTGCGTCCTGCGCTCCCTGAATGACAACTTCCGGCACGGGCAGATCGCAAACGCCCTGGGCAAGGTTGATGCCGCCCACGCGGGCGCATTCGATGGACATGCTGCGAATTTCCGATTGGGCCACCAAATGGCGGCGGCTGCTTACTTTCAATGACATACGGCACATTCTCGCGTATAGATGGGTTAAGGAAACAAAGAACAGAGACCATATATGACTTCGCTCAGGAATAAAACCCTCGTGCTCACCGGAGCCTCAAGAGGTATCGGAAAGGCATTGGCACTGGAACTCGCCACCCAAGGCGTGAACCTCGTGATCGGCGCCCGATCCGATGCCAAGCTGCTGAAGGTCCGTGACGAGTGCAGGCAGTTCGGCATCAAGGCCGAATGCATTAGCGGCGACGTATCCTCTTCCAATGTGGCGCAGGAACTCGTGCACGTCGCCAATGAACTCGGCGATTTTTACGGTTTCATTCATGCGGCAGGCGTACTCGCTCCCGGCCCGTCGATCTGGGAACTGAACAAGACCCGGTTTCACGAGGTCATGGACGCCTCAGTCTCCGCCGCCCATCAGCTAATCCGGCATGCCGTTCCCCTCATGCTCTGGCGCGGTGAAGGGCTGGCCGTCTTTTTCGGCTCCGGCGCTGCGGACAGGCCGCAACCCGGCATCGGCGCATATTGTGCTGCCAAGGCTGCGGAAGAGCATCTGGCCCGACAACTGGCAGCCGAGGCTCCGCCCGTTACCTCGATCATCTGGCGTCCCGGCGTCGTGGAAACACGCATGCAATCCGAAGCCCGCAACTGCAAAGGCGGCAGCGCCCGCCCCCTTCGCAAGACATTCAAATCATGGAAGGACGCAGGCCTGCTGCTGACACCGGAACAGTCCGCACAGGCGCTGGTCGAATTTCTCACCAACGACCCGCGTGCCCACAACGGCGAAATCGTGGACATCAGGGACCTGTAATTTCATGAAAGACCATCTCTCCCTGTGGGGACTGACGCCGGCACATGTGCGGGACGACATTCCCCTGCCCGGAAGCCCGGAACGTTGCGTCGTCCGCTGGGCGATCGAAGACTCTGACGGTGCGGTCTGGATGCTTGAACAGCTCCGCCCCGGCCAGTTCGACCGCCGGGAACGCATTGGGCGCGCCCTCGCGGCTCTGAACAAGTCAGGTCTCCCGCTTGCCCCGTACCGCCCCGGACCGGATGGCCGGTTCGTCATTGAGCAGGACGATTTTCACTGGCAACTTTCCCCGTTCATCTCCGGCGATCCACTCCCCCAGCCCGACTTCGTGGACCATGCCGACCGGGGACGCAATCTCGGTATCTTTCTCGCCGACCTGCGCCGTGCGGGGAGCAGCATCCGCGAATTTGACACGCAGCCGCGGTTCGACCTTGAAGCCTACGTCAACGAACTCATGGCCGCCATACATCCACGGGATCCGGAAACATACACCGGGCTTGCCCCGATTCTGCCCGTGCTCGCCCCGCTGTTCGATGCATGGAACGACCTTCCGGCCAGCCTCGGTCACGGCGATTTTCATCCGCTCAACATCATCTGGCAGGGGCATGCAATCGGTGCGGTCGTGGACTGGGAATTTGCCGGAATCCGCCCCGCGCTTTTCGATGCGGCCAACACCCTCGGGTGCGTGGGCATTGAAGACCCGTATGCCCTTGTAAAGGGACTGGCCCCGGCAATGCTCATCACCCTGCATGACGAAGAATGCCTCGATGCAGTGAGCCTCACCCTGCTGCCGCAGATGATACTCGGCTTGCGCTTCGCATGGATGTCCGAGTGGCTACGCAAACAGGATCGCGAGATGATTGAAATGGAAGTGCGGTACATGCGACTGCTCGCCAACAGCCTCGACTCATTGCTGCCCGCGTGGGAAAAGGGACTGGGAATAAGCCCGACGGATTGAGAATTCCGAAAACAAAGAAGCCCCGCTTTCCTGATGGAAGGCGGGGCTTTCACATTGCGTCAGTCTAATCTTCGAGATCGCGGGCAAGCGCAGCGATTTCCTCTCGAATGATGCGTGCGGCTTCTGCGGGAACCATCCGGGCTATTTCATTGCGGATGTGGTTTTCCAGCTCCTCGACACGCGCCTCAAGGTAGGTGACCTTGTCCTGTAACTCGGCCATGGCGGTAGCAGACGATTCACTGCGGACATCCGCCAGCAATTGATCGACATCCACATCGTCAGAGACATCGACACCGGCGTCCTGCGGCATGACCTCGGCGGTCAGCATGTCTGTCACGCTTTCCACCTCGGGAAGATCAAAATCTTCTTCGCCTTCTTCGTCGACCTCTTCCTCGACCACGCCGGACACGTCGACCTCGACATTGTCGAGCAGGCTGTCCATGTCATCGATGTCATCATCCTCAAGCTTGTCGATTCCTGCCAATTCGGCCATGCCGCTGTCCCCGCCCTCTTCGAGAACGGTTTCATCCAGAACAGGCTCAGACAGATCGGCCATCACGTCGGAGATTTCATCACCTTCCGGCGCGTCCATGAGAAGATCCAATTCTTCATCAGGGACAGCCTCTTCAACCGGGACTTCCGGCATGCTCTCTTCTGCGAGAGCCGCTTCCATCAGGTCTTCCGGTTCAACCTCGACAGGTTCTTCCGCCGCTGTTTCGGCGGGTTCAACAGAAATTTCTTCAGCTTCTTCAGCCATTATTTCCGGCTCAGCCAAATCCTCAAATACCATTTCTTCCGGCACTTCTTCCTCGGCCACGACATCCTCGGCAACGGCTTCCTCAGCCATGTCTTCGAGAAGGATTTCCTCGGCCTCGTCAGAGGATTCGTCTTCCATGTCTTCAAGGAGCATGGTGACGTCACTGTCATCGGAAGATTCGGCTTCCTCATCCAGCACCAGCATGTCTTCGGCTTCCGGTTCGACCACGTCTTCGAGAACCATGGCGTCATCCGTCTCGATCACGTCATCCATGACTTCCGCGCCCTCTTCGGTCTCTTCAAGCAGCGCGTCCAACTCAAGGACGTCCTCATCGTCATCGCCGCCGTCAACGAGATCATCCAATTCAAGGATTTCCTCGTCATCCGCCGGTTCCGGCTCCGGTTCCTGAATATTGTCCTCGGCGATGTCGTCCACCAATGCGGCAACGTTCTCGCCGCCCTCATCTTCAACCACGTCGTCAAGAAGCAAGGCGTCGCCATCGTCCTCGGCTATGTCGTCCAGAACAAGCAAATCGTCATCGTCATCATCGGACGCCACGTCATCGAGTACGAGCAGATCTTCGCCGTCTTCAAGAGTTTCGGCCTCTGCGGCCACATCTTCCACAACCGCAGGCTCTTCCGCGATAATGTCATCGTCTTCCACCGTGACGAAATCGTCCAGCACGATGGGTTCTTCATCGCCAGCTTCCTCGGCAGCTTCTTCAGCCGCGACTTCAGCCTCTTCGAGGTCGTCTGAAAAAAGGTCTTCAAGCTCCTGCTCAAAGTCCGCATCGAGGGTTTCGGGATCAAGTCCTTCGTTTTCAGGTGTGCCTTCGTTCAGCATATCATCGACGTCTACGTCTTTCGGGGAGGGCGGGGGAGCCGGGGTCATGTGTACCTCCGTAAGAGAAGGTTTGAAAAAAAAGGGGGGCCGTTCAGCCAGCCCCCCTCGAATTACCCGAGCGAATTACTTCTTGGGGTGGCAAGACTTACAGGACACGGGGATGTCTTTCTTGCCGGCTTTCTTTTCTTTCTTGTGGCAACCGAGGCAGGAAGCGTCAGCTTTCTTGCTGTGCCAAGCCTGGTAGAAGCCCTTGGGGTCTTTCTTGGCGGCCTTGCTGGCGTCAACGTGACAACCTTCAGCGGTACAACCGGTGATGGCGTCCTTGGAAGCTGCCTTGTGATGGCAGACCATACAGTCGATTCCGTAACCTTCGTGACCCTTGTGAGAAAAGTCCACGGGAGCCTTGGTCATTTTGACGCCCTCGGGAGCCTTCAGGACCATGTTGTCAGCCGGGGCGTTGCCAGCGATCACTGCGGGCAGTGCGAAAACACATACCAGAGCGGCAACCATCAGGCTGATGATAAGAGATTTCTTCATTTACCTAGTTCCTCCTGTTGCATAAAAAAATAAACTGTCACACTCTCTACTATGCGGGATAAATTAAGTATCCCTCCCCTGTCAAGCAGGGGATGCCATCGTAGACGCTTGCTTTTACCTGAAAAACCCCTTCCAACGCAAGGGGTTTTGCAACATTTACCCGGTGGTTTTGATATCGTATTTCCGGTGATAACCGCGCGGAGTGAGCATCCGCCCCCCGGTTTCACGGGTCGCCGAATTGCCAACAATCAACACGGTTTGCATGTCAACCATCTCAGGCTCAAGCGACTCCAGCGTTGTCAGGTGCACGCTCTGCCCTTCCCGATACGCCCGACCAACCACTCCGACCGGCGTGTCGCCATCCCGGCTTTCACCTATGATATCAAGCGCTTTTCGCAGATGATCACTCCGCTTTTTCGACCGGGGATTGTACAATGCTATCACAAAATCCGCCTCCCCCGCCAGTCGAAGCCGTTTTTCGATGACTTCCCACGGCGTGAGCAGATCACTCAGGCTCACGGACGCGAAATCGTGCATCAGCGGCGCACCGAGTAGGGCGGCCGCCGCATTGAATGCCGGAATACCGGGCACCACTTCAAACGGAACCTCATCAAGCAGCCCGTCGGCTTCAAGCAGTTCGAGCAGCAGCCCCGCCATGGCGTAGATTCCCGCATCCCCGCTGCACACCATCACGGTCCGGCGGCCTGCGCGTGCCGATTCAATGGCCTGCCGCGCGCGTTCCACCTCGCCCATCATGCCGGTGGAAACCACTTCCCGGCCTTCAAGCAGTTCAGGCGGCACCAGCGCGATATATCCCTTGTATCCGGCTACGACATCGGCATTCTCAATGGCCTCGCGCGCCGCCGGGGTGAGCAGGCTTTCGTCGCCCGGTCCCAGACTCACAGCTGTCAGCATCTATTTTCTCCGCGCCACGGCCAGCGTGACGGTTCTGGTTTTGGTTTTCTCCACAAGCAGACTGCCGCCCTTTGACAGCAGTATCGCCGCGGCCTCGGACACCGAACCGATGCCCATGCGCCGCATCACCGTCCCCGAAGGGTTGGGCGCGTCCACCGCGTCAAGCCGTTCCTTTGCAAAAAACACCGGCTCAACACCGAGGTCAGCCGCCGCCTCAAGCAATCCGGCTTCATCCGCTTTCACGTCCACGCTGCCCAGTCCGGCCACGGACCGAAGCGACAGTCCGGCCGCCTCGAACACGTTGACAACGTGCGAATAAATTTCATCCCGTCCAACGCCGCGCCGGCACCCGACCCCGAGCATCAGCACACGGGGATAGAGACGCAACGCTTCCGGGTCAGGACAATCTTCCTTCCACGACACCCAGACGCCGGGTTCACCGATCTGCCAGTCGTTTTGATGATTGACCGGCAAAAAAAGCGCATCTTTCGCCAACCCGAGGCAAGCTTCCGGGTCGTAAACCTGCACAGGCTGTTTATCCAGCAGCGCGCCATTGACGACCTTGACCCTATCAAGATTGCCGATCTCCAGCTCTCTGGACGCCGCAAGGACATCCAGTGAAGGCAGTCCCGCGGAATCCGTTGCCGTGGTCACCACAGGCTGACCGCCCGCGACACGGGCACACCGCACGGCCAGATCGTTGGCCCCGCCCAGATGACCGGACAGCAGACTCACCGCGAACCGCCCTTCCTGATCAAGGCAAACCACTGCCGGGTCCCGGTCCTTGCCCGCCAGATGCGGTGCAATGCAGCGCACCACAATGCCCGCCGCAGCAACGAAAACATGTCCGCTGAACCGCAAAAAGTTTTCCGCCACCAGCTCAGGCAATGAATCAAACGGCTGCACACCGGCCCCCTCGGCAATGCGTCGGGCAGCAAAGACCGTCCCGCCCAGCTCGATGGCAAGGCGATTGGCAAGAATCAGCCCCTGACGAGTCAGGGCATAGACAGCGACATCGGTATTGTTCGGCATCCTCGGAATGTAACAGGTCACGGGTGCATCGAAAAGGGGAAAGACGGACGCCCCGGCACACCCTCCTTCCATGACTTTTCTCTTGCCGGTCCCTGTGCTATTTCTTCACCCCATGGACTTCCTGCGAAAACTCACGCCGACAAAGCGGCGCGGCAACCTCGGCGAGGCGGCTGCGGCCAGATACCTCGAAAGCCGTGGGATGCGCGTACTGGACCGTAACTGGCGGTTCCGGCAATGGGAACTGGACCTTGTCTGCAAGGACGGCGATACCATAGTATTCGTGGAAGTGAAAACACGCGGGGCCGGGACCATGGGAACCCCTGCGGACGGTCTGAACCGAAAGAAACAGGAGCGGCTGGTCAAGGCCGCCAGCCAGTATCTCACCAAGAAAGACCTGTGGGACGAGCCGTGCCGGTTCGACCTCGCGGCAGTCGTGGACACGGGTTCGTCCATGGATGTCGAGCATGTTGCAAACGCCTTTGACCTGACGGGAATGAATATATGACGAGTGACGGAAAACTGTGGGTCGTGGCGACCCCGCTGGGCAATACGGACGACCTGTCGCCCCGCGCCCGGAACATACTGATGGACGCAGATGTGATTCTGGCGGAAGACACGCGTCGGGCCGGACTGCTGTTCAAGCGACTGGAGCTTGAGCGCCACGGTCGGTTGATGAGCTTCTTTGAACACAACGAAGACAAGCGGCTGCCCAAGGTGCTCGAATTTCTGGAAGACGGCCTGTCCGTGGCCCTGATCTCCGATGCCGGGACGCCCCTGCTTTCCGATCCGGGGTTCACACTGGTCCGCGCCTGCCGCGAACAAGGCTTTGCCGTCTCTCCCGTGCCCGGTCCCAGCGCCCCGGTGGTCGCGCTGTCCGCATCCGGCCTGCCGCCCCTGCCGTATACCTTTCTGGGCTTCACCCCACGGCGGAAGTCCCAAACCGAAAAACTCTTTGCAACCCACCGCGACACCGGAGCCACGCTGGTCTTCTTTGAACGCAAGTCGCGTCTTGCCGGAACGCTTGAGATTGCAGGCGAAGTGCTCGGCGACCGCGAATTCTGCGTGGCCCGCGAACTGACCAAGGAATACGAGGAATTTCTGCGCGGCACGCTGGGCAGCCTCGACCAGTTCGACTGCGAGCTGCGCGGCGAACTCACGGTCATCATCGGTCCGGCAGGTGAATCCGGCCCGACCAGCGAAGAAGACATCCTGCGTCTGGCAGACGAAGAGCGGGAACAGGGCGGCAAGCCCAAGGAAATCGCCCGACGGGTGGCGGCACGCGCTACCGGATGGACAGCCAAGGAAGTATACGCGGCCCTGCGGGGATAAGAGATAAAAAAGAGTTATTGATGCCGCTGCGCGGCGATGTCGGGTGACTTCGCCTCCGGCGGCCAGAGGGCTATACCCTCTGGACTCCCTTTTACGCCTTCGGCGAATGACTTTCAAAAAAAACGGCGGGCCGACTTCGGGGATATCCCCTTTGTCGGCCCGCCGCATTTTCTTCCATGCACAGGCTGATAATGCCGTGCAGAAATCTAGCTCACGTGGAACAGATCCCGGTGGAAGAATGAGTAGAAGGTGTCGCCCCCTTCAAACAGTGCAGGGTGCCTTCTTTCAAAGCGTCCGGCCTTGCGGCGAAGCAGTGATTTTTTCTGAAGGACATGCGTGGCGACAAACCGTCCGGCGCGCATGAAAAGGACCACGCCGATAAAGAACAACAAACCGTAAACAAACCATAATTCAGTAAACATTGAAAAGACCTCCGCAAAAAGTAGGGAAACTACGCTAGTCCTTTTTGAACTTTAATCAACCCCCTTTTCAAATTACTTTTTTCACATATCCAGCTGTACCGAATCTGCACTGACTTGACTTCCCCCGACGCCTGTCACAAAAACAGCGTGCGGACAGCGGAAACATTCGCCCAGCCCTGTAAAAGGAAGGATCGCAGGACTGCCGCGCACATCGACCATCGAAACACGGCCGCACCTTCCGGCGGCGAGGCGACCAATGAGCCTGAAAGCCATATACCGCAAGGTTCTTGACGGAACACAGCTTGCGGATTCCGACATACATTTCATAATAAACCTGCCGCAGGACCGGCTTGAAGAGCTGCTCTCCTGCGCGCACGGCATCCGCACGGCACGGTTCGGCAACACGCTCGGCCTGTGCGCCATTATCAACGCCAAGTCCGGCACCTGCTCCGAAGATTGTTCCTTCTGTGCACAATCCGGGCACCACAGCACCCAAAGCCCTGAATATCCACTGCTTCCGCCTGAGGAAATAGTGGCTGCCGGAGCTGCCGCACAACAACACGGCGTCACCCGTTTCGGCGTAGTAGCCAGCGGGAAAAAGGTGGGAAACCAAGACCTTGAAGGGTTTACCGAGGCCGTTCGGGGACTGGCCGCCATGGGCATGGCTCCGGACCTCTCCCCCGGAATTCTCGACCATTCCCAATTAAAATCGTTGAAAAAAGCCGGGTTGAAAGGCTATCATCACAATCTGGAAACATCGGCATCCTTCTTTCCGAAGATGTGCTCCACGCATTCCTACGAGGAAGACGTGAATGCGGTGCGTAGCGGCCTCAAGGCCGGATTGTACGTCTGCTCCGGCGGCATCTTCGGCATAGGCGAAAGCTGGGACGACCGGGTCGAACTGGCGCTGACACTGAAAGAACTCGGCGTACAGTCCGTACCGATCAATTTCCTGCATCCCATCCCCGGCACACCGCTGGAGGCCCGGGATGTGCTGAAACCGGAAGAGGCGCTGCGGATTGTCGCGCTGTACCGTTTTCTGCTGCCGGACCGGGCGTTGCGTATCTGCGGCGGCCGCCTGACAGTGTTCGGCGAAACACGAAAGAAGGAACTGCTCAAGTCCGGGGCCAGCGGCCTGATGGTCGGGGATTACCTGACCACCACGGGCGGCGACACCACCTCGGACCTTGAAGAAATTGCAACAGCCGGATTGCAACCGGAGAACCGCAAGCATGAGAAATAATTCACTTGCCGACCTGCACGGACTCGTCTGGACCTCGCTGATGGCAGCCGCCATCGGTGCGGGCGCGTTCCTGATCGTGCCCATCGGTCCGGTTCCGGTTTCCATGCAGCCATTTTTCGTCTTTCTGGCCGGATTCGTGCTCGGCCCAAAACGCGGTGCCATGGCCGTGGGGCTGTACATTCTGGCCGGAACCATCGGCCTGCCCATATTTGCGGGCGGAAAATCCGGTTTCGGGCATCTTCTCGGGCCGACCGGCGGCTATCTTTTCGGCTTCGTGGTGTCGGCATGGCTTTGCGGCAAGGCACGCATGGAAAGCACCAAGATCGGCTGGAGTGCGGGACTCGGCTTCGGCGGCGCGGCGCTTCTCGCTGTCTACGCGATCGGTGCGGCATGGCTGAAATTCACACTGTCCATCAGTTGGCACAAGGCATGGCTTCTCGGAGTGGTGCCGTTTATCCCGTGGGATGGGCTGAAACTTGTTGCCGCACTCATGTGCAGCCGATATCTCGCCCGTTTCGGCCTGCTGCCCGGACAACGCTGATCCGAACAAACGAATCATCATGGAAAACAACCTCGCACATTTCCGCGCCGATACGCGCACCATGGCCTTTATCCGCAGTTTCATGCGGTGCTATCTGGCTGGTGCTGGCTTCAACACGCGAGGCATGCAGAACATCGGCCTGACCTATGCCATGCAGCCCGGACTGGCCGTCATTCACAGCGACCCGAAAGAGCTTCGAGCCGCGCACAAGCGGTATGTGAGCCACTACCAGTCCCATCCCTTCTGGATGCCGTGCATGGTGGGCATCTTTCTCAATGTGGAAACAGCCATCGCGGCCGGACGCTTCCCTCCCAAAATGCTTGCCAAGGTCAAGGACACCACGTCCTACACCCTGTCCGCGCTCGGCGATTCCGTGTTTGCCGGGAGCCTGCTCATTTTCTGGGCACTTTTGACCATCTGCCTGCTGCTTTCCGGGTTCACACTGCTCCCGCTGCTGCTCGGACTGGCATTTTTCATCGGATTGCAGGTGTTCCGGGCGTACACATTCACCTGCGCCGTCCAGCAGGGATTCTCTTTTCTGGAAAAACTCAAGCGATGGGATCTCATCAACTGGGGCGGCCGGGTCAAATTCTGCAACGCGGCCCTGCTGCTGTGGCTATGGATCCTCATCTGGCCGAGGCCGTATGACACCTGGGAATGGCTGGTCGGCGTCAGCGCCCTGATGCTGTTTGCCGGATTCATACGCACCGGAGTGATCTCACGCGGAATCGCCGCCATGGCGTTCGTGGTGGTCATCGACATGTTTCCCGAAATCGAACAATGGGTCAGAGCCGCTTTGACCTTGTGATTTCTTCATCAATCAGACATATAGACGACTGGAACTTACAGGTATCATCATGATGGAAGACAATCAGGCAACAAATTCGCAGGAAGAGGATGTCCTCTCGGGGCAGGTTGTTGTCGCCAATGAACACGGGCTGCACGCCCGACCCGCCGGCCTGGTCGCTCAACGCGCACAGGGATTCGAGGCGGATATAAAACTCGTGAACGCAGAACAGGAAGTGGACGCGAAGTCCATCCTCGACGTGCTGACTCTGGCCGCTGCGCCGGGGGACGTACTGGAAATCCGGGTGCAGGGGGCTGATGCGGCGGACGCCCTGGCTTCCCTGACCACGTTGTTCAAAAACAAATTCGCAGAATAGACATGGCAGACAAGATTCTCTCGGGCATATCGGTTGCAACGGGCATCGCCATCGGCAAGGCCTACTTCGTCAACCGCAATCACAAGGCGCACCTGCAACGGCAGACGGTCGCCGCTTCACAGGTGCCCGACGAAATCAAACGCCTGCACGACGCATTCACCACCGTGGAGTCCGAACTCACGGCCACGCGTGAAAGGGTACCCGCAGACCTCAAGGACTACGGCCTGCTCATCGACACCCACATCCTCATGCTCAAGGACCCCAAGCTCGCCGGGGTGGCCGAGGAATACGTCAAAAATCTCGGCCTGAACGCTCCATGGGCACTGGAAAAGGCCGTTTCCGATCAGGAAGCCGCCTTCGGTGCCATTGACGATCCGTACATCCGCGAACGCATGCAGGACGTACGCGTCGTGGCGGACAAGGTGCAGGCCAAGCTCATCGGACGCGAATCCGACATGGCCTCCATCTCAGGCCGCGCCATCATCATGGCCCATGACCTGACCCCGGCGGACACCGTCGAGTTGCAGGTGGACAAGATCATGGGTTTTGCCACGGTGCGCGGCGGCAAGACCTCCCACACCGGCATCATGGCCCGGTCCCTCGGCATCCCCGCCCTAGTGGGAACCGACAAGCTTGAAGATTTCGTACGCGACGGCGACCTCGTCATACTGGACGGTCTGTCCGGGAAAGTCGTGGTCAATCCCACCGAAACAGAGCTTGAGGACTACAACGAACGCGCCGCCTTCTTCGAGGACTACACGCGCAAAATCAGGCGGCACTGCCAGTTGCCCGCCGAGACGTTCGACGGTTCACGGGTCTCCGTGCTCGCCAATATCGAATTGGTCGAAGAAGTCGCCTCGGTCATCGACAACGGCGGCGAAGGCGTGGGACTCTACCGCACCGAATATGCGTACATGAACCGCACCGAGCTGCCGACCGAAGATGAACTGACGGAAAAATACGTTGACCTCGCAGCCATCATGGCCCCCCGAAAAGTCGTTTTCCGCACGCTCGATCTCGGCGCGGACAAATTCATCTCCTCATTTGGAGAGCTCAACGAGACCAACCCGGCGTTAGGCCTGCGCGCCATCCGCTTCTGTCTCAAGAATCCGCAGCTGTTCAAGACGCAGCTTCGGGCCATCCTGCGCGCCTCGGCTTACGGCAACGTTTCACTGATGTTCCCCATGATCTCGGGCGTCAAGGAAGTGCGACAGGCAAAGGCGTGGCTCGCACAGGCCAAGGCGGAACTCCGGCGCGAAGGCATCGACTACGACCCGAACATGCCTGTGGGCATCATGATCGAGCTGCCTGCCGCCGTGATGATCGCCGAGTATCTGGCGCACGAAGTGGACTTTTTCTCCATCGGCACCAACGATCTCATCCAGTACTCCATCGGCGTGGACCGGACCAATCATCATGTGTCCTACCTGTACCAGCCGCTGCACCCCGCGACCCTGCGCGCCATCAAGCTGGTGGTTGACGCAGCCCATCAGGCAGGCATAGAAGTGTCCCTGTGCGGCGAAGTGGCGTCAGATCCGTTCTGCGTCCCCATCCTGCTCGGCATGGGCATTGACTCGATTTCACTCACGGCACAGGCCATCCCCGGCATCAAGCGCATCATCCGGCAGACCAACATGCACGACTGCCGAAAACTGCTCAAGGATGTGCTCGAATGCCGTACGGTCAGCCGCATCAACAATCTGGTGATGGATAATATCTTCAAGCACTTCCCCGAAGAAGTCAGCTTCTTCTCGTCCCTGCTTGAAAACGACGAGGCCCCTTCGTAAAAAGAATGTGCCTCCGGCGGTTGGGGGAAGGGGAGAGGGGAACCTTTCGTGAAAGGCTTCCCCTCTCCCCTTCCCCCAAGCCCCCATCCCCTCTTCCCTCCAAAGCTTTTTGGATACGCATGCGCGTGAGCGGAGGGACTTGGAAAGTTGGCACGTTGGGGTCGTTTTATTTAGGTTAAGGCAATAAGAAAAACCATTAATCCACGCGTTCGTACAATCTCGCGAAGCGCATCAAAACGCTTTGGAGATTCTCAAGGACCATTTCTCAATGGACCTTGAGCCGCCGGAGGCAAAACATGGCAAAGAAAAAAAAGAAAAAAGTATCCGCAAATACTATTGCGACCAACAAGCAGGCCCGCCGCCTGTACGAGATTCTGGAGACATTCGAAGCGGGCATTTCCCTGCTGGGCAGTGAAGTCAAATCCCTGCGCGACAGTCAGGTAGCGTTCAAGGACGGGTACATCTCGTTCCGCGACGGCTCCGCCTTTCTGGTAGGCGTCCACATCGCACCCTATGAAAAGACCGGAACCTATGACCAGCACGAACCGGAACGCGCCCGCCGCCTGCTGCTGCACAAAAAGGAAATCGAGACCCTGCAATCCAGAGTGGATCAGAAGGGACTGACCGTTGTTCCCATGAAAATGTATTTTTCACGCGGCAAGGTAAAGGTCCAGATCGGACTCGGTCGAGGCAAGAACGTCCACTCCAAGAAACAGGACCTCAAGGCGCGGGACATCGCCCGCGACACCGCCCGTCAGTTGGCTGCGTACAAATAACACAATCCGGAACAGACATTACGGAAAAGACAGACTGAATACTCGGCCTGTCTTTTTTTATGGGCCATCCAGCCGGGTCCCGTCGAAATCAAAAACCGCGTATTCCACGGCGCACCGTCCGCCCGCAAAGGCTTCAGCGGCTTGCGTCGCCTTATCGATAAGCAGGG
This sequence comes from uncultured Pseudodesulfovibrio sp., assembly GCF_963664965.1. Lineage (NCBI taxonomy): Bacteria > Pseudomonadati > Thermodesulfobacteriota > Desulfovibrionia > Desulfovibrionales > Desulfovibrionaceae > Pseudodesulfovibrio > uncultured Pseudodesulfovibrio sp. The sequence continues at coordinate 1,073,703 of NZ_OY761823.1, read as the reverse complement.
CAATCAACGCAGGACGGGCCGCGTCACCTTCAAGCAGGGCCAGCACCTGTCGGGCCGTGTTGGCTCCTCGAATCTCCGCGTCATATTCAGCAGAGCACCCGGCTTCACCGCACCAGTCGGCCAGTTTCCCGAAATCCACGGGATGGGTCTTGGCGTGGGTATACTCAAGCCCCTGTGCCTGTTTGACGAGCTTGCCAAAGAAGACCGACCACGTTATGCGCCTGAAGTCGCGCTCTGCCGCCGCCTGCATGGAAAAAGCGAAAAAGTCCGCCGCCTGCACCAGAGCCAGCTCCGGCGTTCCGGGATGCGATTCCAGATACAGCCGCTCGGACCGCCTGCCCGTGGTGAAAACCGCGTACTCAAGTTCCTGCGCGCGGGCCACGTCCAACCCTTCGGCCACCGTGGCCTTCCATGAATCATGGGAATACGGCTTCACGATGCCCTGCGTGCCGAGAATGGAAATACCGCCTATGATACCGAGACGCGGGTTCATGGTCTTCTTGGCTATCTCAGCGCCCTCGGGGACTTCCACAAGAACGGAAATCGCGCCGTGTTCCATGCCTTCAGCCACCAGACGCACGCCCGTCTCAATCTGCTTTTTCGGGTCGGGATTGATGGCGGCCTCGCCCACGTTCACAGGCAGCCCCGGCAGAGTCGCACGCCCCACGCCGGTCCCGCCGTCGATGGTCACGGCAAGCGGCGAGGCTGCATCCCGGTCAACGGATACGAGCGCCTGAATCTCATGGCCGTGCGTGGCATCCGGGTCGTCCCCGCCATCCTTGATGACCGTGACGCATACGGCATTGTCCCGAGGTTCATACCGTTCAAGAGGGACGGACAGCGTGCCGCCGGGAGGTAGGGGGACGTCGACGGCAGCAGGCATGTCACCCGTGAGAAGATAGCCCACTCCGGCCATGGCGGCAGCAGTGGCGCAGGAGCCGGTCGTCCGGCCTGTTCGCAATTTTCGGGTCATTTATCCGTTCCGAATTCGCCTTGGCTTGTCATAAATATGCGTTCCGGCCTGTCGGGAAATATTCTCGATCATGTTGCTGAAAAGAAGGACATGAAAGGGGTACATGGCGTACCAGTACGCAAGTCCGGCCAGACCTTTGGGCAGGAACTTCGCCGTCATGGACAGATCAACGGCATTTTCCCACTTGGTATCGAGCTTGAATTCCAGCAGAGCCTCCCCCGGAACCCGCATTTCCGCAAGCAGCAGAAGCCTACGCCCCTCATCGCTGACAATGACGCGCCAGAAATCGAGGGCATCCCCGACACGCGGACTCACGTCACCATGCGGTCTGCCGCGCAAGGTTCCCGGTCCACCCAGCAGCCGATCAAAGAACCCGCGCAGATGCCACAACGGATTCCCGAAATACCACCCCTGTTCGCCGCCGATACGGGCAACAGTCTTCCAGACATCCACGGGATCACCCTGCAACCGGGCCTTGTACCCCATGGCATATCGTGCACCTCCCGCATACGCAGGGTCAGTGTCACCGGCCCATTCCGGCATACAGGCACTGCCCACGTCGAACAGGCAGGTCTCGACCTTCTGGTGTTCGGTCTTTTCCAATGCCCGACGAATGGCCTCGCGGCAGGAAAGCAGCGGCTGCGGCACCAGATCGCAGATGGTGTTGTCCCGGCAGATGACTTCATTCCGCAGCCCTTCGATAAGTGACCGAACAAGCGTCATGGGGACCGGTGTAATCAGGCTCACCCAGAACGAGGACAGACGCGGAGACAGAAACGGCGTCGGGAAAATGCGCCGTTTCGGCAGATTGGCCACCTCGGCATACAAGGCGAAAAGCTCTTCGTAAGACAGAATATCAGGACCACCGATATCAAGCGTCAGTCCGGCGGTGTCGTCATTTTCAAGACACCCGGCCAGATAGCCGAGCACGTTGCGGATGGCGATGGGCTGGGTCTTGGTCCGCACCCATTTCGGAGTCAGCATGGCGGGCAACCGGTCCGCGAGATAACGCACGAGTTCAAAGGACGACGACCCGGAGCCGATAATCTGGGCCGCGCGCAGCACGGTCACCTTGGCCGGTCCGAGGCGCAGGATGCGTCCCACTTCGGCGCGGGAACGGAGATGCTTGGAAAGGGGATGGTCGTCATGATCCTCGCCGAGACCGCCGAGGTAAATGATACGCTCCAGTCCGGCGTGGGCCGCAGCATCGACCATGTTGTAGGCGGCATCACGTTCCTGCTCCGCAAAATCCCGGCTCGGGCTGCTCATGGAGTGGACGAGGTAAAACACGGCTCGACATCCCACGGCGGCACGGCTGAGAGAGGCGGGATCATGCATGTCCGCCTGCACGGCCTCGACATTCGGGTTATTTCCCCACGGTCGCGCCATGATCTTATCCACACTACGGCCCGCAGCACGGACCCGGTGCCCCCGCTCCAGAAGCAGCGGAACCAGTCGGCCACCCACATATCCCGTGGAACCCAACACCAGAACCGGACGTTCGTCAGCCATTGGAATCACCTCTTTTCGCCGGGATTCTATCTCCTTGAAATCGAAAAAGCCCTACTTCTCGCCCTTGCTCTTGAGCGGAATGCCGTCACCGACCTCTTCGCGCCGCCACCCCTTGTCGCTCATGCACTGGTCATACACCTTGAACTGCGCGTGCTTGTCGAGGGGGTACTTCTCTCCGGCAAGGGCTTCGCAAGCGACCGAATCCCGCTCGAACTGCACATCGGCCTGCTTGCCGGAACCGGCCTCCGGATTGGACCACGGCTTGGCGCAACCGGCAAACAGCAGGGCGCAGAACATGAGACACAGAGTGAAAAAGCGCATGGCGGCTCCTTGGATCATTCGTCTTTCAAATCACGGTTCATCAGATCCCGCACCGCACGGCCCGGGTCCTTGTCTTCATACAGTATCCTATAGACCTGTTCGGTAATGGGCAACTCGACACCGAGTTTTCGTGAAAGATTATAAAGGGACTGCGTGGTTTTCACGCCTTCTGCCACGGCGCGCATCTCGCCGATGATGTCCGCGAGCTTCTGCCCCTGCCCCAGTTTGAGGCCTACCTGCCGGTTGCGCGACAGGTCGCCGGTGCATGTCAGCACGAGGTCGCCCATGCCGGAAAGCCCCATGAAGGTCCGTTCCTGTCCGCCCATGGCTCGGCCCAGACGGCTCATCTCCGCCAGCCCGCGCGTGATGATGGCGGCCCGTGCGTCGTGCCCGAACTCCAGCCCGTCCGACAGCCCTGCCGCAATGGCGATGACATTCTTGACCGCGCCGCCCAGCTCCACACCACGGTAATCCGGCGTGAAATAGACACGGAAATGCGGCGTGGACAGCGCATTCTGGAGTTCATGCCCCAGCTCATGATCGCTGCAACCCAGAGATACCGTGGTAGGCAGATTCCGCCCGACCTCGGCAGCAAAGGACGGGCCCGACAGGATGGCATAACGCGGATGCTTCCCGTCAAGCGCCTCGGCCACGACACGGCTCATGGGCGCGAGCGAACCGGTTTCGATCCCCTTGGACGTGCAGATCATAATCGGATTATCCGGCAGGATATCGCGAAAACCCTCCAGCGAGGACCGGATGTACTGGCTCGGAATAGCGATGAGATAATAATCCACGTCACGAAAGGCTTTTTCCGGGTCGGATTCCACCCGAAGCGAGTCGGGCAACGATACGCCCGGGAACAATTCTGTATTTTCACCAGTTTCACGGATGGCGCGGACCACCTCGGGGTTACGGGCCCAGAGGGTCGTGTCCATGCCGTTTCCGGCAAGCGCTCCGGCCAGCGCGGTTCCCCACGCCCCGGCTCCGAGTACGGCTGTCTTCATTGCGGCTCCTTGTCTGTTATTCGAGCGCCCTACCATACTGACGGGCGGCAACCGTGGCAAGCAAAGGCAGGGTACCGGAGAGTTTCGGGCCTGCGACTGTTGCATCCTCGCCCGCACGGGGGTATACACCTAGCCCATGGCTATCCAATTTACACAGACCGAAGAAAAAATACTGGCACTGGCAGGCACCGACCTGCCCGACTGCGAACAGCCTTTCAAGGCCATTGCCGACGAAGTGGGCGTGGACGAACAGACCGTCATCGATCTGCTCGCCGACCTCAAGGCTCGCAAGATCATCCGCCGTTTCGGCGCAACCCTTCGCCACCAGAAAGCGGGCTATGGACACAACGCCATGGTCGCATGGCGCGTGCCGGAAGAGCGTAGTGACGAAGTCGGCGAAATATTCTCGGCTCGCCCGGAAATCAGCCACTGCTACATCCGCCGCACCTATCCGGAGTGGACGTACAACTTCTACACCATGATTCACGGGGAGCGGCCCGGTCACGCCCTTGAAGTCGTTGCCGAGCTTGAAAAGGCCATCGGCATTGACGACAACTGCGTGCTCAGATCCCTCAAGGAACTCAAGAAGACCTCCATGGTCTATTTCAAATAACACTACGAGGCTGAACATGAACTCAAAAGAACTCTTCGCAAAAGCACAGACACTCATGCCCGGTGGCGTCAACTCGCCGCTGCGCGCATGCAAATACGTCAAGTCCGAACCCGTCTTCATCGAAAACGCCAAAGGCGCATACCTCTGGGATGTCGAAGGCCGCCAGTACATCGACTACGTCTACTCCTGGGGCCCCCAGATTCTCGGGCATCAGGACCCGGCAGTCTCCGAAGCCGCGCACAAGGCCATCGACCTCGGTTCATCCTACGGCGCACCCTGCTTCGGTGAAGTCGCCCTTGCCGAAGAGATCAATAAGCTCATCCCGTCCATGGAGATGATGCGTATGGTCTCCTCCGGCACCGAAGCCACCATGTCCGCCCTGCGACTCGCACGCGGATACACGGGCCGGAACAAGTTCATCAAGTTCATCGGCAACTACCACGGACATGCCGACGCATTTCTCGCCGCAGCAGGTTCTGCCGCAGCCACGGTCCCCGGCACCCCCGGCGTGCCCGAGGAAGTGACGAGCCACACGCTCCTCGCCCAGTACAACGACCTCGACGCGGTCAAGGCGCACTTCGAAGCATCCGGCGACGACATCGCCTGCATCATCGTGGAACCGTGCGCCGGAAACATGGGTCTCGTGCTCCCTGCCGAGGGATTCCTTCAGGGACTGCGCGACCTCTGCACCCAGTACGGTGCGGTGCTCATTTTCGACGAAGTCATCACCGGTTTCCGCCTCTCCCGCGGCGGCGCACAGCAGCGCTACGGCATCACCCCCGACCTCACCACGCTGGGCAAGATCATCGGCGGCGGATTCCCTGTGGGCTGCTACGGCGGCAAGCGCGAAATCATGGAGCACATGGCTCCCGTAGGCAGCGTCTTTCAGGCAGGCACCCTCTCGGGCAACCCGGTCGCCATGGCAGCCGGTCTCGCCACCCTGAAACGCCTTCAGGAATGCGACTACGACGCCCTTGAGGCTCGCACCAAAAAACTCACCGACGAACTCGTCGCCATCATGAAGGAAAAGGGACAGGCCGTGTCGCTCAACCGCGTCGCCTCCGCCTTCACCATGTACTTCTCGGACAAGCCGGTCACCAACATGATCGAATCCGGCCAGTGCGACAGCGAAGCCTATGCAACCTACTGGCAGCAGATGCTCGCACAGGGCATCTACCTCGCCCCCGCTGGTTTCGAATGCGCCTTCACCTCCTTCGCCCACACGGATGAAGACTTCGAAAAAACCCTCGAAGCCGCCCGCAAGGTGGAGTTTTAGGGGGCCTCGCCGGCGGACGTCTCCGACGGTTCAAGAACCCTTTGCAAAGGGTTCTTGAGAATCTCCCAAACTTTTTGATGCGCCTTCGGCGAGGGTGTGGGGGGATTGAAAAAACGAGCTGGCGTTTATTGAAATCGTTTTTGTATAGAATAGGCAAAAGCACCTGTATGTGTCGTACATACAGGTGCTTTTTTTATGCCCAATTTTTCTGAAGCGCAGTCATTTCAATAGTCAGCCATTCCACATTCCACCGCCGCACACGTTGGCAATACGAAAAGGTTACAGGGAGCAGCGATATATTAACGTTATTTTACATTTCCGACACATTCCTAAAACAAAAAAAACATACAAACTGGAGCAGGAAGGCAACCAAAAGACCACGAGGTATTGAAAATGAAAATTCTAGTCATCGAAGACGAGTACCTGTGCAGACTTTCCCTCACGTCACTCCTCAATCAATACGGCGACGTCGGTGAAGCTGCTGATGGAAATGAAGGCCTTGCTGCCGTAAACGCGGCGTTGGAAGCAAGCGACCCGTACGATATTGTTTTCATGGACATTCGGATGCCCGGAATGAGCGGTCTGGAGACATCGAAGAAAATCCGCAGCCTTGAAAGACAGTATTCCATAGCCCCAAGGGATGAGGCCAAGATCATCATGGCCACCGCTCTGCACGATGTGAGAACCGTGTTTCACGCCCTGAACAAGGCGCAAGCCACGGCCTTTCTGCCTAAGCCCTGCGATGCCGCTTCGGTACGCAAGATACTGGCGGAAATGGACATACATCCAAGGGCAAACGACGTAGGCTGCGATCCTGTTATCGTGGAAGAATTCGTATTGGAATCCAGTGAATGCCTCGATCAGGCGACTGACGACGTCCTGCTTTTGGAACAGGGGCCGAATCAGGAAGCCATCGACCGGCTTTTCAGGGTGATACATACCATAAAAGGTACAGCCGGGATGCTCACTTTCAGGGGGGTGTCGGATTTTGTCCATGAGTTCGAAAATGTCTGCTCGGAAATCCGTTCCGGCAAGTGCGTTCTGGACAAGACGATGACGGACAACATTCTTTCCTGTTTGGATTTCATCCAATCCAAGCTGGAATTCATCAGGGAGAATCACCGGGAAGACATGAATTTTTCCATCGGCGAGAGGTACATGGACCTTCTCGGCCGCCAGATTTCCTGTCCGCGTATTGCGGCGTAGCCTGACAGCACAACAAAGCCCCGGCGCAACATGCCTGCACCGGGGCTTCGCACTTCAAACATTTCCTATCATTCGGGGAAACGCACCTTCCGGCAACAGGGAAACGTACGGTTGTACCAAACAAACAAAAAAGCCGTCCATCCCGTGAGGGATGGACGGCTTATATACTCTTAGAGGCTCTGGGCCTTTAGAAGCTGTAGCCGAGTGCGGCGCGCATTTCAGCGGGCACCATGGCATCCTGACCGGGCTCGAGGGCCTGCCAGGGAGCGCCTGCTTCCTTACGGGCACCCTTGACTTCCTCAAGATCGAAGCCGTAGCGGGGCACGTCGAACTGCTGGCCGGGGTAGATCAGATCAGGATTCTTGATCTGGTCACGGTTGGCCTTGTAGATGAGGGGCCACATGAAGGGATCGTTGTACACATGCTTGTACTCGGAAATCCACCAGAGGCATTCACCCTTGGTTACGGTGTGAGACACGGGCAGGGCGTCGTATTCAGCCTTGTACACGGCCATGGGGTCGGTAACAACTTCTTCAACGACGACTTCCTTTTCCTCGACCACAACCACTTCGGGTTCGGTCTTCACTTTCTTGGAGCAACCCCAGGCGAACACGAGACACATGGCGATTGCGAGTAAAATCAGCTTCTTCATTTTAGGCCTCCTCGAAATTGAAATACTGAATTGCTTGATCCGTTCTCACACAGATCAAGAGTGCATTCTGCTCTGCCAATTATCAATTATTTTCTTTTCTTGCAACACTATTTTGCTCGACGGGTTCTGCTCCAGAGCCTTGTCCACGGCCTGTGCGGCCTCCTCCATCCAGCCGCCAAGACGCAGGCTCTGGCTGGCAAGAATGTACATACGCTCCGGCTCCACCCCGTAAATGGCGAGAATCAGCCCTCCGTAATCATCGGCAAAGACATCCCTAACCAGCTCATTTTGCGAGAAAATATAGCGTGCCAGCAACACATTGTCACTGTAGCGGTGCAAATAGGCCGGGAGCAGTTGGCGGCACTTGGCGATGATGAAACGGATACGGTCTATTTCACGGCGCATGGACTCTTCAGTCTGGTTAAGGACTTGAAAAAACTGGTCGGAAATGTCTTTTTCCGAGTCATGCAGCTCGCCGTCCGAGAGCTTGTGGAACCACGGCGCGTAGTTCTGTTTCTGGTAGGCGTCTTCCTTGAGCTTGATGGTTTCATGGAAGATGTAGCCCAGCGCCCAATCGAGGAACTGCCCTCCGAGCTGTGAATGCGGGTCATTGCGAAAGACATGATGAGCCGTATCCTTCATGCGCCACAGAAGTCCCTTGTCCATTTCGTTTCCGACAAGGTCCTTGAGCAGTTCGAACTCGACCGATCCGTCCCGGTCAAAGGACGCGAACTGATTTTCAAGCTGTTCGCAGCTCTGACAGAAGAATTTGAAAAGGTCCCGGACAAACTCCGGATGCTTGGTACGTATCCACTCTTTCGACATTGTATGCTCCGTGCTCCGCTCTTACTGGCCGGGGAAGATTATGTCCACCCGTGCGCCGCCGTCTTCGGCATTGCTCAGATGCATCTGCGCGCCATGGCTCTCGAAGATGGTCGAGACCAACGCGAGGCCGAGACCGGTGCCTTCGTCCTTTGTCGTGAAAAACGGGTCCCGCACCTTTTCCAGATGCTCGGGATTGAAGCCGGGGCCGGTATCCTGAATGGTCACATGCAACCGTCCTTCCTCCTGTGCGGCCCGGATGAATATCTGGCCGCCTCCGTTCATGGCCTGCAACCCGTTGGCAACGAGATTGTAAAAGGCACGGTACAGAAGGTCCTTGTCGCCTTTGGCCTGCAATTCACCGGAATACTCGCGGTCCACGACCACGCCGAGCTTTTCACATTCCGGCTCCATGAACACGGCAACCTGATCCAGCAGCCTGCCCACGTCCACATCCATCATGGCCGGCTTCTTCGGTCTGGCATAATCAAGAAATTCCGCGACAGTGCGGCTCAGACGCTTGGCCTCTTCATACAGGGCTTCGAGGATACGGGCATGCGGACTCCCTTCCTTTTGCGCCTTCTTCAGTATGAGTTCGGAACTGGAGCAGATGATACCGAGAGGATTGCGGATTTCGTGCGCCACCCCCGCGACCATGCGCCCCATTCCCGCAAGCTTTTCCTGCTGCTGCAATTCGAAAATAAGCTGCTGCTTCTCCTGCAACTGTTTGTTGCTGACCCGCTCGGCCCGGTGCAGAATGGCCAGTACGAGAAAGAACAGAACGACCGACGTCAGCAAAGAGAAGGCGATGACAAGCCGTTCAAAATTCAGCATGGACATGAAATCGGAAGTGATGTCCTGCTCGAATTCGAGGACCCCCATGATCGGGTTCATGGAAACGTCGGTCAGGCTGCGTTCGGCACGAAGAGGATAATAGGCGCGCAGCATCAGGCTGCCCGGTTTAAGGCTCACCCGGAACAGTGACGCCATCTTGGACACCTTTGCCAGAATCTCGGAGGAGAACTCGGCCGATTCCCATGTCTTGGTCACCTTATACAGGACATTTCCCTTGGAACCGATTTCGTCCTTGTTCAGGGAATAGGTGATGACACCGGCGGCATCGTAAATACGCAGGCCAGTGACATGAAAACTGTGAACCGTGGAACGAACGACCTCGTCAAGCGCCTTGTACTGGACCTCCTGACGCAGGCTGATACCGCCATACTGCATGGCCGTGGGCATGACGAAACGAGTGAAGACCTGATGGCTGACGTTCTCCGCCAGCAGCAGTCCGAATTCCTTCTGTTTTTCAAACAGCGTCTGTTCGGCGTATTTCGAAATGAATACCGACAACAGCAGGCTGAAGCCGAGAATGATCGCGAACAGACTCCATGAGATGACTCTGACGAACTGAAGCGGCCTGCCGCCGCCATCATTACTTTGTACCAAAGGGTTAGAACTCCCGTATATCCCTGTCAGCCGTGAGGAAGGCATTGAGGTCCGCCTTTTCCTCGGTCAGGCCGTCCGCATCCATGCGTGCCTTGGCAAGCCGTTTGCCAAGCTCGACAGCGGGCTGATCCAGGGGATTGATGCCCATAAGCCAACCGGTCAGGATCGTGGCCGCACCAAGAAGCGCGATCAGCTTTCCTGCCTGTTTCGGTCCGTCTTCGCCCATGCGAAGTTCCACCAGCGGGACACCGTTTTTCGACAGCGCCATGCGGGTTCCGAGGCCCTCGGCCTGAAGCAGTTCTCCGAAATCCTTTCCGCGAACATATCCGAACTGGTCCGGCAGGTCGGACGGGAACTTCGGCCCTGCGGGCAGCGAAGGACAGGTCAGGAACAGACACGCCTTGTTGCGAATGCCGTCCATGAACATCTGGTTCACGGAATGCTGGTCCGTGACGCCGATGGCGGGAACCGGCTGGCTCCCCTTGCCTTCCTTGCCCAGAGACTCGGCCCAGAGCTGGGCGAACCAGTCACCGAAACTGGCCCACAGGGGAATGTAGGCGAAAAAGATCATCTCATCAAACCCCTTGTCGAGGAGCGCCGCACCCCATGCCGCCAGTTGAAACGAACTGTGCCGCATCAGCTTCTTCCCGGTCAGTTCCGGATCGGCAAGCGGGGCCGCCACTTCCTGTGCCCCGGCCATGAGCGCTTCTATGTCCATGCCGAGGAACAGGGCCGGAACCAAGCCGACCGCGGACAGCACGGAATAACGTCCGCCGAGATTGTCCGGCACCGGAAGCGTCGGGATATTGTACTCGTCCGCCTCGCCACGCAGGAAGCCCTTTTCCTGATCGGTCACGAGCAGCATGTGCTCGAACCATGCGTCGCCAAGATGTTTCTGCATCCATTCCTTGAGAATGAAATACTGCCCCACGGTTTCAATGGTGCCGCCGGATTTGGACACGGTGACAACCACGGTCTTTGCGGGTTCGAGCTTGGCGAGATACGCCTCAAGGGCATAGGCATCCACATTGTCCGCTATCCAGAGACTCGGTCCGGTATGCCCGGGCTGGTCCTGCTGCGGATAGAACGCCTGCTGCAAGGCTCGCGCACCAAGGGCGGACCCGCCGATGCCGAGCAGCAGCATGTGGTCAAAGGTACCGAGAAAATCAGCAAGCTCCGCCAGCTCTTCCTTGAGAGCGGCGGCATATGGCATGGTCAGAAACGGCAGACGGCCTGCCGAAGTTTCAGCACGAAGCCGCTCGGCCATTTCATCGGCCCGGGCCTCAAAGCTGTTCATGTCCAGTTTTTCCAAATCCGCGCCGGTCCAGTCGAGAATATCTGCCATGACGTCCTCCAATTACCGAAATATCCGTCCGTTGATACCGTGTTGCCCCATTGGGAATCAGGTCCATCCCTGCCTGTACCATACGGTACAAGAGGAACAAGCGTATCATGATTTTCTCAAAATGAAAGCCCAAAAAACAGGACTCCCGTCTACTGCTCCTTTCCGAACAGCACACGCTGCAAATCGGACAGGGTGGCACAGGTGCCGGAATGACACACCGGTTCATGCCCCAGCCGCTTTGCCTGTTTCAACCGGACATCATGCGCCGCCACGGGACGCACCTGCCCATTGAGGTCTATCTCGCCCCAGAAAACCGAAGATTCCGGAAGCGGCTGATCGTAGAACGACGACAGGATGGCAGAAATGACTGCCAAATCCAGTCCGGGATCCCTTGAGGCAAGTCCGCCGCTGATCTTCGCGTAAATATCGTATCCGCCGAGGTTGAGGCGCAGCCGTTTCTCAAGCACGGCCAGCAGCAGGTTCAGCCGGTTGGTGTCGAAGCCGAGTGCCGTGCGGCGCGGAATGGACAGAAAGGATTTGCTGACCAGCGCCTGAACCTCGACGGCAAAAGGCCGCTGTCCGTCCACGGCCATGGCCATGGCTGTTCCCGACAGGCCGGGATCGCGCGTGCCGAGGAAAAAGGTGGCCGGGTCTTCCACCACCTCAAGCCCCTGCTCCTTCATGGTGAAAACCACCAGCTCGTCACTGGGGCCGAAACGGTTCTTGAGCACGCGCAGGATGCGGGAAAAATGTTTGCGGTCACCTTCAAGGTACAGGACCGTATCCACCATGTGCTCAAGCAGCTTGGGACCGGCGATCTGCCCGTCCTTGGTGACATGCCCCACGAGAATCAGGGTGGTGCCGGTCTTCTTGGTCTTTTCCACCAGTTCGGCGGACACGGCACGCACCTGACTCACTGAGCCGGGAATGCCGTCGGCAAGGGGCGAGGCCAACGTCTGCACGGAATCCACGATCAGCAATTCCGGCGCATCAGGCCCATCGAGGATGGACAGGGCGTCTTCGACCTTGTTGGTGGAGATGGCGAGCAGGCCGGGACCGAGCAGACCGAGGCGGTCGGCACGGGATTTCAACTGCGGCAGGGACTCCTCGCCGGAAAGATATACAGCGGTATGACCAAGGCGGGCCTGTCCTCCGGCAAGCTGCAACAGCAGTGTGGACTTGCCGATTCCGGGTTCTCCCCCGAGCAGAATGGCCGCACCGGGAACCAGCCCGCTGCCGAGGAGGTCATCCAGCGAATCCATGCCGGACGTGCGGGCCTGAAGGTTTTCCGAAGCCAGATCCTCAAGCAGGCACGGTTTGTCCGTGGCTGCCGCCGCACCCACGGGAGCGGAGGCCTTTTTCGTGACCGTAATCGGCTCAAGCGTGTTCCATGCCTTGCAGGCCGCACACTGCCCCTGCCATCGGGGCGACTGTGCGCCGCACTCGGCACATCGATATGCTTCCTTCGTCTTCATGAGATGTCACGTCCTTTCTCTTGCAGGATATTCATTCCGTCCATCCGTTCGACTGCCCCGTCACCGCCTATTGTTCACTACAACGACGCGGAATTGGTGTCAAAGTATTGTAACTACAGAAAAATGGGACCGCACCTTGAAATTCCGGGCAAATTGTCAGATAGTGAACGGGTGAAAATTCCTGCATGCATATCCGGGCTGATTGCCGCCCTGTTCCTCTTCTGCCTGTGCGGTTCATCATCCGCCGCGACCGACCCGTGGAAGGAAAAACCGACCTGCGTCTTCGGCATGCCGTACATGGCCCCTGCGGTGCAGTCACATGAACGCGGCATCATAAACGAGATTCTCAAGACCGTTTTCGAACCGGCTGGCATCATGCTCCGCCATGAGAACATGTCCTACCGTCAGGCCATCAAATCGCTTGCCGCCGAAACCATCGACTGCACTCTCGACATCGTGGGCAGCGGCAAAAAACTGATGCAGGGACGTGTCACCATGTTGTTTTACGACCTCTCGGCCGCGCACCTGAAAGAAACTCCATGGAAGGGAGTCCGGTCCCTTTCCGGGAAATACGTCGCCTATCGTTACGGCTTCAATCTCGCATCCCTGCTGCCGGTGAAATATACCCTGCGGCAGGTATACTCACTCAGCTCGGCCTTTCTGATGCTCGAAAAAGGACAGGCGGACTACGCCCTCGATTCCGACAAGCTGCTCGTCGAAGCCATGCGGGAATCACACAGCTACGCCCATCACTTCACCATATCTCCGATAAAAAGCTATGAAGTGCGGCCCGCATTCGCAAAAAACGAGCATGGCCGCCGCTTGCGGGCCATATATGAGCAACGCATGAAACAACTGGCGGAATCAGGAAAACTGAAAGAGATTCTGGAAAAGAACGGACTTGATGCGGTTGAGGCAAAACGTATTCTGGACACCTTCTGATCCGGGGCAGCCATGGACGACTATTCCCGATTCGCATTCCTGTACGACACGCTGGTCGGCCCTTTTCTGCGCCCGATCCATGAGGCCATGCTGAAAATCATGACCGCGCAGGGCAGCCGCACGGTGCTTGACCTGTGCTGCGGCACGGGGATGCTGGCCGGAATGGCGGCGGACAGGGGGGCTCGGGTCGTCGGCGTGGACCTCTCCCCGGCCATGCTGCACGAGGGAAGGACCAAACATCCTGCCGTCACCTTTCTCGACGGCGATGCCACGTCACTGATTTTTTCGGACAACGAATTCGACGCTGTCCTGCTGAGTTTCGCCCTGCATGAAAAATCCCGGCAAAGCGGCTATGAAATTCTCGCCGAGGCATGGCGGGTCATGAAACCGGACGGCGTGCTGCTGATCGCCGATTACCGGAAACCGCCTTCAGGGCAATCCCCGTGGACCGGAGTGGGCATATCCCTGATAGAACGCATGGCGGGCCGCGAGCACTACGCGCATTTCAAGGAGTACATGGAAAACAACGGAGCCGAATCGTACCTCGAACGAATCGGCCTGCTGCCCCAACCGGTCAGGACGTTCCTGCACGGATGGGCCGGACTTTACTTCTGCGACGAAAAATAGAAAACGGCAGGCCGTTCGGCAGCCGCCTCAATCAGGAGAGCTGGACACCCTTGACCATCTCTCCGTCCGGTGCGAATCTCCACGGACAAACAGGCACCGGGAGGGAGTCATGAGGGATTTTCACGCCTTTTCAAACGCGCAAGCCCTGAGTCAGGCCACAGCAGAACTGTTCATCAAGACCGCCCGCAAGGCTGTCGAAGAACGAGGCCTTTTCACGGTAGCCCTTTCCGGCGGTTCCACACCGAAACACCTCTTTGAAGAGCTGGCGCAACCGGCATGTTCCCGCGATATCCCATGGGACCGGACCCTGATATTCTGGAGCGACGAGCGGGCCGTTCCACCTGACAGCGAACACAGCAACTACCGCCTTGCCAATGACACGCTGCTTTCACGAATCACCATTCCCGAAAAAAACATCCTACGCATCAAGGGAGAACTGGGTGCACAGAGGGCAGCCGAAGAACTGGAGCGCGACCTGACCGAGACCTTCGGCGACCAAGGCATGCCGCGTTTCGATTTCGTGCTGCTTGGACTCGGAACCGACGGGCATACGGCATCCCTTTTTCCGGGAACCGAAGCATTGTCGGCAACCACCATGACAGCGGCGGTCATCAATCCGCCAGCCAACCCGCAAATGGACCGCGTGACCTTCTCGCTGCCGATTCTGAACAACGCACGCACGGTCCTGTTCATGGTCATCGGGGACAGCAAACGCCGAATCGTGTCGGAAATCAGAAGTGACCCGACAGCCGTTGAACGATATCCAGCCGCACGCGTCTCGGCACGGAAGACCCTCTGGTTCGCTGACCATGCGGCACTCGGAAAAGGCGAGTAATTCCCACCTCCAACCAAGCGTTATAATTATATCCCCCCCTTGCAAAATACCTGTGAGTGTGGTTTCTACTTGGGTATGAAAACATGCATTTTCCTGCCGCCAGTCCAGAAGCCCACAGGCGGCGTCACAGTCCTGAGGCAAATGGCCGACATCCTGCATCAAGGCGGACACGAAGCCTGTCTCGTCATGCGTGACAAATCCGGCTGGCGTCCCGAGGGACTTGCCGACTCTGCTCCCGTGGTGGACTGGAATGCCATTTCGATATCAAGCGGCGACATCTGGCTCGTTCCCGAAGGCTGGCCCAACGCGCTTTCGCCGGGGCTGGAAGCCAAGGCCTGCTGCTTCAGCTATGTGCAGAACTGGGCCTACCTTTTTTCCGCTCTCCCGGAGGGCGTGAACTGGAACCAGCTCCCTGTGGAATTTCTCGCCGTGTCCGACCCGGTGGCCCACTTCATCAAGGAGGCCACGCACCTTGATGCGCCCGTCATCCGCCCCGGCATCGACCGCTCCATATTTCATGCGCCGGAGAACAAAAAATCCGGCACCATCACCGTGGCCTACATGCCGCGCAAGAACAAGGCTGCGGCAGCACAGATCAAATCGATTTTCGAACACAGAGTCGGGACGGATGTCATCCGATGGCGTCCCATTGACGGGCTGGACGCCTTCGGCGTGGCAAAGGCCCTGCGCTCCTCGCATATCTTCCTGATGACCGGCTTCCCCGAAGGCTGCCCGCTGCCGCCGCTCGAAGCCATGGCCTGCGGCTGCCTGCCCGTAGGATTCACCGGACTCGGCGGCTGGGACTACATGCGTCAGGCACAGGACATCCCGCGCTTCACCCCGTGGTGGCCGCTTCGCCCCGTATCATGGGGAGGCAACGGGTTCTGGTGCGCGGACGGAGATGTTCTCGACGCCGCACTCTGTCTGGAAGAAGCCGTCACCCTGCTCACGGAAGGAGACATGGCTCTTGACGCCATCCTCCAGTCCGGGCAAGACACGGCAGACGCATATTCCACGGAAGAGCAGAGGAAATCGGTCCTTGCCGTGTGGGACGCATTGTGAGCCGCTGAACATGGGAAAAAAGAAACCGCGCCCGGAGCCGGAATCGCTTGAACTGCCTCTGGCTGGAGTCGATTCCCACGCCCATCTCGACCTTGACGACTTTGACGACGACCGGGAAGAAATCATTGCCCGGGCCAAGGCCTCCGGCATCAGTCACATCATCAACGTCTTTCTCGGGCCTGACGCCTTTGAAAAGAACCGGGGCATGTTCGACAGCCACCCGGAGATATCCTTCCTGCTCGGCGTGCATCCCAACAATGCGGACACCCTGACCGACGACGCGCTTGACCGCATGCGGGCCCATTTCAAGGCCGAACCGCGCCTCAAGGGAGTAGGTGAAATCGGTCTGGACTACTACTGGGACCGCGTGCCGCACGATGTCCAGAAAAACGCGTTCATCAGACAGCTTGAGCTTGCCCGCGAACTCTCCCTTCCGATCATCATCCACTCACGCGACGCCAACGACGACGCCGTCGCCACCCTCGTGGAACAGGGATTCAGGGATTATCCCCTTCTCTGGCATTGTTTCGGAGCAGGCATGGAACTGGCGCAGGAAATCATCGACAACGGCTGGCACATCTCGTTTCCCGGCCCGGTCACGTTCCGCAAGACAGATGACCTTCAGGCCGCAGTCGCCCGTGTGCCTCTTGATAGGTTCATGATCGAGACCGACTGCCCCTATCTTGCGCCGGAGCCGTGGCGCGGCAAACGCAATCACCCGGCCCTCGTGGCCTTCACCGCCCGTCGCATCGCCGAAATAAAAGGACGCTCCGCAGCGGACATCTGGCAGATGGCGGGAGACAACGCCCGCGCCTTCTTCAATCTGTAGGCACCTTCAGCGCCCCCCAATAATACCGATTTTCCGGCTTAGGCATCCGTTTCCGGCGGCAGGATGACGCTCACGCAGGTTTCCCCCGGCGTATCCGTGTCCACCACGACGTCTCCGCCGTGAGTTCGGGCAATCAACCGGGCCGAATAGGTGCCGAGACCGGAACCGGCGGAAGATTTCGAACTGACATACTTGTCGAAAAACATTTCCCTGATTTCCGACGGCACTTCGCCTTTGTTGCAGATGGAAATGGCATTTTCGTCCGTACCGTCGAGAGTAATCGATATCGAACCGCCCTCGGGCGAGGCCTGAAGCGCATTCAATATCAGATTGGAAAGCATTGAACGAAAAAGGTCTTCTTCAACGGTGACCCAGAACACGAAGCGACGGTCAACGCCCCGCGCTTCAATGCCCACGCTGATTCCCTTTTCCCGAATGATCGGAAGCAGTTCCGCCTTGATGGACTCAAGAAGCCCGAGGACATCCACACTTTTCTTGCGAAGGACGTACGTGCCGCGTTCCATTTTATAGAGATCAAGCGAACGGTTGATGAGCTGAAGCATGGCTTCACCGGCATCTTCGATGGTGAGGAGCATGTTTTCCTGAGCCTGACTGAGCTTGCCCAGCCGCCGAATCTCACCGGGCAGCCCCACCACGGCACCAAGGGGTGTTTTCAGATCGTGCTGCGCCATTCGCTCCACGTCCTCACGAAGGGCCTCGGCCAGTTTCCGGTCGGTGATGTCACGCCCGACTCCTTGGACGCCAATAATTTCGCCGTCATCGTTGAGCAGCAGGCCGACCCGGTTCTCCAGCCAGACGGACGCCCCGTCCGCACTCACGAATTCAAGATCCAGCGTCATGGACACCGGCCTTCGACTGTCGGCAACCCGTCCCTTCATGGCTTCGACCTCGCTCGTCAGCCGCCGACAGGACGCAGGCGTGAGAAAATCCTCAATGGGACGGCCAAGCACGTCATACCGCTTGAATCCGCGCAGCGTCTCATCCGAAGGGCTGACAAACGTATACCGCAAATCCGCATCCAGTCCCCAGATGACGTCGGTCACGTTCTCGGCAAGTAGACGATATTGGCGTTCGCTCTGCCGCAAGGCCTCCTCCATCAGCTTGCGATCAGTGATGTCCGTGCCCACGCTCAGCAGTTCAACCATGCTGCCGTCCTTGGCGTTCACGGATTCATGGGCCCATGCCACCCAGACCACTTCACCGTTCTTGCAGACGTTCATGGTCTCGTTGAACGGATGTGCCGAAGGATTTTTCAGCAGCCGGTGAATATACCGCTTCATGGACTCGCCTTCGAGATTCTTCTCGGGAATCAAGGTGCCGATAAGCGGCTTGCCGATAAGCTCACCCGGTTCGTAGCCATAGAATTCTTCAGCATGTTCATTGCAGAAGGTGATATTTCCGGCCATGTCGATACGCAAAATGATACTCTTGGCATTCTGGACAAGATATTGATATTTTTCACGCTCCCTGAGACGCCCCAAAAGCAGGAAAATGGCAGCGGCAAGCAGTCCGGTAACAGCCAGCGTGGCGATGGAGCCGCCGAAAACGATATAGGGACGGGTGGGCGAAGCCTGCCACCCACCGGCAGGAACGGCGGCAAGCTGCCAGTAGCCGTCCGGGATCGGAACATTCATTATGACAGGGTCCTGCTCAAACACCTTGGACTTGCCGTAAAGCGTCTGCCCGCCAAGGACATCGGAGGAGGGAATCCGCAAAGCGACATCCAGCCCGGGAGAACCGTTCACGAACCCGGCCTCACGGTACAATGTCCGGGCATCGATCAGCATGATCACAAGCCCCCAGTACCCCCTGTCGCCCGAAGAATCGGCCTGCGTGTAAATCGGAGTGACCGAGACAATGGTCTCACCGCCTTCAAAGGCAGGGGATGGAGCCGCAATCTGGCGACGCCTTGTCGCCATGGCCCGAGCGGCCAATTCGCCGATATTGGAAGGAAAATCCACAGCCAGCCCGCGCCCCGGCAGACGGGTCCCGTCCCGGTCCGGATACACATGGCTGATGATGTTGTTCCTTGCCAGTTCGATAAACCGGATTCCGGTCATGCCGCTGACCAGCCCCCGGGCAAGAGACGCAAACGTCGCCCGGTCGATCTCCGGGTCAAGCATGACATACGTTTTGAGCGCGGTTGCCAGATGCAGACGGTTGTTGAGAGAATTCTCGAAACCGCCCTGCATGGTGGACAGTTTATAAAAAACCCCAAGCCGTGATTTCTGATGATACCGTTCCTGATCGGCATACAATCCGGCTGCAATCGTTGCAGCCAAGGCCAGTCCGACAACCAGAGGAAGAATATAGGCGAAGCGTCTTTGCATGGGACTCGAATGGTTTCACGACTGATTGAAAACACCAGTCCCGCAATCCATAACAGACCCCGACAAAAAGAGAAATACCTAAAAAGGAATAGACGGAACGCCCGTGAATCCGCTTACCGGATTTTACATTTTTCGCGATTCCGAGGACCGCATGCCTTCGGCATATTTTCCCGGCGTCATACCGACTACCTTCCTGAAACAACGGGTCATGTGGCTTTGATCCGAATACCCCGCGGCGACAGCTGCTTCGGCCAGCTCGGCACCATCTGAAACCATGGCCTTGACCCGGTTGACACGCACCATGTTCTGGAACTCATGCGGCGGCATGCCCACCTGCGAGGAGAAAAGCCGGTTCAGCCGCCAGGGGCTGATATCCGCCAGACAGGCCAATGTTTTCAAACGAATTTCCTCGTCGGCGTGGTTCTCGATATACCGGCGCACAGTCCTGATCTGACTGGAAAGCGCCTGCTCCCGATTCGTGCATATTCCAAATCCGTCAAGAGCAACCAACATCTCCAGAATCTCAACGAGGCTTCCTTCCATCTCCACGGCCGGAGATTTCAGGTCTGCCAATTCTGCCAGATTCACGATTTTCCCGTACAAGTCCGGATTGCTCAGACAGGCGTACCGGGCAACCATGCTCTCCGCGGCAAGACCGATTTCGTCCAACCACGCCGTCGGGATGCTGAACATCAGATAGGTGCATTCCCCGGAATCAGTGCAGACATGGGCCTGCCCCGGAAGAAAGACAATGACATCACCGGATCGGGCCACGATCTCCCCGCCATCCACGGACAGAATCCGTTCGCCGGACAGGACCACTCCGATACAGAGCGACTGATGGGCATGGCGCGCCGCGACAGGAGGGCTGCCCGTACAGCGTACGAGCGTCACCCCTTCGAGGCCCGCCATGCGGGAAAAGAACAATGTCTGATTGTTGCTCATGCCATCCACTAGAGAAGCGCAGGGACAAACTTTGCAAGAATGTTCAATCCGTCATCCCCTGCCTGCACGCTATGGTTCATGCCTTCCGGCATGACAGCGGCGACACCCGCTTCATAGGCTATCCGCTTGCCGTCAAGAACGCAGTGCCCGGAACCGGAAGCGATTTCATGCAGCTCCCAGTTCGATTCATGTACGTGATCGCCGATCCCGGCACCGGGTTCAAGCCGGACGAGGTGGGCGCTGAACCGGCCATCGGTATCCGCACCGACCACCAGATGCTTGAGCGCCACACCTTCAAAAACCGGATGGGAATTCCATTCCCTGTCACAAGCCGGGATGTCGGCATCATGCTTGGCCACAACACCCGTGTTCAAAGCCGTAAAGATATTTTTCATGAGAAAGCCTCCGTTGATTTCAAGGAAGGCTAGCGGACATGCCCGTCATGCGTCTTGAACGATCTTGCCGTTCGGCTATTCTGCCATGCCGTTGTCTTCGATCTCGTCAAAGAAGGCATCCACAATATCCGGGTCCAGCGCACTCCCGGCAATCTTTCCGAGAATGGCAAAGGCCTCCTGCGGCGTCTTGCCTTTCTGATATGAGCGGTCCGTGGTCATGGCGTCGAAACAGTCGGCTACGGCAAGGATGCGCGCGCCCAGCGGAATCTGGTCCTCGCACAATCCTCGCGGATACCCGTTGCCGTCCAGCCGTTCATGATGGGCATAGACATATTCCAGCGCCGGTCCGAGAAACGTGAGGTTCCTGAGAATGTCATACCCCCACTGCGGATGGCTGCGAATCTCGAGCAGCATGTCCTTGCTGATGTCGGTGTCTTCGTTGGAAAAAATGAGATCACTGAACCCGATCTTTCCAATGTCATGCAGCATTCCGGCAATACGGATGCGTTCCACCTCATGCTCGTCAAGCCCGATCCTTTGGGCCAGCCGCTCGGCATATATGCTGACACGTTCGCCATGGCCTTCGGTATAGGTATCCCGCGCCCCAAGGGCATGGGCAACCGCCGTCACGGTGTTCAGGGTGTCATTCCTGATCTGCTCGTTGAGCTGTTCCAGATGGAATTCCCTGGCCTCGATCTTGACCATCATCATGCCCACGGCCTCGGCAAGCTCCCGAACTTCGGGGTCATAGCCGGGGCCGGTAAGCTCAATGATCTCGTTGGAATAATTACCTGCCGCGATCTCCTTGATGACGCGCAGCAGCCTGTCCCGTCCTTCGGATTGCATCATGCCTCACCTCTATTTCCAGACAGCCGAGTACTCCTTCGCAAAATCGGCAAAGGTACGGGCCGGAGTATCGGTCAGATACGAAACGGCATGCGTCACGTTGCCCGCCATGCCCAGCTTGACCACGCGGGACAGGCTGACAAGCATGTTGATATTCCACTGTTCCATACCCATATCCTGCAAGGTGGCCACGAACTCCTCCTCCGGGACAGGCAGGTACTTCACCTCGCGTCCGGCGGCTTCGGTAATGGTATCGGCCACCTCAGCCAGTCCCAGCCCTTCCGGGCCGGTCAGGGCGTAGAAATTCTCCACATGCCCCTCATTGTCGAGCAGCAGCCTTGCGGCACAGGCAGCGATGTCGCGGACATCGATATAGCTGACGCACGCGTCCTCTTCGGGAAGAGCTATCACGCCGGTCTTGACCATTTCCGCCAGAGAGGAGGAAAAATACTGCATGAACGTATTGGGCCGGAGCACGGTAAACGGAATACCGGAATCCTCGACAAACTGATCCACCATGCCGTGCTCGCGTCCGAGACGCCAGTGGGCATCGGACGAGGCAGCATATCCCGAAGACCGGACGATGTATTCGATCCCCGACGCCTTGGCCGCTTCCACCACAAGATGGCCGTAGTGGCCCATCTTTTCCGTGAAAGGTAGGGCAAAGAACATCCGGTCACACCCCTGCATGGCGCGGCTGATGGAATCCGGGTCCTTGTAATCGAAAAGCCGAGCCTCGACGCCGGAATCCGCAAACGGCTTCATCTTGTCGGGATCATGCACACCCGCCACGACTTCGGCGTCTGTATCACGCAGCTGTTCCAACAGCGCGGTGCCAATATTGCCGGTTGCTCCGGCCACGAAAACTTTGCTCATGGTAATTCTCCCGTCTCCACCTGACCCGGCGGAATCATTCAGTTCTGTCAGACCGGCCAACGCTACACGAAATCATGCGTGAATGGCAAACGGTGTCAGCCGTTTTTCCCGGGGAAAACAAAAAAAGAAGGGCAACCCCCATTGGGAGTCGCCCTTCCAGCTATGCACTGTAAAGGAAGCGGACCAGATCGGACCGCCCCTGTTTTCTAGAAGCGTTCGAAGTCGCCGTCTTCGTCCATGTTCAGGGCCACACCGGAACCCGCAGCAGGCTTGGGCGCAGTCTGAGGAGCAGCCGCATTCAATGCCTGCACCGGCTTCCTGACCTGAGTCACAGTCTGGCGGTATCCACCGCCACCGCTGTCGCCGAGATTGAAGAAGGAAACAGTCTCCTGAAGCTGCACGGCCTGACCGGAGAGTTCTTCGGATGTTGACGACATCTCCTCGGAGACTGAAGCGTTCTGCTGCACGACGCTGTCGAGCTGCTGAATGGCGCTGTTGATCTGTGAGGCACCGGCGTTCTGTTCGTTACTGGCAGACGAGATTTCTTCCACCAGATCGGCAGTACGCTGAATGTCCGGAACGAGCTTGCCGAGCAGTTCGCCCGCGCGGTCGGCCACATCCACGCTGCTGGCTGCCAACTGGCTGATCTCGCCTGCGGCCACACCGGAACGTTCCGCCAACTTGCGGACTTCCGCGGCGACAACCGCAAATCCCTTGCCGTGTTCACCGGCACGAGCGGCCTCAATGGCGGCATTGAGCGCGAGCAGGTTGGTCTGACGGGCTATCTCCTCGATAATACCGATCTTGTCGGCGATCTCCCGCATGGCTGCCACGGCTTCGGAAACGGCGGAACCACCGTCCTCGGCCTGACCTGCGGCGCCGCTTGCCAGACTCTGCGTCTGAGTCGCGTTTTCCGCATTCTGGCTGATATTCGAGGCCATCTCTTCCATGCTTGAGGACACTTCCTCAATGGATGCGGCCTGTTCAGTGCTTCCCTGTGAAAGCGTCTGGGAAGTCGAGGCGATCTGGGTCGCTCCGGAGGCCACGCTGTCAGTGACGTTGCGGACATCACCGACAACCTGCCTGAGCTTGGCTCCCATTTCCGCAAGGGTCGAGGCCATGACGCCGACCTCATCCTTCTGATGAATATCAAGTTGTGCCGAAAGATTGCCGGATGCGATCTCCTTGGCAAATTCCACACTCTTGACCATCGGCCCGGTGATGGCTCTGGCAACGAGGACAACAACCGCGATGACAATCGCCAATGCGAGAACGGTCAGCAGGACACTGAGATACAGGAACTCATCAGCAACCTCATAGATGGTTGCCGAGGGAATGGCTATGCCGATGGACCACGGCGTATCCGTGCCGCGGATCTTGATCGGCTCAAACACGATAAGGTCAGTCAGACCAGTCCGGGGAGACTCCATGAACCCGACAAAGGACTCGCCTCTCTCAATGGCATTCGTGATATCGCCGGAAAGCTCAGGAGACAGCACGTCGGCAACCGGCTTGTTCATGAGATTTGAATCGGGATGAGCGACGAGCACGCCCTTGTTCGAGACAATAAAGGCACGCCCGGTTCCCATCGGCTTGATATCCTTGACCATGTCCTGGAATGCATCAAGCGTGAAGTCGATACCAACGATACCGATGAACTTGCCGTTTTCCCTGACAGGCACAGCGATTGTCGCCATGTTGGTCTTGGCAACCTCGGTGTAATACGGCTCGGTCAGATTCGGGCCATTCTTGTCGCGAGGAGCCTTGTACCACTCACGGGTATTCGGATAATCGTATTTGGTGAGGTTCACGACTTCCATACCGCCTGTTCCGCGCCACCAGTAGTTACCATAGGCACCGCCCATGTGCTCCCACATGGGATCGCCAGTGGCATGGAACTCCGCGTCCCTGCCGTCAAGGGCGTTGGGTTCGAAACAGGACTGGATGCCATAAAATGTTTCATCGGAAAGCACGACCGCCTGCTGGATCTCATCAACGATCTTGCGGTCGATGATTTCCCGGTTCTTGATCATGGCTTCGAAAGCGGCACCGGTGGACAAGCTGGCATCAAGTGCCTTTTCCATGCTGCCTTTGACTTCGTTGCCATAACGGTTGGCCATTTCAATGGCGATCTGCTTTGCATCGTATACCGAGATTTCCCGTGTCTTGGATACGATGACAAACGTGTACACGACCAGAATGATCGTTACAGCGAGACAGATGCTTCCACCTATCTTGTACTTGAGCGACAAATCCTTGAACGTCATTATTCTCTCCCTGAAAAAACGTTATGAACTGTGCGAGTATGAAAGACAAGCTAACTGTTTAATATAAAAGCATCCATTATAATTTTAAAAACCATGCTTATTCTCAAATTTCAGCATTTCAAAACGATAAAGGCGGCACCCCGTTCGGAGCACCGCCTTTATCGTTCGGTAGTATGTCAGCCTCTATCAGGCACCGACATGCAATTTGAAAGCCTCAAGCGTGTTCACCATCAACTGCGCGATGGTCATGGGACCGACGCCGCCCGGAACCGGGGTAATGGCATGGACCTTGTCCTTGAGCGCCTCGAAATCACAATCGCCAGCCAGCCCTTCGTCCGTTCGGTTGATACCCACGTCCACAACAACGGCACCTTCCTTGACCATGTCAGCGGTTACGAAGTTCGGCACACCGATGGCAGCGAACACGAAATCCGCTTCCAGACACTCGGCCTTGAGGTCCTGCGTGCGGGAATGGCACAGCGTGACCGTGGCGTTGGCGCACGGGCCGGACTGGGACAGCATCATGGCAAGCGGCTTGCCCACGATATTCGAACGTCCGATGACCACTGCCTTCTTGCAGGCAGGGTCAAGGTCGTACCGCTTGAGCAGGTTGATGACGCCAGCCGGAGTACACGGCTTGAATCCCGGCAGTCCGAGGCTCATCTTGCCCACGTTTACGGGATGGAAACCGTCCACGTCCTTGTCC
The DNA here is from genome assembly GCF_963664965.1 of uncultured Pseudodesulfovibrio sp. NCBI lineage: Bacteria > Pseudomonadati > Thermodesulfobacteriota > Desulfovibrionia > Desulfovibrionales > Desulfovibrionaceae > Pseudodesulfovibrio > uncultured Pseudodesulfovibrio sp. Next base: position 1,048,371 of record NZ_OY761823.1, on the reverse strand, counting down.
GGGTCGATCAGGTCCAGAATCTTCTGGCTGTCCAGTCCTTCGGGAAGCGGAAGCTGCACCAGAATGCCGTCCACGTTCACGTCTCGGTTCAGCTCCTGAATCAGCCCCTCAAGCTCATGCTGCGTGGCGTTTTCCAGACGATGCGGAATGGATGCGATACCGCAGTCCTCGCATGCGCGCTCCTTGTTGCGAACATATACCTGACTGGCCGGGTCCTCACCCACCAGCACGACAGCCAGACCGGGTTTGCGGCCGTACTTGGCCTCCAGTCCGACAACCTCTTCCTTGATCTCGCCGCGAATGGTCGCGGCCGTTTCCTTGCCATCGAGAAGAATCATATACGAATGCCTCCGTTCGCCTCCGGCAGTCGCTGCGCGAAACCTGCCGCTGGCGGTTCAAGCCCCCTCTTTAAAGAAAAAGCTTGAAAATTTCCTGAACATTCAGACGAAAACGCCGCCACGAGATGCTGCGATCTCAAAAATTCGTTTACGGCGCTTCACGTTCAGAAAAAGTTAACTAATTGCGATCTATAAAAAAATCGCTCGACGCCTCTTGTCTTGATGAAAGAAATACCAACCGGAATCAAAGCGGTTTCCCGCTCGTTGTGCTGCTACGTAGAAAAAAAAGGGCGAACATGCAACCCGCATATTCGCCCTTTCGTTTAATCCTCAAGAACTCAGCAACGGCCAAAGGCCTCTATGCTTACTCCTCGAAAAAACTGCCGCCGAGGATGGGGCCGTAGTAGACGCCATCATCGTCGAGTTCTTCTTCGATACGCAGGAGCTGGTTGTATTTTTCGAGGCGATCGGAGCGGCACAGGGAGCCGGTCTTGATCTGGCCCGCGTTCACTGCAACAGCGAGGTCGGCGATGAAATGGTCGCCGGTTTCACCGGAGCGGTGGGAAACAACGTTGGTGTAACCCGCGGTCTTGGCCAGCTCGATGGTATCGAGGGTCTCGGAGACCGTGCCGATCTGGTTGAGCTTGATGAGAATGGAGTTGCACACGCCCTTGTCGATGCCCTCGGCGAGGATATCGGGATTGGTGACGAACAGGTCGTCGCCCACGAGCTGGATGCGGTCGCCCATCTTCTCGGTCTGGAGAGCGAAGCCGTCCCAGTCCGCTTCGGCAAGACCGTCCTCGATGGACACGAGGGGGAAGCGCGAAGCGAGATCGTCGTAGAAGTCCACGAGTTCGGCAGAGGAAAGTTCCTTGCCTTCACCGGCGAGGACATACTTGCCGTCCTTGTAGAATTCGCTGGCCGCGGCGTCGATGGCAAAGCAGATTTCCCTGCCCGGTTCATATCCGGCTTCCTCGACAGCACGGGTGATGTACTGGAATGCCTCGGCATGGGACTTCAGGTTCGGAGCAAAGCCGCCTTCGTCGCCAACGGAAGTGACGTGACCGTCCTTGGCAAGAATACCTTTCAGCTTGTGAAAGGTCTCGGCCCCCATACGCAGGGCCTCGGCAAAGGTCTCCGCGCCCACGGGCATGATCATGAATTCCTGAATGTCCAGATTGTTGGGAGCGTGTTCGCCGCCATTGATGATGTTCATGAGCGGAACGGGCAGCAGCTTGGCATTGACGCCGCCGAGATGCTGGTACAGGGGCAGGCCGAGAAAGCCCGCGGCAGCGCGGGCGGCAGCCATGGATACGCCGAGCAGGGCGTTGGCTCCGAGACGGTCCTTGTTTTCGGTGCCGTCAAGGTCGATGAGTGCGTTGTCGAGGGTGACCTGACGGACGCAGTCCATGCCGATAATGGCCCCGGCGATTTCGCCGCGTACGTTTTCCACGGCCTGCAATACGCCCTTGCCACCGTAACGTTCTTCCTTGTCGCGCAGTTCCAGCGCTTCACGAGAGCCGGTAGAAGCACCGGACGGAACAGCAGCCCGTCCCATGATGCCGGATTCGGTGATAACTTCGACTTCAACAGTAGGGTTACCGCGGGAATCAAGGATTTCGCGTGCCCAAACGCCTGTGATGGTACTCATGTTCGACTCCTTACAAATATTACTGAATACGAATAGATGCCTGTAGAATGCGCGAAGTCTAGACGAAATTCACGCAATGCTCAATTCCATATACGGTATCCCGGCCAATGGCAGTTATTTTTGTGCTTCAATACATCACGAAAAACTTGGCATGCGCGCCAAAACCCTTATCCGACCACCTGAACACCTCTGCATTCGTCCGTGATTACTGCGGAATATCTTATTTCTAGTAACGGTTATCATATTGTCCAGTTATAATAATCTGTTAACCGCGTTATAATCAAGCTGATTCGCTTGCGCTTCAATAAACTCTTGGTACTTATATCGTGAGGTATGGTGATAGGACCTGTTTGTCCCATGACAAAAAATCAAGGAGAGGGGATATGAAGCTCTCAACCAAGCTGTCGCTGGGGTTTGGCGGCCTATTGGCGCTTCTGCTGGTATTGGCGGGCGTTTCATTTTGGGCATTGAACAGCTCAAGCGAAGGGTTCACGAGTTATCGCGGAATGGCCCGCGACACCAACCTGAGCGGACGGTTACAGGCCAACATGCTCATGGTTCGGATGAACGTGAAGGACTTCATCATCACAGGCAGCGACAAGGACATTCAACAGTATGACGAGTATTTCGGGAAAATGCGCGGATTCATGAAAACCGCACAGGATGAAATCCAGAAACCCGAACGCGCCCGTTTGGTGGACAGTGCGGGAGAAAAGGTCTCGGACTACGGAAAATATTTCAATCAGATCAAACAGCTGCGGACCGAGCGTGACATCCTCGTGAACAACGTTCTCAATGTTCAGGGACCGCAAATGGAAAAAAATCTCACGAGCATACTGACCTCGGCGCAACGCGACAATGACATGGAGGCGGCTTTCCGGAGCGGTCTGGCATTGCGTAATCTGTTGCTGGCCCGCTTGTACGTCATCAAGTTTCTCGATGACAACTCTCAGGCCTCCATTGATCGTGTGCACAAGGAAACCGAAGCGCTCGTGGAGGAAATGAAGATTCTCGACGCCTCACTCCAGAATCCTGAACGCCGGAAACTACTGCAAGAGTCCGTCGGGCTGGCCAAGACGTATACCGAAGCATTCGACAAACTGACCGGCATCATATTCTCACGCAACGAAATCATCACCGGCAAGCTCGACGTGATCGGACCGGCCATTGCCAAGGACGTCGAAGAGGTGAAGCTTTCGGTGATGGCGGATCAGGACCAGTTGGGACCAGCTCTGCAAGCGGTCAACGCCCAGGCGATGACGAGCCTTGTTTCCCTGTCGACCATAGCATTGCTGGTAGCCGTGCTGACCACCCTGTTCATCATTCGCTCCATCATGAAGCAGCTTGGCAAGGACCCCGCAGACCTCGCGGATATAGCCAAGACAATTTCCGAAGGTAACCTGACCCTTGATTTCGACCAGAATGCAGCCGGGGTGTATGGCCATATGCGAACCATGGCAGGACAGTTGATTTCTGTTGTGGGCTGCGTACGCGACGGCTCAACCAATGTCGCTTCCGGCAGCGAGCAACTGTCGAGTTCGGCACAGGCACTGTCTCAGGGGACCACGGAGCAGGCCGCCTCTATCCAGGAGGTATCCGCCTCCATCCAGCAGATGAGTTCCAATATCCAGCAGAATACACAGAACGCCGTGGCGACAGAAGAGATCGCAAGCAAATCCGCTTCCGAAGCCGATGAAAGCGGAACGGCGGTCAGCGAAACCGTGTCAGCCATGAAGCATATTGCGGAGAAAATATCCATCATTGAAGAGATCGCCAGACAGACCAATCTGCTGGCGTTGAATGCGGCGATCGAGGCTGCCCGTGCCGGCAACCATGGCAAGGGCTTCGCAGTGGTTGCCGCTGAAGTTCGCAAGCTGGCTGAACGTTCCGGCGTCGCTGCGGGCGAAATCAGTGAACTCTCCGACTCAACCGTCAGCGTGGCGGAGAAAGCCGGACAATTGCTTGAAGAGTTGGTTCCCAACATCAAGAAAACGGCTGATCTGGTGCGTGAAATCTCGGCTGCCAGCAACGAGCAGAACACCGGGGCAGAGCAAATCGGCCGAGCTGTCACGCAATTGGATACGGTGGTTCAACAAAATGCGGCGGCTGCGGAGCAAATGGCTTCGACCAGTGAGGAGTTGACCGGCCAAAGCTGCCAACTTGAGCAGACCATAGCGTTTTTCAACGTAGACGGTAACGGGAATGGTAACGGAAGATGGAAGGAAGATTCGCAGAATCAAGTCAGAGTGGTGCAGCCTGCGCCGCAGGCCCTATCGTCTGAGGACTCGCGTGATGTGCCGGGGCTTGAGTTGGCACTGGATACAGTCTGATTGGAAACAACCTCAGGTCCTTGATCAAAAAAACATCCTCCGGAGCTTACTCCGGGGGATGTTTTTCTATTATCAATCGTTGTAATACGCCATCCACAGCCCTTCCATGACGAGGTCGGGGCGGAGTTCGTTTACCGAGTCCGACACCTGGCCGATGGTTCGGGCAAGGCCGCCGGTGGCCACGACGAACGGGTCGTCCATCTGGGCCGCCAGTTTGTTGACAAGGCCGTCTATCATGGACGCGAAACCGAAGACAAGCCCCTGATTGAGGCACTCTTCCGTGCTTTTTCCCCACGAGAGGGTCTCGGATTCTATCGTCAAGTCGACCTTGGGGAGTTTTGCAGTACCCCCAGCCAGAGCCGAGACGGATGACAGGACGCCGGGACAGATCAGGCCGCCCTTGAAGGCCGTGCCCTGCACACAGGCAAGCGTCGTGGCCGTACCGAAATCAATGACGATGATGTTTTCCGCATCATACGTCAGTCGGGCGGACAGACAGCCGACAAGGATATCCGCGCCCACCTGTTCGGGACGGGCATACTCATTATCAAGGTCGATTTTCAGATCGCGCCCCGCAAACACGGCCTCGCAATCGAGAAAACGGCGGGCCATGCGCGTGATGAGCGGATCGAGCGGCGGTACCACGGATGAAATGACGCAGGCTTCCACTTCGCTGGGCACAATGCCTTCACGCTGGAGAATGGCCTCTATCTTCAGCCCCCAGTCATCGTTGGTATTGGCCGGACGGGTGGGCAGGGTATAACTTTCGCCAAGCCCCGTGTCGTCGGCCAGACAAATCTTGGTATTGGTATTGCCCGCGTCGAAAAGCAGTATGGTTCCCATGGTTTCCTCCTTGGCTTTGCCGTCGCTGATAGGCAGTTTCTACGCACTTTAATACAAATGACAAGACCCGCGCCACATTCACTGTGACACGGGCCTTGATTTATAACGTCAGTGTGTGGCCGATCAGGCTTCCGCGTCCTGCATGAGGCTATCGATGACCTTTTGCAGTTCCGCCATCTGGGCAGCCATCTCGCGCAGGGCATCCGCGGATTCAGCGACGCCCTGCGAGGTCTCGGTGGACACGGAGTTGATCTCCTCGATGGCCCGGTTGATCTCTTCAGAGGTGGCGGACTGCTGTTCCGCCGCCGTGGCGATTCCCTGAATCTGTTCAGCAGACAATTCCGCGCCTTCGACGATTTCCTTGAGCACCGTTCCCGACTTGCTGGACATCTCAACAGCCACACCGAGGTCGGAAAGTGCCTTGTCCATGCTGGTGATATTCTGCTGGGCAACGTCCTGAACCGCGGTAATCGAATTACCGACCTCGGTCGTCGCCTGCATGGTCTTTTCCGCCAGCTTCCTGACTTCGTCAGCCACGACCGCGAATCCGCGGCCGGCTTCACCCGCACGCGCCGCCTCAATGGCCGCGTTCAAGGCGAGCAGGTTGGTCTGGTCGGCAATGTCCGTGATGACTTCCATGACCTTGCCGATGTCGTCGGCCTGCTCTTCGAGCTTGTTCATGCCGTCTTTCAATTCTTTCGCGGCACCGAACGTGGTGTTCATGGCCTCCACGGACTTGCTGACAATCCCGGCACCTTCCACGGCCAGCTCCTTGGCTTCCATACCCATGGAAGAAGCTTCACTCGCGTTGCGGGCGACTTCCAGAACCGTGGCGTTCATCTCTTCCATGGCCGTGGCAGTTTCCTGCACGCGGTCACGCTGGACGGACGTGCCCTTGCCGATTATTTCCGACTGGGTCTCGATCTGGCTGGAAGCGGCAGACACCCGGTCCACAACACTCTGAATATGCCGGGCGGCCTGAACAATGCCTTCACGGCGGGCGCTCTCCGCCTCGGCGCGGGCCACGTCCGCTTCGGCCATGGCCTTTTCCGCGGCCTCGGCCTTTTCATGGGCTTCCTCGGTCTTTTCGGTAATCTCCTCGATGTTGTGACGAAGTGTCTCAACCGTCGAGTTGAGGGCCTGCCCGAGGACGTCCAGTTCATCACGGGGACCGCCTGCCGGAACCTTGAGAGGCTCGACATCGAGTTCACCCTTATTGATGGAGGCGAGCACATCCACGACCTTGCCGATATGCCCACTGATCTGGCGGGCGAAAAGAAGGATCAGCATCACACCGAGGACCAGCATGCCAACACCAATACCGACCGTCCAATTGCGGGATGAGGCAAGCGCTTCGTCTGCCGCGTGTTTTCCGGCCATGAATTCATCCAAATACCCAGTACCAAGAATAACCCAATCCCACGGCTTGAAATACACAGCGGTCAGGATGGTTTCCTGCGGACGCCCCGAACCGGATTCGTCGAGCAGCGCCACACGCGTGACCGGCTTGCCGTCCGCCTCTTTGGCGGCCTTGACAATTTCGCTGTAGACCGAGTTGCCTTCAGCGTCCTTCACGTCGAAAATGTTTTCTCCCTCACGGTCCGCAGACTTGTGCATCTTGATGATTCCGGCAGATTTGCCGGAACCGCCCAGCACGGTCAGAGAACCGGTGGAGCCGAGCTTGACGGACTTGAGGCCGTCCCGAAGCTGCTCCACGCCCTCCTGCAACAAACCGACATAGAGACAGCCGAGCACATTGCCCTGATCGTCCTTGAAGGGACGATACTGCGTCAGATACCACGCATTGACCACATATGCGGTTCCGCGAAAGGTCTGGCCCGACTTGACGGTCTTGGCCACCGGGCTGCTGCTCGGGATATACGTTCCCACGGCACGCTTGCCGTTGTTCTTCAGGATATTGGTCGCCACGCGAAGCAAATCGCCCTGCGGATTCATGGTCTGAAAAACCGTGCAGGTGGTACCCGTCAGATTCATGAGAGAATCGACAAGCGGCGTCGGCACATTGGGATTGGCGTTCTGACCGAGCCAGTCGTATCCGACCTTGAGCTTGGGCAGCGCAACCACGCTGCCTTCCTTGGAGACCTGATTGACTGCATTCCAGTCTATCGTCTCATCCATCACGCGGATGCCGCCGTCCCGCTTTACCAGATCGAGCAGGACATGCATGTCGTTTTCAAGCTGCTTGGAAAGTGTCGCATGCTGCGTTTTCAGCAGATTACCCGCATCCACGACAGCCAATTCAACCTCGTGCCGCGCCTGTTTTTCAAAATATACCGCCAGCCGTTCTTCGACGACACCGCTCTGCCAGACGAGGATGCCGAGAATACAGACGGTCGTAAGTCCGATCAGCAGAGACCCCAGCACCGTCATTTTTTGTCCGATTTTCATTATTCCCCCAGTAAAGCAGTAAATTATTCCCCTCAACGGGTAATAGGGAGAATAAACGTGTTACGATTTCGTTACAAACAAAAAAAATTTTTCCAGGTGCAGCTTCATACGCATATGCGGCCGGACTTGTGCATGAACCAAAAAAAACATATTAAAGGTAGGTTAAAGCTCCAAGGAGGCCGCATGATTCCAGCATCCCTGATCCCGATGGCCGAACCCATCCCTGTTCCATGGGCATGGTTCGACGTGTTGCTCATCCTCACCTTCACTGCACACATCCTGTTCATGAATGCGCTGCTCGGCTCGGCTGCCATAGGCCTTGTCCGGACCGTACGCGGAAACGACGGGCTCATGCACGACGTTGGGCAAAAGCTCCCGCCGCTGCTCGCACTGACCATCAACATGGGCGTGGCTCCGCTCCTGTTCCTTCAGGTCAACTACGGGCACTTCGACTACGTCAGTTCCGTACTCATGGGCGGCTGGTGGCTCGGCGTCATCGCGGCCCTGCTCTTCTCCTATTACGGATTTTACGCATACAAATTCAAATACGACGCCATGTCTCCGGGCAGGCGCAACACCCTGTTCGTGCTTTCACTCGCAGGTCTGCTCTATGTCGGCTTCATGCTGACCAACAACACTACGCTCATGCTGCTTCCCGCAGCATGGACACAATACTTCGAAAACAACGGTGCGGCGTTCCTCAATTGGGGCGACCCCACGCTCTTCCCGCGCTTCCTGCACTTCATGCTCGGTTCCATCGCCCTCGGCGGCCTGTTCGTCGCCCTGCTCGGCCAATGGCGCAAGATCGATGAATATGTCGATTCCGGCATGGCGTGGCTCACCCGCGCCACACTGGTCAATCTCGCGGTGGGAATGTGGTTCCTCATCGCCCTGCCCCGCGACATCATGCTCGGGTTCATGGGAGGCAACCTCCCGGCCACCCTGACGCTGGTGACATCGCTCCTCGCCTCGGCCATGCTCCTTGCCGCAGGTTTTCAGAAGCAGCCGAAACGCGCTGCCACATGGGCCGTGCTCACAGTATTCTTCATGAGCTGCACCCGGCACTGGGTACGCACCTTCTTTCTTGCTCCGTGGTTTCGCATCGAAGACACTCCGGTCACGCACCAGTATTCGTCCCTGTACCTGTTCCTCGGCTTTCTCGTGGTCGGACTCGCACTGACCGGCTACATGCTCAAGCTCTACTTCAAGTCCCGTCAGGGGAGGGCCTAGCTCATGGAATATCCCATCTGGCAACTCACCACCCTCGGCGGCGGTTTCTGGATCGCACTGATCGCGACGGTTCATGTCTACGTGGCCCATTTCGCCGTAGGCGGCGGCCTGTTCCTCGTGCTGACCGAACAGGCGGCATATCGCACCAACAACATCCACCTGCTTGAATACGCCAAAAAACACACCCGCTTCTTCCTGCTGCTGACCATGGCTTTCGGCGCAGTCTCGGGTGTGGCCATCTGGTTCTCCATCGCACTGCTCGCGCCACAGGCGACCATCACGCTCATCCATCAGTTCGTGTTCGGATGGGCCGCGGAATGGGTCTGCTTCCTCGGCGAAATCGTGGCGCTCATCATCTATTATTATACGTGGAACACCATGGACCGCAGCGATCACGTAATAGTGGGCTGGCTCTACTTTATCTTCGGATGGTTCTCCCTGTTCCTCATCAACGGCATCATCGGCTTCATGCTCACGCCCGGTGACTGGATCACGACCAAGGACTTCTGGGACGGTTTCTTCAATCCGTCCTTCTGGCCGTCGCTCGTTTTCCGCACCTTCTTCTCCGCGGCCTGTGCCGGACTGTTCGGATTTGTCACGGCAACACGCATCCCGGACGACGAGACCCGGCTTTCCGTGGTCCGGTCCTGTTCGGCATGGACCATCGCAGGCGTGCTCGCCACCATGGCGACCGGCTGGTGGTACGTGACCGCCCTGCCTCCCGCACAATACGACCTCATCATGCTCAAGTCCCAGCGCGTCGCCGAATTCATGCAGTGGTTCTGGATTTTCGGCGCGCTGACACTCATCGGCGGGCTGGTTCTCGCATTCCGGATGCCGAAACTCATGAGCTTCCAGCTCGCGCTCGTCGTGCTGATCGCGGGACAGGGGCTGTTCGGTTCCTTTGAATTCATACGTGAGGCAGGACGCAAGCCGTACCTCATCTGGAACCACACTTATTCCAACTCCATCATCAGGTCGCACGTCCCGGTCATCAACCAGAAGGGTGCCATCGCCAGTGCGAAATGGGCACCCCCGGCCCTCAAGGAAGGCATCACGGACGACAACCGCATGCAGGCGGGCGAATTCCTGTTCCAGCTCGAATGCGCTTCCTGCCATTCCATAAGCGGTCCCATGAATGACATTCACAAGCGCACCGCCATGTATGACACCAACGGCATGGACGCGTTCCTGACCGGCATGGGCAAGCTCAACACCTACATGCCGCCCTTTGTCGGCACATCCGAAGAGCGCATGGCATTGGCCACCTACATTGCCCAGGGACTCAACGGCAAAGCACCGGTTGAAACCGCCGCGATTCCCGATCCCGAGGCCGTGGAACCGGCTCCGTTCGACGCGGATTCCGCAGAATACGTCCTCACGGCATGGGCCGATCAGGGCATGCGGTTCTACGCACAAACCGACAAGTGGACCCTGCTGCCTCCGGGCAACGCCATCCGGGCACAACTCATCCTGCGCGACAACGCGCCCGAAATCGTCACCGAAGACGTGGAAATCACCTACGCCGTGGAGCCGGGTTTCGACGGCGTGGACATGACCGGCGTTCTCAAGCTCAAGGACGACTCCAACCGCTTTGAAGGCTGGCTTGCCGTCACCCCGTACCAAAACGGCGAATTCAACCCGCTGCCCATGGTGACCGTTACCGCGAAAAACATGGACGGCGACACACTGGCAGAGACCAAAACCACCCTACCCGTGAGCGACCAGATGGGTTGCCGCAACTGCCACGGCGGGCCATGGGAAGCCGCAGGTTCCGGCATCAGCACGCCAACGGCGGACAACATCCTCGCCGTGCATGACCGCATGAACCGGACCGACCTTGCAAGCCGCGCCGAAAACGGCATCGTACTTTGCGTGGAATGCCACGACGATCCGGCGCAGGGCGTCACCGGCACGGACGGTCTCAATCTCTCCGCCGCCCTCCACGGTGTCCATGCCGTGTACATGGCGGATCGTAATGCCGAGAACTCCTGTCTCATGTGTCACCCGAAGGACACCCTGCGCGGGCAACACAACGAGGCCGGACTCGAATGCACCAACTGCCACGGGGCCATTGAAGACCACGCCATATCCCTGCTCAAGGCCGAGCAGGAACAGGGCAAGCAGTCCGCAGACCGGCTGATCTCGCTCATCGTGCCGCGCACCATGGGCAACCGGGACGCCATCAACCCGCGCACGCCGTGGGAAAACGAGCCTGACTGCCTGACCTGTCATATCGGTTTCGAGGCCCCGGATTCGGACAACGCGTTCAACACATGGACCGAGGACGCCGCAGGCCTGTACTCAGCGCGCCGCGACGAAATGGACGCGGTCAACTGCGCCGCCTGCCACGGTAGCCCCCATGCTGTGTATCCGGCCACGGAGCGCGACAACGCACTGCCCATGCAGTATATGGGCGAGGCGCAGGCACTCGGTGCAGGTGGGACCTGCACGGTCTGTCATGTGGATGGGATGGAAGATGCCGCGCATCATCCGGGAATGGGGTTGGATTAATGGTTTCTTGTTGAAGGGATAACAGAAAAATAAGGAAGGGCCACTCGAAGACGGGTGGCCCTTTTTCGTGAAATGAAAGGCCAAAAAGCAAAAGGCAGAAATCCAGTCGCTGACGCTCCCTCCGTGTCCTGCGCGGACGGCGGTACTTTTTGGCTGGGCCGCCCCAAAAAGTACCAAAAAAGCTCGACTTTTGCTCGATTTTACCGCCTTGTATCTTCGGAACCAAGAATCTGATCAAAACGGGCCGCTCCCGAATCCAGTCGCCGGGGACGGCTCCGGATTCGAAGAGCCGCGGCTTCCGTTTTGTCAGCTTCTAAGCTCCGAAGCTAAGGGCTAGTGTCGGTCTTTGTGTGGAAGAAAGTGAAAGGCAAGCACTGAAATCAAATGACAAAATTTGATTACCGCACTTGCCCTCTTCTCGCCTTACCATTCGCCAAATGAGCCAATTAAACCTCACAAGCCTTAGAAGCTGACTGACCGGGGAAGGCGGCTTTGGTAACGGGATATGTATGAATCAACATAGTCCCGTACCGAGCGGAATGGCAGTGACTGCGCTTTTCATGGTATGGAGCCGCCCCGATCAGATCAGATTCTTGGCGGTGAGGACTTGGCGGGTAAATCAAGATAAAGCCGCGTTTCTTTGGTTCTTTCTTGGGGCGGTTCAAATCCAAGAAAGAACCGCCGTCCGCGTAGGACATGGAGGGAGCGCGAGCGACTGGATTTCTGCCTTTCATGCCTTTGTCTTTCTGCCTTTCTGCTTTTGCCTTTCTCTGTCTTTAAAAAAAAGATGGATTTTCATTGCCGCACTTGCCTTCTCGCCAATATCTCATCCAATAATCCCAATGAGCCAATCAGACCTCACCGGTCCTAGAAGCTGACCAAACAACGGCTGCGGCTCTTTCGAATCACGGAGCCGCTTCGGCGACTTGATTCGGGAGCAGCTTGTTTGGATCAGATTCTCAGGCCGGTGAGAGTCCGGCGGGTAAGTTAGGAAAGCCGAGCTTCTTTGGTTCTTTCTTGGGGCGGCCCAGCCAAGAAAGAACCCCGCCGGGAGGGCATGGAAGGAGCGAAAGCGACTGGATTTCCGCCTTTTGTTTTCATTTCCCTGCCTTTTGCCTTTTGTCTTTCCCCCCCAACTCTGCTAAACCACCCCCTATAAGGAGATCACATGACGAAGCTGAAACTCGTGAGCACAGTCAAAGCGGCTGGTTGAGCCGCCAAGATCGCTCCGGGGGACCTGGAGCAGGCGCTGTCGGGCGTGAAGGTCCGAGATGATGACCGCGTGTTGGCCGGAGGACCGGGCGACAACGAGGACTCTGTCATATTGTCTTTTCCCGCAGGGGCAGCTCTCGTCCAAACCGTTGATTTCTTTACTCCTACCGTCAACGACCCGTACAAATTCGGGCGCATCGCAGCAGCAAACGCCCTGTCCGACGTCTACGCCATGGGTGGTCGCCCGTGGTCGACGATGAACATTGTCTGTTTTCCCATGAAAGCCCTGCCCGGATATGTCCTGACCGAAGTGCTTCGCGGCGGCAAGGACACCGTGGAAGAGGCCGGAGCCGTGCCGTCCGGCGGCCACAGTGTGGAAGACGATGAACTCAAGTACGGACTGGCTGTTTCCGGGACCGTGAATCCCAACTGTTTCGCATCCAACCGTGGAGTGAAACCGGGTGACGAACTGCTGCTCACCAAACCCATCGGCACGGGCGTGCTTGCCACGGCGGTCAAGGGCGAAATGCCCGGTTCGGAAGAAATGGAAGAAACACTTTTCCAGATCTGCGGACGACTCAACAAAGCGGGCGGGGAAGTCATTGAAACACTCGGCCTGACCGGTGCAACCGATATCACGGGATTCGGGCTGGGCGGCCACCTTATCGAACTGGCCGAGGCAAGCCGGGTGCATATCGAACTACGCATGAACGCCGTGCCGCTCATCGACGGCGCGCTGGACCTCGCAGGCATGGGCATGCTACCCGCCGGTTCCATCTGCAACCGCAATCACTACAAGTCCAAGACGAACCTCGCAGCGGGCCTCGACCCCATCCGCTCGGACCTCATGTTCGACGCGCAGACGTCAGGCGGCCTGATACTGGCCGTACCGCCGGAAAAACTCGATAAAGCCGTGAGCATGCTTGAAGCCGCAGGCGATCTCGCAGCGCATGTGGGCACGGCACGGGCTTTGGCAGATAACGACCTGCCCATCTCCATTATTTAGAAATAGTTACCGGACTCAGACCTCGCGGGGGCTGCCCACCACTCGGTGCAATTCCGAAACAAGCTCGATCATGTCAAAGGGCTTGGCGATGTACCCATCCATTCCAGCCTCAAGGAACCGCTTGCGGTCTCCCTTCATGGCGTGAGCGGTCAGGGCGATGACCGGTACATCAAGCCCGAGCGATTCGCGGATGGCACGGGTGGCTTCCATCCCGTCAAGTTCCGGCATCTGAATATCCATGAGCACGCAATCGAACTTCGCCTTCCCGAGCATATCCAGAGCCTTTGCCCCGTTGTCAACGCAGACGACAGTATGCCCGATCTTTCCGAGCAACCTTTTTATGACCGCCTGATTGACGCGTTCGTCTTCGGCGACAAGGATATTGAGCGGTACCACGGTATCGGTTTCAGGAGCACGCACCGCCATCTCTGCTGCCAACGAAGGCTGCGAAGCCGCTATGGTGAAACCGATTGTCGTCCCTTTCCCACTCTCGCTTGAAACGGTGATGGAACCGTCCATAAGCCCCACAAGGCGTTGAACAATACCAAGCCCGAGACCGGTGCCCTGATATTTGCGAGTCGAAGACCCGTCCACCTGAGTGAACGGATCGAAAATACGGTCGATCTTCTCTTCCGGGATACCGATCCCGGTATCGGTCACGGAAAAAAAGACACGCATTCGTCCATCTTTCATCGGCGTCGACAAAATGCCTGCTTCCACAGTAACGCTGCCTGATTCCGTGAATTTGGCCGCATTGCCTATCAGATTGAAAAGAATCTGCCGGAGCCGCCCCTTGTCCGAAAGGAAGTACACTGGCAGCTTTTCGTCAACAGACCATGTCATCCGCAATCCGCGTGATTCAGCCGAATGCCGGAAAACGGATACCACCGAGTCCAGCACTTCTCCGAGTTCAATCTCTTCCTCTTCCAGTTCAAGCTTGCCGGATTCGACCTTGGAAAGATCGAGAATATCATTGAGAATCTGAAGCAAGTTTCGCCCGGAATCCAAGGCGATATCCACATACTCGCGCTGCTCTTCCACAAGGCTGGAAAGTTGCAGCAACTGCATCATGCCGAGCAAACCGTTCAGCGGAGTACGGATCTCATGACTCATGTTGGCAAGGAATTCGTTCTTGGCGAGACTGGCGGCCTCGGCACGGGCCATGGCAGAAACCAACTCCTGCTCCAGTTCCTTGAGCTCGGTAATGTCGGCGGCCATATGCATGTGAACAAGCTTCCCCTCCAGCCACCGAATCGCGCGGTCATGGTTGAGATACCATTTCCCGGTCAACGGATTGGGACGCTCACGGATAATGGTGGGCATGGGGTTGCCCTCGCTGTCGATCAACTCCGGCTTGGGGCAATGCGAGCATCGGTTCTTCTCGCCACGAAAGATTTCATGACATTTGACCCCGGGCGCAGGCGTGCCGAAATTCTCTCGCATATACTTGTTGATAAACAGGATATCGTGCCCATCAAGGCTTGAGACGTAAATATCCGCATCCATACCGTCCAGAATGTTCAGCAGGCGTTCATGAGAGGAAACCAGTTCCTGCTCGGCCTCTTTCTCAAGTGTCACGTCGCGAGTGGAACCGTAAATGCGGACAACCTCGCCGCTTTTGTCGACATCCGGGATGATGACAGACTGATACACTCCCAAACTTCCGTCTGCACGATGGGCGCGGAACTCGATCTGACCTCGCTGCCGGGACTCAAGTGCCCGGTTCCAAGCCCGGAGAAACTCGCGATGATCATCTTGAATGACATTTTTTTCCATGAAATTCAGATGCCCACGGATAGGCTCTCCCGGAGTCAATCCGAAAATACGGTACTGGGACTCGGTCCAGTAGACCTCTCCGGTCGCAATATTGCTTTCCCATCCGCCGGTCAGGCTGAGCCGCTGCACTTCATTGAGCAGCTTTTCGCTTCGCAACAGCGCGGCCTCGGTCCGTTTGCGCTTGGAGATGTCGACGATACTGCCTTCGTACATGACAGGGACGCCGTCCTCATCACGAATAAGGCGAGCGTTCTCCGTGACCCAGATGATACTCCCGTCCCGACGCCTGATGCGAACCTCGAAATCACGGACCTCGTCATCCCGCTCAAGGGCCGTGACCATCGCTTTCCGATCACCCTGAGAATAATAGAACTCTGTGGCAATCTCATGAATCGAGTCAATGACCGCCTGTGGGGACTCATAGTCCAGCAAAAGGGCCAGAGTCGGATTGACGCTGACAAAACGCCCGTCGGGAGTAGACTGGTACAAACCTTCCACCGAGTGCTCAAAAATATTGCGGTAGTTTCGTTCGCTATTGGCCAACTCCTCTTCGGTCCGTTTGCGATCGGTAATATCACGGGTCGAACCGACGAAGCCGCTCCGATTCCCTGCGTCGTCAAACATCATCTTGACCAGCGACTCCACCCAGACAGTCCCACCGTCCTTGCATAGAAGCTCCAACTCGATACGTAACGCCTTTTCCGGGTTGGTCTGGGCGTCCGCCTCAAACGCCACGACATTTGACGTTGCCAGAATCCCCTGAGACTCCTTCATGATGGAATCACATATACTGGTCCCGACCAATTCTTCCGGACGATATCCCCGCAGTCTGGTAACGGATGGGCTGATATACGTATACCTGAAATCGTTATCCAGAGACCAGATGACGTCTTCCGTATTTTCGGCCAACAACTGATACCGCGCGTTTGACTTGGCAGCGAGCAGCTCGGCGGTCTTCTCCCTACTCAGATCACGGGCCATGCACCACATTCCGGCTGTATTGCCGCGTTCGTCCCGGTTGAGCCAGACACGCACGGTTACAGGAATCCGGTGTCCTTTTGCATGAAAGAACTCCTTCCCGTATTCACGGGAATACCCCTTGTCGCCGACTTCCATCCGAACGATATTCCACTCTACTTCATGATACTCATCCGGAGTGATGTCACGAATATGCCTGCCCAGCAGTTCATCTACCGAGAATCCTATCATGGAACAAAACGCGCGGTTGGCATTCAGGATCGAACCGAAATCATTCGTATACACGATGCCGTCGAGACTGGATTCGAACAGCCCCCGAAAACGCTGCTCGCTTGAGGCCAGCACCTCCACGACACGGCGCTGTTCCGAGATGTCGTATAAAATGCACTGGGTCTGCCGAAAGTTGCCGTCAGCATCATAAACAATACGGCCTTCTGCGCTGACATGGACCTGCACTCCATCCTGCCGAAGTGCGGTAAAATCGGCATGATTCACCTCGCCTTCGGCAAGGAAAACACAGAATCTTTGCCGAAATATCTCTTGCGATTCCGGTGTCAGGAACTCTCCAAACCATCGCCCGAGAATCTGTTCCCGGCGGTAACCCAAAAGCTCCAACCACGCCTTGTTGACATCAAGGACGCATCCTTCGGCATCAAGCGACTGATACGGCAGCGGAGCGGATTCGAAAAAACGACGGTTTGTGTCGCTTTCGACCATTTTTCGCAGCCGCCCGATTTCCTTGAGAAGTTCGGCTTTTGTCTTGCGGGTATCAGATGTCATATGAAATATCCGAATAGTTTCTCATTCTGATTCTCCATTACCCCAAAAAAAAGAAACATTCGTTTATAAATTTTAATCTGTTATCAGATGTCAGCCTCTTTCTGACGCAACATTCGATTTCCGCCGATCATCACACCGTGATCGCACATACCGTTTTCACAGACAGCACAACGCCTCCGGCATGATTATCATCAGTTCATCACCCCCGCTTTCCATCTCTTTGCATCACCGCCTCCTTACAGCCAGCCGCTCGTCCCATCTTGCATACGGAACCGTGCACACTCCCCCGCAAGTAGCCTCTGAACCCGCGTCAATCCTTGACTTCCCCATCATCACAGCGCATACTGGCCGAATTGTAGTACAATTAGACAATTTGACGGAACTTCGAGAAATATATGGCATTCAAAGTAAGCAAGCTCAAGCATAATCGTCGTTTTCAACACGTGGTCCACGAAATCGAGGCCGCCATCCTTACCGGCGACCTGTGTCCCGGAGACCAACTTCCGCCCGAACTGGAACTCAAGGAAATGTTCGGGGTCGGCCGGGGCACCCTGCGCGAAGCGCTTCGCGTGCTCGAAGAAAAGGGACTCATCGTCATCAGGGCCGGAGCCTCGGGCGGAGCCTTTGTTCAGGAAGCGGACGCGACCAAACTGTCCCAGCAGCTCGAACTGTTCGTGCAGGCGCGGTCCATCTCCATCGACCACGTCCAGCAGTTTCGTGAAATCATCGAGCCGGAAGCCGCATCCCTCGCAGCGCAACACGCAGCCCAGCATGGCGCGCAACCGCTCCTCGACGCCCTCGCCATCGCAGAGAAAGCCTTTGCCGACGACAACCCGGACGGCGTCATCGAAGGCGACACCGCCGTGCATGTCGCCATTGCCGAACTCACGGGCAACCCATTGCTCATCGCCGTGCTCAAGATGGTGCATGAAAACATTTTCAGCCTCAGCCCGGACTACACGCTTGAGGGCGAAGACACGCCCAAGGAAAATCTGGAAGACCTGCGAGTCATCGTCGACGCCGTCGCCAAGGGCGATGCCGGTGAAGCCGAACGGCTCGCACTCGATCATGTACGTAAATTCCACGCCCACATGCCAGCGGCAAAAGGAGAGAAAACATGAGTTCCAATGAGTACATCCTGCTTGAAGATGAATTCGGAGCACACAACTACAAACCCCTCGATGTCGTCATTGAACGCGGTGACGGCATCTGGGTCTGGGACGTTGACGGCAAAAAATACATGGACTGCCTGTCCGCCTATTCAGCCGTCAATCAGGGGCACTGCAACCCGCGCATCATGAACGCCATGGTCGAACAGGCCAAAAAACTCACCCTCACCTCCCGCGCCTTCCGCAACGATCAGCTCGGCCCGCTCTACAAAGAACTCTGCGACCTCACCAATTCCCACAAGGTCCTGCCCATGAACTCCGGGGCCGAAGCCGTCGAGACCGCCATCAAGGCCGTCAGAAAGTGGGGCTACCAGATCAAGGGAGTCCCCGAGGACAAGGCGGAAATCATTGTCTGCCGCAACAATTTTCACGGCCGCACCATCACCATCATCTCCTTTTCCACCGATCCGACATCCACCACCGGCTTCGGCCCGTTCACGCCCGGATTCAAAGTCGTCGAATTCGGTGACGCCGATGCGCTCGAAGCCGCCATCACTGACAACACCGTGGCCTTTCTCGTCGAGCCGATCCAGGGTGAAGCAGGTGTCATCATCCCGCCCGACGGCTACCTCAAGGACGTCCGCCGCATCTGCGACGAAAAAGGCATCGTCCTCATATTCGACGAAATCCAGACCGGTCTCGGACGCACTGGCAAGCTGCTCGCCGAAGAACACGAAAACGTCGAAGCCGACCTCACGCTCATCGGCAAGGCGCTGTCCGGCGGTTTCTACCCCGTCTCCGCGGTCCTCTCCAACACCGAAGTCCTCGGCGTGCTCAAGCCGGGTGAACACGGCTCCACCTTCGGCGGCAACCCGCTCGCCTGCGCCGTGGCCCGCACCGCCCTCAAAGTCCTGACCGAAGATAACCTCATCCAGAATGCCGCAGAAATGGGCGCGTATTTCATGGAAGGACTGAGGGAAATCGACAACCCGAAAATCAAGGAAGTACGCGGACGCGGACTGCTCATCGGTGTCGAGTTCCACAAAAACACCGGCGGCGCACGCCAGTATTGTGAAAAGCTCAAGGAAGCCGGATTGCTCTGCAAGGAAACGCACGAGACCATCATCCGGTTCGCACCGCCGCTCGTCATCACCAAGGACGACATCGACTGGGCGCTTGAGCGGATTGCGCCCATTTTGGGAGAGTAAGAGAAAGAATGCCTCCGGCGGCTTAAGAACCCTTCGTGAAGGGTTCTTAAGAATCTCCGAAGCTTTTTGGCGCGCCTTCGGCGGGTGCGTTGGTTTGGAGGGGCGGTGTGTGGGACCGGGAGTTCGGCGTTCGGTGGGAATCGCACCGGACATCTTCGGCACGCGGTCAAGCTGTCCGGCGCGATTCCCTCCGAACAGTACACACGCCGCGTGGGCTTTACGGAATTAGCTCGAAAAAACGACCAAGCGGCGTTTCGAAATCTGATATATCTTGCTTGTCCTCTTATTCATCGGTTAACCATGAACGTAACCTATAAGACACAAGGCAATCCCTTATCTCACTCCTCCGCACGCGCGCCTAGCGCATACAAAAAGTTACGGGGAGAGGGATGGGGGATGGAGTCCAGAGAGAAAAAACACCCGCTTTCACAAATCCGCAGGACAGCGGATTTGGACGATGGGTTTCCCATCGCCCCGAAGGGGTGAGCCCCTAGGACGGGGCGAATCAAGGGGGGGGTCTCCCTTCCCCCTTCCTCTGGCCGCCGGAGGCATCCCACATGACCGAAAAAGTTATTATCATGGGCGCGGCAGGGCGTGATTTTCATAATTTCAACGTCTATTTCCGGGACAATGAGCGGTATGAGGTGGTGTGTTTCACGGCCACGCAGATACCGGACATTGAGGGGCGGTGTTATCCGGCTGAACTGGCCGGGAGGCTGTATCCTGAAGGCATTCCGATTCATTCGGATGAACGGCTGCGGGAGGAGATACTGGAGAACGGCGTTGATCTGGTGATGTTCTCGTATTCGGACATCCGGCATGAAGAGGTGATGCACAAGGCGTCGATAGTGACGGCGGCGGGTGCGGACTTCATGATCGCGGGCGCGCCGTATACCATGATCGAGGCGGAGAAACCTATCGTGTCGGTCTGTGCTGTCAGGACGGGCTGCGGCAAATCGCAGACCAGCCGCGAGGCCGTGCGGGTGCTGAAGGACATGGGCTTGCGGGTCGTGACGATCCGGCATCCCATGCCGTACGGTGATTTGATGAAACAGGTGGTGCAGCGATACGAGAAGTATGAAGATTTCGAAAAGCATCACTGCACCATCGAGGAACGCGAGGAATACGAACCCGTGATCGCCATGGGATCGGTCGTTTTCGCTGGAGTGGATTACGGAAAGGTGCTGAAGGCGGCTGAAAAGGAAGCTGACGTGATCGTGTGGGACGGCGGCAACAATGACACGCCGTTCTACAAACCGGACCTAAATATCGTGGTATTTGATCCTCACCGGGCAGGGCATGAGCTGACATACCATCCCGGCGAAACCAACATGCGTATGTGCGACGTGGCGATCATCAACAAAGTGGACAGCGCATCGCCTGAAGACGTAGCGACCGTGAAGCATAATATCGAAAGGAACAATCCCGGCGCACTGATCATCGAAGCGAATTCGGAGGTGACCGTGGACGAACCGGACGCCATACGCGGCAAACGGGTTCTGGTAATTGAAGACGGTCCCACGCTGACGCACGGCGAAATGAAATACGGCGCAGGCATGATCGCGGCACAACGATTCGGTGCGGCAGACATGGTGGACCCGAGACCGTACCTGAAAGGGACGCTGAAACAGACCTTCGAGACGTACCCGGATATCGGTCCGCTGCTTCCGGCCATGGGCTACAGTAAACAACAGGTGCGGGATCTGGAGGCGACAATCAACGCCACGGACTGCGACGTCGTCATCTCCGCGACTCCGATAGACATAACCGGGCTGCTCAAGGTCGAAAAACCACTGGTGCGCGTCCACTATCGGTACAGGGACAATTCAAGCCCGACACTTGAGACGGTGTTGCGGGAACAGTTCGGCTAGGCTGTTGGCAGGAAAAACAGTTTCACGAACAGGGAGATTCCGAGCCAGACGCCGGACACGGTAATGCCGAACCATGCAAACCGCGCCCACGGCGGAGAAAGCCATCGCTTCTGGATGATCAGGCCGATGAATATGACGTGCAACGGCACGGGCAGGGCAAGAAGCAACCCGCCCCAATGATGGGGCGGGGCATGATCTATTTCAGGGAAGAAATGTCCGGCAAGCACACCGTTCATCCCGTCATGCAGGACAAAGACGAGCATGCACAGCCCCGCAAGGGACACGAACGAGGCGAAGCAACGGAACAGGGTCACGGTCTCTTTGCCGGGTTAGTAATACACACCACAGCCCACAAAGGCGTCCATATCCGGCACGGGCTGCACCCATGTCTTCTTGAACTGGACCTTGCCTGTTTTCGGGTTGGCGTATTTGTATTTCACCCAACCGCCGCCTGCTTTGGCATTTTTCACCATTTCACGAATCTGATACACGCCGTCCGGGTCATGAACATCCCAACGGTTTTTACCTGCGATTTCCGGTCTGGCCCCGAGAGCGAGGCAGGTTCCGTCGTACTTGTAGAAAAGAAGATACGTATCGCCTTCGATGAACGCTCCGCCCGGAGTCATGAAGTCGGAGGCAGCCTGTTCCGGGCCGACTTCCGCAATATGCGCGAGCCCTTTGGCTACCATGGATTTCGCGGAACCGTCGCAATCCCCGAACGCGGGGAGCGCGATCAGCAGTACGGCACAAACAGTCAGGACCAGCTTTTTCACAGTCAAACTCCTTTTTCAGATTCGCGCAAACATGCCTCAAAAAACGGGTTGCCGCAATACCTGCCTTGACAGCGTGCATCACGTTCTGCCAACTTTATGGTATGACAAAGTGAAAACCGGGGGAGTTGCCACATGAGCAGGAAAGTACGTTCGGTCAGAGTGCCGAAGGAACTGGAGACACTGGATCTTTCCGGATTGATCCGCGAATGCGAAAAGCATCTGCGCGATCTGGAGTCCGCCACCCTGCTCAAGCAGCAGGGCAATCAGGAAGCCGCCGAAGCCTTGATGAAGGCACGGCAGGCCGACCTCGGCCGCAAGATAGGCAAACTGGTGTGGGAAGCCCGCGTCCAGTTTGGAAAACATAAAGGGGAATGACATGGAACCGAAATCCGCCCATGATTCGGAAATAATAATGACGCACCTCGTCCTGCCGCAGGACGCCAACCCGGCAGGCAACCTGCACGGCGGCGTCATACTCAAGCACATCGACACCGCGGGCGGCGTGGTTGCGAAAAAACATTCGCGCGGCAACGTGGTCACCGTGTCCATCGACCGTATGGCATTCAAGGAACCCGCCTACATGGGCGAACTGCTGACCTTCAAGGCGAGCCTCAACTACGTGGGCCGTTCCAGCATGGAAATCGGTGTGCGCGTGGAAGCCGAAAACCTGCGTACCGGCGAAGTGCGGCACACCAACTCCGCCTACCTGACATACGTGGCCCTCGACGAAGACAGCAGGCCGACTCCGGTTCCGCCGTTGCGACTGGAGACCCCCACGGCAGAGCGCCGTTTCAAGGAAGCCGAGTTCCGCCGCAAGAGACGACAGGTGGAACGAGAGCTGGAAGCTGCGGATTCTCGGGAATAGCTAAACTTTTGGCGGGAGACAGCCATGGTCAAATACACCGGCATCAATCACCTCGCCATGGCCACAGGGGACATGGACGCGACCATCCGGTTCTGGCGGGACCTCCTCGGCATGCGGCTGGTGACCGGCCTCGGTCATCCCGGATACCGCCACTACTTTTTCGAGATTTCCGATCACGACATGATCGCGTTTTTCGAATGGCCGGAAACCGAACCGCTTGAGCAAAAGGACCACGGCGTCCCGGTCGCGGGACCATTCGCCTTTGACCATGTCTCGTTTGAGGTGGCGGATGAAGACGACCTCTGGGAACTGCGGGACCGGCTCGGTGCCGCCGACATCTGGTGTTCAGAAGTCGTGGACCACGGATTCATCCGGTCCATTTACACGTTCGATCCCAACAACATCGCCATTGAATTCAGCGCGCCCGTTCCCGGTGTGGATGTCCGCAAGACACCGGTCATGGCCGACACCGATCCCTGTCGCGAAGCACGAAAGGGACCTGCCCAGCAGGCCGGAGTCTGGCCGAAGGTAACGCACCCCACCCCGGACAACGAGCGGGAAAGCTATGAGGGTGAGGGAAGCCGGATTCTCGCCATGCTCAAGAAAAAAGGACACGGCTGGAAGTAAAAAACAAAAAGCTCCGGGCACTGCCCGGAGCCTTTTCAATTCTCTGCCTGATGATACGCTATGCTTCGTGCTTGCGTGCTTCGCGTTTCCATTCCGAAACGATTTCCCTGACGTCTTCGTACTGAGGGGAATCCTTTTTGAAATGTTCTGCAAACACATGCAGGTCCGTGGCTCCGCGCGGAGCGAAGATGCCCTTCACCCGGCACCACAGGGGATCGAGGACCTCGACGAAATCGTCGAGCATGGTATTGGTCAGCGTTTCCATGAACGATTTGTGGTTGCGGTAGGCGAACATGTAGAGCTTGAAGCTCTTGGATTCGACGACCTTCTCGTTGGGAATGTATTCCATGACGATGGTGCCGAAATCCGGCTGGCCCGTCATGGGGCACAGTGACGTGTATTCCGGAAATGAAATGCTGACGATATACGGACGCCCCGGATAATTGTTGGGGAACGCCTCAAGAATATCCGTGCCCGGGGAATCCATCCGGTACTCGGTCTGACCGCCCTTGCCCAATGATTTCAGGTGACCGGTCCTGTCCTGACTTTTCGACATGTTTTTCTCCTTCGGCCGAGTGCGGCCCTCCCTACTTTGACTTTTCGCGCCGCGACTGGCAAGTCCCCTTTCAGACAGAGGCGCCGCCGGGGACAGTCTTTCCCCCAAGCGGCAGGTTCGTACCATACTTTTGGACAGTTCAATCCAAGGGAGAAAACAATGAATTCCTTCGAACGCAAGGCTTATGCCTTGCTGCTCAGCCTGTTCGTCTGCGGGCTGATTTCCGCTGCCGTCATTTCCAGTAAAATCATCATGGTCTTCGGACTAGCCGTGCCCGCCGGGGTGCTGGCCTATTCCCTGACTTTCGTCGTGTCCGACGTCATCAGCGAGATATGGGGCAAAAAGGTCGCCGGAGAAGCCGTGACCTGCGGTTTCGTGGCGCTGGTAGCCGTCACCCTGCTGACCGGCCTTTCCGTGTACTGGCCCGGAGCGCCGTTCTGGCAGAACCAAGAAGCTTTCGCTTCAGTCATCGGCAGCACGCCGCGTATCGTGGCGGCCTCGCTGCTCGCCTACTTCGTCAGCCAGCAGCACGACATCTGGCTGTTCCACCTGCTCAAGGACCGCACGAACGGACGCGCCCTGTGGCTCAGAAACAACCTGTCCACCATGCTGTCGCAACTCATCGACTCCACCATTTTCGTCACCGTGGCCTTTTACGGCGTCCTGCCCGTGGGTGAAATCATTTTCGGCCAGTGGCTGGTAAAACTCGCCATCGCGGCCCTCGACACACCGGTCGTGTACGCGCTCGTCGCCACACTGCGGGGCAAGGTCCGGCCTGCCGCCGTGTAAGAATACAAAAGGTGATGCCGCTTCGCGGCGAAGACGGGTGATTTCGCCTCCGGCGGCCAAAGGGTCGTAACCCTTTGGAATAGCCACGACTTTCATGTGTGACTATTGGCTCTTCTTTACTGTTTTCAACGGGTTGCTGACTGACGTCTGCAACCCGTTTGATGTTTGTGTGTAAACCGCGTGTGTTAAATTGCTATGCAACTTTACCATCATCCTTGCGGCTTTCCCTTTCATAGACATCCATGGCATCGCGTTCCACGTCACGGAGCCTTTCAAGGTAGATTTCCGTGCTTCGACGGTCTGCGTGCCCAAGGACCCGCTGGATGCCGGGAAGCAAGGCACCGTTGTTGTCCATGACCGATGCACCCGATGCTCTGAAGCGGTGGAAACTGTAGTAGTCCACCTTGGCATTTTCACAGGTCGTCTTGAGCATCTTGTATCGACCTTTCTTGTACGGCCCTTCTTCCATCTTACGGGTCTTGGGGTTGTAGCCCCTTGTCCAGAACACCCATTCCTTATCGGGGTCACGCTCGGTGTACAATTCGGACAACACTTCATACAACTTGTCCGTCATGGGAACCTGGCGCAAAACCGGTTCCCGGTTCTTATTCTTGTACGTCTTGAGCTCGACATACCGGTCCTTGAAGTTCACCCGCTTCCACTTGAGGCGATGCACTTCGATGCTTCGGGCCAAGGTCTCACGCAGCACCCACAGGTAAGCCCGATTTTCAGGCTTGGCTGCTTCGATGATGCGATCAAGTTCGGCGCTGGTTGGAGTCAGCTTCTTTTCCTTGGGCTTGTCACTCGGGAACGACTCCAAACCCGCAAACGGATTTTCTTGGATAAATCGCTGGCCTCGTTTCATGGCCCACGAAAATGCTGCTCGAATCACTTTGAGGTCATTGTTACCTGCCACCGGGCCGTTTGCCTTTACCCGGCCCATCAGGAAATCATCTGCCATCAGGCGGGTGATCGTGCTGCACGGCACGTTGCCCAAGTAGTCCAGCAGACGTTGAGCAGCATACTTGCTCTTCTTATAATGCGAATCCGAGTATGCTCGCTCAAGAAGGTAATCAAGCCGCAGGTTCAACATATCAAGCAAGTCCATGTCGCCCTGGGCTGCCATTGCCAGCTGTCTTTTTACTTCCTTTCTTTTTTCGGCTTCGGCTGCTTTTGCAGCCCGTTTCGTTTTGAACCACGCCTTGGTGTGACGTTTGCCCTTTGCCATGAAATCGAACCGGTACCCTTTTCCGGCTTTGAAATAGACGGTCATAAATATCTTCCTCATTCGGGAAGAACCACGACCCACCACGTTTGACGCCGCCGATTTCTTCGGCATGGTCATAGACCCAGTCCACGCTTTTACCCAAGAACGCAGCAACGTCCTTGGCCGATAATACGCGGGTCTTCAGATTGGTGTCAAAGGTCATCATTCTTCCGGGTTGTCATTTCCAGGGGGCAATCACGCCCAAAAACTCGGCCAACCCTTCACTTTGACACTATCGGTATTTGAAAAGTCAAACCGATCTGACGGGCACGGGCCAAATTTCCCAAAAAAAATTGAATGCCCTCAAAACGATCCATTCTCTAAAGCAAAATCATCCCCATATGTCGGCCTACCGGTCGACAAATGGGGATGATGGTTGGAGAGCGAGATTGGCGTAGTCAATCTCGCTCTCCAACCTACGCACACAAGAAAACCCCGCACGAAATGGCGGGGCTTCATCTAATAGGAACTGCCAAGATAGGCATCGGACACATCGCGCCTTCCGGCGGAATGTCCAGCCGTCACTTCGATTTCATCACGGGCTTCAGCATCTAGTCGGGGCCATCCTTCCCCGACTGCGTCTTGGGCAGCCTGATGGAAGGCTTCTACGGATTCGTGCTGATTGGGCGGCTGGAATCCTGTGTGCTCGACATACATATGGTGAAACCGCTCGTGCCGATTGCTGTGCAGGGTCCACCCGCTTTCGCGCTTGGTGAAGCCGCAGAGTCTTGCCGCGTAGGACAGCTTTTCTTGCCACTTATCGCCCATGCCTTCAGGCATTAGGTTATGAATCCCTGGCCTGTCAGATCGACTGACATAGGGCAGTGCGCTCTGCAGAGCATCTTGCTGCCGATCAGACAGATTGGACAGCGTCCGCGGTCGTCCACCCTTCGGACCATATTGGATGTGTAGGGTACGACCGTCACGGTCCCAATCATTGGTCAGGTCGAGCTTGGCTGCTTCTTCCCGGCGCAACCCAAGTTCGTACTGTAGACGGATTTGAGCGGCACAACGAGGACCGTGCTCATATTCCTCATCTTCCAGTTTGGCAATTGCCCCCAAGACAAATTCAGGGGCAACCGCCTTGCTGTTCGGGTTGGCAATAGTCCCGCGTTGTACGCCGAACACATCATTGGTCGGACTGACGCGGCTGTTGCCGTAGGCTTCGCATAGGTGTCGGGCTGCCGAAAACACTTCAGCTATGCGTCCGTCACCCACGCCTTGTTCTTTCATTCTGTCGGCCACCGCCGCAAAATGCTTGTTGGAAATGTTCGTCCATTTTCGGACCCCAAATCCGGCTTCGCGAAGTCGGCTTGCAAAGGCCTTGGCGTTTTGCCGGATTCTGTGTTGTTTCGAACGCGGACCGGACAGGGTTGCCCTGTTCGCGCCTAGTACCAAGCTGATGGATTTTGCCATGGAATTTCTCCTTCAAGAATAGTTCGGGGCAGCGCCCCGGGACAAAGCAGATCGGACCTTTCCCGTTATCGGGGAAATGACCTGCCTATTGCGCGAAGGTGCGCAACACAACAACCGATAGCGGAACAAATCAATGTCCGTTTCCCACTTGAATGAGAAATTCAAAGAATCCATTTAATAAGGGGTGTCACCAGCACAGGCTCGTTCGTCCTGCGCAAAGATTGGTGACCATGGGGGAATTGGGGCAACGATAGACTTATAGGTATCTACCGTTTGTCCGATGGCGGGTGCTGTGTTTCAGCTGGCGTTTGGATGTGAAAGTGTGCCGTCTGGAAATGAACGGCGAAGAAGTGTTAGGTGTTACGGCACGTTGGTGCCAATATATGCGTTCATCAGTTTAGACTGTCGTCAAAACTTATGAACGCGCCTGATTGCGTTTTACCTCCTTTCTGATGTCTGAAGCTGTCTGCTTATGCTTCGACTATATGACGCCACCAAAGCTACGCGCAAGAGGCTGCATCAAAAAACTGCTCTTCGTCTTCTCACCGCTGGGAGCGTGGCGCAAGCAGTCACGAAGGCAAGGCGAAACTCTTCGGGCGAAAGCTTCGCCGTTGGCCCCGCCAAGCGGCGTGACCAGTAAAGCTATCTACCTCAAATACGCCGCTCAGTGCAAAGTAGACCCACTACTCTAAAAGGTGAAATTACTTCCCACATCTTTCAAAGAGTGATGGGATAGGGCTTAGATTAAAGATGTTCTTTTCTTGTCATATTCGACAACGGCATAAACTATAAGCCCGCAGACGAAGATTTTTAACCAA
The DNA here is from genome assembly GCF_963664965.1 of uncultured Pseudodesulfovibrio sp. Lineage (NCBI taxonomy): Bacteria > Pseudomonadati > Thermodesulfobacteriota > Desulfovibrionia > Desulfovibrionales > Desulfovibrionaceae > Pseudodesulfovibrio > uncultured Pseudodesulfovibrio sp. The sequence continues at coordinate 1,020,005 of NZ_OY761823.1, read as the reverse complement.
TCCAACAAGTCAATTGGTGCGCTTGCGAATAGGTTGTTCAAAACCGGCATGTAGGTGAACAAAGCCTGCAAGACTATCATGGTCAGAAACCCACCTATTACCCACGTATTGGTAGTAAATCCGAGTTCAAAAGGAGAGCGACTAAACGACCTCGCATTGAACAGATAAAAAGCTTCGATAATAACAAACGCATTTACTGCCATCGTCCGAGCCTTTTCTAGAGTTGCCCCGTTGGCTAGTTCCCATTTGAATAGGCCAAAGGCGAAAACGAGCAAGAGGACACTGACGATACCAACCCTTCGGAGAATCACTTTATCCAATATAGGACGTTCTGGATTGCGGGGAGGACGGTCCATGATACCCGGCTCTTTAGGCTCAAAGGCCAACATCATTCCTAAACAGGCGGCAGTTGTCATATTAATCCAGAGGATTTGGACGGGCAAAATGGGTAATGTTACGCCAAAGAGAATTGCTGCTAGGATAACAAGTCCTTCTCCAGCGTTTGTGGGCAATGTCCAAGCAATGAATTTAACCAAGTTTGCGAAGACACCTCTACCTTCCTCTACAGCGGCTTTAATAGTCGCAAAGTTGTCGTCTGTCAGAACCATGTCAGCGGCTTCTTTAGCAACCTCAGTACCCGTAATACCCATGGCTACACCAATGTCTGCTTGCTTGAGAGCCGGGGCATCGTTAACCCCATCTCCAGTCATTGCACAGACTTCTCCATTTTTCTGAAGAGCCATCACCAACCGAAGCTTCTGTTCAGGTGAAACTCGAGCAAAGACAGGGATATCTGGGACTTTTTCGATGAGTTTAGAATCACTGAGTTCAGCGATTTCGCTGCCGGTCATTACTGGGCAATCCTCGCCGATGGAACAGTCGCCTCCACGCAATCCTAACCTCAACCCTATGGCTTCCGCTGTAAGAGCATGATCCCCGGTTATCATTTTTACTTTAACCCCTGCGTCTTGACAGGCGGCAATGGCCGTCTTTGCCTCTTCCCTAGGAGGATCAATCATGCCTTGGAGCCCCACAAAGGTCATCCCCATGCAGGCGTCAGAACGCACCAACTCTCCATCGGCAGGCAAATCCTTCCTGGCAAAAGCGAGTACGCGCATCCCACCAGAGGCCATTTCATGCTGGATTTGGGTGATAGCCTCCACCTCAAGCTGAACGATCTCGCCAGACGCAAGCATGGAATCCATGCAGCATTGGAGAACTTTTTCAACCGCTCCTTTCAAGTACACGACCCTGTCTCCTTCATTTTGGTGCAGAGTCGCCATGTATTGCCACTCAGATTCAAATGGCAATTCATCAATCCGATCGAAGGATGCATGCTCCTGATCAGCATGCAGTCCAAATTTTCTTGCAGAGACAATGAGAGCCCCTTCCGTGGGGTCGCCTTCCACGCCAGGTCTCCCGCCCTTGTTCACGATGCTTGCATCATTACACAAAAGGCCCGCACGAAAGTTCTCTTTAAGCGCCTTGTTGTCAGTACTCCTGTCTTCTTTGCTGCGGACCTCGCCTTCAAAACCATATCCAGCACCTGTGACAGAGTAATGTATTCCGCCGCTTGAAACAGCTTGGACTGTCATTTGATTTTCTGTGAGCGTGCCGGTTTTGTCCGAACAGATTACGGTTGTCCCTCCAAGCGTTTCGACAGCAGGAAGTTTTCTCACAATAGCCTTTCTTGAAGCCATCCTTGAGACACCAAGTGCAAGAATAATTGTTACCGCAGCCGGGAGTCCTTCGGGGATGGATCCAACAGCAAGTGCCACCGCTGCCATGAAGATCTCGTCTAAGGGTTCCTCACGCAGAAGGCCGAGAATGAAAGAAGCTGAAGCTAGCACGAGAATTGCGATCAACAGCATGTGGCTAAAGCGAGTGATCTTTCGCGTTAGTGGGGTTTCCAGTTCATCGGCAGAGTCGATCAGGCCGGAAATACGACCAATCTCTGTCTTGTTACCGGTTGCCACCACTACACCCTTGCCTTGCCCAAAGCTGACCAGGGTTCCTGCATAAGCCATATTTATTCGATCTGCTAGGACCGTATCAGGAGCCAGACTATCCGCTCCTTTGTCAACAGGCAACGACTCGCCAGTGAGAGTCGACTCATCAATGCGCAATTCTTTGAATGACAGGATGCGCAAATCAGCAGGAACTTTATCGCCAGAGCGAAGTATGACGATATCTCCGGGGACAAGATCCGATGTTGACACTTTAAGAGTTTTGCCAGCACGAATAATTGTTGCCTCTGTGCTCATGCTGGAGGATAGCGAGTCGAGTGCTTTGACCGCCTTGGCTTCCTGGAGATATCCAACGACGGCATTGACTAAGACAACAGCTAGTATGACAAACGAGTCGACCCATTCCCCCATGTAAGCGGTAACAAGGCCGGCGGCAATTAGGATGTAAACAAGCGGCTGGTGGAACTGTAAAAGAAAGCGTTCCAGACTTGTTTTGGACCTTTTCCCGGTAATCAAATTGTTACCGAAATGCTTGAGACGCTGTTCGGCTTCAAATTGATCAAGTCCATTTTCGGTTTTAGTCCCAATGAGCTGAACAACTTCATCTCCGTCAATGTGATGCCAGTGCTTATCGAGTAAAGTTTCCATTTTTTCTCCGATTACATTTCAAGCTAGATTAGAATTCTTGGTCGTGTGAGGAATCTATAAAATGATATGGTTTCATACGGCTTCTTGTTTGACAATTGTCGTGGTCAATGGGATATATTGATAATTGGTATCATTTTTAAAACTCGCCGTGAAGGTTGTTATGTTTTTTTTCGATAAAGAATTATGCAAAAAGCCACTCGATGACCCTTTAATCAGAAAACTGTGGCATCTAATCCGTCTCTCTGTGAGGGCGCTAGCTGTTTTGATGACGCTAGTCATTATTTGGGGGATTTTGGATGTCATTTGGGTTTTATATCAAAGAATCATGGCCCCACCAGTTTTCTTACTCAATATTAATGACATATTGGCAACATTTGGCGCATTTATGGCTGTATTGATAGCAATAGAGATTTTCGCCAACATTGTCATTTACTTAGAATATAGAATGATCCACTTGAAGCTGGTCATTTCGACAGCTTTAATGGCAGCTGCTCGAAAAGTTATTGTTCTGGATTTTAAAGAGGGTGAATATGGAATAGGCTACGCCTTAGGAGCTATCATTATATCACTTGGAATTTCCTATTGGCTGGTTGGGCAGCATGACTCTAGAAATAAGATAGAAGATGAACCTGTTGGCCCGTGCAATGAAAACATTGAAGATGGCCTTAGTTAATCGGATAATCTGATACGGAAGGAGTAAGGATGTTCAAAAAGATACTATTGGATCTAGGAGCTAGTGTTGACGGTCAACTCATCGCCCAAGCGGTTGATTATTGTGAACGGGCAGATGCGAAATTGACAATCTTGAATGTATTCGAAGAGCCTTCTGCCTCTGTTTCTTCATATTTTTCATCGCACCACAAAGATCTTCGTAAGGTCATTTTGAAAAGCTATGAAACTATGGTTTCCACCGAAATAGACAAGCTAAAAATTGACCTCAGCAATGTGGATAGAGACATTCGTTGGGGAAAAGACTTTATTGAAACAATTAAGACCGTTAAAAAAGGCAACTTTGATTTGGTCATTTCTGCTTCTCAAAATCTTGAAGGGCCACCCGATAGTACTGCAATGCATTTGATGCGCAAGTGTCCTTGCCCTGTTTGGATACATCGTGGGAATTTATGGAAAGGGGCCATTCGAATATTGGCTGCAATTAACACGTCAGATAGTTCTGAAGAAAACCAAAAACTGAATAGGAAAATTCTGGCACACAGCCTTAGACTTAACGAAATTTTGCGAGGGCATCTGCATGTGGTGACATGTTGGTCTGGGTATATGGAGTCGGTTTTGTCTAGCCCAAGGTTCACCGAAAAGGAGAAGGTCGAGTACCTGGAATTTGAACAAAGTCAGACACAAAAAGCTCTTACCACAATATCTGAAGAGTTAAGCCTGACTGATGCTGTTAAAGTAAAAATCTTCCATGGCAACCCAGCAGCAATCATACCTCAATATGCTGCTGAACAGAAGATGGATATTGTTGTCATGGGAAGCGTTGCAAGGACTGGTATACCAGGTCTTCTCATCGGCAATACAGCCGAGAAAATCATGTCTAACCTCGAAAACTCTATTGTGGCGATAAAACCAGATGGCTTTGAATCCCCCGTCAAATAAAAAGTCAGAATCAAGATTGAGGATCAGCACTGTGGTTATTAATCACAGTGCTGGTCTTTTAATCTGTTCTAGGAGAAAAAATCTTACGATGTTAAAAACTCTCCAGAATCGAGAGCACCATGTAAACACGATGCGTTTGTTGAACACGAACTAGGCCGCAACCTGCGGCAGCGACCAAGTTCCAACCAAGCTTAGCCACCAAACCAGCCTGGGGCGATGACTTCGAGAGCCTTGGTGTAATGAACTCTCAGATCTTCGAGCTTACCACCAATGACCTTTTCCTGATCGCTCAGGCTTGTGGGACAAGTTCCCTGCATTTGTTCAGCGATGGCTTCAATTTCCTTTACAGTGGACTTGATGAGGATGATTTCATCATTCAGGTCGTCGCTATTGTCTGATGCCAAAACATCATAAAGGCGAGCCTTCCACGTATTCAACTCCATTTCCAAGCCCTTGCAGTAGTGGGCCACAGCCTCTTCCTTCCCCGCTTCAGTGGGGCAACCATCGATTCCCATACAACTCGGGCACGGTCCGGGATAATCCATATTAGGCATAGTGAATCTCCATAAGGTAAAGGTTCTAGATGCTATTAGCTATACCATGCCCTGATGGTTATGGGAATTAAAACAGGGAAAATGGCTAGTGGGCAATTTAGGTTAATCAAAGCCACCTGTTACAATAATCATCCACATCGAACTTTCGCCTGCACCCTCTCTCGTTCATATAGCGAATTGAGCCATAAACAGGCCTAGTTTTCCATGCTCGATCATGAAGCCCTCCGATTGACCACAGAACGCCGACATAACCATTCGGGTCACGTCCATCCATCTGGAAACGGTCATTAAGCTTCAAGGCTATCGAATGTGCTTCTTCTGGAGATTGGGACCATTCCAATATCTTTTTGGCCCAGTACATTCGCATATAACCGTGCATGAAGCCTGATTTGAGCAGTTGATTTTGTGCCGCATTCCACAGGGCTGAATGCGTTTCGGCCTTTTCGAACTGCTCGTAAGTGTATAGGAAGTCGCGTTGGTCGGAACGGTGCTCTTCAAGTGTTTTCTGTGCCCAAGGGGGTGTCCCATTCAATGAATCATAGTGTGGGTTGTGCAAACAGAAATTGTCCGACAACTCTCGGCGAACGATCAATTCTTCGAGATAAACTTTTTGGTCTTCACCTTTGCCGGATGAGGCCACTGCCAAAGCAGCTCTTTGTGGGGCAATCTGCCCGAAATGAAAATATGCTGACAAACGTGATGTCCCTTCCTCATTAGGGTCGTTCCTCTTGTGGGCATACCCGAACAGCCGATTGTTAAGAAAGTCTGACAAAGCCTCTTTGGCGGCTTCTGGTCCAGGGACAAGACTCACCTTGCCAACACTCTCGTCAAGATTAACGGCCTTCCACACAGCATCCCAATCCACAGAATCAAAGGAGCGAGTTTGAACTTGAGTGGGTTGCAGCGGAGGAAAATCTTCCAGAAACTCCTCACTGACTTTATGTAGTTTGGGGCGAATTGTTCGGGCAGCGTATTCCTGTTTCGTTGAGACGACCCTGGCTGGAATCACATTATGCCCATCGACCTCAATCAGGGGAATGCTCAGTTTTGATCCAACGTCACGTTGCCAGTGTTGCTTGATCCTCAATGGGTCGAAATCCGTTATGACCATTCCTGCTTTGGCCTGAGAACAAAATCTAGGTAAAGCGCTTCCTGGATCACCCGGCAAAACCACCATGGGGATGCCATAAGCCTCCAATTCCCGTTCAACCTCCTGGAGTCCTTTGAGCATAAAATCATAATGCCTTAATGTGGCCCCAAGAAAAGAAGTTGCCAAACAAAAGACGACGATCACAGGCTTGCTTGTTCCAGCTAGATTCCTTGCGTGGAGCAAGCCCCAGTTGTCATGAACGCGCTGCTCTCGGCTCATCCAATAAATAATGGGGCCAGGGGAGGCCTCTCCGCCATTGAGTTTATGGACTCTTTTTTCATTAATAAGCATAAGGTTCCGGTCGTGTTGATTAAACGTGGTTTCTCAGCATGAGCTCGGCCGGGTACGGGGTTAAATAATACTGCTTGCTAAGATATTCTTTGTCATATTTTCGCACATAATGATTTACCATGGTGATGAGAACAATCAAAGGGACAAGTCCGCTACGATACTGTTCTATCAATTCGAGCAGCTCCGATTTTTCAGAAGCTGTAAGGTCTTTTTTGAAATACCCCATGGCATGTGAGAGAACGTTCACATTCTTTTTGACGGTATGCTTGTATGAAAGAGCTTTGAACAGCTCCTTGAAATAGTCATCATACAGCTCCGCATCTTTTGCTGCACCCACAGTTGCCACCAGCTTGCCCATCGAGCGGTATGATTCGACACTGTGCGCCATAATCAACAATTTATGACGCGTGTGGAAATCCACTAACTTTCCGGCTGATAGCCCGTTTGCCATCGTGTCCCGCCATCGCTTGAGCGTGAATACTCTGGATATGAAGTTCTCCCGAAGTCGAGGGTCGTGCAACCTGCCATCGTCTTCAAATGGCAAATTTGGAAATGCCTCCATAACCATGTGAGCCCACACACCCTGGCCGGTGAGACTCGGCATTCCTTTCTCATTATAGACCTTGACCCGAGCCATCCCATTGGAAGGAGAGCCATACTTGAACACGTAGCCGCATAAGCCCGCTTTTTTGAGCTGCTTAAGTCGGTGCCTACCCCACGCCTTCATCCTTTCCGTCCAATCTTCCCCGGATTGTCGGCCAACCAGCCGAGGCGCATCGACATCACCAACCAATCTGACCGCTTCACGCGGAATTGGCATTCCCGTTTCTACTTCAGGACAAACCGGAACCCACTCGACATATTGTCCTAAGGTGTCACGTAAATAGCGATCCAGTTTTTGTGAACCATCATATCGAACCTTTTCACCCAATAGACATTTTGCAATACCAAGCTTAATCTTGCTATGTGATTCATTGTCAGTCATTTGGACTCCTTGCTGAAGGAACTCTTTCTCATGTTTAAACCAAGAGGCACTTTGATTGTTCGGGAGACACTTTGGCACAATAGCAGTGAACAAGGGACTGAGGAAACACATTCTTCATTCAGAATGGATCTGCACTTTGCTATTCGGAAAAGAGGCCTTGAATGCTGACAGATGATACCCTACTTATGCTGTGGGACGGCCTGGTCTGGCCCCTCATACGCCTCTGCTTTTTCATTTCAATCGGTCTCCTGATTGGTGAATTCATAGAATCCCTCAACTGGACTCGATACGCGGCCAAACTAGCAGCCCCGCTAGCTCGTAATGCGCATTTGAAGGATGTGTCAGCGGCAAGTTTTTCTGTCGCTTTTTTTTCAAGCATCACTGCGAACACGATGCTGGCAGAGGCCTATGAGAAGGGTACAATATCTGAACGTGAGCTGATCATATCTAACCTGTTCAACTCACTGCCCACTTACCTACTTCACCTGCCGTCCATTTTCTTTATCGCCGCACCGTTCATTGGTTCTGCTGCAGCGATGTATGTAGGCCTGACAGCAATTGCAGCTCTTTTGCGGACTGGAGCAATCGTGTATTCTGGCAGGTTCTTTCTGCCCGCACAGGGTGAGGGGTGTTTGTCGTGCAGATTGGATGAGATGGACGATAGACGCGAATTGAAAAGTGTCGCGCAGAAGGCACTCAAGCGGTTTAAAAAGAGACTGCCCAAAATGCTCTACTTAACATGCCCAATCTATGCCTTCTTTTTTGCGCTCAAGCAGGTTGGCGTCTTCGAGTGGCTGGAGTCATTGATGACCAATTCCGTTTCATTCTTCAACTTTCTCCCGCCAGAATCCATTACGATTGTTATATTCCACATGACTGCTGAATTCACTGCAGGCTTGGCGGCTGCCGGAGCCCTGATGGCTGATACTGGATTGTCTGCCAGTCACATCGTTGGAGCCCTCATGTTAGGCAATCTGCTTTCTACACCCATAAAAGCTATGCGTAGGCAATTCCCTTATTATGCGGGTATATATGGCCCTAAGCTGGCAGCGCGAATGGTATTTTATAACCAGTTGTCGAGAGGTGCCTCAATCGCGATCGTTGGTGGAGCATATTATTTCTTTTATTTGGCAATTATTTATTGACCACGGAATGCCGAAATTTGCCGTAGATCTACGATAAGGTGAGGCCTCTGAAAGGATCTATAATGCTGTTGTCAAAAAAAGACAGTCGCCCTATGATCAAATATGATCAAAAAAAGAGAATCCTCATTCTGCCCGCCGCTGGGAGATAATAGCTGGCCAAAGTGTCACTCATTACTTCTTTGCTTAAATCTGTTTTTATTGTTCATATTTTTGGTTCATCCGGCTAAAGCTACAACTGCGCAAGCCAAGGCAACCGACCTTCCTTCAAAAACTGTTCTCATTCTTCATTCTTATCACAAAGGCTTTCGATGGACTGATAATGTAATGCTCGGAATCGAGTCTGTGCTATTGTCTCAATCCCAAGTGAAGCTTGAAATTTTGACCGACTATATGGACACTAAACGGATTAATTTAGACAAGATCAGTCCATCCCTTGTCGATTTGTTTAAGCTAAAATATGGCAACGACCAGCCAGACATCATCCTTTCTTCCGATGACAACGCATTGAATTTTCTACTGCAGCGCAGAGACGTTTTGTTTCCTGGTGTGCCCATCGTTTTTTGCGGTGTTAACAACTTCAAGATGGAGCGATTAGGAGGACAAAAAGGCATCACTGGCGTTGTTGAAGATTATGACATCGAAAAAACAGTTGAATTGATTTTTGACCTTCATCCCCACTCACAGCATCTAGCTCTCATAACCGACTCAACTCCGACAGGTAAAATCAATCGACAAAGGTTTTTAGATTCCTCATCACTTCCAACGGGGATAGAGCTAATCGACTTAAACGATCTTTCAACCTCCGATCTCATCAGGGAGCTAAAAGCATTACCTGATGATACAATTATATTGAATTTATCATTTTTTCGAGATCGAGACGGTAAAGCATACACAACTGTAGACGGCAACCAACTCATATCTCAAACTTCTGGTAAGCCCATTTATAGTTGTTGGGATTTTTATTTGAGAGGATCTGTAGTCGGAGGCAAGGTTGTCAGTGGTTTCAGCCAAGGACAAGAAGCGGCTGCCATGGCGCTTGAAATACTTTCAGGCAAGCCCGTGAATGACGTTAACATCCTTTTCCAGAGCCCTAATGAATACATGTTCGACTATGGACCACTTATGGATGCTGGCTTGTCATTAAATGCCCTTCCCCCAGAAAGTGTTGTGCTTAATCAGCCGCACAGTTTTTATGATAACTATAAAACTGAGCTAGTAGCCGCTCTGATCGCATTTATTATTCTGTGCACATTGCTTGTCGTCATGGGTTTAAACATTATGCAAAGGCGTTCTATTCAAAAACAACTTTCTGAAACTTTAGATGAATTTCAGTCCATTTTTGACAACAGCCAAGTAGGTATTTTGATGCTGAGAGGCGGCAGAACTGTTTATCAAGCTAATCAACGCCTCGCCGACATGTTTGGCTACCTATCTCCTGATGAACTTGTGGGGCAAAGTGTAAGAGTCTTTCATGTCACTGATGATAATTTTGTTGAATTTGGATCTCGTTTTTTCGATACCCTTTCTACGGGAAAAAATGTGCACGTGGAGTATGAACTTAAACGAAAAGACGGTTCATCATTTTGGAGTTTAATTTCAGGCAAAGCAGTCGACACAAACTTCCCACCGGACTTAACGAAAGGTGTGGTATGGGTACTAGATGACATCTCTGAACGAAAACAATTTGAAAGCAAACTCGAACGTGTAAACAGCGAATTGGAAGAACGGGTCCACTTGCGGACGATTGAGCTTGAAAAACAAGCTGAACAACTGCAATCAGCCAATAATCGACTACAAAAACTTGACAAACTTAAGTCGGCATTTCTTTCGACAGTCTCTCACGACCTTCGTACTCCTATGACCTCAATTAGGGGATTTGCCAAACTGATAAAAAAAGATTTCGAAAAAGCCGTATGCACAGAAATATCGGACCAATCCATCAACAGTAAGCTTCAAGATCGCATCCTTTCAAACTTGAATATCATTGACCAAGAAGGAGAACGGTTAACCCGTCTAATTAATGATGTGCTGGATTTATCCCGAATAGAAACAGGGCGTCAAAGTTGGAACGATCAGCCTCTCAAAATTGAAGAGTGTGTTCAGGGAGCTGTTGACTCCTTAAAAGGGGAGCTTGCTGCGCATTCTAAAGTTGAATTGCAAGTACTTTTTTCAGACGAACTTCCAACCATAGTGGCCGATCAAGACCGCCTCCATCAGGTACTTTTCAATCTACTTAGCAATGCACTAAAATATACTGATGAAGGTGTAATCGCAGTTAAGGTGGATAAAAATGATTCCGACAGCGTTTTATTTTCAGTCTCTGATGAGGGGTGCGGAATCCCTGCGGACGAAATAGACTTGGTATTTGATAAATTTCACCAAGTGGAAACTGGGGACACATTAAAGAATACTCTCAAAGGTAGCGGGCTTGGGCTGGCGATCTGCAAAGAAATAGTAAGACATTATGGGGGAGACATTACTGCTCAAAGCGAACCTGGCAAAGGGAGTGTCTTTACATTTTCAATTCCCGTTTAGTAAAGAAATAAGCAGCCGACACTGTTGTTTTATTGGTAGGAAGAAACGGGTCTACTTTGTTGGACCATGAGCGGTGTTTTTAGGGTGGACAGTTCGTGGCGTTGGAAACGTGTCAACTTGGAGCAGCCTAATTCTGGACAGCCCAGGTAGACCATTTTCTGTCTATCTATATGTGTCAGTTAGGCTCTTAGGTTTAAAACTATCTAAAACTGTAAGTGACTCAACCCATTTTAATCATGGATGATCTGTTTAAAACTCTCCAAGAACACCATCTGTCTTTCCATTGGACTTTATCTCAAATAATTAACTTTCGTTTATAGCCATGGTGGTTAGTAGAAATGGGAAAAAATCATGACCATATTTGCGCTCTTTTAAGCGCATTTCTTTTCCTCCTCTTTTGTTCACCTTCAGCAAGTAATGCTGTGGAGATAAAAGAAGTCATCTCCACGAGCCCATCTTGGGAAACTTTTACGAATGAGGACGGTTCAGGCCTCTACCACGAGGTACTCCAAAAGGTGTTCGCTTTGTATGGACTACCTGTTCGTCATATCTACGCCAACTCGGGCAGGTCAGAAGAGCTTGTTGCGAGAAATGAAGCGGACATGATGGTCTGTGATGATGTAGCAGCCCCCCCTCTAGAGTTGGCTCAATATCCCATGTATGAAAACGATTTCTATGTCTTCTTCAATAAAGACAGGATTGGGCCTTGGAGGGGAATAGAAAGCCTGCGTGATAAAGAGATATTGAGTCAACCAACATACTATTCACAAAACAATTTTAGTGTACCGGTGTCAGTTAAGGACGTTTCAACCGGTCAACAGGCATTAGCCATAATTGTGCTGAATAGATCAGACTTTTATGTAGACGACCTCGCATTGATCAATGAATCAATTGCTAAAAACACGATACCTTTCGATCGAAATGATTTTGACATTCAGAAGGTCGGGAAGCGTTCATATCATCCTTTGTTCAACACTACAGAAAGAGGTCAGGCCACACGTGAAATGTTCGACAAAGGAATTATCCAGCTGCATAGGTCGGGGGCACTAAAAGCTATCTACGATAAATGGGGCCACCAATATCCAAATTTTGAGTCATATTCCACAAAATCAATCACACTGGTGGCAGATGAGTGGTGCCCATACAACTGTGCTCCCGGTTCTAGATTGCCAGGGTTTCTTGTTGAAATCGCACAAAGAATATTTTCCCAGCATGGCTACAAAGTTGTTTACATGACGATGCCATGGAGCAGGGCGGTCCATGATGTGAAAGCTGGTAAATTTGACGCAGCTGTAGGAGCACTGCGAAATGATGCCCAAAGCTTTATTTTTCCTGAGATGGAATTAGGTTTTAGTCAACATGGCTTTTTCACCACCCAGTCTGATTGGAAGTACTCCGACACCGAATCCCTATTAGATAAAACGTTCGGGACTGTTCGGAGCTATTCTTATGGCAAAGCAATAGATGACCTTATTGCAAATAAGATCATTAATGTTGAAGAAGTTGGAAGCTCCACCCCTTTTCGCATGAATATTGAAAAGCTTACTCAAGGGCGAATTGATTTCATGATTGCAGAGCGATCCGTCTTTTCTCGTTACCTAAAGGAACATAAGCTATCCAAGAGAATTTTTTATGCTGGCACGCCTGACCTAGGTGAACCTGTGTTTATAGCGTTTTCTCCCAAGAAAAAGACTTCAAAAGAATACGCAAAACTGCTCTCTACTGGAATAGTCAAGTTGCGTGAGTCTGGAGAGTTAGCCAGAATTTTAGAAAAGTATGGGCTTGAAGATTGGCAGAGTCGCAGCATGTGAAGACAGGGGGGGACGTATGGCAATACATTATGAAATATTTCGGGAAGACGGCTACCTTCGCATTGTCACTACCGGAACGCTCAGGACTATTGAGGAGCTTATTGCATACGGCACTTTCATGTACGATCAAGCTACATCCCTGCAGATACCTCGCATTTTGCTAGATGAAGACAAAATGGACGATGCGGCTGATGCCAGCACAATCTATGAATGGTGTGAACACGAAGTTGTCTCAAAAACGGCAACTGCGGGTATTCGCATTGCTGGGATTTGTACTGCGGAGAACTACGCTTGCAACAAGGTGTTCGAAACGATGCTACAAAATCGTTCATACAATTACAAAGTTTTTCAGGATGAACAGGAAGCTATTAAATGGCTTACTTCTTAAGACGCCACCCTTATGACCCACAGTGTACTCGTGTTGGCGTGTCTTTCGTTTCTGATATGCGGCAGCTGCTTTCATGACGCCCTGTACATTGACCTGCGAAAGTACTCGGCAACAATAAGTCTAGTTTTTTAGATGCTTGTTTAGCTTGTTGCGGTGGTCGCCCTCAAGGGTGGCATTCGAGAGGTAGTGGAACTGCAAAATGCCCACCCATAGTCTGCCTGAGTTGACAACAACTGACATTGTCGCTATAAATTCTTGAAATAATTACAAATTGGCCACCGGTCATGTGTGAAAAAATGTGTGATTTCCACTCCAAAATCACTATAAGACCTCGAAGAACACCGACTATCCCCCAAAAGTAACTCCCTGCCATGATTGAAAAACAAGGCAGGGAGTCACTTTTCTGAAATGTGGTGGGTGGTTTTTGGAATCCCATTCGCGCCTTTGGCGGGCTACGCCGACAATCTCTCTATGAGCAAAGCCCCGGAACCGTTGTGGTCCGGGGCTTTGCTCATATCAAAATGTTTGCGTTTACCCTTCGGGGAAAAATGCGGCCATGACGTCGTTGGCCTGCCGCTCGGCCTGACGGGCGATGTCGAACAGATCTTTCGTGTCCAGCCCGAGCGTCCGCCATGCGTTCGTGTTCAGTTCGGGAACGAGAGAAGCGCCACTGGAACCGATGCCGAGTCCGTGGGTGATGAAATCGGCCACATGGACCACGGCGGCCTCACTGACCATGGACGCTTCCATGGGGTCGTGATGAAAATGAACGAGCACTTCAAGAAATGCGGGAAGCCGCCACGCCTTGAGCAGACGCCCGCCGATTTCGGAGTGGGAACACCCCCAGACGCTCCGTTCCATATCCACAAGTCCCCGGCGGCCGACCTTGGCTTGCCGCAGCACTTCGGTGGAGGCTATGGGGTGATTGCGAAGCATGACGAGCCGTCCGATATCGTGCAGCAACCCGGCCACGAAAAACTTCTCATCCCCCTGCAAACCGGCGCGACCGGCCAGCAAGCGGGCCACGATGCCACAGGTCACCGAATGGAGCCAGAATTCCTTGAGAGAGAAGAACTCCTCCGGCACATTGTCGAATGCGGAAATGACCGAAACACCGAGGGCCAGATTGGTCAACTGGTTGGTGCCGACGATGGTGACGGCTCTGGAAAGCGTATCGATCTTGCTTGAGAACCCGTAAAACGGCGAGTTGACCATCTTGAGCAGCTTGGCGGACAGGGCGACGTCCTTGCTGATGACTTCGGCGACATAGGCGGCGGAGCTGCGCGGATTCTTGAGGCTTTCGGATATCTGGAAAAATATGTTGGGCAGCGAGGCCAGTTCCATTTCCTGCTCGACCACGCTGATGGGGTCCATGCCCGCCTCGTCGGTCGGCGGCGGCTGAAAGATATCGACAGTATCGTCATGCGGGCTGGCCGTCAGCATCCACCGGGCCTGCTCGGCATCGAGATCGCGGGACTGGCGCAGCACATACAGCTTCGCCATCTCCTTGATGGCCGGATGGGAGGAAGGATTCAGCACGTACCGCTGGGCCGCCATGATCTTGCAGACTTCAAGCACTTCCGGGTCAAGCTCATCCAGCGACGTCGGATAGTCGTCATTTTCGTCTTCGTCACCCTGAATGTTGACCTCGGCAATACCCCACACCCGACACGTACGGATATGGGCTTCCGTCAGCATGGCACCGCGAGGCAGAAGCATTCTCCCTTCGACCGTCTTCAAATCCTCGGCCAGAACCATATCCGGTTCCAATGCGTCAATATTCAGCTTTGGCATGACTCTTCTTTTTTCGGTGTAATGTATCGCCGCTTCTATACTTCTAGTCTATTTGATACTTTCAGGCAATGTCATTATATCATTCCTTGGCCCGAGAGCATAAAAAAATGAGCCGCTTCGGCAAAAAGGATTCCGGGATGACCAAACCCGCATGTTTTCTCCCATTTCCGAACCCATGCCGCAAAGCCCGGTTCATCGCACGTTACAAACGGTTCACGGTCGAGGCGACCGCTTCGGACGGCCCGGACTTGGGACAGGAATTGCTTGCCCACACCAACAACACCGGCTCCATGCTCGGCCTGCTCAGGCCGGGAAGCACCGCCCTGCTTTCCCCGGCTGCCAACCCGAAACGCAAACTCAAATATACGCTGGAAGCCTTGGAGCTTGATGGCATTTCCGTGGGCGTGAACACCCTGACTCCCAACCGGATGCTGTACCGGGCATGGCAGACCGGGAGCATCCCCGAATTGAAAGATTACACTGAATTCAGGAAAGAAGCCAAGGTCGGTCAAAGCCGGCTGGACGCCCTGTTGACCGGACCGCGCGGGGAATTGTGGGTGGAGTGCAAGAACGTCACCATGGTCGAGGATGACGTTGCCTGCTTCCCGGACGCCGTCACCGAACGGGGACAGAAGCACCTGCGGGAACTCATGGCGCTTGCCGAGACCGGGGCACGGGTGGCCCTGTTCTTTCTCATCCAACGACCGGACGGCAAGTGTTTCGGACCGGCGGATGTTGTGGACCCGGCATATGCGGAACTCTTTTACGAAGCCATTGACCGGGGTGTCGAAGTCTGGCCGTACGTCGCCCATGTCGACACAGAAGGCATCCGGCTCGGCAAACGCCTCAAAGTGGTGCGCCCGTGACCTTCCTGCTCATCGGCGCGATTCTCATCAGCTTCTCCTCGGTCATGGTCAAGCTGGCCGGGGTTCCGGCCGACATCGCCGGTTTTTACCGGGTCTTCGGCGGCGGCATCGGCATGGCACTCCTGCTCTGGCATAAAGGGGCACTGAACCGGCTGACCGGACAACTCTGGAAATGGGCGGTGTTCTCGGCGGCACTGTTTTCCGCGGACCTGTACTTCTGGCACCGCTCCATCGACCGCGTCGGCCCCGGACTGGCAACCATGCTCGGCAATTTTCAGGTCATCGTGCTGGCACTCGTCTCCATCATTTTTCTCCGGGAAAAAGTCACACGCAACTACCTCGTCGCCATCCCCACAGCCCTTGTCGGGCTGTACCTCATGGTCGGCGTCTCATGGGATTCCTTCACACCGGAATTCCGCCTCGGCATCGTGTTCGGCCTCCTGACGGCACTGGCCTACGGACTGTATATCCTCAGCCTGAAAGTCACTCTTTCCAGAATCGCGGCAGACCCGCTCGCCATGGCATGTGCCGTGGCACTCGCTTCCAGCGTATACCTCGGCCTCTCCGCCGCTGCGGGCGGTGATTCATTCATTGTCGACAATCCGCGATCCATCGCTGCGCTGGCGGCCTTGGCGCTGATCTGCCATGCCGGGGGATGGTACGCCATAACCACCGGACTCCAGACGGTCCGGACATCCCTGATCGGCCTTATCCTGCTTTTGCAGCCCACCCTGTCCTATATATGGGACATCCTGTTTTTCGACAAACCCGTTACCGCCGTGGAGCTTTCCGGGGTAGGCCTTGCCCTTGTCGCCATCTATCTCGGTTCACTCAAACCGAAAACACCTTCAAACTGAGCTACGCGAAACAAGCCGATAGAAAATCTAATTGCACTCTGATCGGTTTTATTGTTTTATTTCAAAGGTAAAACCTGTCAATTTGAAAGGCCACCAATGAAACAGCTCAAAGCCCTCTACCAGACGCACGAAGACTGGCTCATGAAACGCATTCTCGAGCTGGCGAAACGGCAGGACTACACCCGGTACACGAGCACCCTCCTTGAAGCGTGGCGCATGTCCATTGCCGGACTGACCGAAGCCCTTGCCACCGCCATCGATTCTTTCGGGACAACCAACATCGAATTCACGCCGGATGATACGTATGAAGACGACCCCATCTCGGCTTTTGCCGTGCGGGAGGCAGAACTGCACCGGCAGCGCGGTATCAGCCTCGGCATGTTTCTCGGGCTGCTCAAATATTATCGACAGTCGTATCTTGAACTTCTTCAGAGGAACAATGCTTCACCGAAAAAAACGAAGGAATACGAACAATTCGTTGGGCGCTTTTTCGATCGCCTGGAAATCGCGCTCTGCGTGGACTGGGCCAAAGTAGGCAGTGACAGGCAAATCAAGGAACTTCAGGAAAAGAACCGATTCACGGTCAATGAAAAGAACCGACTGCTCACTCTTCTGGAAAGCCTGCCGACTCCCGTTTTTCTGCTCGACTCCGACCTGAACATAGAACTCATGAATCTTGCGGCAGCTGAACTTGCAGGTCTTGCCAACCATCCGGGGCAGGTCCACTACACAGACAAGGTTCAGCAACTCCCGAAACAGGTCACCAATCTGAAAGACACCACCCCATGGTTGATGGATGCTCTCACCCGGACATGCGCTCTTGATGCCCCCCCGCACGCCTGTCGGTTCGAGGCCGCCATCCCCGACTCCCCCGGCACCAGACACTTCAGCGTGGCAATTTCCCCCATGTCCGACATCTCGGACAAATATTCCGGGTTTGCCATGATTCTCGACGACATTACCGAGAAACGGCAAACCGAACAAGATCTTGTAGAAAAGGAACTTTTGCTCCGCAATATGTTCCTCGCACTCGGCGAAGCCCTGCTTATCCTGACGCCGGACAGGATCGTGCTACAGGCCAACCCCGCAGCGCAAAAGATGTTTGGACTCTCGGAAGAAGACCTCATCCAAAAAGGCACGGTGCGCCTGCACGTAAGCAAGAAAAAACATCAAGACTTCAGCAAGATGACTAGAGAGGCTTTCGCCAAAGGCGAAATTGCCAGATTTGAATATCCACTACGCCGCAGCAACGGCGAAATATTTCCAGCAGACTTTGCGGTATCCCTCATCAAAAATGACGAAGGGGCATCGCTGGGCATCGTCAATGTCATTCGGGACATCAGCATACAAAAACAAGCGGAAGAATCTCTTCGTCAAAGCGAAGAAAAATTCCGACGCATTTTTGAAGGAATCGGCGAGGGATACGTTGTCACCGACCTTGACGGCACCATTCTCATGATCAATCCCGCGACCTGCCGTCTGCTGGGTTATGACAAATCAGAAATGATAGGAGCCGACATGGGGCTCCTTTATAACAATGCCAAAGAACGAGCCAAATTCAAAGATATTCTCATGACCCAAGGCAGCGTTAAAAACTACCACCTCACGGCCAGACACAAGGACGGCAGTGTTATCATCACCGAAGCCAACGCACGCATAGTCGCCAACGATGAAGGAACACCTGTGGCCCTGGAAGGGACTTTCAGAGACATCACGGCACGGGTGGAGGCCGAGAGAGTTCTTCGTGAACAGGAAGAACAATACCGGGCCTTCTTCGAAAACAACCATGCCATCATGCTACTGGTGGCACCGGAAACAGGACGCATCGAGGACGCCAACCCGGCGGCCTGCGCCTTTTACGGGTACTCGCAGAAAGAAATGCAGCAGATGGTCATTTCCGACATCAATACGCTCGATGAGTTGAAAATATTTCAGGAAATGGCCAAGGCTCGAGATGAAAAACGCTCATATTTCGTATTCAAACACCGTCTGGCAAATGGTTCAATTCGCGATGTCGAGGTCTACTCCGGCCCGATCATGGTCAACGGCCGTCAACTGCTCTACTCAGTCATCCACGACATCACGCAACGCGTGGCGATGGAACGGGAAATCAAGGAAATGGCAACAACTGACGCACTGACTGGGGTGAACAACCGACATCAGTTCTTCCTGTTGGCCGGACAGGAATTAAACAGGACCAAACGCTATAAACAGCCGCTCACCGTTTTGATGCTCGACATCGACTACTTCAAGACCATCAATGACACCTACGGCCACCAGACCGGCGATATCGTCCTGAAAAAACTGGCAGATACCGCCATAGCCACCTTACGCGAGACCGACATCTTCGGCCGCATCGGTGGAGAGGAATTCGCCGCAGTGCTGCCGGAAACCGACAGCAAAGACGCTCAGCAAGTCGCAGAAAGGCTGCGGCAAACCCTGGCGACTCTAACCATCACAAGCGGCAACGACTCCGTCTCCTTCACAGTCAGTATCGGCATCTCCGAAGTACATAAAACAGACACAGACATAGAGACCTCCCTCAACAGGGCGGACGAGGCCCTGTACCGGGCCAAACGAACAGGACGGAACAGAACCGCCCTCTACTAAACCCTCTGCCGGACAGAATTCACTTGTCACTCTATTTTCACCTTCCAAATACCACAGGCCAATCACGTTTTTTTTCATACATGCACACTTGAACAGGTACTGAGAAGCCTTCTCACAACCCGGTTTTTCCTTGAAAAAACCTTGACGTTTTCCGGGGGGTTTGGAATATGGTTTCTAAGTTTTACGTGACGTTTTTCACAATTTTTACAAATACGACGCGTGAAGGCAGAGAGTTCCCCCTGCTTCCGGATGGGAAACTTCTGTAATTTCACACGTCTTCGTGAGCAGACAATGACATTTGAATCCGTGCTTGCCGAGCGCAAGGCTGAACTGTCGGAGAAATGGGCGGATCTGGTTCTCCAGACCTACCCCAAGGAAACCCAAAAAGTATGGGGCCGGCAGAAGGATCGATTTCAGAACCCGGTCGGGGCATCCATTATAGAAGCCACCCGGGAAATCTTTGACCAGATGCTGGAATGGAAGGACGCAGATAAAATTGCGGTCAGTCTGGACCAGCTCATTCGCATCCGGTCAGTTCAGGACTTCACTCCGTCACAGGCTGTCAGCTTCGTGTTTCTGCTGAAGAAACTCCTTCGCGACGAGTTTTTCAAGCCCATGAAGAAAGACGGTACCCTGGAAGATCTGCTCCGATTCGAAGCCAAGATTGACAACTTGGCCATGATGTCCTTCGACATCTATACAAAAAGTCGCGAACAAGTCTATCGGCTGCGCGTTGAAGAGGTAAAACGCGCCCAGAGCAGCCTGCTCAGGAAAGCCGGTATGGTTGCAGACGTTACGGTCGAGAATTCGGCCGATTAGGGACGCGACCTAGGGGTTGTGTTGGTTTGAGGAAGGATGTGTCTCCGTTGCCGGGACACGCGGTCACGAGTGTTCGTTTGACCGCGGGTCTTGCATGGCAACTGCTTCGCTGTTCTCACCGCCATCGACTTCTTGGGTCACATTCCGCAAGTGGCAGGCCTCCCGGGATAGAGTCCGGCAGGTCCAACCTTCAAGCGAGGTGACGGTAGATGAATGCTCTTTACTCACTTCTGTTCGTCTTTCTCCTGGTGTTGATCCCGTTGTTCGGGGTGGACGCAGCGCACATGAGGACTTTCTTCGGTGTCTGCATCCCCGTTTCGGCGTTCATCATCTTCATTATTGGCTTTGTATATAAAGTCATAACCTGGGGTCGTTCGGCCGTGCCGTTCCGCATCCCCACAACCGGCGGTCAGTTCAAGTCGTTTGATCCCAAGATGTTCAAACAGAACAAACTGGACTGTCCCCAGACCGGAGCCCAGACCTTCTTCCGCATGCTGCTGGAAGTCTTCGCATTCCGGTCCCTGTTCCGCAACACGGCTACAAGCCTGCATGAGACCAAAGACGGCCCGGTGGTCGCCTACAAGTCCAGCAAGTGGCTCTGGCTGTTTGCAATTACGTTCCACTATTCCTTTTTCATCATTGCCCTGCGCCATCTGCGCCTGTTCCTTGAGCCCGTCCCGTTCTTCGTGAACGGTCTGGAGTTCATCGACGGTCTTTTGCAGATCGGTGAACCGACCATGTATCTGGCTGACTGCGGCATCGTCGTAGGCATCCTGCTGCTGCTCGGCCGCAGAGTCATCAACCCCCGGATCAATTACATCTCGTATGTCTCCGACTACTTCCCGCTGTTCCTGATCCTGGGTGTCGCCCTGTCGGGCATTTACATGCGCTACTATGCCAAGGTCGATGTCATCGCCGTCAAGGCTCTGACCATGGGTCTGGTGACCTTCAATTATGTGGTCCCGGAAACCATCGGTGTCTCCTTCTTCGTCCATGTCTTCCTTGTCAGCGTGCTCATGGTGTACTTCCCGTTCAGCAAGCTTATGCACATGCCCGGTGTTATCATGTCGCCGACAAGAAACCTGCCGAACGACACGCGCGCCAAGCACCACGTGAACCCTTGGAACGATCCCAACATCAAGGCCCACGCCTACGCGGACTACGAAAAGCAATTCGGTGTCCCCATGGCTGAGGCTGGTCTGCCCCTCGACAATCCCGAGAACGGCAAGGCCCCCGAGGAAGAGGCTTAGGGCTTCACGCAACTCAGGTGATACTTCTACTTATTAGGAGAGAAGAAATATGTCCGACATCCCAAAAGCTGATGAGCTCTTCAAGAGCATAGATTACGCTCCTCCGGCAACAGGCTGGATGGAGACCCCGGTGGACTTTTCACCGGGTAACTGGTGCTACCCCGCCAAGCCGGAAAAGATGGAGTACATGGACTCCAAGCTTCCCGGTCTCTGGGGTCCCGCCCGCGAATGGAATCCCAGTGAAATGGACTGGAAACTTCCTGCCAACTGGAAGGAAACAGTCGTCAACGGTTTCCGCGAGCGTCTTGGCAAGTTCCGCACATTGCAGGTCTTCATGGACATCTGTGTCCGTTGCGGTGCCTGTGCAGACAAATGTCACTACTTCATCGGTTCCGGTGATCCCAAGAACATGCCTGTTCTTCGCGCCGAGCTGATGCGTTCCGTTTACCGCGGCGAATTCACCCTGGCAGGCAAGATCCTGTCCAAGTTCACGGGTTCCCGCGTCATGGAAGAAGATGTCCTGAAAGAATGGTTCATCTACTTCTACCAGTGCACTCAGTGCCGCCGCTGCTCCCTGTTCTGCCCCTACGGCATCGATACCGCGGAAATGACCATGATGGCCCGCGAGCTCATGCACCTGGTCGGTCTGAACACCAACTGGATCATGGAGCCGGTTTCCAACTGTAATATCACCGGTAACCACCTCGGCATTCAGCCCCATGCTTTCGCGGACATCGTGGAATTCATGGTTGACGACATCGAGGAAGTCACCGGACGCCGCGTCAAGGCCCCGCTCAACGAAAAGGGCCACGAGATCCTGTTCATCACCCCGTCCGGCGACGTGTTCGCGGACCCCGGCATCTACACCTTCATGGGTTACCTGATGCTGTTCGATTACCTTGATCTCGACTACACCATGTCCACCTACGCATCCGAGGGCGGCAACTTCGGCTCGTTCACCAACAACGAGTCCATGAAGAAGCTCAACGCCAAGATGTACGCCGAAGCCAACCGCCTCGGCTGTAAGTGGATTCTCGGTGGCGAGTGCGGCCACATGTGGCGTGTTGTCCACCAGTACATGGACACCATGACCGGCGACACTCAGGGTTCCCAGATGACCACCCCGAAGTCCCCGATCACCGGCACGGTCTTCGACACCGCCGCCGCCACCAAGATGCTGCACATCACCGAGTTCACGGCTGACCTGATGAAGCACAAGAAGCTGCGTCTCGATCCCAGCCGCAATGACCATCTGCGCGTCACGTTCCACGACTCCTGCAACCCGGCCCGCGGCATGGGACTGCTGGAAGAACCGCGCTACGTCATCAAGAACGTGTGCAACAACTACTTCGAGATGCCCGAAGGCACCACTCGCGAGCAGACCTTCTGCTGTGCGGGCGGCTCCGGCCTGAACACCGACGAGATCATGGAAATCCGCCTGCGCGGCGGCCTGCCTCGCGGTAACGCCCTTCGTTATGTCCAGCAGAAGCACGACGTGAACACCATGGCCTGCATCTGTGCAATCGACCGCGCCACCCTGATCCCGCTGGCCGACTACTGGGCTCCCGGCGTCACCATCACCGGTACGCACGAGCTCGTAGCCAACGCGCTGGTCTTCGAGGAAGGCGAGGAACGTACCATGGACCTCCGCCAGGAACCGCTTCCCGGTTACGAGGACGAGGACGACAACTGGACGCCCCCGAACATGGAGGATGCATAAATGAAAATGCACTACGGATTCCCGATCATCATCGGCCTGGTCATCTTCATCGGTGCGCTCTGCGCTCCGTTCGCCATGGGCACGATCGTGACCAAGAAGTACGAGGAACCGAAGCTCGTTTTCCCGAAAGGTGAAAAGGAATGCATCGAGTCCAAGGAGTACATGCGTACCACGCACATGCAGCTCCTCAACGAATGGCGTGACTGGGCGCTTCGCGAAGGCAAACGCACCTACACCAACCACGCTGGCAAAGAGTTCAAGATCAGCTTGCAGAACACCTGCATGAAGTGCCACGACAACAAGGCCGACTTCTGCGACAAGTGTCACAACGACGCAGGCGTCTCCCCCTACTGCTGGGATTGTCATACACAGCCGGAGGGTTTGAAATAATGAAGAAGAACAGAAGAAACTTCATCAAGCTTGCCGGTATTGCTGCGGCTGGTCTTGCTGTGGCCCCCAAGGCCATGGCTTCCGGCGGCGGACATTCCCCGGCTTCGGTCAACAAGGATGCCATCCATGCCAAACATTGGGGCATGGTCATCGATACCACCAAGCTGAACACCGCGGAAGCCATCGCCAAGCTGGCGAAGGTCTGCCACTCCATCCACAACGTTCCGACCATTCCGAACAATCAGGATGTGAAATGGCTGTGGTCCGACACATACGATCACACCTTCCCGGAGCAGGAAAACCCGCATCTGGCTGAAGAAGTTCACCAGCGCGCGTATCCGCTGCTGTGCAACCACTGTGAAGAGCCGTCCTGCGTGCGCGTCTGCCCCACCAAGGCAACGTTCAAACGCGCTGACGGCATCGTCGCCATGGACTACCACCGCTGCATCGGCTGCCGGTACTGCATGGCTGCATGCCCGTTCGGCTCCCGCTCCTTCAACTGGGGCGAACCCCGCGAATACCTCGATCTGGCTAAGCTGAACCCCGAGTTCCCCACCCGCATGCGCGGCGTCGTTGAGAAGTGCAACTTCTGCGTCGAACGTCTGGCCGTGGGCAAGCTGCCCGCCTGTGTGGAAGCCTCCGAGGGCGCCATCGTTTTCGGCGATCTCAACGATCCCGATTCCGATGTCCGCAAAGTTCTTCGCGAGCGGTTCACCATTCGTCGTAAACCCACTGTCGGCACCGAGCCCAGTGTTTACTACATCATATAGGGGGACTACATGCTTGAATTAGCTCTCAAAGGCTCCAAAAGATACTTTGCCTGGGTTGCATTCCTCCTGGTGCTGATCGGAATCGGTGGCCTGGCTTACCTCGACCAGTTGATGGTCGGCCTGAAAACCACCGGCATGAGCCGTGACGTATCCTGGGGTTTCTACATCTCCCAGCTCACCTACCTTGTCGGTCTGGCCGCCTCCGGTGTCATGATCGTGCTGCCGAACTACTTCCACGGGTACAAGGCCAACAAGCACATGGTCATCTTCGGTGAATTCATGGCGATCGCCGCCTGTATAATGTGCCTCCTGTTCGTCGTCGTCGACATCGGTCAGCCGAGCCGCATGATGAACCTGTTCCTCCACCCCACTCCGAACTCCATTCTGTTCTGGGATGCGATGGTCATTAACGGCTATCTGTTCCTGAACCTGTTCGTGGGCTGGACCTGCCTGACCGCTGACCGTGCGCGTCTGCCGCACCCGAAGTGGCTCAAGCCGTTCATCTACATCTCCATCATCTGGGCGTTCTCGATCCATACCGTTACCGCGTTCCTGTATCAGGGCCTGCCCGGCCGCCACTACTGGCTCACCGCCATTCTGGCTGCCCGCTTCCTTGCTTCCGCGTTCTGCGCCGGTCCCGCGATCCTGACGCTCGTCATGCTGGTCGTCGAGAGGGTCACCACCTTCAAGATTCCCAGAAATGCCCTGAAGACTCTGGTCAAGATCATTGCCTACGCCATGTGCGTGAACATGTTCTTCTTCGCCCTTGAAGTCTTCACCGCCTTCTACTCCAATATGCCCGGCCACACGCATCCGCTGGTCTACCTGTTCGCAGGCGTCCACGGTCATCATGAACTGGTCGCGCTCATGTGGACCTTCATCGGTTTCGCAGCCATCTCCATCGCCCTGCTGGTGACGCCGAAGCTGCGTAACAACATGAAGCTCCTGCCCTGGACTCTCGCCATCCTCGTGATCGCCACTTGGCTGGACAAGGGTCTTGGCCTGCTGATCGGTGGTTTCAACCCCACTCCCTTTAATACCATCACACCTTACTGGCCTACCGGAAAAGAGCTGCTGGTCTCCATGATGATTTACGCCATCGGCGCACTCATCGTGACAGTCCTCTTCAAGATCGCCACTGATGTCAAAAAGGAAATGGGGCACTCCCAGAAACTGCCTTGCGGCTGTTCCACCGAGGACGGCTGCGATTGCGCTGCTGCCGAAGAGGCAGAAGCCGCACCGGCCGAATAGGGCCTCCCTGAATGCCTAGCCACGCAACGTCACCTCGCTAGGTCACAGGAAAACACAAGGGTCCCGCTCATCAGAGCGGGACCCTTTTTTCATGGCCGAAATCCATCAAAACAGCCACATTTCCCCTTTTCCCCGCCAAAAGCCGCCCTTCTTGTTGACAGCGCATCACTTTACGGTTTGAACTGTTCATCCGAATTTCGTTCATCACAAGGAGTATCTGATGCGAAGCAAGAAAATGACCGGTGGTTTGGAAAAGGCACCTCATCGCTCGCTGCTGTATGCGAGCGGATTGTCCAAGGAAGAAATGGACAGGCCCCTTATCGGCGTATGTAACGCTGCCAACGAAATCATTCCCGGCCATGTACATCTAGATACCATCACCGAAGCCGTGAAAAAGGGCATCATGCTCGCAGGCGGCACCCCCCTGGAATTCCCGGCTATCGGCGTATGCGACGGCCTTGCCATGAATCACGAAGGCATGCGGATGTCGCTGCCCAGCCGCGAGATCATCGCCGACTCCGTGGAGATCATGGCAACAGCCCATCCCTTTGACGCCATCGTCTGCATCCCCAACTGCGACAAAATCGTTCCCGGCATGCTCATGGCCATCCTGCGCCTCAACATCCCGGCCGTGGTCGTCTCCGGCGGCCCCATGCTCGCAGGACGTAAAAAGACAGCGGACCTCATCAACGTCTTCGAGGGCGTGGGCAAGGTCAAGGCCGGAACCATGACCGAAGAAGAACTGGAAGATTTCGCCGAGACCGCCTGCCCGACCTGCGGGTCCTGCGCCGGCATGTTCACGGCAAACTCCATGAACTGCCTGTCCGAGTCCATCGGCCTCGCCCTGCCCGGCAACGGCACCATCCCGGCTGTCATGTCCGCACGCATCCGTCTGGCAAAGCAGGCGGGCATGCAGGTCATGGAACTGCTGGAACGCAACATCCGTCCCCGCGACATAGTCACGGAAAAGTCCGTGCACAACGCCGTGACCATGGACATGGCGCTGGGCTGTTCCACCAACACCACCCTGCACCTCCCGGCCCTGTTCGCTGAAGCAGGTCTCGACCTAAGCCTCGAAATGTTCAACGAGGTCAGCAAAAAGACACCCAACCTGTGCAAACTTTCCCCGGCAGGACCGCACTACATCGAAGATCTGAACGAGGCCGGCGGCATTCCCGGCGTCATGAGCGAACTGGCCAAGAAAGACCTGCTGCACCTCGACGTCATGACCGCTACCGGCAAGACGCTGGGCGAGAACCTGATCGCCCTCGATGCCAAGGTCACCAACAACGACATCGTCCGCCCCATTGACAATCCCTATTCCGAAGAGGGCGGCATCGCCATTCTCTACGGCAACATCGCGGAGGAAGGCTGCTGCGTAAAGCAGTCCGCCGTGGCCCCGGAAATGATGGTCAACACGGGTGTGGCCCGGGTTTTCAATTCCGAGGAAGATTGTGTTGAAGCCATTCTCGGAGGCAAGATCAAACCGGGCGACGTGGTGGTCGTGCTCTATGAAGGCCCCAAAGGTGGCCCCGGCATGCGCGAGATGCTCACCCCGACCTCAGCAATCGCCGGTATGGGACTGGGCGAATCCGTGGCGCTCATCACGGACGGCCGCTTCTCCGGCGGCACACGCGGCGCTGCCATCGGACACATCTCGCCCGAAGCGGCAGCAGGCGGAACCGTCGGCCTGATTCAGGAAGGCGACAAAATTGAGATTGATATTCCGGCCCGCTCCATCAACCTGGTCGTTGACGAAGCAGAACTGGAAGAACGCCGCAAGAACTTCAAGCCGATAGTCAAGGAAGTCAAATCTCCCCTGCTCCGGCGCTACGCAAGACTCGTCACCTCCGCCTCAACGGGCGCGGTATACGAAAAGTAGATAAACCCAAAATGAAAAGGCCGGTGGATATATTCCACCGGCCTTTTTTTGTATTCCTTGCCCCTTCCCCGAAAATGAGAAAAGCCTCCTTGCGGAGGCTTGTTGTTTTCTCAGTGCAAATAAAAGGAAGATGCTTCTTTTAATGCACCTGCCGTGCCAAAGCATTGCAGACTGTTAAATTTATTTTTATCTCTAATAAAACTAGCAACATAAGAAACAAGCTTTTTTCTTCGTATCTTTTCGCAAAAGAGCGCATTGGTACAAAAAATTCTACTTTCCCTTCAAAGAGAAGCATACAGGCAAATTTTTTGTATATCCCTCGTTACGCCGCTGCTTCATCCGTTGCCAGAACTGACAGTATCCCCTGTACCATGTCCGTGCACTCACAAAACGCATCGACCACCCGCGGGTCAAACTGGGTTCCCGAGCAGTGACGAATTTCCCTGACGGCACTTTCAAATGACCGGGCACAGCGATAGGGCCGATTCTGAAGCATGGCTGACAGACTGTCCGCCAATGCGATGATACGCGCACCAAGCGGAATCTGGGCGCCCTTGAGACCGGCGGGGTATCCTTTGCCGTCATAACGTTCGTGGTGATAGAGCACCATATCGACGATACCGAGGCGTTGAAGGGACGATACCGGGCGCAGGATGGCCGCCCCGTCTTCGGGGTGCTTGCGAATGGCCAGCCATTCCTTGTGGTCAAGCGGTCCCTGCTTACTGAGAACGGCATCCGGCACGCCGATCTTTCCGATGTCGTGCAGATGTCCGGCCACATGGATGATATCCGCCTCCTGCGGGGACAGCCCCATGGTCAGGGCCAGCGTATGGCTTATCTGCGCTACTTCATCGGAATGCGTGCTGGTATGCGCGTCCTTTGCGTCTATGGCGTTCCCCAGGGACTCGGCAAACTGATGCAGGATGGTCGTCACAAAGAGCGCTGAATCCGAATCACGCCCGGAGAATTCCGACAGCAGCTTGCCTGCTGCCGGAATACGAGGATTTTTCGACATCTCAGGCAGCCCTGCCATCCACTGTCCGCTCAAGACGGCTCAGGTTTCTCGAAATGGTCTTTTCAAGAGAGTTCCCCTTGCCCGCTCCCTTGACTGCGAAATGCTGAGCCAGACGGAAACTTGCACGCGCTCCGTCGAAATCACCGGTAAGCTGATGCACCAACCCGATATTGTTGCGAACCTTGGCCTCATGCAGGGGTGAATCCATCTTCTTGGCAATAAGACCTGCCTGCACCAGTTGAAACATGGCATCTTCCAGCCTGCCCTGATTGCATGCCTTCATTCCTTCACGATTCAATATGCCAAGCTTTTTCAATCCACTCATGATTAACTCCTTTGTCTTGTTATGCACTCTCCGATCAACGCCCCCCGCGCTGACCGGCCGGTACATCGACCGCCGGAGCCGGTATTCAACCGGATAAGCACTGCCAAACGATCAGCCATCTCTTTCGCTCCTGTTCCTGCATAATATAATCAGTAGTGGTAAAAACGATCTGCTCCACTCCATTCACCCAATGTCGAGATGGACATTACTGATATTGAAATTCAATATCAAGTCTTTTTTCAACAAAAACTCCATTCCCTGTACCAAGAGGATATTGGACAGGATATATGCTTGGAAATCGAAATATGAACGTGTGGCAGAGGCCCAAAAGAAGAGGAGCTGCCATTCATTTTCACGCTACCCGGCAAAAGGACACAACGACCCTGCATTATGGTGTTGACTCAACCGGAGCGAGGCGTATCATGAAAACAAACTCCAGAGGAGGGTCCTACAATGACTATAGAATTATATTTCAGTCTAGGATTACTGATCTTTGGCCTGATTGTGATAGCCATCGTGACGGAGCACTATATCGTCACCCACTGGGTAAAGAAGGATTCTCTACTCATGAAGACGCTGAAATCATTCGAGAAAAGACATCCTGACATTTGCGACAATGAGGATACATTCTATTGTTTCTTCAAGCGCAACCTCTTCACGAAGCACTAGACAACTCCTTCGGAGTGGAGTGCAGCGTTCTTTAGGTCGAAGCTACGGCGTCCACGACGCTCAGGAAGCCTCTCAGTAAAAAAGCCCTGCCCGAATGTATCGGGCAGGGCTTCATGCCTACAGCAAAAAGGAGCTATCGAGCCATCATGGCGCGCAGGTGGTCCGCGCAGTTCTCTGTGTTGTGGCCCATGTCATCAAGGCAATCGATGAAGTGCATGAGCTGGTAGATGTCCTTGAAGTCGATATCCATGGCGTAGAGCTTCTTGTGCAGATCATTCTTGAGATGACGCACGTTGTCGCGCTCGGCCCGGACCTTGCGGAAGCAGGTCTTGGTGCCGTCACGGTCAAGAGACTCGCCGTGGATAAGGGCAATGGTAGCCTTGAGCGCGGGGCCGAGCAGCACGGTGGTGCGGGCCACGGCATCCAGCAGATAAATGAGGTCCTTCTGGATGGTTTCCGGAATGACGACCTTTCGCATGCCGAGCCAATGCAGGGCATCCTGTGCGGCGTCGAGAATGTTGTCCTGACTCTTGGTGTAGTTCAGGAACAGGGTCTTTTCCACAGCCATGAACAGCCCCTTGGGGAGATGGTTGCGGATGTTGCGCTTGATGACGTCTGCATGATTCTCAATGGCGTCGATGGTCCGGGTCAGGTCCTCGAATTCACGACACACCCCGCCGGACACATAGCACTCCAAAGAGTCGTCAATGGTGGCGATGCACTCGGCGATCTTGTCATAGTGTTCAATCAGGCCGTCCATGGGGGAGCGGCTGGCTACGAGACCGAAAAAGGGAATTTTGAAAGACATATGTAAACCTCGTAAAAGGAAAAAAGTTCTCTAAAGAGTATAACCTAGCTGTAACACAACCATTTCAGCAGCACAAAGAAAATGATACTGGTCAGGGCGGCGATGGGGACCGTAGCCACCCAGTACGCCACGATTCGCAGCAGCACGCGGAAGTCGACCGCATGAAAACCACGGGCCAGACCGACACCGACCACGCCGCCCACTGCGGCATGTGTGGTCGAAACCGGCAGTCCCATATTGGACGCAACCAGCACGGTTGAGGCCGCGCCGAAGTCCACGGCAAATCCGCGGGTATTGGTCAACGTGGTGATCTTTCCGCCAACGGTTGCCATGACCTTATGACCCAGCAATGCGATACCGAACGCGATGCCGAAACCACCGAGGATCAGCATTGACATGGGCACGTCCGCCTTGGCGAGCAGTTGGTGTTCCTTGGCGATCAGGTAGATGGCCGCCACCGGACCGATCGCATTTGCCACGTCGTTGGCTCCCTGTGAAAGAGCCACGTAGCAGGACGTTCCCACCTGCATCTTACGGAAAACCCGCTCCACGCCTTCTGCTCCTTCCTCTTCATCCAGAATCATGCGGCCCACAAAAAACCGCGCCCCGGCCCACGCCAGAAAACAGAAGAACGCGGCAATCCCGAGAGACACGGCCCAATGCAGATGCAGGGATTTGCCCACGGGAGTTTTATACAGGAAGGAAAGCGCAAGCAGAGCCACGGTGAACGACACCCAGATCGGCGCCCACTTCTTTGCCTGCACGATGAAGTGACGTTTGTTCAGAATATATTTCCTGATATGCGAAAAAATCAGGAATGCGATGGTGGCTGCAAAGAACGGGGATATGATCCACGAAAGGACGATCCCGCCCATTTTCAGCCAATTGACCACACCCGGCCCACCTGCCACCAGTCCAAACCCGGTTATCGCTCCCACAATGGAATGGGTTGACGATACAGGGAGCGCCGTGAGCGTCGCTATGAGCACCCAGACCGCGGCTGCCAATAGTGCGGCAAACATGCCGATCATTATCAGCTTCGGATCCTGAATGGATGCCGGATTGATGATGCCCTTACTGATGGTCGAAGTCACGTGGGACCCCAGAAACACCGCACCAACGAAATTCAGGATGCCCGCAATGAACACGGCCTGACGCACGGTGATCGCTCTGGCCCCGACCGCTGATGCCATGGAGTTGGCAACATCATTGGCCCCCAGGTTGAAGGCCATGAGAAACCCGGCCCCCAGAGACAGGTAAAAGAACAGATCGTAAATATCCATTTTCATTCCCCTCTTTCGAGGGAGTTGGTTAGATGGTTGCCTCGCCTAAGCGGGCTTGTCCAGACGGAAACAGAACCGCGCGCCGCGCGTATTCTCG
Source organism: uncultured Pseudodesulfovibrio sp. (assembly GCF_963664965.1). NCBI lineage: Bacteria > Pseudomonadati > Thermodesulfobacteriota > Desulfovibrionia > Desulfovibrionales > Desulfovibrionaceae > Pseudodesulfovibrio > uncultured Pseudodesulfovibrio sp. The sequence goes on along the minus strand of NZ_OY761823.1, from coordinate 988,514 downwards.
CCGTAACCGTCATGCCAGATCTCTCCGCCGAAATTCTTCACGATGCGGCGACAAATGGCAAGTCCCAAACCGGAACTTCCGGAGCCGTCAATGGTATTCTCATCCACGCGGTAAAACCGCTCGAAGACCTTGGTGCTGTGCTCACGGGATATTCCCGGCCCCTGATCCTCCACAGAGAATACAATGGATTCGCCGTCGTCTTCCGCTCCAACCGTGATCCGCCCGTTTTCCGGGCTGTACTTGATCGCATTGTTGAGCAGGTTGTGAAACACATGCAGCAGTCCGTCGACTTCAGCCATGACGAACAGTTCCCCGTCCGGCGCATGGCTGACTATTTCTATATTCCGTTCCCCGGCCCACGGCGTCACGTCGCCCACGGCACGGTTCAGGGTCTCACGCCCGGAAACAGGAGCGAGATCGAGCCGCTTGCCCATCTGTTCGGATTTGGCAAGGGCGAGCATGCTGGAAATGACCTTGTCCATATGGTCGGCATTCTTGAGAACGGTCTCCAGAAAGAAACGACCGTCTTCAGCTTTGGCAGGGGGGTTGTCGAGCAGGGTTTCAGTGTACCCCTTGATGGATGTCAGCGGGGTACGAAGCTGGTGCGACGCATTGGCCACAAAATCCTTGAGTCCCTTCTCGCTCCGCTTCATTTCCGTGATGTCGTGAAACACGAGAATCAACTTCCGCGCACCGTTGACGTCAAAGAACGGCACGGCACTGATCTCCACGGTACGCGTGTCCATGAGGTCCAGCTGAATGGAGCGTTCCCTGATCTCGGGGTTACCGATAACTTCATCAACCATGTCCTGAATCTCGAACCGGCGGGTTACTTCGATGGGCGTCCGGCCGACAGTGGTATCCGCAAGATTGAACATGGTATCGAGGGCGGAGTTGTACGAGGCGATACGCCCGTTCGCGTCAAGCGTCATCACGCCTTCGCGCATGCCTTCGAAAACAGCCTGCAACTGTCCCTTCTGATCCTTGATGATACGGATATTGCGCTCGATGGAGTGGGCCATGGCATTGACCGAACGGGCCAGCGGCTTGAACTCGCCACCGGGCAGGACCCGCAGCCGTGTGGAGTAGTCCCCTTCGCCGATGGACTGGGCCAGTTCGGAAAAGGACTCGATGCTGCGGCTCATGTTGCGCGACATGAGTACACTGACCATGCCTGCAAACAGCAACGCGCCGAGAAATATCCAGATGAAATTCTTCTTGAGCATGCCCAGCCGTGCCGACACTTCGGAAAAAGGCACTGCCAGCCTCAGGACACCGCTCTGAATACCGGGCACACATTCAAAGTCCACCTTGACCGCGGCATAGAGCATGTCCTTGCCGAGGGTATCGGAAAACCGGACGTTCGCCCCGCTGCCGTCAACATGGGCGGCAACGACTTCGGGGCGGGAAGCATGGTCGTCTAGCGTCTTGAGGTCTGAAAAAGGCACCTCGGAATCCGCGACGACACGCCCTTTATATATATAGGTAATGCGTGACCCCGCCTTGAAGCCGAACGCATCGACCCACTCGGCAAAATCCTTTTCCGACGCGAACGGGGCACGGTCTTCGATAAGCCACCGGACCGTTTCCAGTTCACGCAGGGAACGGCGCTCGGTTTCTTTCACGAGCTCACTGCTGACCACACTGGTGGAATAATAAAAGACCACGGCAAGAACTCCGAGCAAAAGTGCCCAGGTCCACACCAGAATCCGCATTTTGAATGAACGCAGCTTCATAAATCCCTTACCCCTGTTACATTCTCACGGTTTACGGCTGTTCCGGAAAACGTGAGCATATCGCATCCGCACGACGCGAGGGGTCTTTACCATGATTGACACGAAATTGTAACGGATTTCAATGTTACGGTTTTGTGACAATGCATTTGGCCAACAATGACAATAAGTTAATACACAATAACACGCATCATGCAGGCAAAGCCGTGTAACACTGTTAGTCATATCATAAAAAACGCCCCTGAAAATCTGTTTTCAGGGGCGTTTTTTCATTTCAGTCCGATCAGGCTGCCGGAGGGGTGGTTCCCTTGCGGGCCACACGCGGCCAGCCGGTCATTATGGCGACAACCGATATTCCTGCAAGCACAAGACAGTACCAGTTGTTGACAGCCACAGCCACCGGCGAGATGCCCGCAATGGAACCGGCCAGCAGCACCTGCGCGGCGTAGGGTGTCACACCCTGCACGATGCAGGAAAAGATATCCAGCAGGCTGGCGCTGCGGCGCGGGTCCACGCCGGTATCCGAAGCGATCTCCTTGGCAAGACGACCGGTCAGGATGATTGCGACGGTGTTGTTGGCGGTACAGGCATCGGCAAGCGAGACGAGCGCGGCGATACCGAACTCGCCGGACCGGCGGGTATTGCCTTTCCCAGCCTTGACCGCAAGGGCGTTGACCTTTTCCAGCAGCCACTGAAGACCGCCGTTGTGCCGAATCAGTTCGCCCAGTCCGCCCACGAGCATGGAAAGCACGAGGATTTCATGCATCCCGTTGAAGCCTGCGTAGATATCCTGCGAGAATTTGAGCAGGGAATAATCGGGCACAGCGGCCAGACCGACGCTTCCGGCAAGGACAATGCCCGAGGCAAGCACCACGAACACGTTGACCCCGGCGACGGCCAGTCCGAGAATGACCAGATACGGCACCACGCGAATGAACTCCCAGTCCCCGGCATGGCTGACGGCCCCTGACGTACCAAGCACCCCGAGCAGCAGAATCGTGCCTATGGCCGCGGGGAGCACTATTCGTATATTCATCTTGAACTTGTCGCTCATGGCACACCCCTGGGTGCGCGTGGCGGCTATGGTGGTATCCGAGATCATGGACAGGTTGTCACCGAACATGGCACCGCCCACCACGGTTCCCATGAGCATGGCGCTGGAAATATCCGTCTGCTGGCCGACTCCGGCGGCAATGGGCGCGATGGCGGCGATGGTTCCCATGGACGTTCCCATGGCGGTTGCCACAAACGCGGCAATGGCAAACAGTCCGGGCAAAACCAGTGCGGCGGGGATAAAGGCCAGCCCGAGGTTGACCGTGGCGTCCACGCCGCCGATGGCCTTTGCCACCGAAGCGAAGCCACCGGCCAGAAGATAAATGATGCACATGGTGACGATGTTGATGTCGCCGACACCGGAAAGGAAAACGGAAATCTTGCTCTCGAATTTATCCCTGCCCATGGCAAGGGCCAGTGCAATGGCGGGCAGGATGGCGACAGCGGCGGAAAGCTGGTAAAAGGCCATGCTCTTTCCCTGTGCCGTCAGGGCTGCGCCGGTACCGATAAACAAAACAAGGAACAGCAGCAGTGGGATCAGGGCACTGCCGCGCGGAGAAACTGGTTGCTGATTCATGAAATATCTCTTCAGGTTGTATGTCACATGACGCAGGTTCCCGAAGATGTTGTGAGAAAAAGGACTGCTCAACATCCCGGACACAGAACACTGCGTGGGACTTCCTTATGTGATGATTCTATAGCTGTCCATGCGTTTTCGAAAAGAGATTTTCGAGAAGCATGATTTCAGGCCGTTCTGCGATGCAGACATAATTTCGTTGAAATTCCATTTTCGCCCAGTTCCCTGCCGAAAGACATGACTCACAACGCAAAAAGCCCCTTCACGAAAATACGTGAAGGGGCTTTTTGATCAGCACATCGGATTGATGACACGTCCCGTCTGGCAGGCTGCTGAGAAATCGTCAGATGCTAGGCGCAAAAAAAGTTCAGGACCGAAGCGTATTTATACATACGTAAGGGTCTGAACTTTTTGCTGCAACGACGCAGATGGCGGTTTATCGGCAGTCTGGCCTAGAAACCGCGCATGCACTCCATCAGATACATGGAGACTTCAACGGTGACGACGCCGTCTTTCTCGCTGACACGAACGTTGTTCTCGGGGATCAGGGCCATGTCTTCAGCGACGTTGAGCCACTTGCCTTCCAGCCACTTGGCGGAAACACCCTGTTCCTGCATGTCGGCCAGAGGATAACTCTCGGCAACAACCCATTCATCATCTTTCACTGCGGGCATATCGATACTCCTTATAGAAATGTCATTTGTATTCCCGCCGGTTCATTCCCAGCAGGCAGAAAACTTCATAGGTGATGGTCTTCCACCATCCCGCCAGATCTTCCGGGGTAATGGTTCCCGGTCCGGGACCACCGAGCAGCCACGCCCTGTCCCCCGGTCTGACGTCCAACCCTTCGCCCATAATACCGGTCACGTCAACCATGGTCATCTGCATGCATATCCGCCCGAGAATGGGCGCACGGTGCCCCTTGATGTTCATGTACCCGGTATTGGACAGGGAGCGGCTGTAATTGTCCGCATACCCAACACCGACAACGGCCACGGTCAGGTCACGGTCCGCGGTGTACGTCCATCCGTAGCTGACGCTCTCCCCTTTTTTCAGGCAGTGCACATGCATGACCGGAGCGGAGACCTCCATGGCGGGGCGCAACTCGCCGCACCTGTCCGCCCACTCGGTACCGTGAAGCGGATTGCATCCGTACAGGGAAATGCCCAGACGAAGGCTGTCGTAGTGGCACCGCTCGTGTGCGATGGACCCGGCGGAATTGGACAGATTGGCTTCGATATCGAACCCGGCTCCGCGCAATGCGTCAACCGCTGTCTGAAATTTCTCGGCCTGACCGTTCACGGCGGCAACGTTTTCCGGCTCGTCGGCAAGGGCGAGGTGCGAAGTCGCCATGACCGGCACGACCTTCGGGTTGGAGCGAAAGAACTCGATGACCCCCGGCACATCTTCGGGCCGGAACCCGAGACGGCGCATGCCGGTATCGAACTTGAGGCCGACACGGATTTCGCCCCGATCTTCCGCCATCTGTGCGACCCGCTCCAATTGGTCGAAACGCCCCATTGCCGCTAAAATATCATGATCCCACAGGGCCGCGAAATCCGCATCATCGACCGGGCCGAGCAGGGCGAAAATCCTTTTGTCGCAACCCGACTCACGCAGCAGCACCGCTTCGTTGACAAATCCCACGGCAAGGGTTTCCACCCCTTCCTGCTCCATGGCACGCCCGACCTCGATCAGGCCGTGTCCATAGGCATCGGACTTGATGACCGGAATGACATTGTCGCAGGTTGAACGGAAAACACGATAGTTATGCCGCAGATTCTCGAGCGACACCTGCACCTGTATCTTGTTGTATTGGATGGACATGAAAAACTCTATTTGCGTTTGAAAAGCTTTTCCAGATCAAGCGGATTCCACTTGAGAACAACGGGACGACCATGCGGGCAGTATTCCCTGTCCGGTGTTTTCAGCCAGACTTCAAGAAGCGCCAGGGCTTCATCGACCGCGAGGGCCTGCCGCGCCTTGATGGCGGTCTTGCAGGACATCATGATCCAGAGATCATCCAGCGTGCGGGCCTTTTCCGCCAGCGCGCCGGTCAGATACTCACGGGCCTTGCCCGTATCAAGGGTCGGCGGAATCCCGCGCACGAGCACCTTGGACGCGCCGTCCATTTCAAGGAGGAACCCCATGGAGCGCAGGTCTTCCCACAACCCCTGAAGGATATCCGCCTCACTCGGATGCAGCGAAATCTCAAGCGGCAACCCGAGAGGCTGGCTGTCCCCTCTGGTCCGCTCCGCGCGCATGGCCTCATACAGCACCCGTTCATGGGCGGCATGCTGGTCGATGAGCACGAGAGATTCCCCTTGCCGCAGCACCAGATACGTATCGGCAATCTGGCCGAGATAGGTAAAATCGGTCCCGGCGAGAGGTGCGGCCTGTGTCGCGTCCGGGGCGGGAGCCGGCGCAGGCGACACGGGCGGTGAATAGGGATGGGGCATGCCTCCATCAGAAGGCAATGCCGAATCCGCACCCAACGGCGGGGTCATGGGCAGGGGCATGTCCTTGGGCGGATTGTATCCGGCCTGCAACTCGCGGTACGAAGAAAATTTCGGTCCATCCCCAAAGGACGAAGGCCGGTGGCTGTGCTTTGACGGTGAGCCACTGCCGGACTGCGGCATGACCGGAGAACCGGACGGACGGGAAAATCCCGACACGCCGTGCGAAACCGGACCGGATTCATCCATCTGCGACAAGGCCTGCATGATACCACCGCGAATGGTCGAGAACACGCGGCTTTCCTCGATGAACCGCACTTCCAGCTTGGCCGGATGCACGTTCACGTCCACATCTTCATTCGGGATATCCAGAAACAGCACCAGTTGCGGGTATTCGCGGGAAATAAGCATGCCCCGGTACGCCTGACGCACGGCACCGAGCATGAGCTTGTCCTGCACGGGTCGCCCATTCACATACAGCAGAATGCGGTCGCCGCGCCCCTGTGCCGTGGAAGGCGACCCCGCCACCCCGTGCGCCCGGTACCCCTCGCGCTCGAAATCGAACGGCAGCAGCCCTTCGCAGACCGCAGGGGGCCAGAATGTCTGAAGCCGTGCGGCAAGAGCCTGTCCGGGAGGCAGACGAAACGTTTCACGCCCGCCGACGTTCAGCGAGAAGCCGGAGTCGAGGTGTGCCAGACTGATACGCATCATGGTATCCTGGCACCGCTTGTTTTCCGTGGCCTCGGTCTTGAGAAATTTGAGTCGCGCCGGGGTGTTGGCAAAGAGGTCACGCACCTCGACCCGTGTGCCGGACGCCAGCGCGGCAGGACCCTCGTCCGCGACCTCGCCAGCCCGCACTTCAATGAACGCGGCCTCGTCCGCCCCTTTGGCGCAGGACGTCATGGTGAACCGCGAAACCGATGCAATGCTCGGCAGGGCCTCGCCACGAAAGCCGAAGGAGCCGATGGCGGAAAGGTCCTCAAAGCTGCGGATTTTACTGGTGGCATGCCGTGTCACGGCCAGATTCAACTGGTCCGCGCCCACGCCCGCCCCGTTGTCCTGAACCACGATCAGCGAACGCCCGCCCTTTTCCACGGTCACGTCCACACGGGTGGCCCCGGCGTCGAGACTGTTCTCCACCAGTTCCTTGACCACGCTGGCAGGCCGCTCCACCACTTCACCGGCGGCAATCTGGTTTTTCAAACCCGGGGGCAGGACCTGTATGGTGCGCGTTTCAGACATCATCAGAAATCAAAGAGGTTGAAGCCGACTTCAAATCGGTCGTCGTTGGGTTTCTGGGTAAACGAGAAATACAAGGAATAACACTGGGCCGCCCAGTTGAGAGAGACGGTGCGTTCAAGATCTTTGCTGCTGTTGAAATCATGCCGGTACTTGGCACCGAGTGAAAAGGAATCATTGATCTCCCATTTCGCGCCCAGCTTGACGATGGACATGGTCTGATCGCGCTCGCGCATGTACTCGTCGATCTTGACCAGATAGTCATATCCGACGGTGAATTCGCCAAGGCCGTCCCGGTACAGACGGAACTGATTTTCATGCTGAGTGAAACTGCCCAGATAGGGAGAGAACCACGATCGGCTGGTGATGTCGATGTATTCCTCCGGCCTGACCGTCAACTCCGCCATGACATCGCCGAAAGGCCTGCGCCCGTACCGGGCGAGCTGGTCCTTGCGGGTGGCCTCGTTGCGATCATAGGACTGGGCCACGCGGAAGATCAGGAAATCGAGATAGTCGGACACGACCGACGCCTGCGGACCGCCTTCACTGCCGGGAGAAAGAATCACGCTGTCGCGCCGTCTGTCGAGCACGTTGGTCAACGAATACGTGACCAGATTTTTTCCCTCAAGGCGGTCGAAACGGTCAAAATACGGCAGCTCATCCTGCCCGGTAATGGTCGGCGTATAGGCATATTCCACGCGAGGAACGATGGAATGCTTGAGCCGTGTCCACCGCGAAGTACCGGCCAGTCCGGGTTCGGCCTTGATTTCTTCGTCCAGCCTGAACACCCGCGTCATCTCCGAAAACGCGGTAAACCCGGCGGTCAGGGCCGTACGCATGTAGCTCCCGGATTTGGTGGAATTGGAATTCAACTGCTCCTGACGTCCACCGGGATTCGTGGTGGTCTGATTGCCATACCCCTCATGGTGGGTCACGTTGTAGGAAGTGATGTCCGCGCCCACGGACGGGATAAAGGTGAAATAGGAAGTGGACATCGGCAGCTTGACTTCCGGCGTCAGGCGGAAACGATGGCCCCTATGCCCTTTGTTGCGGGTAAAATAATCATATTTGGCATCCGCGGACACCTCCAGCGGCGTACCGGGAATGGCTTGCTGAAATGCGAAAGCCTCAATTTCGGGCAACGTCTGCACTGTCGTGTTGTCTTCACTGCGTCCATTGCCGTTCATGTACTGGAGATTCTGGACATACTGCGCCTTGGCCGTCACGCCGAAACGATCCCAACTGCGGCTGAGGAAGGCAGTACTGGTCCGGGTCAGCGAGTCCTTGTTCTCAATATCGCGCCCGAATGTATCGACAAATTCCTGTCGGGTTTTCTCAAACCCGTTCGGACCGTTTTCGAAATCACGCAGATAGTTCTGGTCCGACACCATGTCGATGTCGAGCTTGACCTTGATATGGGGACTGCCGAGCCATCCGTCATATTTGCTGCGCGCCCACCATCGGCTGCGGTTGGACCGGACCAATCCGTCCCCCTGATAGTCTTTCCACTCCTCGGATTCCTTGGTGGCACGCCGGTTGTCCTTGAGCACGTCGAGCATCCACATGCCCTTGGTTGCGGAATCGTTGGCATGCCGGAATTCCACGCCCTGCTGATACCCGCGCCGGGACATGTAGTTCTGGTAGAACGTGGCGTCTGCCTCTTCATTGATGACCCAGTAATACGGAAGATTCGTCTGGAATCCGAGTTTCTTGCTTGAGGAGATGGAAGGGAAAAGAAGACCGCTCTGTCGATTCTTTCTACCGGGCAGAGACATGTACGGCCAGTAGAAAACAGGGATATCCCTTACCCGGAAGGCCGAACGATACAGCCGCACACGACCATCAAGCTGGACATCGCCCTCTTCCGTGGTAACGGACCATGCAGGTTTTTCACCATCGCATGCCGTGACCTTGGCATTCTTGAACGAATAGGAATCGCCCTTGTTCTTGGCGACACGCTCGGCCTCGACATACACATGCGGCTTGGCCATGAACAGTTTTCCGTTCTTGAGCCAGCCGGTCATGTTGTTGAGATCGAATTCCCCCTCGTCAGCCTGAAGGAAGTCGCCACCCCAATGGGCGCGGAGATTGCCTTTGAGAAACACCCAGCCCGTGGTCTGGTAATAGCGGGCGAAATCGGCACGCAGCTGATTCTCGCCCATGACCAGCGTGCAGTTGCCGAACGCCTCGACATACTCACTGGTATAATCCCCCACGACACGGTCGGCGGAAAAGGTCCACTCGTCCATCTCAGGGGCTTCTTCAGGAGCGTCGGGCACGTAACGCCTGACGTTGTGCAGCTGCGGGTTTTTCCCGAGCAGCGTCCACGGCAGGCACAGAATGAGGGCTGCGGCAAGGCACCCCATCAAGGCGATGTAAGGCAGTCTGCGTTTCAAACTCTATTAACCCTCGGCCTACCGGGATTTCAGGTACGGATTGTCCTGATCCAGATAGTTCTGCACATAATCAGCTGCGCCATCTTCAAGCGACGTCATTTTCACGTCACATCCGGCAGCGGCAAGCTTGTCCATATTCGCCTCGGTAAAATACTGGTATTTATCGCGAATCGACTCGGGCATCTCAATATACTCGATATTCGGTTCACGTCCCATGGCGGCGAAAACACTGTTTGCCAGATCGTTCCAGGTCCGTGCAGTTCCCGTGCCGATATTGAAAATACCGTTGGCATCGGGATTCTCCAGGAACCACGCCATGATATCCACGCAATCCTTGATATACACGAAATCGCGTTTCTGCCCGCCGTGAGGATATTCTTCACGGTAGGACTTGAACAGCTTGAGTTTTCCGGTCTCGTTGATCTGCTTGTACGCCTTGCAGATGACGCTACGCATGTCGTCCTTGTGATACTCGTTCGGACCGAAAACATTGAAGAACTTCAGGCAGACGATCTGGTCGAGCATCCCGCCTTTTTTTGCCCAGAGGTCAAACAGCTGCTTTGAATAACCATACATGTTCAGCGGACGAAGCCGGTCGATACCGTCATGGTCGTCATCGAATCCCCATTCCCCGTCGCCATAGGTGGCGGCGCTGGATGCGTTGATGAAACGTGCATCATGCGTGAGGCAGTGACGGCAGGCGTACTGCGTGTACCGGTAATTGTTCTCCATGAGAAAGTCGGCATCCAGCTCGGTGGTGGCCGAACACGCACCCATGTGAATGATCGCATCGGTCTCGAACGGGTCGTCACCTTCGATTATCAGCTTGAGAAACTGATCGCGGTGCAGATAATCCTCATACTTCAACCCAACGAGATTGTTCCATTTCTCACTCGTCGAAAGATTATCGACCACCAGAATGTCGTCAATGCCCATCTGATTGAGCTTCCAGACCATCGCACTGCCGATGAACCCTGCGCCGCCGGTGACTATATACATGCGTACTCCTTGATATTCACAATTCGGACCGCCATCTCTAACGGTAAACATCTCTTCATACTGTGTTCATGCACAGGACGCAACCTGAGAAGTCAGGCATTTCACCGACAAAAAATATGCGTTTTTCCAAAGATTCTAACACTGCACCTCTTGCACCACCTTCGCCGGTTGCGTATATTGACAACCTGCGGAGGACTCATACTCCCATACCATATTGGCAATAAAATCTCTAAAGGAGCGAGATCATGAAACATTCCAAAAAACTGATGCTGTTGGCCCTCGTTGCGGCCCTGACACTGTCATTTGCATTTGCGGCCACGGCCAGTGCAAAGACTGTTAAAAAAATCGACAATTTCGTTCTCTTTCTTGACCAGTCCGGCTCCATGGCGATGAAGCATGAAGACTACGGCAAGACGAAAATCGACATGGCCAAAGAGACCATGGCGAACCTGAACAAGGCGATCCCGTCTCTGGATTACACTTCGTCCATGTTCCTCTTTGCTCCCTTTGAAGGTGAGGCACAGCCCGCCAAGTACAGCAAAAGCGCCATGGCAGGAGCCGTTGCAGGCGTGCCCGACGATTTCGAGATCTTCAACCGCCGCACCCCGCTCGGAAACGGTCTCATGGATCTCGACCCGGTCCTCGCAGGTCTTTCCGGCGAAACCGCTCTGATCATCTTCACTGACGGCGCATCCAATATCGGTGCCGACCCGATCGCACAGGCCCGTGCTCTTTACGCCAAATACGGCGACCGCCTCTGCATCCACGTTGTCAGCTTTGCCGACACCCCGCACGGACAGATGATCATTGATGAAATCCGCGCCCTGTCTTCCTGCACAGTGGTTGCCGATTACGCTTCCCTGTCCGCTCCCGGCGGTATGGACAAGTACACCAAGGAAATCTTCTACGAAGAAGTAGCCGACGCTCCGGCTCCTGCTCCGGTCCCCATGGCCAAGGAAACCATTACCTTCAGCCTGCACTTCGGCTTTGACAAATACCAGATCACCGACGAAATGATTCCTGTCCTCGAACAGGCCAAGATGATTCTGGAAGAAAGCCCGTCCGCTGAATTCGTGGTTGCCGGTCACACCGACTCCACCGGACCCGAGCAGTACAACCAGGGACTGTCCGAACGCCGCGCCGCTTCCGTCAAGCAGTGGCTCGTCAACAACGGCGTCTCCGCTTCCCAGCTCGAAGCCAAGGGTTACGGCGAACTCGCACCCAAGTACGACAACGCCACCAAGGAAGGCCGCAAGCTGAACCGCAGGGTTGAAATCCAGACCAAGTAAAGCTATGATTCGCAGGTCGGGCGGGGCTCCCGCCCGACCTATTGCTCTGGTTAGAGGATTCAACGCCATGAAAAAGTTTGCATTCTTTTGTATTATGGCCGTCTTTTTGAGCGGTCTTATTTTTGTATCCGGTGCTCAGGCGGGCAACACGGCTTCCATTGATGTCGCCGTAGCCGCTCCGGGCAGTGCCAAAACACCCGTCTCCGGAAAAAACCTCCCGGTCTATCTGGACGAGGACCTTGCCTCCAAACACGCCGACTTCACGAAATTCGCCCACTCCAAACTTCGCACCCTCAACCGCAATCACCGCCTCTCCAGAAGCCGCATGCAGATCACGCAACTCGCTGACGGCTCCTTCCGTGCCCGTTTCCACAGCATCGACGACGCCTCACTCGTCTGCAAGGTCCGCCGTTCGAAGTCCAAGACCATCCCCTTTGTGGGTATCGTCTCCTACAAGGAAAAAGTCTTCGAGGCCGTCGCGTCCTCCAAGGAAGGCTGTCGCAAGGCACAGTTCATCCCGGTGGCCGTCATTCCGAACAGGCATATTTTCAGCTACAAGAAAGGTACTTGGCAATAGCCAAGCTCCAGCTTCTCTCGAACGGGCAATCAGCCCGGTCTTGACGCACGTCCCCACACCATCAAACACAAGAAGCACCATGGACGGACAGATACGAAAAAACCTGAAACCCGGCATGCGGGTAAATATCGTCCTGAAAAAGGACCAACGATCAGGCCGCCTCACCCAAGGCGTGATTCGGCAGTTGCTCACGAAATCACCTTCCCACCCGCACGGCATTAAGGTCCGCCTCGAAGACGGACAGGTCGGCAGGGTCAAGGAAATCCTCTCCGACTAAAACAAAGAGAGCACTCATGCGTATATGGGTAGACGCCGACGCGTGTCCCAACGTCATCAAGGACGTCCTATACAAAGTCGCCATGCGCCGCGAAGTCGAGTTGACGCTCGTTGCCAACATTCCTCTGCGCGTTCCCGCATCCCCTCTCATCGACACCATTCACGTTGCCGACGGATTCGACGAAGCAGACCACGAAATTGCCCGTCAGGCACAGTCCGGCGATCTCGTCATCACGGCCGACATCCCCCTTGCCGACCGGATCGTGGACAAAGGCGCAACCGGCCTCAATCCACGCGGCGAGCTCTACACCGAAGACAACATCAAAGGCTTGCTGCGAATGCGAAATCTCATGGAAGAACTACGCAGTGCAGGATCGGTCTCGGGCGGCCCCGCCCCCATCGGCCCCAAAGACAAACAGGAATTCACCAACCAACTCGACCGCTTCCTGACAAAAGCCCTGAACCGCTAAGACGCCTCCGGCGGCCAGAGGAAGGGGGGAAGGGAGCACCCCCCTTAAAAGCGGGGTACTCCCTTCCCCCCTTCCTCTGGCCTCCATCCCCCCATCCCTCTCCCCGTAACTTTATATATGCGCTAAGCGCGCGTGTGGGTGAGAAATGGAAGTTCATCCCTCTGATTATCATGCCGTGCGTTCATGCCGAGCCGACATAAAAAACAGCAACTCTAATTTTCAAATTCCGAAACGCCGCAAGGACGCTTTTTCGAAATCCCCCCACAAAGCCCACGCGGCGTGGGCACTGTTCGAAGAGAATCGCGCCGGGCAGCTTGATCGCGTGCCGAAGATGTCCGGTGCGATTCTCTCCGAACGCCATACTCCCGAGCCCACACGCCACTATCGCCAACCAACGCACCCGCCGAAGGCGCACCAAAAAGTTTAGGAGATTCTTAAGAACCCTTTTCAAAGGGTTCTTAAGCCGCCGGAGGCATCCCAAAACAAAAACGCCCAGCCTGTTTCCAGACCGGGCGTTCGTCATTTCATTCAAGCTCGGTTCTAACCGATTTTTTCCTTGATGGCGGCGGCGATAGCCTTGCCCTGCTCATAGCAGGCAGCCATGGTGTCATGAGTGGGCACATGCTTGACCTTGATCGGGTCGAACATGTCCATTCCCATTTCTTCCAACGCCTTGGTCAGCACCTTGACGCATTCGCCGGACCAACCGAAGGAACCGATGGCAGCGCCGATCTTGTTCTGGGGGCGCAGACCTTTCATGTAGGTCAGCATGTCGGCCATGAGCGGCAAAATGCCGTTGTTGTGCGTGGGAGAACCGACGATCACGGCGGCGGAGTCGAAAACCTCGGTCATGACTTCACTGTGATGATTGGCCTTCATGGACATGAGCCGCACGGACACGCCTTCGTCGGCAAGACCGGAGGCCATAGCACTGGCCATTTTTTCAGTGGACTGCCACATCGAATCGTAGACGATGACCGCCTTGTTCTTCGGCTTCTGCTCGGCGAACTCACGATACTTTTCCAGCACCCACGGGATGTCGTCACCACGGAACATGAGGCCGTGATCCGGGCAGATGGTGTCGATTTCGAGATTCATCTCGGCAAGCGCATCAAGGGTCTTGAGAACAACCGGAGAATACGGCAGCACGATGTTGGCATAGTAGACCTTCATCAGCTCCGCGAGAACCCCGCGATCCACTTCATCGGCCCAGCGCTCACTGGTAGCCCAGTTCTGGCCGAAGGCATCGTTGGTAAACGCCAGCTTTGCCTCGGGCACATAGGTGATCATGGAGTCGGGCCAGTGCAGCATGCGGGTCTCGATGAACCGGAGCGTGTGCTTTCCGATGGAAATTTCAGTGCCGGTGGGCACGACTTCGACGGGCCAATCCTTGTAATGGAAGTGGGCCATCATGGCTTTCTGTCCCATGGGGGAGGTGTAAATCTTCTCGGGGCGGTACTTCTCGATGGCGAGTTCAAGGCAACCGGCATGATCGGGTTCCAGATGATTGATGACAAAGTAGTCGATCTTGGCATCCGGTCCGAGGACATGGGCTATGTTGCACTGCAACGTACCCCAGAAGCTCTTGTCCACGGTATCGATAAGTGTGGTCTTCTCGTCCTTGATCAGAAAGTTGTTGTAGGTGGTGCCCATGGGGGATTTGGAATAGCCATGAAAATTACGGCGGTTCCAATCCACCGCACCAATCCAGAAAATATCGTCTTTCAATTCAACCGGTTTCATTTATCTCTCCATGTTGAGCGGCAAATCAACCGCTCGGTCAAAAAGAAGCGCGATCCAAGAGGAACGCGCTCCACGCCCGATTAACCGGGCAAAACTTTAGTCTTCGGGAACGAAGCTGTCCTTGCCCGCACCACAGATGGGGCATGTCCAATCATCCGGCAGGTCGTCAAAAGCGGTGCCTGCGGGGATGTCGCTGTCAGAATCACCCAACTCGGGGTCGTATACGTAGCCGCAAATCTCACAAACGTATTTCTGCATGGGATCAATCTCCTCTTTAGTGGACAGTTTTGCAGCAGTAGCCGAACCTGTCAACTTCGCAGGATCGGTTTCCACTTCAAGTTCACAGTCGGCCTTTGTGGAACCTTCTCCAACCAGTGGCCGAAAACATTTCTTTGTACCGCCGCAGATGGGACAACGCCATTCATCAGGCAGATCCTGAAAGAGTACGCCTTTCTTGATCTTGCCCTTCCGGTCGCCTTTGTCCGGATTGTAAATGTATCCGCAGTTTACTGTCTGACACTGCCACATATCTTCAGGGCGAGCCATATCATCTCCTGCACCGGCCACCGTTTTGCAGCCT
Source organism: uncultured Pseudodesulfovibrio sp. (assembly GCF_963664965.1). Lineage (NCBI taxonomy): Bacteria > Pseudomonadati > Thermodesulfobacteriota > Desulfovibrionia > Desulfovibrionales > Desulfovibrionaceae > Pseudodesulfovibrio > uncultured Pseudodesulfovibrio sp. The sequence continues at coordinate 973,126 of NZ_OY761823.1, read as the reverse complement.
TGCGTTTCCAATTTCAGGGGAAAAGAAGGGGCAGGCCCGAAAACCAACCCCTTCCAGTTATCCTTTCCGGTTCCGGACGTTCCGTCCGTCTACTTGGCGGCCCAAAGACCGTGAAGATTACAGTACGCACGGACGGAGATGTCTCCGGAGAGATTACAGGCACAGAATTCGGCCTCAGGCGCGTCACCGGGAGCAAGCATCTTGGTGAAGCAGGTCTCTCCAATCACGACTTCAATCCATTCGATGTAATGTTTCTCTTCCATGGGGTGCGCGACGTCACCGACCTTGACGGTGATCTTGTCGCCGTCCTTGGAGAACACGGGAACATGCTTTTCAACCGCGGCATCCACGGTATTCTCTTTCATCAAAACCATTTCGGTGCCACAGCAAACGAGATCTCCGGCGCCTTCATGAATGGCAATAACCATGTTTCCGCACACTTCACACTTGTACACTTCACCGAGCTTGATAGCCATATCGATTCTCCTTGAAATAGTGGGGTTTACCAGTTGGTGTCTTTCTTCTCGAAATGAGCCTGGGGATGGTCGCAGGCAGGACACTTGACCGGAGCCGTGGTACCTTTGTGATTGTACCCGCAATTCTGGCAGCGCCAAACGACTTCGTCATCCTTCACGAAAACACGGTCATTCTCGATATTCGCGATGAAGGCTTTGTAGCGTTCTTCATGGTAGGCCTCGGCCACGGCAATGTTCTCCATGACTGCGGCAATCTCGGGGAACCCTTCTTCACGGGCAACCTTTGCGAACGAAGGATACATGTCCTCGTATTCTTCTTTTTCGCCCTCGGCTGCGGCCTTGAGATTCTCCAGAGTGGAACCGATCTTCCCGGCCGGAAAGCTGGCAGTGATCTCGGCCATGCCGCCTTCGAGGAACTTGAAAAGACGCTTGGCGTGTTCCTTTTCGTGGTTGGCAGTTTCTTCAAAGATCTTGGAAATCTGAACGTATCCCTCTTTCTTGGCGACACTGGCAAAATAGGTATACTTGTTACGAGCCTGGGACTCGCCGATAAAAGCGGTCAGAATGTTCTTTTCGGTCTGGGTTCCTTTCAGTGACATGTGCTTTCTCCTGAGAATAGTTTCAGTAGTTAACAGGGAAATCCGGTATAGACTTTTGCAAATTACACTATCCCGGCAGTGGGTTCGTATTATTTTCTTACATTAACCAGACGCCGTGTCATCCTTTTTTCTTACGTCAGGATGAACTCTTACAGTCAATGTAAGAATGATTACTATTTAGTTAGACGGTAAATGTCAACAAGAAAAACCAAAAAAGCGGGCATCCCTCAGGGATGCCCGCTTTTTTTCGTCTCGTATGCGGCTTACTGTTGCGCTGTCTGACACTTGGGGCAGATACCCACAAACTCAACATTGGTGTTGAGAATCGAGTAGCCGCCTGCACACTCTTCTGGGAGTGTGGGAACATCAATGTCGCATTCGACATCAATGACATTGGTGCACACGGCACAACGAATATGCGGGTGCGGTTCCGGGGTACCGTCAAAACGTTTCTGTGCGCCGGGAGCGCCGAGCTTGAGCACCAATCCCTTGCTGCACAAGAATTCAAGGTTACGGTAAACAGTGCCGAGACTGATACGCGGAATGATCTTGCGTACCATGTCATAAACCTCATCCGCCGTGGGATGCGTTTTTACCTTTTTCAACTCTTCCAGAATAACCTTGCGCTGCTTTGACAGCCGAAAACCCATATCTGCGGCCATAGGCCACCTCCAACTTATGCGATAATAATTATTACTATTTGCTTGAGCAGGGAAAGTCAAGCGATGAATTCAAGATGATTTCCCGTGGTGATTAGCGCATATTCACAGAGCCTGCAACAGCTTCATAAGCCGCTCAACCACCTACCCACAGACGCATTTTCCCATTAAAAAGGGCGACCCGATAACACGGGCCGCCCTGAGGTGGTATCTAATATGATGGAAGCTAGTTACGGAACTTGGCTACCAGTTCGGAGAGGTTCTGCGCCATTCCGGACACTTCCTGAATACCCTGATTGGATTCACGAATGCCGGACAGCACTTCCTGCGACAACTCATTGATATGCGTCACGCTGGTGTTGATCTCGTCCGAAGTGGCAGACTGCTGCTCCGCTGCCGTGGCAATGCCGCGAACCATGTCGGCTATGGAATTGGAGTGGTCCACGATCTGGTCAAGAACGCTGCCCGCTTCCTGTGCCATGCCGGAGGTGTTGAGCACACGCTCCTTGGCGGTATCCATTTCCCGGACTACATCCGTGGTGGATTGCTGAATGAGGGAGATGGCTCCTTCGACTTCCTTGGTCGCGCTCATGGTCTTTTCCGCCAGCTTGCGGACTTCGTCCGCCACGACTGCGAAACCGCGACCGGCTTCACCGGCACGGGCCGCTTCAATGGCAGCGTTCAATGCGAGCAGGTTGGTCTGGTCTGCGATATCGTTGATAACCGCCATGACCTGACCAATATTCTCGGCACGCTTGGAAAGGGATTCCAAAGCCACGGCCAGATTCTCCGTAATCTCGGCCACGGAGTTGATCTCTTCCACGGTCTTGCCGACCACCACGCCGCCGTCTGCGGCCACGCGGTTTGCCTGCCCGGAAGCGTCCGCTGTCTCGGAAGCATTCTTGGCGACTTCAAGGACAGTGGCATTCATCTCTTCCATGGCGGTGGCAACCTGACCGGTCTGGTCAGCGGTCGTATCCACACCCCGTGCCAGATTATTCATCTGGTCGGACAGGATATTGGAGGCCTCGTTGAGACGGTTGGCAACTTCGGTGACTTCGTTGGCAACCACCATCAGATTCTGCTGCTGCGCCTCAATGTTCTTGCGGTCCTCTTCCTCGCGTGTGAGGTCGATGAGTACGCAGATGGCTCCAACAGTATCCCCGTCCGCATCCTCAAGAGGCGATGCCTCGAAATGCAGGGGGAAAACCCTGCCGTCGGAGCGGGTGTAATGGAAGTTGCCGGAGATAGCCACACCGCTTGAAATGACATGCGCCGCATCACAGGCTTCATCACCCGGCTCGCATTCGAAGATGGAGGAGACGGTCCTGTCTTTTACTTCATCTTCGGACAAACCGAGGATTTCCCTGAGCGGCGGATTGATGAACTGCAACCGTTCCTTGGAATCGGTCACGAACAACGGCACCACAATGCCGTCGAGAACGCTCTTGTTATACTGGAGCTGGTCCTTGATCTGATCGACCATCTCACCCAGATAACGGGCCAGGGAGCCGAGTTCGTCGGACCCCTTGACGCTGAACTTGGCGTCCAGATTGCCCTTGCTGACTTCCTCGGTAGTGGCCGCGATCTTCGTGATGCGGTTGACCACGTTGGTACGCATGAACAGGATCAGGGCGGTCAGAAGAGCCACCACGCCAAGCACGGATATACCGGCAGACTTGATCTGGTTCGATTTCAGCGCGGCGAACTGCGGGCTGACATCCACGGTCAGGACCATGGCTCCCAGAATTTTACGGGATTTGCCGTGACAGTGGTAACAGGACTCATGATTTTCAATGGATTTGACTTCGGCAAACTGCAACTTGCCGTCGATCTCCATGAGTTCACCCGCAACCAGCTTTTCTCCAAGCCCCTTCCGGATGAGGTCGGGCAGGCCGTTCTCTGTTCGCACGTCGAATACGGACTTGCGGACGGTCTCTTCACTGGTGGAGTAAGTGATCTCGCCCTTGTAGTCCGTGAGGTATGCCTTGAGGTCGGGGTACCGCTCACTCAAATGACCGAATTTTTTTTCCGTACCTTCATTGTCGCCCACACTCATGGGGTCCTCGATGGCCATGTAAAGCATGTCGCCGACACGTTCGGCAGCCACCTGCACCTCGTGCAGAGTGTGATTGTACGTGGAGTATGAATTGTAAATGAACAGTCCCGTAAACGCGAGGATAGTCAGCAGCGAAGACAGGAGTATGACTTTGATACCGAGTGATTGTCTGATGAATTTCATGCGATCTCCCTAGTGCGCCCCGCCATACATCAGCGGTTTGAAGTCAAACGCTTCAACCCTTTCCGGGTTGTGGCAGGTCTCGCAATCGGAAATTTCAAGGTCGCCCTTGATAAGATCGGTATCACCACCCTCTTCGACATGATCAAAACCGGGACCGTGACATGTCTCGCAACCACAGTCGGCCAGTTCGGGAGTTTCCTTGAAACTGACAAAACCTCCGGGCTTGCCGAAGCCGGTCACATGACACTGGTAGCATTCCTCAAGTTCGGATTTGGTAAGGTCTCCGGCCATGATCTTGACCGAGTCCCCGGAATGTGCCTTCTTGGAAAATTTCTTGAAATTATCGAATTCCTTGTCATGACATTCAGCACAGGCTTCGGAGCCGACATACTGCCCCGAATTCGTCCGCCCGTCAGACGCCATGAATATGACAACAAAAAAGGCTGTCGCAAAGAACGCGATACAGCCCTTGGACCAAACAGAATGCAACATTTACCACCCCCGTAAACGTACTACGTGAAAATCCGAGACGAAAGCCCAACCTTCTGTCGTCTACATCACCGACAATCTGTTGTATAGATGGTTTTTACAATGAGGTAAAGGGACCATTCGAATCCCTTTACCTCACAATATCATCAATCTACCAGTCGAGCGTCGCCTTGAATGCGTCAGTGAGCTTCAGAATATCCTCATTCAGTACAACCGTATCGTCATATTCGGCCATAAGTTTAGAGGAATCAGCAACTTCACCGATGCAGGCGCATGCTCCACCGCCCATGGCGGCCTCAAAAGCGTCTGCCTTTTCCGCAGGGACACTGACCACCAGACGGCTTGCGGACTCCGCATACAGCACGCCGGTCAGGTTGATATCGCCATTCACCGGCACGGCGGACAGGTCCACATTGGCACCGAGGCGACCGCCTATGCACATTTCTGCCAGAGACACGCCGAGGCCGCCGTCCGAGCAGTCGTGACAGGCGCTGACCAGACCGTCCTGAATGGCACCGAACAAGGCTTCGTACCGAGCCTTTGCGGAAAGCAGGTCCACCTGCGGCACGCGGGAAGAAGAGAAGCCGAGCTGACCAGCGACTTCACTGCCGCCGAACTCCGCCCGTGTCAGGCCCAGCAAGTAAATCTTGTCACCGGCCTTCTTGAAGTCGGAAGTCACGCACTTGTTCACGTCGGGAATGACGCCGATGACCGAGAACAGCACGGTCGGGGGAATGGAAATCTTCTGGCCGCCGCCCTTGTAGTCGTTCTTCATGGAGTCCTTGCCGGACACGCACGGAACGCCGAAACCGAGGCAGTAATGGGCCAGAGCCTGATTGGCTCGCACCAGCTGGGCGAGCTTGTAATGGCCGTCCGGGGTGGATTCGGACTGAACCGGATCACACCAGCAGAAGTTGTCGCAACCGGCCATGTACTTGACGTCGCCACCGACGGCCACGGCGTTGCGGATGGCTTCATCCACGGCGTTGGCCATCATCCAGTAGGTGTCGATGTCGGAATACTGCGGGCAGATGCCGTGGGCCACGACCAGCCCCCGGTCACTGTCGAGTTCGGGCCGGACCACACCGGCGTCGGACGGGCCGTCAGCCTTGACGCCGACCATGGGCTTGACCGCGCTCTTGCCCTGCACCTCGTGGTCGTACTGGCGGACGACATATTCCTTGGAGCAGATATTCAGGCGGCCGAGCATGTCACGAAGCAGCGCGCCCTGATCTTCAGGCACAGGCACTTCGTCGTCAGCGATCTGCGGGCGTTCCCACACGGCATCCAGTTCCATCTGCGGCACGCCGTTGTGCAGGAACTCCATGTCGAGGCAGGTCACCATCTTGTCGCCGTAACGGACAAGGTACTTGCCGGAATCGGTGTAATTGCCGAGCACGGTGGATTCGACGTCCATTTCTGCGGAAAGAGCCATGAACTCGTCGAGCTTTTCCGGCGGCACGGCCATGGTCATGCGTTCCTGAGCTTCGGAGATGAGAATCTCCCACGGCTTGAGTCCGTCGTACTTGAGCGGAGCCTTGGCCAGATCCATTTCGAAACCGCCGGAATCCTCGGCCATCTCGCCGACAGACGAGGACAGGCCGCCCGCACCGTTATCGGTGATGGCGTTGTACAGGCCGAGATTACGGGCGCGCATGAGAAAATCGTACATCTTGCGCTGCGTGATCGGGTCACCGATCTGCACGGCGGTTGCGGGGCTGCCTTCATGCAGTTCCTCGGACGAGAAGGTCGCGCCGTGGATGCCGTCCGCGCCGATTCGGCCACCGGACATGACGATCACGTCACCGGGCAGAGCGCATTTTTCGTGAGACGGCTTGCCCGCGATCTCCACCGGCATGGTGCCGATGGTGCCGCAGTAAACCAGCGGCTTGCCGAGGTAACGCTCGTCAAACACGATGGAACCGTTGACCGTGGGAATACCGGACTTGTTGCCGCCATGCTCAACGCCTTCGCGCACGCCTTCAAACACGCGGCGCGGATGCAGCAGGCGGGGCGGGAGTTCGCCCTCGTGGAACGGCGAGGCAAAGCAGAATACATCGGTGTTGCACAGCAGGTTCGCACCTATGCCGGTGCCCATGGGGTCGCGGTTGACACCCACGATACCGGTCAGGGCTCCGCCGTACGGGTCCAGAGCGGACGGAGAGTTGTGCGTCTCCATCTTCATGCAGACATTGATGGTCTCGGAAAATTTGAGCACACCCGCGTTGTCCTTGAACACGGACAGACAGTAGTCGCCGAACGGGCCGGATTCGGCATTGCGCTGGCGCAGCACCTTGGTCGGGTTCTGGATGAACGTCTTGTACAGGCTGGAAAGCTCGATGGTCTTGCCGGTTTCCCTGTTCTCATAGGTAATCTTCGAGCTGAAAATCTTGTGTTTGCAGTGCTCGGACCATGTCTGGGCAAGGACCTCGATCTCCGCATCGGTCGGATCGGCAGGCAGTCCGACGGTCTTGCGCTCGGCAACGACGGCGGGGTCGGCATAGTAGGCCCGGATGTCATGCATCTCACGCAGGGAAAGCGCCAGCGTGTTGGCGCGGGAGAAATCCATCATCTCGTCGTCGGTCATGGTGGACAGCGGGATGATCGCCACGGCGTCACTGGCCTTGCCGGTCACACGGGCGGCCTTGGCCTCGAATCCGGGATCATCGGCCCAGACTGCGGCGGACTTGTATTCGAAACGCTGGATCAGTTCGTTGGCGAGCAGGTCCTTTGCGACATGCTGGATTCCTGCTTCATCCATGTCGGCGGTGACGAGATACTGCTTGGACGTATACACCTTGACGGATTCCAGCTCGTCCTTGGAAAGGCCGAGCACCACGCCGAGCGTCTCGCGGGCGGTACGGCCTTCGTTATCCGTCACGCCGGGGCGGAAACCGACTTCGATAATCCAGTCAAAATCGCGGGCCAACGGCTCAAGCGCGACCTCGTGCAGGACGGGGTCATGCAAAGCGGCCCGTTCCAGAGCCAGATCAACCTGTTCCTGCGAAAGGCCTTCCAGAGTAAAAACATTGACGATACGAACGCCCTTGACGTCCATATCGAGTTCACTCTTTATCTTGCGGGCGAATTTCTCACCCACAACGTCACGAACGCCTTCCTTCAAGCCAACGATAACACGGCACAGCATGTGTCTTCTCCTCGCCGGTCACCGAAAAGCACACCTTTTCGAATGACCTCGATTTTATCTTATAGTCTTAAAGCAGAAGACCGGTCGCCTCAAACGAGGGACCGGCCTGAAATTACTTGGTTCTGGTCAGCACGTAATCCGCGGCCTGCCGAAGAACGGTCAGCTCTTCACCGGGCGCGAAACCGTCGAGACACGCCTTGGCCTTTTCCACATAAGCGGCGGCCTCGTCACGGGTCTTTTCCGAATACCGTCCCTCTCTCACCTGTTCAAGGAGCGCCTCGCACTGGGCACCCGTGAGCGAACAGTCCTTGAGCGCATCAAGCAACGCCTCGCTCCCGGCACCGTCGCCGTCTTCCATGAGCAGGATCAGCGGCAGGGTCACCTTGCCTTCCCTGAGATCGCCGCCCTCGGGCTTGCCGGTCTCGGAGGTGGGGGATGCATAATCAAGCGCGTCGTCAACGAGCTGGAACGCGATGCCGAGATTCAGGCCGTATTCACCGGCAGCGTCTTCCTGTTCGGGAGTGGCACCGGCCAGGGCCGCACCACACCGGCAGGCACACTCGATGAGCCGAGCGGTCTTGCCTATGATGATCTCCATGTACTTGTCACGGTCAAGGGACGGGTCCTTGGAAAACTCTATCTCCTCGATCTCGCCCGTGGCCGTTTCCATGATGCCCTTGGCAAGCAGCCACGAGAGACGGGCCTGACCGTACCGTGCCGCCATTTCATTGGCGAGCGCCAGCAGGGCGTCACCCGCCAGAATGGTCTCGGTACGCCCGTACACGAGGTGGGACGCGGTCCGTCCCCGCCGCAGTTCGGCGTCATCGAGGTAGTCGTCATGCAGCAGCGTGGCCGAATGCAGCAGTTCGAGAGAACAGGCAATGGCGTGATAATCATCCTTTTCGTAACCCATGGCTCGGGCGAAAAGCAAAGTCAGCATGGGCCGGATGCGCTTGCCGCCGGAACCTATGATGTGTTTTGCGACACCTTTGACAAGCCCATTGAGCTTGTCGGCCTCGGCGTCGAGGAAACCATTGATTCCGGGAAGCTCCCGCTGGAAGTACTGAAGAAGTTCGTTCATATCCGCTCAGTATGTCAGGTTGATGGAAGAGAGTAAAGTTCTAGGCCCCTGCAAAAAGTCCTTTGGCCGCCGTCCCGAGCGCCTTGAGCGCTCCCTTGATATCCCAATCCTCGGAGTCTCTGGAGCCGACCAGATTTGACACGGTGCGGACTTCGAGAAACGGCAGACCTGCCTGCATGGCCGCATACGCGGCGGCAAACCCTTCCATATTTTCAAGATCCGCATTGTACGCGATTTTGAGCCATCCGGCCCGCGTCGCACCACCGGTCACACCGCTGACCGACATGCTTGATGCACGCAAAAACGTTTCCGGCAGGGTCAGGCCCATGGCCTCGGCGTCGTTGACCGGATTGAGCTTCATCCTGTGCCAGACAGGCTTGTCGTTGACATGCCCGAGCGGAAAACCCGTGGCCTTGTGATCCACGCTGCCGTCCTCTTCAAGGAGTCCGTATTCCGGCCATGTCTCCTGCCACGCGTAGCAGGTGCTCGTCATGGGAAATTCTTCCACGTCATAAGCCCCGGCAATGCCGAGGTTGACCACACCATCCACATCGGACCGCCCCAGCGCCCGTCCCATGGCGATTCCGGTATTGACCAGACCGACACCGGCAACGGTCAGCAGGACGCCATGCCCGCCGATTTCGAATTCGGCGAACTCCCCCTGACTGACGCTCGGTGCCCCGGCAAAGCCGAAGGCCGCCTTCATCTCCATGGGGGTAGCGGTGACGATGAGAATCATTGAATCGTCCTTGTCCTACAGTCGCCAGAGATCGATGCCGGCAGCGTCGACTTCGGCACGGTCGAAGAAGCCCTTGACGTCAATGACGAGCGCGTTGTCCGGATTGGCGAACCATGTCTTAATGTCAGCCACCGGAATAGCCTTGTACTCGTCATGGGACACGGCAAGTATCACGGCATCGAGATTGGTGAATTCGTCCATGGAACGCAGGGTGACCCCGAGTTCTTCACGCGCCTCTTCCGGATCGGCCATGGCGTCATGGACCAGTGTCTCCACGCCGTAGTCCTCGAGTTCGGCAATGACGTCCACCACGCGGGTGTTACGCAAGTCCGGCACGTTCTCCTTGAAGGTCACGCCGAGGATGCCCACGCGTGCGCCCTTGATCTTGGTGTCCGCCTTGATAAGCCGCTTCACCGTGGATTCGGCGATATGCTTGCCCATGGAGTCGTTGATCTGGCGTCCGGCAAGGATGACCTGCGGGTGAAAGCCCATGGCCTCGGCCTTGAAGGTCAGGTAATACGGGTCCACGCCGATGCAGTGGCCGCCCACCAGACCGGGCCGGAACGGGAGAAAATTCCACTTGGTGCCGGAGGCTTCCAGCACGTCCAGCGTGTCGATGCCCATCCGGTCGAAAATCATGGCGAGTTCGTTCATGAGCGCGATGTTCAGGTCACGCTGCGTGTTCTCGATAACCTTGGCCGCCTCTGCCGTGCGGATGTCGGCAGCAAGATGCGTCCCGGCCTCGATAATGGTGCCGTAGACGTCCTGCAACAGCTTGCCCGTGACCTCGTCCTGACCGGCAACCACCTTGACGATGGTTTCGAGCCGGTGAACCTTGTCGCCGGGATTGATACGCTCGGGCGAATAGCCCACGCAAAATTCCGTTCCGCACTTCAGGCCGGATTCCTTCTCGAGAATCGGCACACAGATTTCTTCGGTCAGGCCGGGGTACACCGTGGATTCGTACACCACGACACTACCGGGCTGGAGATGCTTGCCCACGGAACCGCTGGCACCGGTGACGGGCCGCAGGTCGGGCGAACGGTATTCGTCGATGGGAGTGGGAACGGCCACAAGGATGAGGCGGGTCTTTTCAAGATCCGCGAGATCGGCGGAAAACGTCAGGTCCACGTCCTCGCCCACAGTGGTGAAATCAACTTCGCCGGTACGGTCATACCGCTCGTTCAGTTCATCCACGCGCTTCTGCGAGACGTCCACGCCAATGACTTTGAAATGACGTCCCAGGGCGACGGCCAGAGGAAGCCCGACATACCCAAGGCCGACAACAGCAATGGCATCGGTCTTGTCCTGCAAATTTCCGAAAGTGATCATATCCATAATATGCGTATCTCCATTACCCGATCAGGTGGACACAGGCCGTGTTCCCGGCTAAGAATGCCTCCATGAACATCGACTGGTCGCTTTTATTTACCGCGTTGGGTCTGGCCTTCGTCTTTGAAGGCATCCCCTATTTTCTCTTTGCAGAGCGCATGCCGCTCATGCTTTTGAAGCTGGCTCAGCAGCCGCCCAAATTTCTCCGGTTCATCGGACTGGCGGCCATGATTCTCGGACTTCTGATTATTTCTTTCGGCCGCTCTTTGACGTTGTAGTCTTTTTCGCGGTCGTCTTTCCCGACTTTTTCGAAGCCGCAGCCCGTGCCTTTTTCGCGGGCTTCTCACCCACGTGCAGGTACACGATGCCCGACATCATGGGCACGTGATAAACCCGCTCGAATCCGGCGTCTACCATTTCCTTGGCCAGCGCCCGCTCGTCCGGGAACGTCTTGATGGTTTCGGCAAGATACCGGTAAGCACCCGGATCACCGGAAACACGGTCGCCGATAAACGGCAGCAGCTTGTCGAGATAAAAATTGTACAGCCCTTTCCACACCCGCTTGGAACCGGTGCCGAACTCGAGAATGCACAACCGAGACCCCGGCTTGAGCACCCGAAAGAACTCACGGTAGGCATCTTCACGCGGAAGGATGTTGCGGATGCCGAAGGCAATGGTCGCCGCGCCCATGCACTCGTCAGGCAGCGGCAGTGCGCGTCCGTCGGCCTGCACCGGAAAGATCACGTCCTCACGACCGTCTTTCAGCTTCTTGCCCTTGCCGGACTCAAGCATGGGCAGCGCGAAATCAAGAGCCGCGACCTTGCACTCGGGATACTGGCGCATGAGTTCGACGGAGACGTCCATGGTCCCGGCAGCGAGATCGAGAACGGTCTCGCCCGGTTTCGGACGGGCGGCCTTGGCAAGGCGATAACGCCAATAGATGTCCTGCCCCATGGACAGGAAATGGTTCAGGAAATCATACCATCCGGCAATACGGCCGAACATGTCGGCCACGCGCCTGCCGTGTTCGGCATGGGTCGTGGCCCCGGTAGCGGAATCACATTCTGATCCAGCCATTTATTTATCCTTCCCGGCCATTTCGGCTTCACGCGAACCGTCACCGGCAGTCTCACCGGAAATGGTGCGAATGATGTCTTTGTAAATGACGTCGAAATGCTGCCCGAAATTGCTGGGGGAAATGCGGCCGACCTCAATGAACTTGATGATCACTTCCTTGGCGACCTGCAAAGCCTGCTTGTCAAATTTATCCATATTTTTCTCCCTGCTAAAAAATGGAAAAAACCGCCCGGTGGGAAATGGCCTTGACCAACATAGTCAGGGTGCCGGGCGGGAAAAAGAAAGAAACCGGAAAGCCCCCTTCTTTTTTGCGAAAGCTGTAGCACGGCGGATGCCGGTTCGTCGAGGGGTTTACAAGGTCATTCCCGCCCCGCAGCCATGCGCCCCCAACCTTGCCGTTTTTTCTTGTTTTCATCACAGCGGCAAGAGGTCTGTAAGCCGCAAAACGCAACAAGGAAGACTATTCGGGAAATCCGTACTTCACAATGACGAGCGTAATGTCATCCTCAGGACGGGCACCGTCAGTAAATTCACGAACCGCACCGAATACCGCGTCCATGATTTCCTTCGACGATTTTGCAGCGTTCCCACGCAACACTTCCTTGAACCGTTCCTTGCCGAACATGGTGCCGGACGAATCGCGCGCCTCCCAGATGCCGTCGGTCCCGATGGCGATAATCTGGCCGGGATGCAGGTCATTTATCTGCTCCGCATAAACGGAGTCACTGGTCACGCCCAGCGGCAGGCACGCATCCGCGCCGAGTTCGGTAAATTCGTCAAGCACCGGGCAGTAGATCATGGCCGGGTCATGCCCCGCCCGCACCCACTGGGCCGAATGATTCCGCGGGTCCAGATGCAGGTAGAACAGCGTCATGAACCGTCCCGAACCGTCAAGGTCGTTGGACAGGTGACGATTCATCTCGGTGACGATCTGGGACGGGCTTCCCGGCTGGGCCGCACGCATACGCAGGAACCCCCGCGCCGTGGTCATGAGCAAGGCCGCATCCACGCCGTGCCCGGAGATATCTCCCACGGCCACGGTCAGAGACGGATTTTCCGCATCAAGCCCTTCCAGATAGTCGAAATAGTCCCCGCCCGCGATCTCGCTGGCAATGGAAGAACCGGCTACATCAAGGCCGGGAATGATCGGCGACCGTTCCGGCAGCAGGCTTTTCTGCACCTCGCCCGCCAGTTCAAGCGCCTTTTTCTGCTCGGTCAGATCAGCCACGAACGCGACGTTGCCAAGGAATTCCCCTTGGGCATCATGCAAAATATTCGCGTTGACCAGAATCGGTACGACATGGCCGTCCTTGTGAATCAAGCTCCCCTCGAACCGGCGGCGGTCCTGCCGCAGGAACCGCTCTTGATTCCGCTCCAGAAACCGCCGATATTCCAACGTGGCGAGATCATGAGGACGCCGCCCAAGAAGCTCCTCCTGACTGTAACCGAGCATCCGGCAACAGGCGTCATTCACTTCAATAATCTTCATGTCGGCATCCAACAGCAGATACCCTTCGCCCGCACCCTCAATGGTATTGCGAAACTTGAACTCACTCCGGGCCAGCGCCTCTTCCATTTCCTTGCGCCGGGTGATGTCCATGAGAACACCCTGATTGAATAGACGCTCCCCGTCTTCGTCCCGAATGACGGAAGTCTCATCCCGCACCCAGCGAGTCTCGCCGTCGCGAGTGAGGATACGGTACTCCTGCGTATACTCCTCGACATCCTGTCCGCGAAATTTCTCGATCTCGGCAGCCATAGGATCAATGTCTTCCGGCAGCACAATGTCCCGGAACCTGATTTCGGACCGGAGAAAGGACTCGGCCTCGTATCCCCACTGACTGATATTTTCAGAAACATAGACAAGCTTGGCATCCTCCGTGGCCTCCCTGCGGAACAGCACTGCCGGGGAGTTCTCCACGATCATGTTCGCCAGCCCCATTCGCTCCCGCGCTTCTTTCAGTTGCTCGATTTCAGAATGAAGAAACTGTTTGCATTCGACTTTCTGCTCTTCATGCGCCGCCAACTGCGCTCGAAGTTCGGCAACCTCGGCAACCAGTTCGTCGTATGATCTGCCTGTGTTCTTGCTCATAATCCGCCCATGTTTTTCATATCCGGTTCAAGACTCATACATAAGACCGCGCAGGTAAGATGCAACCAACAAAGACTCCCCTGCAAAATAAACGTTTGGACTTGACAACCGGACTAAATGTAGTAATAGTTATTAAAAGCATTCATTGCCAACCAACCTTACTCCTCTTACCAAACCCCATGAAGCCGGTCTCACGCCCCCGAGACCGGCTTCACCGTTATCGGACTCGGGACCATATGAAAAAGCCGCCCTGCTCAAAAGAACAAGGCGGCTTTATTCTGTATGCGTCAGTATGGATTACAGACCGTTTTTGATCTTGTATTCCTTGACGAACGCTTCGGCCTGTTCCAGACCGTTGACGTCGTCCGCGATCTGCGCCTTGAGCAGTTCGTCGCGAATTTTTCCGATGACCGGACCAGGCTTGAGATCGGTGAGAACCATGATCTGGTTTCCATCGAGAAGCGGTTCGATTTCGTCCTCGGGGATGTCCGCACGTTCAGCCATCTTGAGGTTATGGTTGAATTCACGCCAGGAACCGTCGCGGGCCTTGATGTCGGCTTTGACCATCTCCATGACACGCGGGTACTCATCGAGCGAACGCAGGCGGCGGATGCCCTTGTCAGTGAGCATGAAATGGGGACGCATGTGATTCTTGACGAGATCGCAGATGAGGTCGATATCCTCTTCCTCGAAACGCAGACGCTTGAGAATCTTGCGGGTGACCTTGGCTCCCACGCGATGATGCTGGAGGAAATTCCAGCGGTCTTCATAGAATTCGGCGGTATACAGCTTGCCGATGTCATGGAAGAGACAGGCAACAGTACCGAACCAGTCATACGGCAGCTCTTCGGGGTACGCCTTCATCACGTCAAACGTGTGCTGAAGTACGGTTTCCTCGGCTTCCTCCTCGGGATTCCTGATCTGCTTGACGCGGGAAAGTGCGGCGATTTCCGGAATCAGACCGTGCAGGAGCATGGAATCGAAGAGCAGTTCGAAGAACCGGTGCATGCACTCGGCTTCGACCTTGCGCCACTCGTCGAGGAAATCGGCCATGGGCACGTAGTCGAGCACGCGGCGGCAGTTGCGGACAATGGCGACCCAGGAGTTCGCTTCGATTTCCTTGTCGAAGTTGGCAGCGAACCGCAAGGCGCGGTAAGCAAGCGAATAATCCTTCTTGAGCGCCTGATCGGGCACGCCCTTGAATCGAATCTGGCCTTCGGAGAAGTCCGCGAAATCCGCGTACATGTCCTTGGCCTTGGGGATGAACGGGCAGACAGCGGACAGCGGGATGTCGCCACGCTGTTCAAGACGCTTGAGCAGACGGGGCGTCATGGTGGAGACGGCCTCGTCGGTGTAGGAAGCGTCGTCCACGTCGGCTGCGTAGAAATAGTATTTCACGCCGCCTTCGCTGAGTACGCCGAGAGTGCCCTTGTCCGCAGACTCTTCAATGTTGGGGAAATATTTCTGAAGTTCGTCCAGTCCGGCTTCGGTGCAGATGTCGAGTTCCTTTTCATTGCCGGACTCGTCCAGGGTAAGCGCCTGCAAACGGACGTTGACCACGTAGGCGTCATAGCCGTTGCGCATGATGGTTTTACAGAAGCCGACAGCTTCTTTGAAAGGCTGACTCATATACTCCTTCCTGATGGATTGCTAACGTAACTTTTCAATGCTCTGTCCGTGCGAGATCAATGATTTCGCATCAGGACCTATACAATTTTTTTGCCCTGAATGAAATGGGTTTTTACTCGTCCTTTCAGGGTGCGCCCCAAAAGCGGGGTGTTCTTACCTTTCGAATATAAGGTCTCAGGAACGACTGTCCACTCCTCTTCCGGATCAAACAGGAAGAAATCCGCGGGGTCACCGGGTTGGAAGGTATTCACCGGCAGGTTGAAAATCCCGCAGGGACCAGTGGTCCACGCCCGGTAGAACGCGTCCTTTTTCAGCTTTCCGTCAGCCACGAGCTGCCATGTCGTGGACAGGGCCGTGTCCAGACCGCTGATGCCACACGGTGCGAGGTCGAACTCGGTTTCCTTTTCATATCCCGCATGCGGGGCGTGGTCCGTGGCGAAAATATCCATGGTCCCGTCATTGAGCGCGTCGAACAGCGCCTGCTGATCGTCCTTTGTCCGCAGCGGCGGATTCACCTTTGCGTTGGTGTCGTATTCCGTGGCCTCGTCCTCAAGGTAGTCCTCGGTCAGCACCAGATAGTGTGGAGCGGTTTCCGCCGTGATCCTGACGCCGCGCTCCTTGGCGAACCGGATCAGGTCCACCGACTTCCTGCACGAAATATGCGCCAAGTGCAGGGGCATATCCAGGTATTCGGCCAGCAGGATATCCCGCGACACCTGGAGTGCCTCGGCCACGTCCGGCTGTGCCGCCAGTCCGAGACGGCTCGACACCTCGCCCTCGTTCACTCCGGCAGCCACGCCCAGATACGGGTCCTCGCAATGGTCGATCACCACCCGGTCCCAATCCGAGGCGTATTCCATTGCCCGCCTGAAAAGCTCCGTGGATTTCACGGGCACGCCGTCATTGGAGAATGCCACACATCCGGCCCGCGCCAGCTCGGCCATGGGGGCGAGTTCCTCGCCTTTCAGCCCCTTGGTCAAACCGCCGATCGGGAACAGTCTCGGTCCTTTCGGCCAGAACTTGCGCGCCTTGTCGAGCATCAGTTCGGTTACCGAATCATTATCGTTCACCGGCTTAGTATTCGCCATGCACATGATGTTCGAGAATCCGCCCCATGCCGCGGCACGCAAGCCGGATTCCACGTCTTCCTTGTACTCGAATCCGGGTTCGCGCAGATGCACATGCGCGTCCGTCATGCTCGGCATCAGCTGAAGGCCATACGCCTCCTCGACACGGGCATCACCCGGCTCCAAAGACTCCGCAGACGGCTTCACCTCGGCAATCTTGCCGCGTGAAACAAATACGTCCACATCCTTACCATCCAACTTGGCCCGACGAACAATCAAATCTATTTTTGCCATGATAATGCCTCCGGCGGCCAGAGGAAGGGGGGAAGGGAGCACCCCCCTTGAAAGCGGGGTACTCCCTTCCCCCCTTCCTCTGGACTCCATCCCCCCATCCCTCTCCCCGTAACTTTTTGTATGCGCTAAGCGCGCGTACGGCAGAAGGATGAAAGTCTGTGCCACTCTGTGTTACGGCTTACGTTAATGATAAGCCATCAAAAGAAAAGAACAATTAATTTTTCAAAAATTACGAAACGCCGCAGGAACGTTTTTTCAAACTACTTCCACAAGGCTCACGCGGCGTGGGCACTGTTCGGAGAGAATCGCTCCGGGCAGCTTGTTTGCGTGCCGAAGATGTCCGGAGCGATTCTCTCCGAACGCCGTTCTCCCGACCTCACGCCACTCTCTCCAACCAACGCACCCGCCGAAGGCGCACCAAAAAGCTTAGGAGATTCTTAAGACCCCTTCTCGAAAGGTTCTTAAGCCGCCGGAGGCATCTTCCTCCCCTTCCTCCCTACTCGTCCCCTTTGCGGGTCATGTAGAGAAACAGGAGCGCCATGCGTACGACCACGCCGCTGGAGACCTGATCGAGGATGAGCGAATCAGTGCAGTCCACGAGTTCGGAACTCATTTCAACGCCGCGGTTGACCGGCCCGGGGTGCATGATGCGCACGTCGGGCTTGGCCAGTTCCACATGCTTCGCGCCGAGTCCGAAGGTGCGGGCATATTCACGCAGATCAGGCAACAAGCCGTCCTGCTGGCGTTCAAGCTGGAGGCGCAGGCACATGATGGCGTCAACGCCCTTGGACGCTTCGGAAAGATCGTTAAACACCTCGACCGGCCACGTCTTGACCGCAGGCGGCAACAGGGTACGGGGAGCGCAGAGACGGACCTTCGCACCGAGTTTACGCAGCAGAATGACGTTGGAACGGGCCACGCGGCTGTGCGCGATGTCACCGAGGATGAGAATGGTCTTGCCGGTGAGGTCGCCCCATTCCTGATGCAGGGTGAAGCTGTCGAGCAGCGCCTGCGTGGGGTGTGCGTGCCGTCCGTCACCCGCGTTGATGACCGCGCAATCGAGACGGTTGGCAAGAAACCGGGCCGCACCGGAATGGCGATGGCGGATGACGATGGCGTCGGGAGCCATGGCCTGCAAGGTAAGCGCGGTGTCCTTGAGCGTCTCGCCCTTGGTGAGCGACGAAGAACTCTTGGCGAGTGAAAAGGTGTCAGCGGAAAGACGCTTGCCCGCAACGTCAAAGCTGGTCTTGGTGCGGGTGCTGGGTTCCGCAAAAAAGAGAATGACGCTCCGGCCCTTGAGGGTCGGGACCTTTTTCACGGGTCGTTCCTGCAATTCCTGAAAACGCCCTGCTGTCTCGAAGATCGCCATGATCTCAGGCCGGGAAAGCTGGGAAACGTCAAGCAGGTCTTTGTGTAGCCATTTCATACGATTGGATGCCTCCGACATTAGAAAAGCTCTTGTATTTTTTCGGGAACCACGGAAAAAGCGGCAACCTTTCCGGGTTCCAGTGTACCGAGTTGATGTCCCGCGCCCATGATTTTCGCCGGGTTGCGGGTCAGCATGGCGAGCAGGTCCTCAAAGGAAAGCTCGCCGTCAAAATTCCTTTTAAGGTACGCGGCCTCGGAAAAAAGGTCGAGGTCGTGATTCGATGCGAGCGAGTCCGTGCCGAGGCAAAGACTGACGCCCGAAGCATGCCATTTTTCCCATGGGGCGCGGCCCACGCCGATGAATTCGTTGGAACGCGGACAGAGACAGACGGTGGCACCGGAGTCCCGCACGGTTTCGATGTCTTCGTCCGTGACCTTGACGCAGTGAACCGCGAGCGTGGTCTCGTCGAGCAGACCGAGGTCGGCGGCCTGCTGTACGGGTCGCTTGCCGGGGGGCGTGAAATCGAGCAGCCGTCCCCGGGCCTGAAGCAGATCGAGGAAGGCGCTCGGCTCACCCGCCATGATGGCGGTTTCATCATCATGCTCGGCCATGTGGATGGAGAACGGCAGGGATTTCTGAAGGGCTTCGGCCTTGGCAGCGCGAAGGACATCCACATGGGTGGTGTACAGGGAATGTCCGGCCACGGACAATACGCCGTTTTCAAACTCGCCCTTGGGGATGAACGTCTTGCGCGGGATGGTTTCGCCAATGGCCTCCACGAAAACCGCAAAAAAAAGACCGGAAGTTTCAAACAGTCCGGCCATGTCCTTTGCAAAACGGGTGGCGATATCTCCGACCATGACGGTCCCGGTTCGTTTGAACTCGTCGACCGCCTCGTCAAGCTTCTGCCGGTCGAGGTCGAATATGGGCTGTTTGAGCAGGTCTTCCACCCAGGTCACGAACCCCTGCCCCTGCGGGCACTTGCCTCGCAGATGCGCCAGTTCGAGATGGGAATGGGCATTGATGAGGCCGGGGGCAATGGTCACATCGCCCAGATCGGTCTCCTTGCCGGAAAACCCGGAAGCGAGATCGCGGTAGGTCCCGACCTCTTTGATGATGCCCCCTTCGACGATAACGGCCGCGTCGTCAATGACGGGTGCGCCGGGGACCATGGTTACGGCTTTGGCCGCACGAAAGATTTCAGACATACGCTGTTTATATTTCTCCCCTGACGGGTAATTTTGATGTGGTAACGTGTCCGCGCACGGACTGAGATTAGGAGATACCGCTTTTTGTTTCCGGGGTCCAGAAGAATTGAAAGGGATCGGCGGAAAGGATGGATGAAGCAGGATGAGTCGGAATCCCCGCCCGCATCGCCGATGGGATCGGGTGCAGTCCAATGTGAGGTGTACGTGTCGTAGTGATTCGCTACGTCCTGTGGCTCACCGCTTCGCGGCGTTGGCTATCGCCAACGTCCAAATTCGCTGTCCTGCGGATTTGTCCCGAAAGCCGAACCTGACGAATCCCAGATCGCGATCATGCAGACCTCATGGAAATTGAAAGAGAGTCAGATGCGCGGATGTTTATTTCGGCCAATAAGCGGGGGATACAATACATTGGAAATTGCCTTGATAAGGGGCAAGTTTGGTTATCGGCGATTCAAGGACTACTTCCAACGTGACAACATCATGTCCTTGAAACGGAAGGTCGAATGTAAATAACACGATCTCGCAACCCTCACCCGTCAAGATGCTTATCGGGTGTGGAGGGATTGATATTGTTTCCGATTTTAGCTCGATGCCTTCTGACAGTATTGAGTATCGAATAGAACCGTCCAAATCCGCAAAATAATACAATGGCAGGCTTTCACAAGGAAAAGCGAGATGAAATCCATGTGTAACATCGTACGAGGGTGTCAGTTCGGCACGCACTGTACTGCCTGACTGCAACACGTCAAAACTGCTCGTGAATATTGGACGGTAAAAGGAATCAGCGTTAAACCAAACCGCAAGTTCATTCCTGTTGGCGTTTGTCCAAAAGGCAAGGGCGATTAAGCCGAGTATCAGCAAGATTGCTTTTTTCATGTTTCATCCGAAAGGCAGGGCTTGCGCCCCGCCTTCATTATCTGTTTCAGGTTAGCGTTGACGATCTCCACGATTCAAGAGCCCATACCTGTCACGCATTTTGTCTGCATAGTCCTGACAGTTATTCTTTTTGCCACCGATGCCCAGCAAATTATACTCTTGATCTCCCAAGCTTTTAACAACACGTCGTATACGTTTGTCGTCATAGCTTTTGTCTTCCAATTCGTAATCTCGTATGTTTTCCGTATTGGGCACTACACCTTTTTTGAACAGCCCAACATTGTTGCCAGAACCATCTTCATAGAAACCGTGTTCATGTGCGATTTCAGTATTGTACCTGTCATCAAGAGGGTTGTTTGAAAAAGGTCCGAGTAACGGCAAAGGACCCAAACCTCTTTTTCCAAATCGAAATAACCCCAACGGGTCCACCCCGTTGACCGGATCATCCAGACAATACCCATACCAGTCCGAATCCCCGCCAGCGTCACCAATGGGATCGGGCGCAGTCCAACGCGAAGTGTACGTGTCGTAGTCCCGAAATCCGAACCTGACGAAACCCAGATCGCGGTCATGCAAGCCACCTGCGAAGCCGAGCGGGATTTTGAAGCCGGGATTGCTGTCCTCTATGACACCGCCGAACGGGTCGTACTGGATAGCCTTTATCACGTTGCCGCTTGTGTCGGCAACAACGCGAAGGCTGCCGACCTGATCGTGGAAGAGGGAGGCTACGGCCCCGCCGTCACGGCGCATGGCGTAGGGTGTTCGCTCGCCGTCTTCGTAGGCGAATTCGTAGGTATTCCGGCCATCCCTGTATTCGGCGAGGCGGATGAAATCGAGCCATTCATACGCTTCGACCAGTTCGCCGTTGCAGTATTTTGCAATGCGGCGGCCTTCGTCGTCGTGACGGAAAGTGAAGGTGCGGCCCGCGTCCTTCTGGTCGGCCTTGAGCAGGCAATAATCCGGGGCGTATTCATAGAGCGTGTACTTGCCCTTGTGGTTCCACATGCTGCGGAAGCCGTTGTCGTCGTGCATGTAGCTGTTTTTCCCGGCACGCGAGAGGCGGTTGTCCATGTCATATTCGTAGCGGCGAAGATCGCCTTCCACAGATTTGGGGAAGCTGTCGCATGCACGGCGTCCGGCGCGGTCATACCAGCAATCGCAGACGGGCCAGCCGTTACGTTCGCATTTGGCGAGGCAGCCCGCCTTGTCGTAGGCGTAGGTCCATGTGACGGGTTCGCCTGCTACTTTTTCGATTTTCTCGATAATGCGACCCTGTGGGTCGTGGCTCAACTCATAACTGTACGGCACAGTCATAATTCCTCCATGTTTTTCGTCTTTGCGGACCATTCCGAAAGATCGCGGAGAGTGTAACCCCGGTTTTTGGGGCAGGACGAAAACGGGCGAAAAAGACCCCATATAGGGCGAAAAAGGCATAACTTGGAGGGTTGACATGGGGATGAGAAAGGCAGGAAAGGCAAAATACGAAATCCAGTCGCTTTTGCTCCTTCCATGCCCTCCCGGCGGGGTTCTTTCTTTTTCCAAAGCAGAAAAGAAAGAACGAAAGAAACTGCTTTTGTTCTGAGCTTCACCGCCTGGTATCTTCGGAGTCAAGAATCTGATCAAACCGGGCCGCTCCCGAATCCAGTCGCCGGGGACGGCTCCGGGATTCGATAGAGCCGCGGCCACGTTTTGTCAGCTTCTAGGCTCCGAAGCTAAGGGCTCGTGCCGGTCTTCGTGTGGGAGAAACTTGAAAGGCAAGCAGGGAAACAAAAGACGGGTTTTCGTTGCCGTACTTGCCTCCCAACAGCTTGGCAGCCGAAGGCGAGGACGAGCCAATCAGACCTCACTGGTCCTAGAAGCTGACCAAACAATGGCTGCGGCTTTTTTGAATCACGGAGCCGCTTCGGCGACTTGATTCGGGAGCAGCTTGTTTGGATCAGATTCTTGAACCAGTGAGAGTCCGGCGGATAAATCAAGCGAAAGCCGCGTTTCTTTGGTACTTTCTTGGGGCGGCTCAGCCAAGAAAGTACCGCCGTCCGCGCAGGACATGGAGGGAGCGAAAGCGACTGGATTTCTGTCTTTTGCCATTCTCTGTCTTTAAAAAACAAAAGACAAGTTATCGTTGCCGGACTTGCACTCTTGTCGCCTATTCAACCGAAGTGCCTCGACAAGCCAATTAAACCTCACAAGCCTTAGAAGCTGACTGATCGGGGAAGGCGGCTTTAGTGACGGAACCCGTATGAATCGACATAATCCCGTACCGAACGGAATGGCAGGGACAGCGCTTTTCATGATGTGGAGCCGCCCCGATCAGATCAGATTCTCGGCGATGATGACTTGGCGGGTAAATCAAGGAATCGGGGGTTTCTTTGGTACTTTCTTGGGCCGGCCCAGCCACAAATCCGCAGGACAGCGGATTTGGACGTTGCGGTCCTCCGCAACGCCCCGGAGGGGTGAGGCCCAGGACGGGCCGAATCAAAAAGTACCGCCGTCCGCGTAGGACATGGAAGGAGCGTGAGCGACTGGATTTCAGCCTTTTGCCTTTTGTATTTTGCCTTTCACTATCATTAAAAACAAAACCTTTCCCGGCTTTTACAGCACGACTTGTAAAAACCAGCACATTCTTCTATTTCTTATACAAATACGTAAACCCCATTCGACGAGGAACCCCATGTCTCACATGCTGCTGCGCCTTGTATCCATCTGCATTATCGTCCTGCTCATGCCGGGGACATCTTTTCCCATGGACACTTCCCCTCTTGAACCACCGGATACATCCAGCCCCCGGGGAACACTGGAAAGCTTCATGGAAGCCACAAGCGACCTGTCAGCAGCATTGCAGGACGACGCCATGGACCGGGAAGAAATATGGCAACACTGGAACAGGGGAATTCGATGCTTTAACCTGAGCGAGGTACCGCCGACCATTGTTGAAGACGTCGCTCTGGAGTCGGTTCTTCTTTTACGGGAGATACTGGACCGCCTTGAACTCCCCGCCATGGAAACGGTTCCGGACAAGGCCAGCGTCCGTGAGAACAGTCTCACCAAATGGCGTCTACCGCATACTGAAATTATTATCGGCAAGGTTGCTACGGGCGCGAAAGCTGGAAGTTTTCTCTTCACGCCTGACACTGTGGAGAGGCTGCATGAGTATTATGTCGCGATTCGAAATCAGCCATATACTCATGGAGAAACTCAGGGATTGTACGAAGACTACATCTATGCGTCCGGCTGGATGATACCGGATGGACTCATTGGACACCTGCCCGACTGGATGCGCGAAGACCACCTTGGCCAGACCGTATGGCAATGGTTCGGATTCGTACTGGTGACCCTGTTCATGACAATCTTCCTTTGGGGGACGCTCAAGGTCTCCCGCGCATGGCGTGCTCGAAAGATGGAAAAGGGAGGCCAGCTATGCAGCCTGTTTTTCCCGCTGTTCGGAATGGGAGGCTGCGTCATTTCGGAATACCTGTTCAGGGCACAGGTCAACATAACCGGAAAGGTACTGACCATCACCCGTTTCGTCCTTGAGGCCATGTTCTTCCTGTTCGCGGCATGGGGCATTATCGTACTCGGAAACATCGTCATTCACCGAATCATCACTTCGCGGCACATAAAGGAAGAGGCTCTTGATGCGGACGTCATCAAACTGGTCGGACGTCTGGTCTCCATCAGCCTGGTGTTTGTTCTTTTCTTTAATGCCGGAAAGTACTTCGGGCTTCCGATCACAGCCGTTTTCGCTTCCGCCGGTATTGTCGGCATGGCTATCGCGCTCGCCGCACGGGAAACACTGTCCAATTTCTTCGGCGGAGTTTCCATTTTTCTCGACCGCCCTTTCAAGGCGGGGGATTACATCGTGCTTGATACCGGCGAAAGGGGTGAAGTGAAAGCCGTGGGAATGCGAAGCACCCGCCTCCAGACCCGCGACGATGTTCTCATCACGGTGCCGAATTCCATCATTACCAATGTAAAAATAGTCAATCAGAGCGCACCGTATCTGCATTTCAGAGTCCGGGTCCCCGTGGGAATCGCTTACGAAGCGGACTTCGACCGTGCGGAAAGAATACTCATGGAAATTGCCGGCGATCAAAATTCGGTAAAGAAAAACCCCGCACCGAAAGTCCGCCTACGCACTCTGGGCGACTGGTCCGTCAATCTGGAGCTGCTCGTGTGGGCGGTCAGGCCCCATGACAGGGGGCGGATCGTCCATGACCTGAGCAAGGAAATTCATCGTCGCTTCAAAGAGGAAGGAATAAAAATTCCATACCCGCAACATGAGGTATACCTCCAGTCGAACAACGACGAATAGAGAAACAGCCTGCTAGAAACCAATTTTACAAGGCAAAAGCCCTAATCCTCGAACGCCAGCCGCCTGATGATGACGTTCGACACGAGCATGCCGTTTTTGGTGAGCCGCAGAAAGCCGTGGCTGATGCGAATGAGGTTTTCCCGGTGCAGGGCGCTGATGAGCTGTTCCTTGCGTTTGACGAGATCGAACCCGGTGCGTTTCCTGAAATCCTTCAGGTCGAGACCGCGGGAGGTACGCAGGGAGAGCATGACCATTTCCTTGAGCAGATCGTTGTCGGTCAATTCCTCATGATCGTTGCCCACGAGACCGCCCCGGACATAGGCGTCGTATTCGTCCATGTAACGGGGATTGTTGAAACGGCGGCGGCCGATGGTTGAAACGGCTGACGGCCCGAGGCCGAGGTAATCCGAACCGTCCCAGTAGCCGGAATTATGAACCGACATGAACCCCATGCGCGCGAAGTTGGACACTTCGTAATGCATGTAGCCAACGGATTCGAGGTATTCGGCTCCATAGATGAACATGCGGCCCTGCTCCTGTTCGGAGGGAACGTTGAAATCACCATCTTCGTCAAGCATCTTCGCCATGACGGTCCCCGGCTCCACCGTGAGGTTATAGGCGG
The DNA here is from genome assembly GCF_963664965.1 of uncultured Pseudodesulfovibrio sp. Classification (NCBI taxonomy): domain Bacteria; kingdom Pseudomonadati; phylum Thermodesulfobacteriota; class Desulfovibrionia; order Desulfovibrionales; family Desulfovibrionaceae; genus Pseudodesulfovibrio; species uncultured Pseudodesulfovibrio sp. The sequence continues at coordinate 947,815 of NZ_OY761823.1, read as the reverse complement.
AAATATGCTCCGGTCGCATGTCGGCCACGGTCTGCAACTGATCGATCCACGTCTTGAGCCGCTGACCGGGCAGCCCCCAGATGAGATCCACGCCGATGTTGCCGAAACCAGCCTGTCGGGCCGCGTCATATGCGGCAAAGGTCATGGCGGCGGAATGCGGACGCCCCATGGCGTGCAGTTCCAGATCGTTCAGGGACTGCATGCCCAGCGAAAGACGGTTGATGCCCATGGAAAGCAGGGCGCGAAAATAGCTGACGTCCTGAGCCGAATCAGGATTGGCTTCGAGGGTGACCTCCATGGCCGGGGAAAACTCGAAGTGTTTGCCCAGCGCCTTCATGATCTGGTCGAGTTGCTGCAACGGAATGAGGCTCGGGGTCCCGCCGCCGAAATAGATGGTCCTGAGCATCGGCTTCTTGAGGCGCTTGCCCCACAGCTCGATCTCGGAGAGCAGCAGTTTGTGATACCAGGCAAAGGTGACCTGATTGAACGCCTGCGAATGGAAATTACAGTAATGACAGCGGGATTTGCAAAACGGTACGTGAATGTAGAGAAGCAACCCCTTGCCACCGTCTTTCACCGCCTTGACCGCCTTGCCGCCCGCCGCGGCAGGGAAAGCGGGCGTGACCGGAACGTCCTCGCCGTAAATTCTGCCCATGCCTAATCCTGCTCGCGCCGTTCCTGATAGATGACGAGCATGCCCCATGAAAGGAACATTCCGGCGACGACGCGCAGCAGATTGGCGACGATCGAGCCGTCCTGAAGGGCGATGAGATTGGTCAGCCCGTCATAGAGGTAGCCCGAACCGTTCAGGATGAGCACGACAATGAGCATCCATGTCGCCACAGGCTGCCGCTTGTAAGTATACCATGCGAGAGCACCGTAAACGGGTACGGCAAAGATGTTGACCGCCAGAGTCTCGGCAGGAACGTCTGCCCCAAAGGATGCCAGCGTGTTGCATGCCGTGATGACCACGAAGCCCACAAGAATGACCCGCCTATCGAGAAGCCAGTGCAGGAAACGCAGATCACTCATGATCTATTTCTCCAACTCGCGCTGGTAGCGTTCGTTCTCGCTGTACAGGCACCCGCAGTACTGCTGCCGGTAGATGCCCCATTCCTTGGAAATATCAATGCCGTCTTTCCACCCCTCACGGAAGTCGTGGTAATGAAAACGCGTCTTTTCGGATTGCAGGTCACGCCCCAACGACGCGATATCCGCGTGCTTCTGGTATTTGGAATACAGCAGCGTGGTGGTGAACAGGTCGAACCCGCCCTTTTTGGCTATCTGGGCCGTCCGCTCCATGCGGTTCTGGTAACAGTGGAAGCAGCGGTTGTCCTCACGAAAAGCCACGTCGCGAAACCACTGCTGCGGCTTGTACTCATTGTCCTTGACGATGACGTTGAAGCCGAGTTTTTCCGCGACCTCAAGGCACCCGTCACGCCGCTTGGCATACTCGGTCAAGGGATGGATGTTCGGATTGTAGAATAGTCCGGTGACCTCGATGCCCTGATCGAGCAGCGTCTTGACGGTCGTGATGGAACACGGACCGCAGCAGATATGCAAAAGAAGGCGTTTCATGATTCACTCCGCCCGGAGGTTTCCGGGGCCGCCAGTGTGAGCAATAGGGAACGATTTGTAAAGCATGGAGCGCCTACCGGTACTTTGAAAGGATTTCCTGATACTCCGGCGTCTGCTTGAAACGAACCAGCTCATCGGAAAAACGACGAACAAAATCCTCGGAGACCGTTTTCTTGCTGAACATGGCGAACACCGGACGCCTCGCAAGAACCACCTTCAGGAGAGGAAAAACTTTCCCCTGCATACCGAGGCGTCTCACAAGCCGGTTGCCCACACGCAACTCCTCCACGGCATAATCAATCCGGCCGCTGCCGAGCATCCTGATATTGTCAATAGACAAAACCCGCTTTTCCAGCCGCCCTTCCTTGCGAACACGTTTCAGAAAACTATCGGGATAGTCATAGCCGTCGACTATGCCAACGGTCTTTCCCTTGAAATCCGGCCAATCGGCATAGCTGTCCTTTTTATCGAACGAGGACGAAAAAAACACCCATGACGACACGGCCAACGGTTCGGACGGATAATACGCATACACCTCACGCTCAGGCGTCCTGAGCGCACTGTAGAGGATATCCATCGAGCCTTCCTGTATCGCCTCCAGACCACGAAGCCACGACACATTGACGTTCTCGGCTACAGGCTCTCCCATCCGGCGAAGAACGGAGCTGAGGACTTCGTAAGACAGCCCCTTCGGCTTTTCTTCGACGTAATACTCGTATGGCGGCCAATCCTCGGCACAAAGGCGCAACCCATCGGCCCAGGCCTCCCCAATCGGAGGACATAGGAGGTGAAAGCCCACAAGGACAAAAAGCAGGCGCTTCAGTAAATCCATGCCCTCACCTTACGGAACAACTCGCCCCAAAGCCATTATACAGAGTAGACTAATCCTCGTACTCGTAATCGATGTCCACGGTGACCTTCTTGCCGTAACGCTCTTCCAGATCGAGGATGACCCCGCGCTTGTTGTTGAGCAGATAAATGGCAAGCTCTTCCTCGCAGGTATGCTCGACCTCGGACGTGCCGGATTTGCGAAGCTCGCGATGAATTTCCTTGAGCGCCTGCAAAGCCTGCCATTCCATATTGCGGCGGATGCCGGTTCCTTTGCAGCAGGGACAGGGTTCCGTGGAAATGGCGATGGCGGATGAACCGAGCCGCTGGCGAACGAGCTCCATAAGGCCGAAGGAAGAGATGCGGCTGACATCGGTACGGGCGCGATCGTTCTTGAGTTCCGCACGCATGATCTTTTCGACCTCGCGGCAGTCCTTGGGGTTCTTCATCTCGATGAAGTCGATGACCACCTGGCCACCGATATCGCGCAGGCGGAGCTGGCGGGCGATCTCGCGCGCGGCCTCCGCATTGGTCTTGAGGGCCATCTTCTGGAAATTGCGTTCCCCTCCGATCTTGCCGGAGTTGATGTCAACGGCGGTCAGGGCCTCGGTGGCGTCGAAGACGAGTCGGCCGCCGGAAGGCATGGAGGCCTCGCGGGAATAGATTTCCTGCACCTGCTTGACAAGGTTGAACCGCTCCAGAAGGCTCAGGTCCGGATCTTCGTGGACCTTGACGAGATTGTTCTTGCGCGGGAAGGCGAGCTTCACGAACTGACGGATCTGGTCAAAGGTCTCCTTGTCATCCACCCACACTTCGGTGACGTCGCTGGTCAGGTAATCGCGCACGGCACGAGCGGCCAGACCGAGTTCCTGATACACGATGGCCGGAGCCTTTTCCTTCTGGGCATTGGCGCGGATATCGGTCCAGAGACGGTTGAGATATTTGTAGTCGCGGCCAAGCGCGGCCTTGGACTGGCCCACGGCGGCGGTACGGGCGATGAGTCCCACGCCTTCGGTGGTTTCAAAGGATTCGAGCGTCTTTTTCAGGCGCAGACGTTCCTTTTCATTCTCGATTTTGCGGGACACGCCCATCTGGCTGCGGCCCACGGTGTAGACAAAGCTGCGTCCGGGCAGGGAAAGGTAGGACGTCAGGAACGCGCCTTTCTTGCCGGTGGGTTCCTTGACCACCTGCACGAGCACTTCCTGCCCCGGCTTGAGCACCTTCTGCATGAGCGGATAACGCTGGCCCTTTTTGGTGGCCGGACTGCCCATGTAGTATTCCGGGTGGACCTCGTCGATCTGGAGGAAACCGTTTCTCTCGGCTCCGTAATTGATGAACGCGGCCTGCAACCCGTTGTCGATGTTGTGGATATACCCTTTGTAAATGTTGCCTTTGGTCTTGGCCTGATGGACCATCTCAACGTAATACTCGTTGACCTTGCCCTCTTCGGCTATGACAACTTCAACCTGTTCTCCCGGCAGGACGGAGATGAACATCTTCTGCCGTTTCTTCTTGTTGGTCATGAAAACCTCGTGACGAGAAAATTGTGTAATATGCCATGGCGTCGGCCTACTGTTTATTCTTCAATGACATGCCCCGATCCGTGGTAATACGTCTCGCCGCGGTCGTCCCGCGCGATGATGTCGCCCTGTTTTTCCAGAGCTTCCACAGCCTGACGGACCGTTTCCGTGTCCGCATTCAGGGCCTGAGCCAACTGTAGAACGGTTTGAGGCCTGCGGGCAAGCGATGCCTGGACAAATGCGGTCGCCCGCTCAATATCCATGTCCACCTTTACCGCGACCTTCCGCTCTTCAGAGCGGCCGGTGCCGCTCTCAATCGCCATGCGCCAGCGTCTTAAGACCTCTCCTTCCACGGAGTGGACTCCCTTGACCGTTCCGGGACGGGTCAGTGTGACCACATCCACCCGGTCGGGAGCAAGACGCTTGCAAAAATCCTTGAGCCTGCCGAGGTTCTCGTCTGTGTCATTAATTCCTTCGGCAAGCAAAATTTCCAAAAATATCTTTCCCTTGAAAATCTTTCGAAATTCAAGAAGCCCTTCGGCAACCGCCGTCGGGGTCAGTCCTTCACAGGGACGGTTCACACGGACGAACTCTTCGTCCACCAATGAATCCAGACTGGGCAGCACAACGTCCGCCAGCGCGAGTTCCCGCCGCACCGCCTCATCAGGCATGAGGCTGGCATTGGTCAGCACGGCGATGTCCGTGTCGGGAAACAGTTTCCGCGCTCCGGTGATGACATCCGCCATCTCCGAGTTGAGACACGGCTCACCGAGCCCGCCCAGAGTGACCATGTCGACGTCGCCCAGTCCTTCCGCCTTCCATGCGGCCAGTTCGTCGAGGATATCCGAGGCAGGGACATACGGTTTCCGCTCAAGGGTCAGGTTCCGGGTCGCGCCCACTTCGCAGTAGACGCAGTCCATGGAACAGATGCGCCCGCCAAGCAGGTCGAGACCGAGTGATCTTCCAAGCCTCCCGCTCATTACGGGACCGAAAACGTATTTGTATGCCATGTGTGAAAAATCCCCGTGTCCGGCATTCTTCGCGCCGGAATCAAAATATCTTACGAGGTTATTAAGGACTGGAGCTCACATGTCAAGAACCATGCGTGTGTATTGGTACAGTTCGCCCATTATTCCTGCAAGGATTATCTTGAGGCCCGGATTGCGCCCGCCAGCCATTGTGTTATCTTGCTTTTGCTTGACTTCACAGCCCGCTCACCGTAGCAAGGCGCATATTTCCATTAGGAGGCCGGATACATGATCGATCCCGGACAACTCGTTTTACTCATCAGTCACAAAGGCAAACGCTACCTGCGCAAACTCGAAGCAGGCGGCGAAGTGCACACCCATGACGGCAAGCTGCTCATGGACGATATCGCCGAAAACGGTTTCGGCCAGTATGTCAATACGCACCTCGGCAGACCATATCTCATTCTCAAGCCCACGCTGCATGATCTCATCAAGGGCGTGAAGCGCCAGACCCAGATCATGTACCCGAAAGAAATCGGGTACCTGATGATGAAACTGGGCATCGGCCCCGGTTCCACGGTCATCGAATCCGGCACCGGCTCTGGCGGCCTGACCACGGCCCTTGCCTGGTTCGTCGGCGACACGGGCAAGGTCATCACCTACGAACGCCGCGCCGACTTCTTCAAGCTCGCGGGCAAGAACCTCGAACGCGTAGGCCTTTCCCATCGCGTCGAGCAGGTGAACCAGAACATCGAGGACGGCTTCCTGCACTCCGGTGCCGACGCCCTGTTCCTCGACGTGCGTACCCCGTGGGAATATCTCGAATCCATCCCGAACGCGGTCATCCCCGGTGCCATGTGCGGCTTCCTGCTGCCCACCACCAATCAGGTGTCCGATCTGTTGCGCGGTCTTGAAGACGGTCCGTTCGCAGACCTTGAGGTGCTCGAAATTCTCGTGCGCCGCTGGAAACCCGTGCCCGACAGGCTCCGTCCGGACGACCGCATGGTGGCCCACACCGGCTTCCTCGTGTTCGCCCGCTACATGGAACCGCCCAAGGCCGCTCCCAAGCCGGAACCGGTGGAAGAAAAAGCACCTGCACCGGAAGAAACCCCGGAGACAGGCGACACTGCGGAGACAGACGCATAAACGCTACGGAAAGAGGCCCGAAGGTTCAACCTTCGGGCCTCTTCATTTTCATCCCAAAAAAAAATTATACGAACTACTTCGAACCGGTCCAGTCCTTCTCGGGCACGGCCTGATCCACGAGCATGATGGGAATCTCGTCCCTGACAGGATAGATCACCCCGCATTTCCTGCACGCCAGCCCGTCTTCGCCCGGGGTGACGGCCACCTTGCCCTTGCACTTGGGGCAGGCCAATATATCAATGAGTTCCTTTTTCAGCGTCATGCTTTCTCCTTACTGTCTCTTTGCCTTATATGCGTTGTCCTGTTAAACAACGTTTCTGCGGACAGTGTACCTGACACGCCCGCGAAATCAAACCCGGAATATGAGGCTTGCCATGATAGATTTACATACCCATTCCACTGCTTCGGACGGCACCCTGTCCCCGACCGAGTTGGTAAAACTCGCGGCTGAAACCGGCCTGAAGGCCATTGCCCTGACCGATCACGACACACTCGGCGGCGTTGCCGAGGCCGTGGCCGCCGGAAAGGAATACGGCGTCGAGGTCATTCCCGGCTGTGAACTGAGCCTCGAATCCCCGGCAGGCGTCGGCTGGATGCATATGGTGGCGCTCTTTCTGCCCCCTGAACCGGAAGAACTCCAGAAGGCGTTCGACTGGGTCATCGAAGGCCGCAAGAACCGCAATCGTGAAATCGTCGAAAAACTCCGCCAGCAGGGCATCAGCATCACGTATGAAGCCGTGGCCGCACGGGCCGGTGGAACCATCGGCCGTCCCCATTTCGCTCAGGAACTGCTGTCGCTCGGCGTCGTCTCGTCCGTGGACGAAGCCTTCAAGGTCTGGCTGGGCGACAATGGACGTGCCTACATCCCCAAACGCAAGCTCCAGCCGAAACAGGCACTTGATATCCTCAACAACATCGGAGCCACATCCATTCTGGCACACCCCTTTGCGCTCGGGCTCGATATGCCGAAGACTGAAGAACTCGTCACCGACCTGAAGGACATGGGACTGGACGGCATGGAAGTCTATTATTCCGAACACAGCGAATCCATGACCAAGGATTACAAGGAAATGACGGAACGCCTCGGCTTGCTCGCCAGCGGCGGCTCGGACTTCCACGGCTCGGTCAAGCCGAAAATATCTCTGGGCAAAGGCAAGGGCGGCCTGCGCGTCCCTTACGAACTGCTCGAAAAGATGAAAGAAGACCGCAGGTCAAGAGGGTTGCCGGTCTAGCTCCGCACAACGATCGAAATGCCAAAAGCCCTCAAGGTATTCTCCTTGAGGGCTTTTTCTGTTTCAACCGCATTTCAGCGGCATGTTCGCACCTTCTACCGGCCCATCTTCGCGCCGAGCCAGTTGGTGGGCGTGACGGATTCCGGCACGCCCTCACGGGCATCGACGCCACGCGCCTCGGCCAGCTTTTCCTGATATACGTTCCAATACGACTGAGCCAGAGATGTGGACCCGGTCAGCGGATAGGCGAGGGTCGCGGCCAGTCGTGCGGAAAACGTCTCGTCCAGCAGGGCGTCATACCGCTTGGGATCGGTTTCGCGCCGAACGTAGGAGATGTAAATGGGGGCCTGTTCGTTGCACAGGATGATGCCGCCCTGAATCTCCCAGTCCGCTATGTCGCCGCCGTCCTGCCCGACGATCTGGACGATACGCAGGAAGTCCGTGGGCAGGACATACTTGTATTCCCATTTCCAGAGCGGCGCGGCGCTTCCCGCTGCCAGCTCCGCCTGCGCCATGGCGCAATTCCACGGATGCGCGCGCAAAACGGCATCTCGCACCGCGGGCCAACGGTGATTGCACAGTCCGGCGGCCTTGCTTTCGTCGCCCAGCGACATGATAACGTCTTCGCCCAAGTCCAGAAGCGCGTTGTTGCAGATTTCGATAACACTTGTTGCCATGATGAATTCTCCCTGTTCCGGCGTATGGTTTGCCCCTGCCGGAAGCGCGCCGGAAATTGACGAAAACCATAACCCCGGTTTTCGGGCCGGGACGAAAACGGGCGAAAAAGCCCCCAAAACGGGCGAAAAAGGCATAACTTGGAGGGTTGACAGGGGTTGGAGACGAGGACGATTTCGGGAAGACCCCACAAATCCGCAGGACAGCGGATTTGTGACTGAGCTGGCCCAAGAAAGAAGTCGCGTCTGGAGGATGCGAAATCCTCAGATAATCATCCCGCCGAAGGCGGTTTCCCTTTCTGCTTTTTGTCTTTGAATGAGAAGAAAGGCAAAGGGAAAAGACGAAAGGGAAAGGCCAAAATCCAGTCGCGCACGCTCCTTACATGTCCTACGCGGACGGCGGTACTTTTTGGCTGGGCCGCCCCAAAAAGTACCAAAAAGCTCGGCTTTGCCTTGATTTACCCGCCGGACTCTCACCGATCCAAGAATCTGATCCAAACAAGCTGCTCCCGAATCAAGTCGCCGAAGCGGCTCCGTGATTCGAAAAAGCCGCAGCCATTGTTTGGTCAGCTTCTAGGGTCGGTGAGGTCTGATTGGCTCATTGGGGTACTTCGGTTGTTAAGGCAGCGAAAGGCAAGTGCGGCCCTGAAAATTCACTTCTTATTTCCCTGCTTGCCTTTTATTCTTACTTCCACACGAAGACCGGCATTAGCCCTTATCTTCGAAGCCTAGAAGCTGACAAAACGGAAGCCGCAACTCTTCGAATCCGGAGCCGTCCCCGGCGACTGGATTCGGGAGCGGCCCGGTTTGATCAGATTCTTGGCTCCGAAGATACAAGGCGGTGAAGTTCTGCAAAAGCCGAGCTTCTTTGCTTCTTTCTTGGGGCGGCCCAGCCAAGAAAGAAGTCGCTCCCGGAGGGTGCGAAATCCTCTGACAATCATCCCGCCGAAGGCGGCTTCATTTCCTGCTTTCCTCCCTTACTCCAAAACCCTGTCAACCCTCCAAGTTATGCCTTTTTCGCCCGTTTTGGGGTCCAAATCGCCCGTTTTCGTCCTGCCGCGAAAACCGGGGGTATACTCTCCGCGATCTTTCGGAATGGTCCGCAAAGACGAAACTCAAGGAGGGTTTAATGAAAAATCCTTACAGTTATACGTTGAGCCACGACCCACAGGGTCGCATTATCGGAAAAACCGAAACCGTGGCGGGCGAAACCGTCACATGGACCTACGCCTACGACAAGGCGGGCCGCCTCGCCAAATGCGAACGCAACGGCTGGCCAGTCTGCGACTGCTGGTATGACCGAGCCTGACGCCGTTCCTGCGACAGCTTCCCCAAATCCGTGGAAGGCGACCTTCGCCGCTACGATTACGACATGGACAATCGCCTCTCGCGTGCCGGAAAAAACAGCTACATGCACGACGACAACGGCTTCCGCAGCATGTGGAATCACAAGGGCAAATACACGCTCTACGAGTATTCGCAGGATTACCGCCTGCTGAAAGCCGACCAGAAAGACGAGGGCCGCACCTTCACCTTCCGCCATGACGACGAAGGCCGCCGCATTGCAAAATACTGCAACGGCGAACTGGTCGAAGCCTATGAATGGCTCGATTTCATCCGACTCGCCGGATACTGGGACGGGCGAAATTCCTACGAATTCGCCTATGAAGACGGCGAGCGCACCCCCTTTGCCATGCGCCGTGATGACGGTTCTGCCTTCTACCTTTTTCACGATCAGGTCGGCAGCCTCCGCGTTGTTGCCGACACAAGCGGCAACGTGATAAAGGCTATTCAGTACGACCCATTCGGCGGCATCATCGAGGACAGCAATCCCGGTTTTGCCATCCCCCTCGGCTTCGCAGGCGGTCTGCATGAACGCGATCTGGGATTCGTCAGGTTCGGCTTCCGTGATTACGACACGTACACCAGTCGCTGGACCGCGCCCGATCCGATAGGCGACGCGGGCGGGGATTCGGACTGGTATGGCTATTGTTTGGACGATCCGGTCAACGGGGTGGACCCGTTGGGGCTTCAAGGTGGGTTCTGGGGCGGTATGAAAAAAATCGGAGCCGGTTTTGGCAAGTTGTGGGACAAAGCTCCTGCGGGCATAGGCAAGGCTGTTGTCGAAGGAGGCAAAGGTGCTGGCAAAGCCTTATACGAAACAGGGAAAGCTTATGCGACAAATAAGGACTTGCAGAAGTACACCGGGATTGCCTTAGGCGCAGGGGCACTTCCAATTGCAGCAGCGGGTGCCGTCGAGGCGGCCCCCGCAATTGTCGGAGCGGCACTGAGACATCCTGACAAATTGGCGGCTGCATCGGAGAAGGCAATAGATTTTGCCAATGGCCTTGTAGAAGGCCCTCCGCCGCTAAGTCCCGCAGGTGTAGGGGGAGCAATGGCTAAAGGGACGTACGATTGGTATAAAAGAAACAGGAGATAGGATGCGTATTCGGATATGGGAATGGATTTCAAGCTTATTAATGGTGTTCTATGGAGTCTCCATGATTCGAACTGGAATCTATGAACTCTACGGCGTTTCAATGTTCCCATTCGTAGCTTATGTATTAACTGGAGTGGGGATTGCGATCCCCATTTTGGCGTGGGTGCTCAGATCACCCAATCAAAAACCAAGCAAAAAATAAAGAGACCGCCCTGTCAAACTGATAGGGCGGCCAATTTTTATTGTCTACTTGCCAAGCACTGCAACGATGAACAGATCGAGGCCTACGAATGGCTCGATTTCATCCGTCTTGCCGGATACAGGGACGGCAGAGACTCTTACGAATTCGCCTACGAGGACGGCAAACGCACGCCCTACGCCATGCGCCGTGACGACGGTTCCGTCTTCTACCTCTTCCACGATCAGGTTGGTAGCCTCCGCGTTGTTGCCGACACAAGCGGCAACGTGATAAAGGCTATCCAGTACGACCCGTTCGGCGGCATCATCGAAGACAGCAATCCCGGCTTCAAAATCCCCCTCGGCTTCGCAGGCGGCCTGCATGACCGCGATCTGGGTTTCGTCAGGTTCGGTTTTCGGGATTACGACACGTACACCAGCCGCTGGACCGCGCCCGACCCGATTGGTGATGCGGGCGGTGATCCGGATTGGTATGGTTACTGTTTCGATGATCCGGTTAATAGCGTGGATCCGCTGGGGCTGTTTTGGAGTAAGGTCGTTAGCAAAGGGTTTCAGAAAGCCCTTAAAAGTGGAATCAAGAAGGGCGGTAAAAAAGCAGCCGAAGAAAATCCTGAGAATGACTTTCTTAAAGGGGTCGACATATTTCTGAATGGTAAGGGGCTGGATAAAGACCCGATAGCGTCTGACACTGATGAGGATGGCATCTCTGATTACTATGATTTCGATTCTGATTGGGATGTCAATCCAAAAAAGTTGAAGAAAGAAAGGGAAAGGTATCACCAGAAACGAAATCGTTCCAATACGGAAAGGTATGGTAAGTAATACATCCAAGAATAAGTATTAGATTAACATGTCTGCCATGATGATGTCGTCATGGCAGACATGATTTCGTATTTTAAAAATACATGGGAAAAATGATGTTGCACAAAGAAAAGAAGATAACTATTGGGTACAATGTCGTATTGTTTGTAATATTCTTAGTCTTTCACGCGATGAATGCCGTTTTGGAATATAAAGAAGAACAGTATTTTTTTGTTGATAAATTGTTTGATTATGATTTTGTTTTTGGAGTGAGCCTTTTTGTTATACTTTTTTTTGTTTCAGCAACAATTGGTGTATGGGTAATAAGATCATTTTGGGGACGGTTTATTTCAAATATGTTTCAAATTCGTGCGCTGACGGTTAATGAAGCGGTTAGCATTGTGCTTGTATTGTCAATACTGTTAATAAATTGAGAAAACACAACAAGACGTGAGTTTGTTAAATTTCATAACTATATTGTCTAACTGAAGATAGTTGCGTCAGGTTCGGTTTTCGGAACAAATCCGCAGGACAGAGGATTTGGACGTTGGCGATAGCCAACGCCGCGAAGCGGTGAGCCACAGGACGTGGCGAATCACTACGACACGTATACTAGCCGTTGGACCGCGCCTGATCCGATTGGTGATGCGGGCGGCGACTGCCGTTGGCGCGAATGCGCCTCACTTCCATTATCCAATCAATTCTTCAAGAATACGGGTAGTTGTGGCTCCGCCGTTCAAATCAATGCCGTGCGGCTGCAACGGGGTCCCAAGCGATTCAGCCATGCGCCGGGAGAGAGTTTCCGGCTCAAGGTCGGCTTCCTTGAGCAAGGTGAGAACACCGCGGTCCCGAAGTCTTTGGGCACGCATGTTCTGCTCGCGATTCTGCATGAACGGCAGCATGAGGCTCCGCGTGTTCGCGGCAAGAATATTCATGGTGGTGTTGTACCCGCCGAGTGATACCGAAAGGTCGGCGGCGGCAAGATAATCGGGAAACCGCTTGGTGAACCGCCTGAAGGTGATCCAGTCGCACCCTTCGGCCAGAGACCGGCAGCGGGCAAGACGCTCTTCCGAGGCATAGGGGCCGGTAAAGACACACAGGCGATGCGGACACGTCTGGGCAAGAATGGTCGATGCCTCGATGGCCGCGGCAGTCAGGCCGCCGTCCACATTGCCTCCGCCCGCGCTGAGCACGACAAGCGGCGTGTCGCCGAGCCCAAGTTCATCCCGCAGGGCGGGACCGGCACCGGGACGCGGCCCACGGGCCACATAGCCGGTGTAGTGGACGTTCGGCTTGATCAGTTCCATGGCCGGGAATGTTTCGCCAAGGGAAACGAACGCGGGATCGGCGTGGACCAGCACATCGTCAAAATTCGGATTGAGCATGTCAAGAACGCGCCGCGTGTACTTTTCCATGTCATCCTTTTCCACGAGGATGTCCCGGACACTGCACACGGCCCGACACGGTCCCCATGTCCCCTTCCGCACCGCTTCCAGAATCGGCAGCAGCTCGAACCGGAACTTGCGGCGTCCGAAGGGAAACAGCTCCACCAGAAAGACATCGGGCCGATATTCATCCATGATCTCACGAAACCGGGAAAGCCGTCTGGCAAGCACGTCATCCACATCTGTAACGCCGTCCTCAAGCGGGATGAAATCCTTGAAGTCCGGCGACATCATCAGGCCGGGAAGCCGGACATGCGTCATGTTGGCGGGCGGCTCGAAATCCACCTCGGCACCGCCGGTGACCATGATGACTTCGTGATCCGCCAGTCCCTTGACTATCTCAAGGCTGCGGAAGACGTGCCCCACGCCGAGCACATGCTGGCAATAGAAGACGATCCGCATCTAGAACTCCATGTTGATCTCACCAAGGGCAAGCTCGTTCTCCAGACACTCGATACGGTGCAGGCAGTACGGCTTGATCGGCGACTGTTCACGCGGCAGGAACTCCAGCCCGGACAGGGCATAGGCCAGACACTTGAGCACCCCGTTATGGGTCACGACGAGCACCCGTTCATCCGGATGGGTCTCGGAAAAATCCATCAAGGCGTCACAGGCGCGCATGAGTACCTCATCCCGGCTCTCTCCACCGGGCGGACGAAACTCGAAACCCCGGTTCTCCTGCTTGCGGACCGGACGTTTCAGATCCTTGAATGCGGCCTTGTCCAACCCGGTCCATTCGCCCCAGTCCTGCTCCGCGAGCCGGGGATCGACTTCCACGGGCAGGTTCAGCCGTTCGTTGATGATCGCCGCCGTCTGTTCGGCCCGCTTGAGCCCGCTGGTCAGGATTCGGTCAAACTCGTTGTCCGCGAGGGACTCGGCCCACTTTGCAGCCATCTCGCGCCCCTCGTCGCACAGCTCGACATCCGTTTGCCCCTGAATGCGTTTGTCCCGGTTCCATTCGGTCAGTCCATGCCGCATGATGAAAAATGTCGTCATTATTTCTGTCTCCGGACGGTCGTCGCCCTTTCCATTATGTCTGTCATTTCCCGGTAGCTATTCCCGGAAATATGATGCTGTTTCACGTAACCGGCGGCCTGTCCGCCCAGTTCATTTCGGTACGCCGGGTCCGTCAGCAGCCTTTCCATGGCATCGGTGAATGCCCGCCTGTCCACCGAAGTGACCAGACCGGACCGGCCATGCGCGACCACATGCGGCGCGCCCTCGTCATCCGTGGCCACCACCGGCAATCCGCACAGCTGCGCCTCCAGATAGACCATGCCCACGCTCTCCTCCAGTCCGGGAAAGGCGAACACGTCCCCCGCACTGAAAACGCCGCCGAGTTCAGCCCGATCCACAAAGCCGGGGAACACTGCCCGTTCACCGAGCATTTGCGTTGCAAGCGCCTCGATTTCCCCACGCTTGGGACCGTCACCCGCGACCACCAGTTTCAGATCAATCCCCTTCCCAAGCAGCTCGGCGCAGGATTCGATCACCCATCGCAATCCCTCGCTCTTCACGCCGGGACGCATCATGGCCGTGGTCATGACCACGGGAGTATCCCCCACCCGCCATGCTTCTCTCAAGCGGTTCCGAGCGGACTCGTCACGTTGGAACAGCCCGTCCGGAACTCCGGGTTTCACATGGGAATACCTTTCGCTCGGCAACAGCTTCGCACACCCTTTCAGGTCGTTGACCCGATTGCAAAAGATGTGATCCGCACGGAGCATGGCCCGCCTGTTGAGGCGATACCCCGCCCACGTTGCCAGCCGCTGCCCGCGCTTCTGTGCATAGGACGCCTGAAACAGGAAATAGGGAATGCCGAGCCGTCTGGTCGCCGCAGGGCCGAACACGTCCGGCACCTTGTAGTAACTGCCGTAGGTCAGCCAGCAATCCGCACCGCGCGCCTGTTCGATCATTTCCCGCAAGGTCCGTGCGGCTTCGGGCCACAGCCACGGTTTCCGGTCAATCTGCTTTGCAGGAAAGAACGGCAGCACAACCATTTCATGTCCGGATTCCGTGATCGTTTCAACCAGATCCCGCGCAATAGTCACGTCACCCGATATTCTCGGATGATTAAGCGGTTTGAACGGTGTGCAAAAGGCGATCTTCACGGCTTCTCCGGTCTGATTTCTGACTGCTCACGAAGACCTACACCAATCCCGCCGCTTGGTCCAAGGGATTGAACGGGCAGACGGTCTTCGCCGCCGTAGAACGCAAAGAGGCCCCACACCGAAGTGCGAGGCCTCAGATTGCCGACAAAGGCCCGATTGCGTCGTTGCTTCAAAAAAGACAAACCCTCGCGTACGTGAAGTACGCGTCGGTCTTGCCTTTTTTTCGTTCCTAGCACTCGAACCTTTCTCAGCAACCTGCCAGAGTGGACTTTGTCACAACGCAAAAAGGCCCCGCACCGAAGTGTGGGGCCTTTGATTGGCAGGGTTTCCCGAGTTTTAGGCTTCGGGAATGGGCTTGCCCACGAAGCGGACAAGGGCTGCGGTCAGGGCGATGCCCACGGGCAGCGTGATGTAGACCGGCATGCCGAGGCCTGCGGGGATGTAACCAGCGACAATGGCGATGAGGGCCACGGAGCTGGCATAGGCAAGCTGTGTCTTGACGTGATCGATGTGGTCACACGCGGACCCCATGGAGGACAGGATGGTGGTGTCCGAAATGGGGGAGCAGTGGTCACCGAAGATGGCACCGGTCAGAACCGAACCGATGTTCAGGATCACGTAGGAAGGATCGGCCTGCAATGCGTAGGCGAGCGGGATGGCCAGCGGCATGAGGATACCCATGGTGCCGTAGGAAGTACCGGTCGCGAACGAAATGATGGAGCCGAGGATGAAGATGATCGACGGCAGCAGGAAGGCCGGGAGCGTATCGGAAAGCACGTTGACCAGATAGGTGGCGGTGCCGAGTTCCTTGATGACGCCGGAAAGCGACCATGCGAGCAGCAGGATGACGGCGGTGATGTTCATGGACTTTACGCCGGTGACCCAGGTTTCGATAGCGTCCTTGATGGACAGGATCTTCTTGAAGACGGCCATGCCGATGGCGACCATGCTGGCAATGAGAGCAGCCTGGAACAGAACCACGGAAGCATCGGATGCGCCGAAGCAATCGCGCATGGAGGCGAAGCTGAGCGGAGATGCGTTGATGGAGGCCAGCAGGGCTTCATCGTCAATGGCATGGTAACCGTTGAAGTAGAAACCGAGGAAGGCGGTCACGATCAGGGTGCCGATCGGGATGATGGCATTCCAGATGGAAAGCTTGATGCCTGCAACGGGTTCGAGGCTGGAGGACTCTTCGGCTGCCATCGGAGTGGAACCGTCGGCAATGACCTTGCCCTCGGTACGGGCGCGAATTTCGGCTTTACGCATGGGGCCGAACTCACGCATGAACCAGATGGTGAAGATGATGAAAAGCAGAATGAAGATGTTGTAGAAACGGTACGGGATGGTTTCGACGAAGACGCCGTAGGCGTTGGCTTCGATCGGAATCATCTGGTAGCCGTCACGGATCAGGCCGACTTCGTAGGCGACCCATGTGGAAATCAGCGCGATACCGGCGATCGGTGCGGCGGTGGCGTCAATGATGAAGGAAAGCTTTTCGCGGGAAACTTTCATGCGGTCGGTGACCGGGCGCATGATGGGACCGACGGTCAGGGAGTTGGCGTAGTCATCAAAGAAGATGAACAGGCCCATGAGCCAGGTGGCGAACTGGGAACTACGCGGAGTCTTGGCGCGCTTGACCAATGCGTCGGCAATGGCTTTTGCGCCGCCCATCTTGGAAACGAGGGCGATAAGACCACCGATGGCGAGACACTGGAGCACGATACCGGCGTTCCAGCCGTCAGCAAGGGAACCGAGCACTTCACCGGAGAAACGCAGGAAGGCGTCGATGAGCGCATGGTAAATGTCCCATCCCTTCAAATCCAGCATGAAACAGCCGGAGAACACACCGAGGAACAGGGAAAGCACGACGTTTTTGGTGATAAAGGCGAGAACGATCGCGACGACAGGGGGGATCAGGGTCAGCAGGCCGAAAATCTCGGCGTTTGCCGCGCCCTTGGACGAATCGGCAGCCAGTGCAGGAACGGCCAATCCCAAGACCGCCATGGCGCACACGGCCAGCAGGGTTGAAAATCTACGCATCAAAAAACCTCACTCGGAACTAAATATGTTGTTGTATACGACGGTCATCCTTTCCGTTTTATCATGGAAATTGAATCGCTTGAATCAATTGTCCGACAATTATACCGCCGTGTTCGAGTGTGGTTAGTTGAATTTCCAGCGGATGTCGATCAAAAATCTGAAGAAATGACCGTTTCCGCTCTATAGAATGGGGAAAATTCATAAAAGAGAAGCAAAATCAACGAAAGTTCTGCTCAAAAAGGCCATTTCGCAACATATGAGGTCAGACAAACCGCCTTCAGAGAAAGGGGAATTCATCAACAGGCAACACAGCCAGAAATGTTTTTTTCAGATCGCCCTACCGGGTCAGCCAAAGGGCGGTATCGGTCAATTGCCGAAGCAGCTTGACCGACAGGGAACTGGGAAACATTTCCCGTAGCCGGTTCGGAGCGCCGGCCCCGTGGTTTCCCACTCCGACAGCGCTGTAGCGCCCGTCAACGGCCTCCTTGAGCACGGCGCGGGAAACGCTTTTCGAGGTAACCATCTTGAGCTCGATGCGCTCCTCGGAAATCTCATGCTCCGCAAGCATGGCAAGGGCTTCGTCAAAAACCCGGCCGGAACGCGCGGTTTCGTAACCGCTTCTGGCCACATGAAACAGCGTGAACGTATGCCGGGGTTCTTCGGCAAGCATGTAGGCCGCGTGGTCTACCATACGCAGGGCCGGGGCCGAACCGTCCACGCACAAAAGCACGTCATGACGGGGACTGGCAGGGGGCTGCTTGCATATCCAGATGGGGAAATCGATATCCCGCCACAGGAGTTCGTGTGTCACGGAATTCTCGAAAACCTCTTCGAACCATGTGAACCCCTTGCGCCCGAGAAGCATGGCGTCATACATGCCCTTCCGGGCCTCATCGATCAATTCACGCACGGTTCCCTTGCGGGAATGAACGACCTTTGTACGCACATTCGCGCCCGAACATCCGGCAATATCACGAATCCACATCAGGGCGTCATCAAGCGACCTTTCCCCCTTTGTCTTGGTGTACTCCTTGAATTCATCGAACCCGGTTCCCCTCGGCACAAGGCTTCTTTCGTCCATCTCCCATGTCGCCATACGCGGGGCGACATAAAAAAGCGTCAGCTTCAGATCGCAGAAGCTGTCGAACACTTCCTTGAGAAAACGCAGATTGTACGATGCGGCGCGGTCATCTCCAATGGCAAGCAGCAGTTCCTTTTGCATGAGGGGCTCCCTGAGGGTATTTCCTCCATCTTACCCAGATACGGAAGGAAATGACAAGGAATGCAACTTGTTCTTTGGTGACGGTGCTGATATTATATGAGGATATGAGAAACCACGACCGCACACGACTCCAGGGCTTGTTCACGCTGTTGGCAGCCCTGACCCTCCTCCTGTCCGCCTCGCCCGCGCAGAGTCAGACCCTGAATCTGATGCCGCCTGCCATCGCTGACAATGCAGGCATGCTCACCGCCAACTTCGGCGTGACTGTTGAAGAACGTCCCGTGCTCAAGGGAGAGCTGGAAGACGGTGCGAAACTCGTCATGAAATGCCGGGTAAAGCTGTTCAAGGTCAGGGATTACTGGCTTGACTCCATTGTCGCCAAAACGAATTTCGAAAGCGTGCTGCAATTCGAACCGCTGTCCAAGGACTTCATCCTTACCCTGCCCAACCGCGCCACGCCACTGCGCGGCAAGGATCTTCCCATGCTGCTGAAAGAGGGGTGGGGAACCATTGAAACCGCCCTCTGCCCGTGGAGCGAATTGACGCGCGGCGAAAAATACAGCCTGCAACTGAACATTACGCTGCATGAAACCGACGCGCCCGAAGGCCTGACGCGACTGCTGTATTT
This sequence comes from uncultured Pseudodesulfovibrio sp., assembly GCF_963664965.1. Classification (NCBI taxonomy): domain Bacteria; kingdom Pseudomonadati; phylum Thermodesulfobacteriota; class Desulfovibrionia; order Desulfovibrionales; family Desulfovibrionaceae; genus Pseudodesulfovibrio; species uncultured Pseudodesulfovibrio sp. Next base: position 928,984 of record NZ_OY761823.1, on the reverse strand, counting down.
CTGGTCCTGGGATACCGGCCCGGACAGCACGTTCCAACTGGAATTCACTTATTAGGACCATGACATGACACCCGATCCGATCCGCATCAACCCGACCACCCGCAGGGAAAAAAAGCGCCGCAAACGGGAATACATTCTCGCCGTGGTCTTCCTTGTGCTCATCGTCGGGCTGACGTGGGCGGAGCTCAAATACCTGAGCGGGGACTATTACCTCATCCTCAACCTGCTCATCCTCAACGTGGTCCTGCTGCTCGCCATGCTGTTTTACGTGGCGAGAAACGCCGTCCGCCTGATGCTGGAACGCCGCCGCCGCGTTCTCGGCTCCAAGCTCAGGACACGCCTTGTTCTCGCGTTCATCTCGCTCTCGCTCATTCCCACGGCACTCATCTATCTCGTCTCGGTCAAATTCGTGCAGACCTCGGTGGACTACTGGTTCAAGGGGCAGGTGGAAGAATCCATGGAGCAGGCGCTCGAACTGGGCCGCGCCTTCTACGGATCGGCGCAGGAACGGCTCGAACGCCGCGGCGCGAACATGATTTCCGACATCGTCCAAAGCCAGTTCGCCTGGGGCGGCAAGGGCATGGACAAATATCTCAACAAGAAATTCGGCGAATACGACCTGAGCCTTGTCGGCGTCATCAATCCCGACGGCAGGGAGCAGAATACGCATGCCTCCACCCAGTGGAGCAAGGCATGGCCCGAGATCAAGGGCAAGATCGACTGGCAGTCCCTCAAGGCCGACCCGCGCTCATGGACGACCATCATCCCCAAACCGGGCAGTGATCTCGTACTCGGCGTCATCCCGGTCGACGAAGGGCGCACAGGCTATCTGGTCATCGGCGAAACAGTGGGGCAAGGACTGCTCCACCGGCTCGACCAGATCGTGCGCGGCCTTGACGAATACAAGAAGCTCAAGACACGCAAATATCCATGGAAGATGAACCTGTACCTGACGCTCGGCGTCATGGCTATGCTCATCATCCTCGGAGCCATCTGGTTCGGGTTCCGGCTCGCCAAGGAACTCTCCGCTCCGGTGCAGGCATTGGCGGCGGGTACCGAACGCATTGCGCGCGGTGACCTGTCCGTGCGTCTGGAAGACCGTTCCGACGATGAACTCGGCTTCCTTGTCCAGTCCTTCAACCGCATGGCCGAAGACCTTGAACAGAGCCAGAAATCGGTGCAGCAGGCCAACGTGCGTCTGGCACAGCAGAATCAGGAGCTTGAACGGCGCGGGCAGTATATCGAGGCAGTGCTCAACAACATCACGTCCGGCGTCATCTCCATGGATGCGGACGGACGCATCGGAACCGTGAACACGGCGGCCGAGGACATCCTCGGCGTCCCCGGGACACTGCTCATCGGCAGAAAGGCGCACGAACTCCTGACCGGCGATTTTTCCAACATGATGAAGGAGGCGATGCTCCAGCTCGCAGCCAGTCCCGGCACGCTGTGGCAGCGGCAGATCGACCTTCCCGTGGGAGACAGAACCGTCCGGGCGCTCATCAACGTGGTGGCGCTGCAAAACGTGGGCGGACACCATGCCGGTCATGTGGCCGTTTTCGAAGACATCACCGAGCTGGAAAAAATTCAGCGTCTCGCGGCATGGCGCGAAGTGGCCCGACGCATCGCCCACGAAATCAAGAACCCGCTCACGCCCATCAAGCTGTCGGCCCAGCGACTGCAACGCAAATACGGAGAACAGGTGGACGAGCAGGTATTCAACGACTGCACCGGCCTGATCATCAAGCAGGTGGAACGGTTGCAGAACATGGTGACCGAATTTTCCGCCTACGCCAAACTGCCCGAAGTGCAGCCACGGCCCGACCTGCTCAGCCCGGTGCTTGAAGAGGTCACGGCCATGTTCGAGAACACCCATCTCGATATCAGCTGGGATCTGGAATTCCTCACACCCATCGAAAAGTTTCCCTTTGACCGCGAAGCCATCCGCAAGGTGCTCATCAACCTGCTGACCAATGCGGCCGAAGCGCTCAAGGACACGTACGACGCCAACGTGAAAATCCGGGCCGCCCACGACAAGGAAGTCGGATTGGTCTCCATCACCGTGTCCGATAACGGCCCCGGCCTGCCCAAGAACTCTTCACGCATGTTCGAACCGTATTACACTGAAAAGAAAAGCGGCACCGGCCTCGGCCTGACCATTGTCCGCTCCATCGTGTCCGACCATCGCGGCCAAGTCCGGGCCAAGCCCAATTCCCCCAACGGGACGGTCTTTATTCTTGAACTCCCGGATGCCTGATTCAGGCTGCACGATTTACGCGCCTGCCGAAGCGGCCTCACTCAAATAGCAGCCAGATTTTTCCCGACAAGATCATCTCTAACGCATCAAACGCAAAAAAGTATTTCTTCATTCTGAAAAAATGCTATCATTTACACGAATAGTTACTTCGTGTGCCCTCTCGTCAGCGGCGCACCCGTGAATTCCGAAAAGACCTCCGACAGGCCAGCCGGGGGTATGGGAGACGATCTATGCGCGCAATCATTGCGGGTGGAACAGGTTTTATCGGTCAGGCTCTGGCAGCGGAACTCAAGGAACATGGATGGGAAATCGTGATCCTGTCGCGTGCTCCCTCTCGCGTAGCCGAGATATTCGGATCAGGCGTCATCGGCATGCACTGGGACAACGGAGACTGGCCGGACATGCTCGGACCGGAAACGGCGATCATCAATCTCAGCGGTGAAAATATCGGAAAAGGCCGATGGACTGCGGCAAAAAAGCAACGGATTCTGGAAAGCCGGGTCAAGGCGGGCAGACACATTGTCGAGGCAATCCGAAGTTCGGGACAACCTCTGGCAGTACTGATTCAGGCATCCGCCGTGGGATATTACGGTCCGCAAGAGACAAAGCCGCTGGACGAGTCCACTCCGTCCGGTGAAGGATTTCTGGCCGACGTGGCCCGACAGTGGGAGGCCTCGACCGTCGAACTCGACGAAATGGGCATCCGCAGATGCGTCATCCGCACCGGAGCCGTGCTCGGACATGGCGGTATGCTTTCACAGATGATGCCGCCGTTCAGGTATTTCATGGGCGGCCCCATCGGGTCGGGTTTTCAGGGCGTCTCATGGATACATCTGGCCGACGAAGTACGGGCCATCCGTTTCCTGCTGGAAACTCCGACGGCCAGCGGCGCATACAACCTGACCGCGCCCACGCCAGTCCGTTTCCGCAAATTCGCACGCATCCTCGCCGAGACCATGCACCGCCCGCACAAGCTGCGGACCCCGGCCTTCATCATACGCCTTCTCTTCGGCGAAATGGCCGACGAACTGCTCCTTTCCGGTCAGCTCGTCCTGCCGAAACGTCTTCTGGACGCGGGATTCGAGTTCCGCTTCCCGGAAGTCCGTGAAGCGCTGGAGGATTTGATCGGCTGAGACTCAACGACAATACCGATACAATAAGCAAGCCCCGGCCAGACAGCCGGGGCTTGTTGCATTCATTATCTCTTCAATAAAGATAAAGTGCCCATACTGGCGGCTCCTTCATCTTCATTTTTCAAATCATCACTGCATGGCGACCTGATCGGCCTTGGGCTTGGACACGACGACCATGTTCCGCCCGTTGTTCTTGGCCTTGTAAAGGGCCTTGTCCGCCTTGATGATGAGGTCGTCATCCTTGGTCAAGGCTCCGGCCTCGACCGATGCCACGCCGATGGATGCGGTCACGGTGAAGTCCTGTCCGTCGAAATGGAACTGGCTGGACTGGATGGATTCACGCACCCGTTCAGCGAGTTTCCATGCGTCCTGCTCACTGGTGTGCGGCAGCAGCACCACGAACTCTTCGCCTCCGTACCGGGCCGCGAGGTCTGTGCCTCGGAAGGTTTCGGTGAGAATTTCACCGACCTTGCGGAGCACCATGTCACCGGCCTTGTGCCCATAGGTGTCGTTGACGTTCTTGAAATAATCGAGATCGACCATGAGCAGGGAAAGATCGTGATTGTAACGTCGGCGGCGCTTGATTTCATAAACCAGCCGTTCCTCAAAGGAGTGGCGATTGTAAATGCGGGTCAGGCCGTCATGGTCAGCGCGCAGCTTGACTTCCTTGAACATGAGCGCGTTTCGCAGGGCAAGACCGAGGTGGTTGACCGCGGAACGGAACGTCTCGACCTGATCCTTGCCGAGACGGTAGCCCGGTTCACAGAGCAGTGCCAGACAGCCGAATGTTTCGGAACCGGCGGAAAGCGGCATGGTGACAAGACGTCCGTCTTCCGGTTTAAGACCAAATTCCGGACGGCGGGCAGGATCGACATGGATGATCTGGAACCCGTTGACCGGGCCGCTGCCCATGCTGGCTGCCGAGGCCATCAGATGCTCTACCCAGCCGCTTTCAGCTTCCGGCGTCATCTTGCCGTTCAAGAAAATTTCCGCATCGGACACGTCTGAATCCTGCTGATGGTTCCAGAACACCGCGTGCAGCATCTTGATGGGCAGGATAAGACTCAGGGTCTCCTTCGCATTCATCAGGATGGTGGAGGGGTCCAGGCTCTCGGTGGCCGAGGCGAGGATTCTGTTCAGGAACATGAGCTGGTCGGTCTTGCGGGCAAGGAGTTCCCGTTCAAGCATGATTTCCTCGGTCATCCGGTAGATGTCCGAATACATGCTGGTGACTTCCTTGGCGCGGAACATGGCGTCCTGCACCTTGGGCCGGGTCAGGGGAGAACGGACCACAGTAAGGAACCCTTCGGAAAGGACACGGTCCATCTCGACAGCCTGGTCATTCTCATCCTGAATGAGAATGCGCTGCGTGGAGTCCTGCTGACGGTATTCTTCCTTGCGGAACTCCGGGAGATCAGCCCACACCGACCACGGAATCCATGCGGCGGAAGGCTTTTCCTCCTGCGCCATGTCCTTGGCCTTGGGAAGGTCTTCTGTCGGAAAATTTCGAATATGGAATCCCGGCCCGACACCCTGTTCGATGTCGGTCTTATGCGTATCGCTCAGCCCCAGTCCCCACATAAGTTCCGGGCGCTTTCCCCGCTTCATTGTCCGTTTCTGCATGTTCTCGGCTCTCCTTGAGCGTCAAATTGATGACGCAATTCGCTTTCGCACAATGAATTGAGCAATATCGGGGCCAAGAATGTTTCACGGACAAAAACAGCAGACAAAAACATAAAAAACCATCGATAATCCGTTGATATTCAGGAATGATTTTCTTTAACAACAATTACTGCCACCTCCGGTACAAAGGAAAAAAGTGCCGCCCGATTTTCGGCAAACCATTGACAAAATGGCCGGTTACGGTTTTGACCTAAGTATGACCGAAACAAGGCGCATATGGGGTACCCTTGATCCCTTCTACGAACCCGGCCCGGTTCTGGGCCGCAAGGTAGCCAACATCCAGTTCCTGTCCGCACTTCTCGGTGCAGACATATTCGATGAATATCATTTCTTTCTGGGTGACAGAAAACAGGGGGACGCCCTGCGTCAGCACCTGAAAAAGACCGCCCCGCTCCTGCTCGAAAACGGGCGCATCCGCATATTCGACCGACGCGAACTGCCCCGCATGCTGGGCACGACCGACTACCACTGCTTCCACCTGTCGGACTGCATCACCACGCAGCCGCACATGGCCCGTTTGCGGAACCGGTACAGCCGCCGGATTTTCCCAATCACCGGCACCATCCACTCCCTGAGCTATGCCGACTTCGGCGGCGCGTTCCTGCGTCATCTCTGGGCCGGAACCACGGCGCGCGACGCCATCGTCTGCACGTCCACGCTCGGCATGCAGGCCGTGGAACATTTTTTTGACTGGCAGCGGGAATCATATTCCATTGATGAAGCAGACGCGCCGACTCCGAAGCTGGCCCGGATTCCGCTGGGCGTCCACGCGGACGGCATGACTCCCGGAAAAACGGACACCGCGTCCGGCCCGGTGAACCTGCTGGTTTTCGGCAGGATATCCCACCATTCCAAAATGGACCTGCTGCCGCTGGTACGTGCGCTCCACCGGCTTGTGGCGGACGGCATGCAGCCGGAAACCGTGGAACTGACCCTTGCGGGATGGGTGGACGACAACGACGACTTTCTGCCCACGCTGAAAGACCTCGCCGCCAACGTCGGCATTCCGCTCACCATCAAGGCGCGCCCTTCGGAAAAGGAAAAAATCGAACTGTTTCAGGCTGCTGACATATTCATTTCCATTGCGGACAACCCGCAGGAGACGTTCGGCATCACGCTGGTCGAAGCCGGAGCCTTCGGCCTGCCCTCGGTGGTGTCGGAATATGACGGCTACCGCGACATCATCCGCCACAACGAGACCGGCCTGCTCATACCCACCGTCGGCCCGGACGAGACGCCCGACGTGGACCTGCTCGCCCCCCTGCTCTACGACAACCAATACCACCTGCTGCTTGCCCAGCGAACCGCCGTGGATATCCCGGCATTGTCCAACGCCCTGAAACGACTCATCGACTCGCCGGAACTGCGGCACGCCATGGGCAGGGCCGCGCGGGAACGGATCGAAAAAGACTTCGCATGGCCCAACGTCATCCGCCAATACGCCGCCCTTTGGGACGAACTGCGCGAACACCCCGTGGACCCGGAACCGCTCAGGGACATTCCCCATCCGCAGGCCATGCCCTTCGGCAGACTGTTCGGCCATTACACGACCGACCGCCTGACCCCGGAAACACGTCTCCGGGCCGGACGCACGGGCGAGGCGTTTTACCGGGACAGGGATTACCCCATGATCTACTCGGGACTCACCGAAGTCATTGACCCGGATGCAGCCAAGAAACTCGTCTTTCTCGCCCGTAAATCCGTTGACACCGGCACCCTGATAAGCAAACTTACCACTCTGGTGCCACAGCTTGATCCGCAATCCGCGAAAAATCATGTGCTGTGGGCGCTCAAGCATGACATATTGGAACTCGTAAGCGAGAACTGAAAAACGGGTTCCTCTGCATCAACTCACTCCGGAATGGTGCGAAGGCATCGTCAAACGGATTCGCAACCAGTTCAACCGCTGAAAACGCATGTTTTGAACTGTGGGAGGCAAATACATGAAAGCTCTCAGGGCTGCACGAATGGAACGGTGTATCGGCTGTCATTCGTGTTCGCTGGCCTGCTCCAGGCAGGTCCACAAATTTTTGTCATGGAACAAGGCGGGCATCCGCATATCCTCGTCCGGCGGCCTTTCCACCGGATTTGAAGCGAGGCTCTGTCTCGCATGCCACCCAGCCCCCTGCGCCGAGGCATGCCCCACCGGCTCGCTGCGGCAACGCAGGGACGGCGGCGTCATCCAGAACCGCAAACTCTGCATCCGCTGCGGCAAATGTGCCGAAGCATGTCCCGTAGACGCCATTTTCCTCGACCATCAGGTCAACCCGTATGTGTGCATTCACTGCGGGCAGTGCGTGGAGTTCTGCCCGCACGACTGTCTGGAAATGGTGGAACTGCCAAGCAAGGCCGAAGACGGAGGGAAAAGCGATGATTAGAGACTTTTTCCGCGTCATGGTGGTCAACCTGACCACCGGCAAGACCAACATCATTGAACGTCCGGGCCGGAGCGAATACCTCGGCGGAACCGGACTGGCCGCGCGCCTGTTCGAAGAGTTCGGCCACATGGACAGGGATTGGGACGACCCGGAACAGCCGGTGATTTTCGCCATCGGCCCGCTGACCGGCTATTTCCCGCTCATGAGCAAGACGTGCTGCGCGTTCCGCTCGCCTTATCACAACCAATTCACCGAGAGCTACGCCGGGGGCAAATCCGCCCTGTCGCTGCGCTTTGCCGATCTCGACGCACTGGTCATCGTGGGCAAGGCACCACGGCTCACGGCCCTGTGCGTCGGTTCACGCCGCGTGGAGACCCGTGACGTGGAATACATGCGCGGTTTCGACGCCATCCACACCGGCCGCGTGTTGCGAAAGATATTCCCCGGTTCAGGCCGCCGCTCGATCATGCGTATCGGTCCGGCCGGAGAAAACCTGTCCACCTACGCCTGCATCAACGTCGACACCTACCGCCACTTCGGGCGCATGGGCGGCGGCACGGCTATGGGCGTCAAAAACCTCAAGGCCATCTGCATTCTCGGAGACCGGGGGTTTGCCCTGCCAGAGTCCAAGGAATATCCGAAGCTCTACAAGCACATCTACAAGCAACTGACCACCACGGAAATGATGGCCAAATATCACGGCCTCGGCACCGCGGTGAACATCAACCCGCTCAACGAGCTGAAAAGCCTGCCGTGGAAGAATCTCCAGCAGACGAGCAGTCCCGAAGCCGCCAACATCTCGGGCGAGACATTCGCGGACGACACCCTGCTCCGCAATGCCGCCTGTGCAGGCTGTCCGGTGGGCTGCATCCACGTCGGCTTCGTGCGCGAACAGTTTCAGGCCAACAACCAGTACCTCTACCGTCAGGTCGGATACGACTATGAGCCGATCTTCGCCTGCGGCGGCATGCTGGAGGTGACGGAAGCACCCGAAGTTCTCCGCATCCTCGACACCATAGAAAAGGAAGGCCTCGACTGCATGTCCGCGGGCGTGGCACTGGCATGGGCGACCGAGGCGCTGGAAAAAGGCGTCATCAGCGAAAGGGAGACCGTGGTCAAACTGAACTGGGGCGACGCCGAGACCTACATGCAGGGCGTGGAGTTCATCAGCCGCCCGCCGAACGACTTCTACCGCCACCTTGCACAGGGCACGCTCAAATGCGCCGAGCAGTATGGCGGCGAGGACTTTGCCTGCGTTCTGGGACAGGAAATGGCCGGATACGCCACGGGCGAGGTCTTCTTCGTTGCCGAGAGTCTCGGGTTCCGCCACTCGCACCTTGATGCGGGCGCGTACTCATGGGACCAGAAGCACGAGGACAAGGACGTGAAAGCGGCCCTCGACTTCCTCGTCAAGGACGGTCGTGAGCGTATCGTGCTCAACTGCATGGTGGGCTGCATGTTCTCCCGCGGCGTGTACAAGGACGACCTGCTGGCCGAGGCCATGAACTCGGTGGGCTACGGCGGCCTCAACGGAAAGATGGGCGAAATCGGCGACCGGGTGCAGAGACTGCGCTGGAGGCTGCGTCTCGGCATGGGCTACGACCCGCATTCAGCCAAGATTCCCAAGCGCTACACCGAGGTCGTCACGTGGAAAGGCCCCATAGATCAGGAATACATGGAAGCACTCCGCACCGGTTTCGCAGCCAGAATCATGGAATTGGGAGCGCCGCTCGAACAAGAAAAGTAAAAAAAATGCCATAAGTTGAAAAAAGTGCTTGCCAAGCCCCCACGGTTTCGGTAAATCCCTTTTCTCGACAGCGTGCTCGGGTAGCTCAGTCGGTAGAGCAGGGGACTGAAAATCCCCGTGTCGGCAGTTCAATTCTGTCCCCGAGCACCACGCGAAATCAAAGGCTTCCATCAAATTGATGGAAGCCTTTTTTCGTAACTGCTCCAGATTCTCCTTTCAGGCTTTCTCGACATCCACACAATCTCAATGCAGATGACACGTTGTCCGCTCAACAATACGCGCATAGGTCCCGTCCTTCTTCATCTCGCGTAACGCTTCTGCCAGCGGAACAGCCAGCCTCTCATGACTCTTATGCAGATAAAGAAACATGTCTCTTGTTGCCAACGGCGGCGACAGGGGGTGAATGTCATCGAAATCAAGCTTGTGCAGCTCTTCACACCCCGTCAACTTCGAATACAGGACCACGTCAATCCGGTCTCTTTCAAGCATCTCGAACAACGTCGATATTTCGGTCAGGTGAGTGACATGGGGAAACTCTCTCGTGTGCTGCTCAAGTATCTTCCATCCCTGCACCATGCCAATTCTCAATTTACGAAGGCTCTCCCACCCTGAAATGGAAATCTTTTTCCTCGCAAAGGCGACAAATTGCATCTGCATGTTCGGTTCCGGAACACGCACCAAGTTGGTGTACGTCTGCTCCATGCCAGCGACACGGTTGATTTCAGCGTCCAGTTCACCGTTATTCACGGTGACCAATGACCGTCTGGTGTTTGTAAAAACAATCTCAGCCTTGATGTTGATCCGCTTAAAAGCCTCCTTGACGATTTGATCCAGCATGCCCGCAGACTCAGCGTCGGAAAGGAGGTTCCGGTAAGAAGTGCTGACGCGAACGGTCCGGATTTCTGCACTGGCTGGCAGTGATCCCCAAAGAAACAACCCGAGCATTATCGGGAACACAAGTTTTACGGATAATCTCATTTCAACCCTCACGTCATGCTCACGAACAATTCACTCATCATCAAAAACATAGCACATCCCCACCTCCAAGCCAACTCAGGCAAAGGGCATCCACGTATTCTGGACCGGGAAAGCCCCTCGGCCTCCCTGCATTCAATGGACAGGGAATGTACCATAACGGACATCAAACCATCGACACTCGAACATGCCCCACCACCATTTGCGTCCCCTTCAATTTAAATATAGAGATGGGCGCGTGAGCTATTCAAACAATTCCAAAGTCAATGAAGCGGTGGTGGCGAAGGCTGTTCGTCACATGGACCACTATGGTGTGGAGCATGAGCGGTGGTTCGTGGGTATCGAAGAGGCCGGGTCTGACCGGGGCGATCACGGTATCAGGCATCCCATTCGGTATGAATTGAAGTCCGAAGAGGCTGCCAAGCGGACCATGTCCCGTTTGCTCGGCATGGGGCTTCAGGCTGACGATGAATACGGCGCAGAGCCGACCATCCTGTTCATTTATACCAGATAACAGACCGCAGAAATTTTCCAGAATCGGGAACAGTCACGATGACACCAGCGATAAAGACGGCGAAGCAGGCCAAGATCACTTTTCAGGTCCATGAATACGAACACGATCCCAAGGCGGAGTCCTACGGATTGGAAGCGGCGGAAAAACTGAACGCCGATCCCGCATGTGTTTTCAAGACGCTTGTGGTGAACACCGGCGGCAAAGATCTGGCAGTGGCAATACTGCCCGTCGCGCTCCATCTCGACCTGAAAAAGATGGCCAAGGCCGTGGGCACCAAAAAAGTAGCCATGGGCGAGGTGAAGACCGTGGAACGCGTGACCGGCTACGTCGTGGGCGGCGTCAGCCCGCTGGGACAGAAAAAGAAGCTGCCCACGATCATCGACGCATCGGCGCAGGACTTTGAAACCATGTTCGTCAGCGCGGGTCGCAGGGGACTGGATATCGAACTCTCGCCGCAGGACCTGTGCGACCTGACACGGGGATCGTTCGCCGCGATTGCCAAATAATCCCGACAACAGCTGGCCGCCACACGCTCGCCAGACAACACACAGTATCAGTGAAGAACGGTATCGACTCAGGATACCTGAAAAGCACTATTCCGAATCAAGCAACCGTTCGGCTTCCCTGCCCAGAATATCCTGCAACGCTTCCATTTCCACAGGCTTCGCAAGATAATCATCCATCCCGGCCTCAAGGAAACTCTCCCTGTCCCCAGCCATGGCAAAAGCCGTCAGGGCGACGATGAGGACCCTGTCACAGGAATCACGGACTTCCCTTTCCCGAATGACCCTGGTCGCCGTCACACCGTCCATGACAGGCATCTGCACATCCATGAGGACCACATCATATCTGTCCTGCTGCAGGGCTTCGACCGCAAGCTGTCCGTTCATCACGGCCCGGACTTCACATCCCATTTTCTGAAGCAGCCTTTCCGTCAGCAAACTGCTCACCCGGTCATCCTCAGCCAGCAAAACCCTGAGGCCTGCCACCGGGAACGCACTGTTGCCGGCAATTCTCCGTTCATGAGGAACCTGTTCGTCACCAGAACCGAACGTCAGACAGAAATGAAAGGTCGTCCCCTTGCCCAGCTCGCTTGCCACCGAGATGCTTCCGTCCATGAGATTGACAAGCCGTTTGCATATGGCCAGCCCCAGTCCGGCCCCCTGAGACATGCGGATATGATCTTCTTCACCTTGGGAAAAAGACTCGAACAGACTGTCCATCTGCTCATCCGGGATGCCTATACCGGTATCCGACACGGAAAAAAGAACACGCTGACGCCCCGCGCACAATGACGGAAGCGGATACAGCTCTATGCTGACAATGCCCGAATCGGTAAATTTGAAGGCGTTGCCGACCATATTGGTCAAAACCTGCTGCACGCGGGCCGCATCGCCCAGAAGCGTTCCGGGCAAAGCCGGGTCCATGTAGCAGTCAAGCCGCACCCCGGCCTGTTCGGCGGTCGGCCCGAACAGGGCACAGACGTCGTCAACCACCTGAGCCAAGCCAAAGGGAGCCTGAAGAATGGTCAGCTTGCCCGCTTCCACCCGGGAAAGATCGAGAATATCGGCAAGCAACTGCGTCAGCCGTCTGGAGGACTGAAGGGCCGCGGATGCGAACTCCCTCTGCTCCGGGGTCAATCCACTGACCTTGAGCAATTGCAGCATGCCCATGACGCCATTGAGGGGCGTACGGATTTCGTGACTCATGTTCGCCAGAAACTCGGACTTGGCCCTGCTGGCCGCCTCTGCCTGATCCTTGGCCTCAAGCAGTTCGAAATGCGCTTTCTTGATTTCGGTCAGCTCCACGTCAAGGCAGTACATTTCCTTTTCCCCGGCGGCGTTCTCCTGCATTACGTGCGAGGAGTATACCGGGACCAGAGAACCGTCCTTGCGCTGAAGCTCCAGCTCACCGGAAGGGATAGGGATTCCCCTTTCATGCCAGTCGGTCACATGCCGAATGACATCCGCACGCATGGGCTCCGGGATAATCAACTCTTCGAGCAACCGCCCCAGAGCCTCGCTTTGAGTATAGCCATACACATGTTCGCTGGCCTTGTTCCAATATGTCACGCGCCGCTTGTCATCGTACCCCTGCACCGCGACCATATCCACACCTTCCAAAAGCATCCTGAAGCGCTGCTCGCTCGCCCTGAGTGAAGCTTCTGTCAACTTCCGGTCGGTAACGTCCATGTGCGTGCCAAGCATGCGGACCGGCTTGCCCTGTTCATCCCTCTCAACGACCTTGCCCCGGGAGAATATCCACCGCCAATCGCCTGTCTTGGCCCGCATGCGGAATTCAAGGCTGAACGGCTCCCCCCGTTGCAGATGCCCACGGACATGTTCCGCCGACCTCTCGAAATCCTCGGGGTGCAGCAGTTTTTCCCATGTCTCATACGTCTGGGGCAATTCGTACGGTTCATATCCCAGCATGGTATACCACCGGGAACTGTAATACACCTCACCGGAATCCAGCCACCAGTCCCAGAGACCGTCGTTGACGGATTCCAACGCGAGTTCCAGGCGCTCCTCATTGAGCATCTGTGCCTGAATCGCCTCCATACGGTCGGTAACATCGTTGAACAGGGCGACCACTTCGCCGGAAGGCAGTTTGTAGATATGATTTTCCCGCCACCCCTCGCGCACGTCGTCCCTGTAATGGAACGGCGGGATTTTCACTTCCCGGCCGGTTTTCCAGACCTGCACCAGCGCAGGCAGGAGAGCGGATTCGCCCATCCGGGGAAACAGGTCCAGCAGCCGTTTGCCCAAGGCCGTTTCCCGCGTGATTCTGGTTATCTTTTCTGCGGCCGGATTGAAATCCCTGAAAATGAAGTCAACCCCGTCGTCCACGGCTTCATACACGGCCACGCCCGTGGACATATGGTTGAACACTCCCTCAAACCGCTCCTGCATCACCTCGTAGGCGGCTTTGATGGTTTGTGTTTCCGTAACGTCCCGAGACGATTCCGCGCCGGCAGACGACGCAGAAGACAAATCCGTTGCGGAAGCCTCTTTTCGCGAGAGGGTTTCACGCAACGCCTGCAATTCGGCGATAAGTTCTTTTTTCGTCTTCTTGGAATCTGACATCATGCAATAATCTCCGGGGTTTCTCCTTTTGAGAGAAACCAGCACAAATCACATGATCATATAAGCAGATTTTGGGCTGCAAGTACAGAGTTTGCCGGGTTCAACGGGAGCCCTGCCTTCCTTTCGCCGGAGTTCAGCCACATAGACCGAGGCCCGCTATTCACGAATACAGCTTACTCCAGCCCCATCCGCTTCAGCTTTTCCCGAAGGGTCTTGCGATTGATGCCGAGAATTTCGGCGGCACGGGTCTTGTTGTTGCGTGTCATGGCAAGCACGTTGGAGATGTGCTCCTTTTCGACATCCGCAAGAGACCGGTCCACGCCGCCTTCGCTCGACAGGATGAAACGCATGGATTCAGGCAAATCCGTGATCTCGATTGGATCATGATCCACGATGACCACCAGACGCTGCACCAGATTTTCCAGCTCACGCACGTTTCCCGGCCATGAATAATGCCTGAACGCCTGAAGCGCTTCGTCGGTCAGCGACGGAACAGCGCGGTTCATGGCCTCGGCAAACTTGCCCATGAAATGACTGATAAGAACGAGAATATCGTCACCCCGCTCGTTCAGGGAAGGCACCGCGATGTCCACCACGTTGATTCGATAAAACAGATCTTCACGGAATGAACCTTCCGCAACGAGCCGTTTCAAATCCTTGTGCGTGGCAGCGATGATGCGGGTGTCCACGGTATGCACGTGGCTTGAACCGACCTTGCAGTACTCCTTGGACTGGATGACCCGCAGCAGCTTGGCCTGCATGTTCGGGCTGGCGTCACCGATTTCATCAAGAAAGATGGAACCGCCGGCAGCGATCTCGAAAAAACCGGCGCGGGCGTCCTTGGCCCCGGTAAAGGCTCCCTTGACGTGGCCGAACAACTCACTCTCAAGCAGGCTGTCCGGAATGGCCGTGCAGTTGACCGGTACGAACGGGGCCGAACGGCGGTCGCTGTTATAATGGACCGCACGCGCCACCAGCTCCTTGCCGGTACCGGAATCGCCGGAGATAAGCACGTTTGCATCGGTGGACGACGCCTTGCCGATACGCTGAAAAACAAGGTCCATTTCCGGAGAATTGCCGATGATGCCGAAATTGTCCGGCGGCGTGTCAGGAGAACCGAGCACCCGGCGCTGCAACAGACGCTGTACGATCCGCTCCACTACGGTCAGCAACTCTTCGGCGGTAAACGGCTTGGGCAGGTATTCACCCGCACCGTCCTTGATGGCTTCCACCGCCCCCGGAATGGAGGGGTAGCCGGTAATCATCATGATTTCGGTATCAGGGTAATTGTCGCGCACATGGCGGATGAGATCGAGCCCGGTGGCCTGCGGCATGCGGTAATCGGTAATGACAAGGTCGATGTCGAGGGAATCAAGCAGAGACAGGGCCTCGGCCACACGAAGCGCGGTGAAGACTTCATACCCGTTCGATTCCAGATTGCGCTTGAGCACTTCGAGCGTGCTCTGGCTGTCGTCCACTGCGAGAATTCGAATCCGTTCACTCATTAATCAACCATACAACTGTTTGGGCGGAAGGGGAAGGCGACTTCCACACGCGTGCCCTTGCCCGGTGTGCTGTCTACCTGAATGAACCCTTCATGCGCCTTGATGATGCCGTGGACCACGGACAATCCCAACCCGGTGCCCTTGTCCACATCCTTGGTGGTGTAGAAGGGATTGAAAATCTGCTTGAGCTGCTCCCGGTCCATTCCCGGCCCGGTGTCTTCCACGATAATATAAGCGTCGTTTTCGTGGTTGATGGTCTCCACACGCAACTCCCCGCCATCCTCCATGGCCTGAATGGCGTTGGCCGCGAGGTTCACGATCACCTGCTTGATATGCTGCGGATCGGCCATGACGTCGGGCAGGTCGGCAGCGTATTCGCAATGCACCTTGATATTGCTCTTGCGGGCCGCATTTTCCGTGATACGCAGGGCCTGATGAATGGCATCGTTGAGGTCTGTGGGCACGAACTGCGGCGGCATCTGGCGGCTGAAGAACATGAGCTTGCGGATAATCTCGCGGGCATGCAGCGAGGAATCAACGATGTTGTTGAGGTCGGCTGCGACCTGCTCCGGCAACCCCTTGTCCTGCAAGGCCAGTTGCGCGAATCCGAGAATATTGGCAAGCGGCTCGTTTATCTCATGAGCCACGCCCGCGGAGAACTGACCGATCTTGGCAAGCCGGTCGGCACGTCGCAACTGCTGTTCCAGCGCCTGCTTGGCGCGCTTTGCTTCCATCTTGCCCACGAGTGTGGCCACCTGTTGGGCCGCCGTGGCGAGCAGGTCCTTTTCATCCTCAATGAACACGCGGCGGTTGCGCCTGCCGTTCTTCCGGGCCTCCACGTATACCGCGAGCACGCCCCGCTTTTCCTTGTTGACCACGATGTTTTCCGACAACGTGTGTTCCGCGTCGGGCGGCAGCTCGATTCCCCACTTCTTTTCGTCGACCAAAAGAAATATGTGCGTTCGATCCGGACGCTGAAAGGCCGAGGGCAGCAACTGCACGACCTTGTCGAGTATCAGGCCGACATCCCGATCCGTATCGACCATGAGCTGGCTGATCTCGTAAAGGCAGTTCAAGCCCTTGTTGCGCTCGATAAGAGTGAATTTTTCATGCAGCAGCCCCTTCTGGCGGAGCATGTGGTCGGTAACGTCCTGCCCGACACAGAGAATGGAGACGGGTTCGCCTGTGGAATCGGTGAGAGGCTTGAGGTTCCAATCGATGTAAACAGTATCTCCGTCACCGGTGGTAATGGCCCCGGACGCAGTGGAAATACCGCCATTATGCATGGTCTCATGAAGAATATTGCGCGCTTCCTCGCGGCTGCTTTCGGGAACAAAAGTGGCGAACCAATCCTTGCCTGCCAGTTCCCTGAGGGAAAGGCCGCACAGGGCTTCAAGCTCATAATTGCCGTGAATGATACCCCCGTCCAGATCAAGGGTCACCACGATGCCGTGGCTGAGTTGCATGACTGTTTCGTAGTAATTCTGGAGATTCATTCTTTGCCTCTCATTCTATGAAAATAGATTGAAATGCCGCAGGAGTAAACATTTTCTCACGACTCTCCCCAAAAACATCCAGCCACAACTCCAGACCCCGATTTCAGGGGGCGCGGCCCGACCCCGTATCGGAGTCGAGCCGCACCGGGCATAGGGTATGATGGCTGTTAATGACTGAGCTTCAGTCCCCATCCTTCGAACAGGAACAGGATCGCGAACCCATACCAGAGCGTATAGATCACGTAGAAGGCCAACGAGAAGATCACGAGACCAAGCTTGTCCATGATGTGGACAGGTTCGACTTCGAAGTAGTTGTACGCTGTTTCAACCGCCTTCTTCTGAATGGTGGCTGTCACCTTTGCCTCGGCAAAAGCGTTTTGGCTCTTGAGATACTTGTCCACCAGCTTCAGGGTCGTCCACCAGTTGAAGAGCGCTCTTCGAGGCTCAAGGGAGTACTTCTCCGAAACGGCCTTTCCATCATTGTGGTACATGAAGTCGGAATCAGCCAGCGTCGCCAGCAGTATGGCGTCAAGAGAACCGTTCACGGTCACGGCCGAACCTTCGGCCCGTGCGTTGATACCGGACTTGACGAACATCGCCGCAGTCTGACCGGCCTGGTCCGTGTCACCATAATCCAGTGTCATGGCGACATCCTTGCCCTTGATGGTCTCTACCTGCTCCTTCATGGCCGGGACATAGTAGACCGACCCCTTGGAGATGGAATTGTACAGGGCATCAAGATATTCCATGGCATTATGTCCCTTGAACATGGGCTGGAACATCACGAACAGAACGACAAAGAAGAGGACGAGCAGCGCGAGGCCGCCTCCGAATTCTCGCTTGTTATAAATCATCTTATTGAACCTCCTGCCTCTTGAGCGCACTGATATTCTTCAAGAACGTTCCTATGACCCAGACGGAGAATCCGCCGATGACGACAAAGAACGCCCAGATGCCTATTTCATTGAGTATCGCTCCCAGTCCGGGCGAAATGGGAATGATCCCCATCTCACCGAGCTTACCCGGCAACGCAAATATCCGGTTCACAAAACCGGCGAGCACGGCCATGGCGTAGAAACCGCGAATGGTGATACCGGGCACGACCTTGGTGACCAGCGCGCCGATCTGGATACCCAGCAGCGAACCGATGAGCATGCCCATGGCCAGCGTGTAAAAGATGAAGCCGTAGATGGCATACTGGGTGACCGAAGCAAAACCTGCCGTAAACACGATCTGGAAGATGTCGGTACCGACAGTGGTCATGGAAGACACGCCGAGAACGTACACGAAGATCGGGAAGGTCAGGAAGCCGCCGCCGACGCCCATGATACCTGCTGCCAGACCGACGAGAGCGCCGGAGAGAACGAGGAACACCCACGAAATCCTGCGGCCGCCCGGAGTGAGGTCCTGATCAAACGCGATCATGGGCGGGAACTTCACGGACTGGAGAGACTTGGCAATGCCGCCCAGTTCCGCACCTTCGGAACCGCCATGTGCATCGCCCCCATCACCGGACTTGCGGGAACGCAGAAAGTCGAGCAGGGCATAGGTTCCAAGGAAACCGAGCATCAGGGAGTAGACCGTGGTGATGAACGCATCACTGAGCACGGGATTGATTTCATACAGCACGCGGTTGATGAGACCACCCACAGTGGCACCGATAACCGCGCCTATCAGAAAGACACCTGCCAGCGGGACCGACACGTTGCCGAGCTTGCGGTGGATGACACTGCCCATGATCGCCTTGGCGAAGATATGGAACAGGTCGGTACCGACCGCAAGAATTCCCTTGATACCGGCAGACATGAGCGCCGGAGCGATAATAAAACCGCCGCCCGCACCGATACAGCCGGTGATGAGTCCCGCCCCCATGCCGATGGCAATGGACACCAGAAAAATGCCCAGGCTGTAAAACGCCGGACTGTAAGCCTTTTTACCGCCAAGCAGATCCGGCAGGACAGGACCGATATCATCGGCGAACGCTATGCCGCCGAGAATGATCGGTATGAGCATCAGGCCGATCACCGCGAGCATTTTCCTGTTGCCCATGATCGCCTTGGCATTGTCAATTTCCCACCGGGCAAGGGCTCCGGCCCCCGCCGTCATGAATCTGCCCCATTGGTTGAAGAATCGCATATGTATCCTCGCTTCCTCTATTGTGTATCCGTTTCTCCCCGGTCACGTCCGTCGTGAGCCAGGTTCTTTTTCCGTCTTTGAGCCGCATCCTCGATCTTGAGCACAAGTTCGTTCAGATCAGCCGGTTTCATCAGGTAGTCATAGGCCCCCATTGCAAGGCTCGATATGACCAAATCCGGGTTGGCGTGAGCCGTGAGCATCACCACCTCCACAAGGGGATGCTTCCGCTTGATTTCTCCGAGTGTCCTGATGCCGTCCATGCCCTCCATCCTGATGTCGAGCAAAACGATGTCAAAAGAACTCTCACCAAAAGCCTCAAGCGCTTCCCGGCCGCTCGACACCGTGTGCGTGTCGAACCCGCGCCGCGCCAGACGCTTGCTGAGCGGAGAGATGAATCCTATTTCATCATCAACCAGCAGAACCCGGATTCTGTTCATCAGCGCCCTCCTCGTTCGTGCACACGCTCATGACCTTGGTCAGGAGCAGATCGAAATCAATGGGCTTGGACAGGTAGTCGCTCGCACCGAGCTCCATGCAGGCCTTGGCTGCGGTTTCGCTCCCGTGACCGGTGAGCATGAGCACCGGAAGTTCCGGGGCCAGCAGTTTGAAGACCTTCAGAATTTCAATACCGTCCATGCCCTCAAGCTTGAGATCGACAACGGCGACGTCAAAATCACGCCCCCGCAGCATACGCACGGCTTCCTCTCCACTGGATGCGGTTTCAACGACGACTCCCCGCCGTGACATGCGCTTTTGCAACACGTCGGCGAATCCGACCTCGTCGTCCACGATCAGGAGCCGTATGTCTTCCTTTCTCTTGAACATGGTTCCACCTCCAGCAGCCTCAGTCATTTACGCCAGCCTGTGCGTGAGATCGTGCATCCGTTCTTCAACGGCCTTTTCCTCATGCTCCTGCTTGAGTGCGACCGCTTCACGAACCTTTTCGGTCAACTCCTCAAGCTTGCAGGGCTTCATGAGGTAGTCGTAGGCACCGTTATGAATACCTTCGACAGCATTTTCGACCGTGGCGTGACCGGTAAGCATAATGACCTCGACCAACGGGAAATCACGCTTGATCTCCTGCAATACGGTCTGTCCGTCCTTGATGGGCATCTTCACATCCAGAACAACGACCTGAATCTCGGGATGCTTGCCGAGTTGCAGCAGGGCAGCATCACCGTCATAGGCCTTGAAAACCTGAATGTTTCGCTTCTCCAGACGCTTGGCCATGGTTTCGACAAACCCCATTTCGTCGTCCACGAGTAAGATGGTAGCGTCAAACATGGTACAACCTCCTCTTGTTCCTGTTACTCTTCCGGCAGTGAGAACGGCAGGCGAATGGTGAACTTCGTGCCGATCCCCACAGAACTTTCAACGTCTATTTCTCCACCCATCTGGTGGATGATTCCAAAACATATGGACAATCCCAAACCGCTCCCCTTGCCCACCGGCTTGGTGGTGAAGAAGGGGTCGAAAATCCGGCTCAGGTTTGCAGCGGCAATGCCCGGACCGGTATCAGCCACGGTGACCACGGCTTGCCCGCCCTCGATCCCGCAGGACAGGGTCAGGGTGCCGCCATTGGTCTCTTCCATGGCCTGAATGGAATTGTTGATGAGATTGAGGAACACCTGCTGGAGTTCCGAAACCGAGGCCCGGACTTCGGGCATGCTCTCGGTCAGATCGAAATCAAAGTTGACTTGCGCGTACCGCGCCTGCTGCATGGAGATTTCAGCCACCTCATGAATAAGCGGAGCCAGGGCCACGTCAGTG
The DNA here is from genome assembly GCF_963664965.1 of uncultured Pseudodesulfovibrio sp. Classification (NCBI taxonomy): domain Bacteria; kingdom Pseudomonadati; phylum Thermodesulfobacteriota; class Desulfovibrionia; order Desulfovibrionales; family Desulfovibrionaceae; genus Pseudodesulfovibrio; species uncultured Pseudodesulfovibrio sp. The sequence continues at coordinate 908,304 of NZ_OY761823.1, read as the reverse complement.
ACACGGGAATCCGTCTGACGGGCGAAACTCAGCAGCTTGTGGGTGATGTCCTTGCAGCGTCGGCCCTGCGTACGCACCTGTGACAACGCCCGCTCGATCTCCTGACGGCTCTTCATTTCGGCGGTCTCGTCCTCCAGCAGATCACTGACCCAGCCGGACTCCTCGATCATGATGGCCACAGGATTGTTGATCTCGTGCGCGATGCCTGCCGCGAGTTCGCCGATGGCGGCCAGCTTGCCGGTCTCCACCATCTGCTTGCTCATAAGCTCGGTTTCCCGATCCACCAGCTTAAATCCTGCCACGAGCTTGCGGGAAAGAACGACCGCCATGATGGCGATGCCCAGCCCGCCGAGCAGGAAGATGGCCAGAGTAAAGAGTTCGCTTCGGATCATTGCGGAAAAGGCGTCACTCGTATTCTGATGATAAACGAGTTCCCAGGAGACGTTCCTGAGGGAGGAAGATACAGTTATGTAGGTCTCGCCGTCGCTTCCCTCGGTTTCCTGTATGGTCACGTCTTCATCGGCGGTGGGCCGCTGGATGGTCTTCACCGGAGTGAGGGAGAATTGCTTGTCGTGATGGGCCGGGGGCTTGGTCTGGAATGCCCCACGCTGATTGATGAGATAGGCGTATCCGGTCTTGCCGATACGGATGTTTTCCACCAGATGGGAAAAGGCGAGGAAGTCGATGGTCGCCCTGAGCGTCCACTCCTTTCCGCCCGAATGGTAATTGCATGCGATGATGAAGTGCGGTGACTGCCTCAAGCCGAGAAACACGTCGCTGATGCCGGTATCGGTGTTGCGGGAATCCTTGTACCACTGTGCATCCGAGTAATCGGCCCCCAGCAGGTCGAACGGACCGGAATAGGCCACTTGTCGACCGCTCTCGTCCACGACACCGAGATCAACGAAAATACGCCCGTATTCCTGCTGCATGCTGCGGAGGGTTTCCGCAAGAAACACGGGATCGGTCAGTTGGTCATAGGAAAAGATGCGTCCGAGGTACTGCACCTCGCTACGCTTCTCCTCAAGAAAAGTATCGAGGTTGTCTTGATGCTTGTCGACCACCTCGCCAAGGTGGGCATAGACCTTTTCACGGTAGATGGAACTGAACTGATCGAAAATCAGCCCGCCGACCAGAATCAGCGGTGCGAGCGAAACCGTGAGTACCGTCAGAACAATGTTCCGCGACAGCTTGTCATACGATGTCTTCTCTTCGATCTGCATACCTTCCTCACCTTGGCACACGGCCCACTTGTAAGAGTTGCTGCCAGCATATGAGCAAGGCGTGTGCCATGGGATTTCAGGCTACCCTCAGGGCATAAAACCGGAACTGATATCACAAACCCGCATTATTAAAGGATTATCGACAAAGAAATGCCGCAAAAAACTCCACTTGCAACAAAAAGAGACTGAGGCAAAAAGCCGCAGCCAAATGTTGTTTTTCGAAAAAAGCGGTACGTTTTACCCCAGTGGTACAAAACGAACCATCATCGTTTTCGGTGGATGAAAAACGTCACTCCGCGGGGATTTGCGCGGAAACGACATACCGATGGTACAAAACGCCCCACTTTCACGAAGGCTCTTGTGCAAGAGGAAAAGAGAAAGTAAAAAAAATGCACGGCCCATAAAACTATTCTCTCAGCAAACAAAAGAAAATGGCTAACGTTTGTGGCGAGTTAGGACAAACAATGCTATGGAGAAAAAAAAGGGATGTTTCCGGCACACACTCTGATGGCGAATTGGCATATTCATTGTATCTATCCAGCCAAGAGCTGAAAGAGGTGTATCATGGAAAGAACGTATCGAGTATTGCTGGTTGACGATGAAGAAGCATTCACTTCCGCCCTGTCCAAGAGATTGAGTCGGCGGGGATTGGACGTGAAGACCGCATCGGACGGCAACGAAGGGCTCGGGCTGATCGAATCCGAGGCGTTTGACGTGGTGGTCCTCGACGTGAAGATGCCGGGAATGAGCGGCATGCAGGTGCTCAAGGCCATCAAGGGACGTTTCCCGGACATTGAGGTCATTCTGCTTTCGGGCCACGCGGACATGGACGATGCCGTGGATTCGCTGGCGTTCGGGGCGTTCGACTTTCTGGTCAAGCCCACAAGCACCGAACGGCTGCTGTGCAGGATACTGGACGCAGCCAAGGCTGTCGGTTTCCGGTCGAACGGATCAAACGGATGCCCGGTCGACGTGGACCGGCCGACCTCCGGGAGCGGATCTTCCATGTAATTGATAACGACGGATGGAATCAGTGAAAAACATCTTCAAGGCGGTCAGCCAGTTTTTCCGGGGTGGAGAAGCTCCCAGCCCGGAACAACTGCGTGAAGACTTTCAGGCGCGATACCACGAATTCCGCATGCTCCTGACCGCCAACACCAACGCACTTGAGACCATGGCCGAAATGGAGGAAGCGCTCCGGGGCAGGGTCCCCTTCGGTTTTTCCTTCATCCGCTCACGAATGGCGCGGGTGGCCGTGCAGGTCTATGCAATCATCCGTCACCTCGACGGCCTCGCACCGGGACGATACACCAAACTCTTTGACGCATTTCAGGGCATCCGAGCCAACATGCAGGCCGCCCTGCCTTCGGTCACCAAACATGTGGAAGGCCGTCTGGCCGCCTCCCTTTCCGAAATAGACCGCAACGACTCCGAGGAATGCGGCGGCAAGATGGCCCACCTCGGTGAACTGAAAAACAACATGAATCTGCTCGTACCGGACGGATTCGTGCTCACGACCGCGGCGTGCTCCAAATTCCTCGAAACCGACGGACTGCGCGAGGAAATCGACCGTCTCATCCAGACCGCAGCAGCCGAGTCGCCCAGTGAATTGCAGATTCTCTCCTCCTCCATTGCCCAGCTCATCATGGAGACCCCGGTCCCGGACGACGTGGTTCACGCTCTTAAACGCGAATACTCGGCCCTGACAGGACGCCTCGGACGCAAGCCGCATCTGGCCGTCCGCTCTTCCGCGCTCGGCGAGGACGAAAGCGGCGCCTCGTTCGCAGGGCAGTACACCTCACTGCTCAACGTCCACCCCGACAACCTCATTGATTCGTACAAGGAGGTCGTGGCCGCGACCTACAACGTGCAGGCCATGGGATACCGGCGGATCAAAGGGCTTGAAGACCCCGCCATGTGTGTCGGATTTCTGGAGATGATCGAATGCGCTGCCGGAGGCGTGGTCTACACCCACGACCCGCTGTCCGAACATTCCCATGCCGTGCTCATCAACGCCACATGGGGCCGCCCCAAGTCCGTTGTCGACGGCGCAGGGCTCGTCGATTCCTTTGTCATCGGGCGCGAAACCATGGAAATTCTTTCCCGCGACATAGCCAGCAAGGAAACCTGCGAAATGGTCATGCCGACCGAAGGCATGCAGACCTGCGAACTGCCCCCGGACCAGATCAACGTACCGTCGCTTACCGACAGCCAGATCATGGAGCTGGCAAACGAGGCCATGCGGACCGAGACCCAGTTCGGCTATCCGCAGGACATTGAATTCGCCATCGACAAGACAGGCCGCGTCATATTTCTACAGGCCCGGGCCTTGATGCTCACCCCGGCCCCGTTGGTGGCCCAACTCCCGGACGATGCCGAAGTGCTCATCACTGGCGGCATCCGCGCAAGCGGCGGATCAGGAGTCGGCGCTGTCCATATGGTCACCCGCCGAGCCGATGCCATGACCTTTTCACCGGGAAACGTTCTGGTTGCCCCGCGGCCCACTCCGGATCTCGCGGCCCTGCTGCCCAGCGCATCCGCCATTGTCACGGAACAGGGAAGCGCGGCAGGCCATTTGGCCACGGTCGCACGGGAATTCGGTGTTCCCGCCCTGTTCGGCGTCAAGGACGCCATGCAGCATCTCATGCCGGGGCATATCGTCACAGTGGATGCGGACGGACGCCGCGTCCTCCCCGGAGTCGTGGACGCAGTGCTCAAGATGGAGTGCGTGGATGAAAATCTCATGGAAGGCAGCCCGGTGTACGAAACATTGCAGGCCGTTATGAAATACATCACCCCGCTGCATCTGCTGGACCCGGACGACATAGCCTTCCGCCCGTCCAACTGCACGAGCCTGCACGATATCACCCGCTTCTGCCACGAGAAAGCCGTAGCCGAGATGTTCTCCTTCGGCCACAGCCGCCATTTCCCCCGCTACGAAGCCAAGCAACTGCATGTGAAAAAGGTTCCCAAACAGTTCTGGGTGGTGGACCTTCAGGACGGATTCAAGCGGGAACCGGATGACAAGTGGGTGGAGCTGGGAGAAATCGGGTCCATCCCCATGCTCGCCCTGTGGCGCGGCATGAACGCCATGCCGTGGGAAGGTCCGCCCGCAATGAACGGACGCGGCTTCCTTTCCGTCATGTTCGAGGCCTCCATGAACCCCAACCTCAACATGACCGCGGGCACCAATTTCGCGTTCAAGAACTATTTCATGATCTCCAAAGAATTCTGCTCGCTCCAGTCCCGCTTCGGGTTCCACTTTTGCAGTGCCGAGGCCCTAACCGGCGAACACAAGGTCGAGAATTACATCGGTTTCCGTTTTTTCGGCGGAGCCGCCGAACCGGAACGCCGCCGCATGCGCGCGAAATTCGTGGGCGAGATTCTGGAGGAATACGGTTTCCGCACCCGCGTATGGGAAGACAGCCTCGCCGCCCGCGTGGAAGGACGCAACCAGAAATACATGGTCCGCCGTCTCGAAGTGCTCGGCCATGTCATCATGCACACCCGCCAGCTCGACATGATAATGAAAGACCGTATACAGGTCCGCGCCCACAAGGAAAAAATGATGGAAGACATCAATTCATTCTTCAAGGGATAAGTGTCCCCTTCCGCCAAACGACAAACCATTCGCCGCAAGGAAAACACGAACGCTTTTTCTGTTGCCTGCCATTCACTCGGCAGATAGGTTGAGTCCGTTCTTCAACCCCGACACACGATCATGAACAATACATATATTCACACCATCGCCAAGGAACTTTCCATCTCACCGAAACAGGTGAGCGCCACAGCCCGCCTGCTCGACGAAGGCGGCACGGTTCCCTTCATATCCCGATACCGCAAGGAAGCTACCGGCTCACTGGATGAAGTCGCCGTCTCAGCCGTCCGCGACCGTCTCGGCGAACTGGCGGAACTCGACAAACGGCGCGACGCCATCCTTGCGTCCCTGACCGAACGCGACCTGCTCACCGACGACCTGAAAAAGGCCATCACCGGGGCAGCCGACAAGACAACCCTTGAGGACATCTATCTTCCCCATCGGCCCAAGCGGCGCACACGCGGTTCCATGGCGCGGGAACGCGGCCTCGAACCGCTCGCAAACCTGCTGTTCGCCCAGCGCGGCTCGAACCCGGCAAGCGAAGCCAAGCGCTTCGTGAACCCGGGAAAGGACGTGCCAGACGCCGACACCGCCCTTGCCGGGGCACGCGACATCATCGCGGAAAACATCAGCGAGAACCCCAAGGCCCGCGAGGCCATGCGGACACTGTTCGTCAAGCGCGGAAGGTTCACTTCCCGCATGGTCAAAGGCAAGGAAGAGGAAGGCGCAACATACCGGGACTGGTTCGACTGGAACGAGCCCATGCGCTCCATCCCCGGCCACCGGGCACTGGCCATGTTCCGGGGGGAACGCGAAGGCATGCTCAAACTGTCCCTGCGCCCGGAAATCGACGACGCCCTCGGGCTGATGCGCCGTTCCGTCCTGCACGGCAACGGCCCGGACACACGCGAAGTCGGCCTCGCCCTTGAAGACTGCTACAAACGGCTGCTCGGTCCGTCCATTGAAAACGAGATGCGTGCCGAGGTGAAAAAACGGGCCGATGCCGAGGCCATCCGCGTGTTCGCCGCCAACCTGCGCGAGCTGCTTCTCGCCGCACCGCTGGGACAGAAACGCGTCCTCGCCCTTGATCCGGGTTTTCGTACCGGGGCCAAGCTCACCGTACTCGACGCGCAGGGCACGCTTGTGGAGTACGCCACCATTTTCCCTGTCGGCTCAAAAAAACAACAGGCCGAAGCAGAAGAAACGATTCGCAGCCTTTGCGACAAGCATTCCATTGAAGCCATCGCCATCGGCAACGGCACGGCGGGCCGGGAAACCGAAGCCTTTGTCCGCGCCCTTGAACTCGGCATTCCGGCAGTGCTCGTCAATGAATCAGGCGCGTCCATCTATTCCGCGTCCGAAGTGGCGCGGCAGGAATTCCCGGACCTCGACCTGACCGTGCGCGGCTCGGCCAGCATCGGACGCCGCCTCATGGACCCGCTCGCCGAACTCGTGAAGATCGACCCAAAATCCATCGGCGTGGGTCAGTACCAGCATGACGTGGATCAGGCCGAACTCAAACGGGGGCTGGACAGCGTGGTCGAAAGCTGCGTCAACGGCGTGGGCGTGGACCTCAACACCGCCAGTGCCCAGTTGCTCGCCTATGTTTCCGGCCTCGGCCCGGTGCTTGCCGCCAACATCATCGCCCACCGCGACGAAAACGGCCCGTTCACAACACGGCGGGAACTGCTCAAAGTAAAACGGCTCGGCCCCAAGGCATTCGAGCAGGCAGCCGGGTTCCTGCGCGTACGCGGCTCCAACCCGCTGGACGCCAGCGCCGTCCACCCGGAACGATACGCCCTCGTCAAACAGATGGCCAAGGATGCTGGCTGCTCCGTCTCCGACCTGCTTTCCGACGAATCCGCCCGCAGCACCATTGATCTGGACCGGTACGCCACCGGGGACGTCGGCCTTCCCACGCTCAGGGACATCATGGCCGAACTCGCCAGACCGGGCCGCGACCCGCGCGCCGAATTCACCGCCTTCTCGTTTGCCGACGGCATCAACGACATCGCGGACCTGACCGTGGGAATGCAACTCCCCGGAATCGTCACCAACGTCACCAAGTTCGGCGCGTTTGTGGACCTCGGCGTGCACCGGGACGGCCTTGTCCACATCAGCCAGCTCGCTGACCGGTTCGTGCGCGACCCGTCTGAAGTGGTCGCCGCAGGCAGGGAGGTTCAGGTCACGGTCATCGGAATCGATACAAAAAGAGGACGCATCAACTTGTCCATGAAGAAAAATCCGGTCATGGAATGATCCCGTCTGCCATTTTTCTACCGAAATATGAACACAGACTGTTGCGAAACCCGAACTCGTGGGATAGTGTTCTTTCGCATTTGTTAAATCTAGCCTTTACCCATTGATATACATGAAAATAAAATTACTGTTTGCCACTCTGCTGTTCGTGTTCGCCACTGCTTCGGTCGCTGCCAGTGAAACTGACTACCTCGCCCGAATGGCCATGGAATCCGAAATCAAAACCATCGCCGTCGTTGCCAACGTTAAGAAGATGAGCTGTAACGCCGACGGGACGTTCACACGGGTGACCTTCAAACGCGTCCACGCCGTCTCTTCCTTTACTCCGAAAACATTTGTCGGGGCCTGCAAGGTCATGGACTACAGATGGCAGAAACGCCGCCCCGGTACGGTCTACTTCAAGCCCAGAAAAGGGCAGAAAGTCTACGTCACCATTACCACCAACGGCGGGGCCATCACCAGCTACACACTGCTCACGCCGCAACTGGAGGCCGTCATCAAGAAGTCGCCGGAACGCCTCGCTTACAGCAAGGGCCGCGCAAGCATCCTTCCGCACGACGAATAGCCTGAACACAAAAAATCCGGTCTCTGAAGAAACCGGATTTTTACACGATCTTTCGACACCCGCTCATCTCGGCATTCGCCTTGAGCGGGTGTTTTATTTCATGATGACGAGTTTCTGGCCGGGGCGGATGACGCTTCGACGGTGCAGGTTGTTGAGCTTGAGCAGTTTCCAGAGCGGAATCTTGTTCTTGCGGGCAATCTGCGTCAGGTTGTCGCCGCGCTTCACGGTGTAGCTCCGGCCCTTGTAGGTCTTGCGATACTTGGTGATAAGCGGCTGATACCGCTTGGCAAAGCCCTTGGCCGCCCCCGGAGGCAGGAACAGGGTATGATCACCGCCCGGAACGACGTTGTTCAACAACTGGGGATTAAGATCCTTGATTTCCTTGAAGTAGCTTCCGGCAGCCTTGGCGATGATGACGATGGGCGCGGAGTACCGGGTCTTGAGCCGCACCCGGTCAAACGGGATGGGACGGTAATAGTCACCGGGCTGGAGATTGAAACCGTAGCGGGCGGGATCGGCAAGCAGCAGCTTGGCTGCGATGGCGCGAAAGACATAGCGCTCGGTCTCATTGGGAAGATCGAGCTTGTAGTAATCGCTGACCTCCTGATGCTTCATGCGCTTCTGGAGTCCGATCTCACCCATGTTGTAGGCCGCACAGGCAAGGGTCCATGAACCGAACATATCGTGCAGGTCGCGCAGGTACCTGATGGCCGCCCCGGTGGCGAGATGATAGTTTCGCCGCTCATCAATGTAGCGGTCCACCTTCAAACCGTGATTGCGTGCCGTGGACGCGATGAACTGCCAGACGCCGCGTGCACCGCGGTTGGACCCGGCATGCGGCTTGAGCGCGGACTCGATCACGGCCACATACTTGAGGTCTTCGGGCATGTTCGCCTGTTTCATGGCATTTTGGATGTACGGAAAATACCGGCCCGTCCGCTTGAGCCACAGAATGACCTGCGCCCGGTCCCACAGCATGAGCAGCAATTCCTTTTCGAGCCGTTCGCGCACTTCCGTCCGGTGAAGCGGCACCTGTTCACCGCAGAAATAGATCGGTCCCTTGATGCGGATAGCTGATTCAAGAGAGGGAAAACGCGAAACTTCCATGGGACGGAGTACGCCCGGTTGCACGGCATACGCTGCCATGCTGAACAACAGCAGGAAAAGTCCCGCCAGCAGCGGGATACGGAAAAGCCGGATCGGCACGATGCATTTCTCCAAAACTCCCGCGCCGCACCATGAGGCACGACGCGGGACGTGTTTACAATTTCGATTTCAGCACAATGTCCGTGATCGGACCGCGGGAACGGTCGCCCTTGAGGACCATGTGTGCATAATTCTTATACCCCTTGAGCTTGCGGACAGTCCAGTTGAGACCGTTGTTCGACTCGTTGAGGTACGGGTTGTCCACCTGCCGGGTATCACCGAGACAGATGCACTTGACGCCTTCACCCATGCGGGTGAGCAGCGCCCGGGTCTCGCCGCGAGACAGGTTCTGCATTTCATCCACGATAACGACCGCGTTCTCGATGTTCATCCCCCGGATGAACGCCACCGGCTGAATCTCAAACCGTTTCGGATTCAGCTTGAACGAGTCATTGGTCGGGTCCGCAAAAATGCGATTGGCCGGACGGATGTCGTGGAGCTTGATAAGCAAATCCTGAATATACTTGATGTATGGCAACATCTTTTCTTCTATGTCACCGGGAAGATACCCCATTTTCGCGCCAATTTCCACCACGGGCTTGACCAGATATATCTTGCGGTAGAGGTTATCCTTGCGCTCAAGGGTCAGATACAGTGCGGCAGCCAGCGAGAGAAAGGTCTTGCCGTACCCGGCCTCCGACTGAATGGAAACGAGATCAATCCCCTCCTGAAGCATCAACTCAAGTGCGAGATTCTGATAAATGGAGCGGGGCTTCACGCCCCAGATTTCATGACTGTAGCCGATGGGCTTCGGTCCCTCGGGACCGTGGAACACAGGCGTGCCGTTTTCCCATTTGAAGCAGTTGCTTACAGGCTCGTCTTCCTCATCCACAAAGCCGGTGTACCGCTGGGACTCGGACCGGAACGGGTCGGAATCACGGTATTCCTCGCTGGGAATGCCATGGCACTTGGCCTTGATCTGAAGGATGCGGTCATTGGTGATGAGTGTGGCCTCTTCCGGGGCCATGTGCAGTATTTCCTTGAGGATGCGGTCATCCATCACCGCATCGGTGAGGGTCAACGCGAAGTCCGGCGGGAAGATATTGACCTGTTCGTCGTTGAGGATGGCGCGAACGGCCTGGGAAACGATATGGCCGATACGCGGGTCTTTCTTGAGGCCGTCCAGTTCGGTCAGGACGGTATATGGAATGTATATCAGGTTTTCCTGCCCGTTTCGCAGGGCAGCGATGCATTTAGGATTTTCAATAAGGACGTTGGTGTCGAGGACAAAGTGCTTCTGGGCCATAATCCCCCGTCCGATGGTTTGAAGTTGATTCCCCTGGCATCTGATCGCAGCGGTAACCCGTGACCGGGAATCAGCGAATCGTTTTCATCTGCACCTCCGATATGGCTCTTTTCATTATTTTGGATAATGAACAGTTTTCAAGAAAAAGTCTAGATACATTCTCTCGAAAAAGACATCCCCTTTCATGTCAAAACCGTGACAAAAACATGGTATGCAGAGAAAGTTCGCATCGTAATTCTAACGCACTTTACAGGATGATCAAGTTCACTATATGCTCATGAAAGGTGTATAAATTTACAGGATTTTCTCAAGCGAGGTTTCCTTGTCTGCCCAGTCCAGCAAAACGATTTTCATTTTGACCGACACGCCGAACTTTTACGGCAACGATCTGGCATGTGACGACGTCGAATTGATATTCGTGAAAAATATCAAAGACCTGCTTACGCGCCTGAAAAACATGACCATGGCGGGGCTCGTACTTGAGATTCCCAAGGTAATGAAGGCGTCGCGGCAGGATCGGGACAGGCTCTTCAATTACACGATCACGTTTCCCCTCCTGCGTACCAAAGCCAACCTGAAGCACCAGTTCATCACCTATCTCGACCCCAAGGACAGCTTTTTCAAGAACCTTGATGCCGCAACAGGCAAACGGGCCAGAAGCCACGAACGGGTTCCTGTGGAACTCCAGTGCCTTATCGCGCAGGAGGACGATCCCAGCATGGCAAATCCCCATGAAGCGACCATTCTCGACATATCACCGGGAGGCTGCTTCATCAGTTCGCAGGTTCCTTTTGAAAATGAACAATTCCTGCACCTACGCATTGCCGGACTGACCAACCCCCGCCCCATTTATTCGAGCATACGCTGGGTGAGGACGGACACCAACCCCGGCATGGGCGTCATGTTCATTGACCAGACAGAACATCAGCTCGAAGAAATTCACGGTTTGCAGATCACGCAGCCCCGGTAAAAAGGCCGAACGCAGGCCCATACCCGGAAAAGCGGTGTCCCTTTTGCACCAATACACCGCTGCGTTGTGTAGAAAAAACCTCCCTCCAAAATGAACCGTTGTCCGTCTCGGACACATATCCACAATGATCCCGGACAGTTTTCCGGGTTCTTTTTCATTTCCCGGCTTTTGCCTTCTGCGCGAAGCGGTGTTAGGACAGGCCACCGTTTACGGACGAATCCCCGCCAAGCGGAATACCATGAGGCCGCACGCCTCGGAGAAAGACATGCCTAACGATGAAACCAAGGAATTTCTCGCCTCGCTCCCCGAGCTGGAGGAAGGCAAGACATACAAGTTCAAATGCTACCCCGGCATTTCCTGCTTCAACGCCTGTTGCAGCGACCTGAATCTGATTCTGACCCCGTACGACATCCTGCGCCTGCGCCGCGCCCTTTCACAGGGCAGCGTCGAGTTTCTGCGCCTGCACACCACCATGCACAAATGCGAGGACACGGGCTTCCCCGAGTTCCACCTGCGGATGAACGACAACAAGGCGCGCAGCTGTCCTTTCGTGACCCCGGAAGGATGCTCCCTGTACGAAAACCGTCCCGGGGCATGCCGCATGTATCCCCTTGGCCGCGCCACCCGTCCCGACGGCAAGGGCGGGGTATGCGAACAGTTCTTCATCGTGCAGGAGGACCACTGCCGCGGCTTTGAGGAAAAAGACGAATGGACCGGAATGTCATGGAAAGAAGATCAGGGATTCGAGGCATACACCTCGTCCAACGACCGCTACATGAACATCCTCGCCCGCATCAAGCAGCGTGGTGCGCCCGTGCCCGAAAAGATGGGCCACATGGCAACCCTCGCATTCTACAAGCTCGACGAATTCCAGCGCTTCATCACCCACATGCGCGTCTTCAGCCGCTTTGATGTGGACGAGGCACGCCAGAAAGCGATACTGGAAGATGAAGAGGCAGCACTCGAATTTGCAATGGACTGGATCGAACTGATGCTGTTCGAATCCACTCCGAACCTCAAGGCAAAGGGGTAGCCGATGTCCTTGCCCGAAAATCCCAAACTCATGAGCATCCGCACCTTCCTGAAACGGAAAGCGGAGTTCCCGCCCGGTTTCAAGCTGGTCTTCACCAACGGCTGCTACGACGTTCTGCATCCCGGCCATGTCGATCTGCTGAAACGTGCCCGCGCCCTTGGCGACGGTCTCATCCTCGGCCTCAACTCCGATGAATCCGTGAAGATGCTGGGCAAGGGCGACGACCGCCCGCTCAACACGCAGGAAGAGCGCGCCTATGTTCTGGCTGCCCTCGAATGCGTGGACTATATCGTGATCTTCCACGAATCCACTCCGTTCGAGCTTATCAAGGGCGTGCGCCCGCAGGTGCTCGTCAAAGGCGGGGACTGGGAGGTCGACAAGATCGTCGGACGCGAAATCGTGGAAAAAGCCGGCGGCGAAGTCCTGAGCCTACCCCTGCTGGAAGGCTACTCCACGACCGCTTTTCTGGAAAAGGTCAAAAACGGTTAGACAGAATATCAAAACGGAAGGGAGCTTGCCTTGCGCTCGCTCCCTTCCTGTTTTCCCTTCCTCCGGTTGAACAATTCTCCCGCGCCTGTTAGAAATCGAAAAAATCAACCATTACGCGGGATGGTAACCATGTTCGCATCCGACAAGCCCTATACGTTCGACAGCGTGGTCCGCATGGTCCTCGGCCTGACCTTCTTCGTCGGCCTCATCTGGCTGCTCGGGTTTCTCTCCAGCGCGCTGGTGCCGTTCGTCACCGCGCTCCTGCTCGCCTACCTGATCAACCCGTTCACCACATGGATTCAGGGCATCATCAAAAGCCGGGGACTGGCCGTCCTTCTCTCCATGCTCGCTCTGGTCGGCGTCATCGGCGGGGCCATATGGCTCGTCGTTCCCATGATGGTCGCTGAATTTTCACACATGGGGCGCGTGCTCACCGATCTCGCAAGCAACGCGGAATTCGCAAACAGGGTACAGGCCTACCTGCCGGACGATCTCTGGAAATGGGTGCAGGACGCCGCGCAGAACAAGGAAATTCAGGATTTCTTCACCAGCGACGGCGCAGTCGGTACAGCCAAGGCCGTCATGAGCAAGATGGTGCCCGGAATCACGGGCGTGCTCAAGGGAACCGCCAATCTCCTCGCAGGACTGTTGGGATTCGGAATCATCCTGCTCTACACGATCTTCCTGCTCGCCGACTTCGGCAGAATTCAGGAATCATGGCAGAACTACCTGCCCGCAAAGTACCGCGAAAGCACGGTCAGTTTTCTCAAGGAATTCGAGCGGACCATGAGCCTGTATTTCCGGGGACAGGTGACCGTGGCCCTGCTCGTGGGCGTACTGATGTCCATCGGCTTCGTCATCATCGGGCTGCCGCTGGCCGTGGTCCTCGGCATGCTCATCGGCATCCTGAACATCGCACCGTATCTCGGCACGCTCGGCATCATCCCGGCAGTATTCCTTGCCGCGCTCAGTTCACTCGAAGCGGGGCAAGCTCCATGGGTCGGCATCGGCCTCGCCCTGCTGGTGATCTGCGTGGTGCAGGTCATTCAGGACGGCATTCTCGTCCCCAAAATTCAAGGCGAAAGCCTCGGCCTGTCTCCGTGGATGATCCTGCTGGCTCTCTCGGTGTGGGGCAAACTGCTCGGATTCCTCGGCCTGCTCATCGCCCTGCCCATGACATGCCTCTGCCTGTCATATTACAGACGTATGCTGGCGGAACGGGAAAATTCGGAAAATACGCACCAGACGACCTGAATCAACCATCCGGTTTCAACAGCCCCTATCTCTCCTCCTCCTGCTCGAACGGCAGGATGAAGTAGAACTCGTTGCCGAACTCGTTGTGGCGATACCCCACGGTGCCGTCATGGAGTTCCACCACCTGCCGCACGAAGTACAGCCCCCGGCCCGTACCGCTTTCCCGGGCCACGTTCCCGGCCCGAAAACCGGGCTGGAAGACTTTCAGCGGGTCCTCCAGTTCAAGAGGCGGCCCCGAAGACGTCACCCACAGCTTGATGGCCGGGTGATCCTTGGCAAAGAAGTCTTTCAGAATCTGCCAGCCGTATGAAACGAATTTTCCGGTACGCCCGTCCGGAAGTTCGCCTTCCTCGGTGTACTTGACCGCATTGGAAAAGAAATTCGCATACACTTGGGCAATAAGCCCCCTGTCCATGACGAGCCGGACCATCTGGTCCTGCGACGTACCGTCCGCGACCGAGACCTCGATACCGCGCTCCTCAAAACTCTGGCTGTATCGTTCAAGCTGCGGCCTGAGCACACTGGTGAAAAGATTGACTTCATGTTTTTGCAGGACATAACGCCCCTCCTCGAAATGCCTGCGCCGCAGCAGGGTTTCGAGAAACATGGACGTGATCTCGTAGTGGCTGTAAATTTCCTGATACTGCGCCTCAATGGCCGACGCGGTCCGGGCAAGCTGGTTGCCTTCACGAATCCAGTCGGCATCATCGCTCCCGCTCATCATGGTCAGGACCCGCTCAGTGGAAACATGCAGGTCCTCGATCTGGCGTTTCAGCCTATTGAAATAGAGCTTGAAGAACATGTTCGGGACAATGACGTTATGACCGATGTCCTGCACCATGGATTTGATGAACTGAATATGCTCACGATTCCGGGCGCGGATGATACGATGATGCAACTGAAAGCCGATGCGATTGACGTATTTTTCCAGAAAAAGCTGATCATGACCGGCCAGGGATCCGCACGGACGGATGACAAAATTCCCGATGATGTTGTGCGGCGGTTCAAACGGGAGCATCTCCACATATTTGGGATTGCAAAAAATGGGAATGTACAAAGTGTCCTTTGACCGTACCACATGGTCGGTCAACTCGTCGTCCCAGGTTCGGGTCGGCTCCAGATAGCAGTCATCGGTGGTGGTGCCGCCAAGGACGAAAGTATCTTCTTCCTCAAGGATGTAGATGCGACTCTCCAGATCGAACAGCACGCGGGGAATCATCATGCACACGGCGTAGAACATGTCCCGCCCCCGCATTTCCTGCGCGAGATCAAAGAAAATACTCAAAGCGCGCACCTGCCGCATGGAAAAGTCATACCCGTCATAATCCTCAAGCTTTTCCCGGATGCGCTCCTCCATGTAGTCAAGGCGCTCCTCGTCGGAAAAACAGGTATACTTTTCATCGGCAATGGTCGGATCGTCAGGGGTCATGAGGCCTCCATGCTTGCTCAACCATACATTCCGTGCGCTCTCTGCACAAGATAAGCCGGAAAAATCTAACGACGCCCACGCAAAAAAGGGTCCGGAAATCATCCCGGACCCTTGTTTCACCCGCCAAAGCGGGGATGGCAACATGCCTTTTACAGAACGGCGTTAAACAAAAATCCCACGAACAGGATGCCGCAGCCGACCACGCCGACAAAGGTGGCGATAAGCCGAGGCTTGAGCACCTTCTTGAGAATCAGCATTTCAGGCAGGGACAGGGCAATGACCGACATCATGAAGGCGAGGGCCGTACCCAGAGCCGCACCCTTGCCGATAAGGGCATGAATGATCGGCACGACACCGGCGGCATTGGTGTACATGGGAATGCCCATGACAACCGCCAGCGGCACGGACCACCATGCTTCGCGGCCCATAATCTTCGCCATGAAATCCTGCGGCACATAGCCGTGAATGACCGCGCCCACGGCAATGCCGAGCACCACGTACAACCAGACCTTGCCCACGATATCCTTGACGGCCTCGACTCCGGCGTCCATGCGCTCGGACCATGTGGGTTTGCGCTGCGCCGGGGAACCGCCCATGAACAACTGGTTGCGTACCCAGTCCTGAAGATACTTTTCCATGTTCAGTTTGCCGATGACCCAGCCCGCCACCATGGCGACGCCGAGTCCGGTGCCCATGTAGAGCGCGGCCACCTTCCAGCCGAACAGACCGTACAGCAGGACGAGCGCGACCTCGTTGACCATGGGCGCGGCAATGAGAAAGGAAAATGTCACGCCGAGCGGCACGCCTGCGGTGACGAACCCGACAAACAGCGGCACGGCGGAGCAGGAACAGAACGGCGTGGCCACACCGAGCAGCGCGGCCAGCCCATTACCCGCGGCCTGCCGGTTACCGGCCAGCATCTTGCGGGTATTTTCCGGCGTAAAAAAAGAACGCAGGATGCCCACGAAAAACACGATCAGCACGAGCAGCATCAGCACCTTGGGCGTGTCATAGAGGAAAAAGCTCACTGCCGCACCGAGATGGGACGCCATGTCGATGCCGAAGACGTCCCCGGTCAGCCAGTCGGAGAACGGACGGAGCTGGGAATACACCGCGTACCAGACGGCAAGGGCGACCACGCCGGTTCCGGCCATCATCGCCATGGACCGCTCCTTTGCGGGAGCAGCCTCAGCCGTTGCAGAGGATTCCCCCTGCGATTGGCAGGCGCAGGGTTTCTGCGGTGCCATATTCAAATCTTTCATACCTTTCACCTTTGATTATGAGGTTGCCCGACCATCCAGAAAGCCGTCCAGACAACCAAGAAATGTATCGAGGCAACCAAGATTCAGGGAATACCAGACCCAGTTGCCCTGCTTGCGGCCTTCCACGATTCCGGCACGCTTGAGCACGGACAGGTGCTTGGACACGGTGGACATGTCCAGATCAACCAGTTCACGCAGGTCGCACACGCACTTGTCACCATCGCGCAGCGCATCCACCATGGCGAGCCGTGCCGGATGCCCCAGCGCCTTGAACACCTCGGCGCGCGCCATGTTCCGTTGTTCATTCAATATGAGTACAGTTGCCATGTAGGTCTCCTTTCGATTGGCTAATTGGCAAAATAGCCACATAGGTTGCTGTTGTCAAGCAGGGGCGAAGCAAAAATCATGCGAGGACTTTTATCCATCGAACAAAATACAGGAACAGGAATCACCCATCCTGCCGGAAAACATCCCCTCTACCCCGGACTTCTGCCTCGGAGTCATTGCCAAGCCGCTTCTATTTCCCTAGTCTTCGCCACATGTCATCACCCCGCGAAATACTCCGTACCGTTTTTGGCTTTGACGACTTCATCGGATTGCAGGAACCGATCATTGAAAACGCGCTGGCTGGCGGCGACTCACTGGTGCTGATGCCCACGGGCGGCGGCAAGTCGCTGTGCTATCAGATTCCGTCGATCCTGCGGCAGGGAGTGGGGGTCTGTGTCTCGCCGCTGATCGCGCTGATGCAGGATCAGGTGCAGGGGCTGACACAGATGGGCGTGCGGGCGGCGTGCCTGAACTCGTCGCTCGATCCGCAGACCGCATGGGAAGTGGAACAGCAGCTCGAACACGGCCAGCTCGACCTCGTGTACGTGGCACCGGAGCGGCTCTGCAAACCGGGCTTTCTCGACTTTCTGGAGCGGTGCAATCCATGCCTTTTCGCCATTGACGAAGCGCACTGCGTTTCCCAGTGGGGGCACGATTTCCGCCCGGAATACATGCAGCTTTCCGTGATTCAGGAGCGGTTTCCCCATGTCCCGAGACTGGCCCTGACAGCCACGGCAGACGAACCCACGCAGCGGGATATCGTCAAGAACCTGCGCCTTGACCGGGCACAGGTCTTTGCCACGGGATTCGACCGCCCGAACATCACCTACACGGTGCTGCCCAAGAAGAATCCCCAGCGCATGCTGCTGCGGTTCATCAAGGAAAATCATCCGGGCGAAGCCGGAATCGTGTATCGCCTGAGCCGGAAAAAAGTCGAAAAAACAGCGGAATTTCTCTCCAAGAACGGACTGACCGCCCTGCCGTACCATGCGGGCCTGTCCAAGCAGGAACGGTATCAGAATCAAGAACGGTTCATGCGCGAGGAAGGCGTCATCATGGTGGCAACCGTGGCCTTCGGCATGGGCGTGGACAAGCCCAACGTGCGCTTTGTCTGCCATCTGGAGCCGCCCAAGAGCCTTGAAGCGTACCATCAGGAAACAGGGCGCGGCGGGCGCGACGGACTCCCGGCCTCGGCATGGATGTGTTTCGGCATGCAGGATATCGCCATCCTGCGCTCCATGATCGAAGCGGGCGAGGCGGACGGAACCCGCAAGCGCATCGAACACACCAAACTCAATTCGCTGTTCGCGTTTCTTGAAACCGCGGGATGCCGCCGCCAGTCCCTGCTGGCCTATTTCGGTGAGCACATCGCCCCCTGCGGCAACTGCGACAACTGCCTGCGCCCCGTGGACACATGGGACGGCACCGTGGTCGCGCAAAAAGCGCTCTCCAACATCTTCCGGACCGAGCAGCGATTCGGTGCCAACTATCTGGCACAGGTGCTCATCGGCAAGGCCACCGACCGCGTCCGGCAGTTCGGGCACGACCGGGTCTCCACATTCGGCATCGGCACGGAGCTGTCGCAGGAAGAATGGAAATCGGTGTACCGGCAATTGCTCGGCGCTGGACTGATTTCGGTGGACATGGAGCGGTACAGCGTCCTGACCCTCAACGAACAGTCATGGCCCGTGCTCAAGGGCGAGCAGCAGGTGCGGCTCCGCACCGACCCCGTCATTCCGCGCCAGACGAAAAAGAAAAAGACCAAGGCCGCCGTTGCCAGCGACGTGCTGACCAACTGGGAAACCGAAGCCCTTTTCGACGCCCTGCGCGACCTGCGCCTGAAGATTTCCGAGGAGCAGGGCGTGCCGCCCTACGCCATCCTCCCGGACCGCACGCTCCTTGAAATGGTCCGCTACCGCCCGGAAGACATGGAGACCATGGCCTGCATGTCCGGCATGGGCGAGGTCAAGCTGGGCCGCTTCGGAAAGATATTTCTCAACAGCCTCGACCTGCACGCCGAGAAATACGGACGTCCGCCGAACCTCCCGCCGGTCCCGATGGAACGGGCCGAACGCCGAGAAAAGCAGAAGCAGAAAAAGAAGGAATTCTCCGGCACCGCGCAGGAATCGCTCGACCTTTTCCGCGAACTCGGCGACGTGGATGCCGTGGCCGAGCGCCGGGGCCTCAAGCCCGCGTCCATCTGGAAACATCTCGGACAGGCCGCGCAATTCGGCAAGATCGACTACCGCAAGGTGGTCAACCTGCCGGACGAGGACATCGAGCTGATCCGCACCACCTGCCTTACGTTCAAGCAGAAAGGCATTCTGGCCATGTCGCCGGTCTTCGAAGCGCTGGAAGGCAAGTATCCATACGAGATATTGCGCCTTATCCGGGCATGTGCGAAATAGGGGTGCTATCGGATATTTTCAGACGACAACAGGAGGACGCATGAAGTGGTGGAAATCGCTGCCAAACTACTGGAGAGGCTTCATTACGGGCGGAGTGGTTGTCCCGCTCTCGGTTCTCGTCGTCGAGTTCACCATCAAATACGCCCTGTACGGCGAGTTCTTTCTGAAATAGCCAGACAGACCGGCTTCAACTTTCCTGACTCGCCTGTTCAGACGGCCCGTCATGCCCGATGATGAGGGTGCCCATCACGATGAGCAGGCCGCCGGACACGACCCAGACGTCGGGTATTTCACTCAGGAACGAGATGCCCCAGATGGCGGCGAACACGATTTCAAGGCAACTGATCGCGCTGATGCGGGCAGCGGATTCGATGGCGTAGCCACGGGTCATGAAGTACTGCCCCGCGTTCATGAACAGCGCCACTCCAAGGAGCATGGCCCATTCCGTCACGGTGGGATTGACCCAGCCTGCGGCAAAGAGGGGCGAAACAGCCGTGATGATCAGCGGCGGATACAGCATGACCACTGCGGGATGCTCGGTCTTGGCAAGGCTGCGTACGGTGAGAATGGCCACAGCGGTAAACAGCACACCACCAAGAGCCACGGCCAATGCGAGCGGGTCCAGATGTGAACCTCCCGCCCCGAACAGGAATCCCGGACGGCAGACGACCGCCACTCCTGTCAGGCTCATGGCCACGGCCGCCATGCTTTTCGCGCTGAGCCTTTCCCCCATGGTCAGCCACGCAAGAACAGCGACCACCACCGGATGGACGAACAGGATGGCAGTGGCGTCGGCAAGCGGGAGGTGAATGATGGCGTAAAATTCGGTAAACAGCGAGGTGAATCCTATGATGCCGCGTGCGGCAAGCATGAACCGCCGTTTGCCGAACATGCCGATACCTGCCCGACGCACGAGACACCAGCAGAAACCGATGCCGATGACACCCCGCACGAACAGGATCTCAGTCGTGGGCACGCGCTCCCCTGCCAGCTTGATGAGCAGCGAGCCTATGGAAAACAGAAAGGTACCGAGCAGCATGTGCCGTACGCCCGGAGTCAGGGAAAGATTCATATCCGGCACGTTAGGCGGAACCATCCACGATCACAAGCACAGAATTCCGCCCATGCCCCAATAAACCAAACTCGTCACGACCCCACTGTCTCGGATGCGTCCAATAGACTTGCGCCGATCACGGCGGAAGCGTATGCATATTCTCATGAAAGCACGTTCCCCAAAGCCCCTTCCTCCGGCGAGGCGGGTGGCGCTCGAAGCACTTTTTCGTTGCCTGCAAGGCAAACAGGACATCCAGGCCGCCCTGGATACAGCCCTCTCGTCCGGGTCCATCGACCCACGCGACGTCGGGTTGGCCACAGAACTCTGTTACGGCTACCTCCGCCTCAAGGGACGCATTGAGTACGTCCTCTCGCGATTCCTCAAGGACCCCGGCAAGCTGCCCCCGAAAATGCGGCTCGCCATGGGCGTGGCCGTGTATGAGATTCTCTACCTCGACAAGGTGCCGGTCTACGCCAGCGTGGACTGGGCCGTGGAATTTTCCAAGACCAAACCGGGAGCCCGCCTTTCCGGACTGTTCAACGCGGTCCTGCGGCGCGTTTCCGAACTCGGCGACACTGCCCATGATCCGGACTACTACCGCGAAGGCGTGTCCAAACCGGAATTCATCACCCGCTGGTACTCCTGCCCGCAATGGCTTACCGATCTCTGGCAACGAGCCTACGGCGAGGAAACCGCCCTCCTGTATCTGGAGGCGCAACTCCATGCCCCGGCCATGGGCATCAATCTGTACGGCCATCCGGACGCTGACGAGATCTACGCCGATCTCGCAGGGATTCCCGAAGTTCTCGACATCGAAGGCATGAGCTTCGCCCTGCCCGCAGGAACCTCTTTTGAAGAAGAACCGGAACCGCCGCTGGAACGGCAGTCCTTTGCTGCACGGCAGGCGCTTGAGGCGCTTGATCCGGCCTCATGGGACACCCCCGTCTGGGATGCCTGCGCCGGTCGCGGCGGCAAAACCCGCATCCTGCGTGAAAAGGGACTCGACGTCTTTGCCTCGGACCCGCACAAGGGCCGCCTTGCCGCCCTGCGGCGGGCCATGCCCGACGTACCCACGTTCGAGGCCAATGCAGCCACTGCCGAGCCGCCGCAGAAACCCGGCACCATCCTGCTCGATCTGCCCTGTTCCGGTCTCGGCGTGCTTTCCCGCCGCCCTGACACCAAGTGGAAACGGACAACCCGCGACCTCGACGACCTGCAAAAGCTTCAGGAAGAAATTCTCGACAATGCCGCCGAGCAGGTGCAACCGGGCGGGCGCATCGCCGTCATCACCTGCACCCTCAATCCCGAGGAAAACGAAGGCATGGTCAGGCGATTCCTCGATTCCCATCCGGGAGCCGAACTGGAAAAGGAATGGACCACCCCGGCAGATTCACCGCTGAACGAATTCTTTTACGCGGCTCTGCTGCGGGTAAAATAAAACGCTTCAATCAGCTTCCGCCTAGCACACACTCACAGAAAAGAGCCGGCCTGTTGCATCAAACAGACCGGCTCTTTTCTATTCGAAATCTGGAACAGGACTACACTTCCACTCCCTGCTTTTTGTATTCATTCAGCTTGTTACGCAGGGTTCGCACGGAAATGCCGAGGAGTTCGGCGGCGCGGGTCCGGTTGCCCGTTGTCTCTTCAAGGCTCTTGAGGATAAGGCGTTTTTCCATTTCATGAATAGGCATGACGGAAAGGGCTTCCTCCGGAGATGTCGGCGGCGCGGCTTCACTGACGGCCTGTTGGTCGGCATCGACTGCGGCCAGATCATCCGGAACCCACTCTTCGTCGCCCATGAGGAAATGACGCGGCTGAATCGGTCCCTGCCCGGCGAGCAGCACGGCGCGTTCCATGAGATTCTGGAGTTCACGGACATTACCGGGCCAGTCATAGGACATGAGCCATTTTTTCGCGTCTTCGGTAAAGGCGAGCTGTCCAAGCCCGTAAGTAGCGCAAAATTTGTTGGTGAAGTATTCAGCCAGCAGTACGACGTCTTCGCCACGGTCCTTGAGAGCGGGAAGCTTCAAGGGGATGACATTGAGGCGATAGAAGAGGTCCTGACGGAATTTTCCTTCCTTGACCGTGCCCTCAATATCCCGGTTGGTGGTGGCCAAGACACGGACATCGACATTCACGGTCTCGACGCCGCCCACGCGGTCGAATTCGGATTCCTGAAGCACGCGAAGCAGCTTGGCCTGAAGCCCGAGGTCCATCTCGGTGATTTCATCGAGCAGGATGGTGCCGCCGTCCGCGAGTTCGAATTTACCGAGCTTGCGGTTGATGGCCCCGGTAAACGCACCCTTTTCATGCCCAAACAATTCGGACTCAAGAAGATGCTCGGGCAGTGCGGCGCAGTTGATGGCGACAAAGGATTTGTCTGCGCGGTCGGAATTGTGATGCAGGTAACGGGCGAACATTTCCTTACCCGTGCCGGATTCGCCGGAGATGAGCACGGTGGCCTTGGATCGGGCAACCTGCTTGGCAAGGGCGAGCACACGGAGCACGGCCTGATGACGGCCGATGATCTGGAACCGGCTGGGCATGGGAGATGTACCGGACGCAACAGGCGCGACAGGCGCTTTGGGCGTGGGAACCGGCGCAGGTTCAGGCTTTTCCTCGGGCAGGACCAGCTTGATCTTTTCCCATACGAGCGGCTCGATCCAGTAGTCGCGTGCGCCGAGTTCAAGGTATGCCGTCGCCTCCTCCGCGCTGCCGTTGGCGGAAAAAATGACCACGGGCGGAAAGTCTTCGATAGCCTGCGCTTGCTCAAGAAGCGCCTTGGCATCAAAGCCCTGAAACGTGGGACGGCAAAACACGAGACACGGCTTCGACTTCTTGATGAAGCCGAGCGCGCCGGTGATGTTGTCCGCAAGTCCGGCCTGCAATCCGGCCTCCTTGAGAGTCGGAAAGATGGCTGTGACGGATTGGGGTTCCGCGATGAAGAGCACTGTTTGAGCCGTCATGATCATCATCTATTAACGGTAAGTTGAATTGTTTACAAGGGGTTCGCTGTTTACAGTGGATTTCAGGGCGGGTTTGTTGAGTTTTCGTTAAATCAGAGAAGACGAAAGGCAAAAGGCATAAAGGCAGAAATCCAGTCGCTTTCGCTCCCTCCATGTCCTGCGCGGACGGCGGTTCTTTCTTGGCTGAGCCGGCCCAAGAAAGAACCAAAGAAACCCGGCTTTTGCTTGATTTACCCGCCGGACTCTCACCGATCCAAGAATCTGATCCAAACAAGCTGCTCCCGAATCGAGTCGCCGAAGCGGCTCCGGCGATTCATACATATTCCGTTACCAAAGCCGCCTTCCCCGATCAGTCAGCTTCTAAGGCTTGTGAGGTTTAATTGGCTAGTCGGGGTACTTCGGTTGTTAAGGTAGCGAGAGGCGAGTGCGGTAACGAAAATCCATCATTTATATCCCTGCTTGCCTTTCAAGTTTCTTCCACACGAAGACCTACACTAACCCTTAGCTTCGAAGCCTAGAAGCTGACAAAACGTGGCCGCGGCTCTATCGAATCCGGAGCCGTCCCCGGCGACTGGATTCGGGAGCGGCCCGGTTTGATCAGATTCTTGGTTACGAAGATACTAGGCGGGAAAGTTAAGAACAAAAGCAGTTTCTTTCGTTCTTTCTTTTCTGCTTTGGAAAAAGAAAGAACCCCGCCGGGAGGGCTCTTACAGCTTGGAGGAGCGGCAGCGACGGCTTTTGCCTTTGATTCGTTAAAGACAGAGAAAGACGAAAGGCTGAAATCCTGTCGCTTACGCTCCCTCCGTGTCCTACGCGGACGGCGGTACTTTTTGGCTGGGCCGCCCCAAAAAGTACCAAAAAGCTCGGCTTTGCCTTGATTTACCCGCCAAGTCCTCACCGCCGAGAATCTGATCTGATCGGGGCGGCTCCACATCATGAAAAGCGCAGTCCCTGCCATTCCGACAAGTACGGGACTATGTCGGTTCATACATATCCCGTTACCAAAGCCGCCTTCCCCGATCAGTCAGCTTCTAAGGCTTGTGAGGTTTAATTGGCTAGTCGGGGTACTTCGGTTGTTAAGGTAGCGAAAGGCGAGTGCGGTAACGAAAATCCATCATTTATATCCCTGCTTGCCTTTCATGTTCCTTCCATACGAAGACCGACACTAGCCCTTAGCTTCGGAGCCTAGAAGCTGACAAAACGTGGCCGCGGCTCTATCGAATCCGGAGCCGTCCCCGGCGACTGGATTCGGGAGCGGCCCGGTTTGATCAGATTCTTGGTTATGAAGATACAAGGCGGGAAAGTTAAGAACAAAAGCAGTTTCTTTCGTTCTTTCTTTTCTGCTTTGGAAAAAGAAAGAACCCCGCCGGGAGGGCTCTTACAGCTTGGAGGAGCGGCAGCGACGGCTTTTGTCTTTATTGCCTTTCCCGCCTTTACTTCATTAATCAACAAGCCGGGACCCACTAACTGGAAAATATCATATGAATCCTCCCCAAAGTAAGGCATGGTTGAAACTCACATATCCACGGCTTTTTCGGAGGAACCATGACACGACGCCATCTAACCTTTGCCTTGTCGGCAATGTTCACACTGCTGCTGATCCTCGGCTGCTCGTCAGAGCAGAACGCCAACAATAATCAGGCCGACTCCGACGCACACAAGAAACAATACCTCGCCTTTGGCGGCGGGCCCACGGGCGGAACCTTCAATTTCTTCGCCAACAAGATGGCCAGCCTCATTTCCGAGAAAAACACATGGCTCGAAGTCTCTCCCAAAGGGTCCGGCGGATCAGCAGAAAACCTGCGTTCCCTGAACAAGAACGGCGTGGACCTCGGCATTGTCTATTCCGGTGACGCCTTTCTTGGCAGAGTCGGCAAGCTGCCCGACGATCCCACCCGGTATACCGATGTCTCCATGCTCTCCTTTCTGTACGGGGCTCCGGCGCAATTAATCGTACGCAAGGATTCAGGCATCGATTCACCCGACGATCTCAAGGGAAAAGCAATCGCCATCGGCAACCCCGGTTCCGGTGCAGCACTTTCTGCCGAACGATTTTTCCGGCACCTCGGCCTGTGGGACAGCATAACGCCTCAATATCTCGGCTATTCACAGGCCGCAGCGGATTTCGCAATTCGAAAAATCGACGCTTTCTGGGTACTTGTCGGTTATCCCAACTCCGCCGTGGTCGAAGCGGCCACCAATTCACCCGTCAAGCTGCTCGACCTGCATGCCGCGGCAGCAGAGTCCGGCTTCTACGACACCTATCCGTTCTACTCCCCTGTCGAAATTCCGGCCGACACCTATACAGGCCAGACAGATGACGTGGCCACATTTCAGGACTCCTCACTCTGGTGCGCCAGCAAACGACTCGACAATGACATTGTCTACCAATGCCTGAAAGCCGTCTATTCCGGCACAGGCCTCGAAGCTCTTGTCGCCGCCCACAAGGCAGCGTCAAGCATGAGCGTGGACAACGGCCTCTACGGCGCATCCATTCCGCTTCATCCCGGCGCGGTCAGATTCTGGAAAGAAAAGGGACTGGAGATTCCGCCCAAACTGCTACCCTGATTTGCCCTGCCGCTCGCATATTCTTCAGGCACTCACACAACCTGTTGATTTGATTGGACGCTCAACCAACAGCAGGGAATTCCGTGAAGAACCACTCGGAACGTATTGGCGTACAAGGATGAATTCTGCTTGACGAAAAGCGAAACAAGCCCGTACCACATTTGGCAAACAGACACCCAAGGGAGAGTAAATCATGGCATTGTTTACCAAGGAAGAAGCTCTGAACTATCATTCAAGCAAACGCAAAGGGAA
Organism: uncultured Pseudodesulfovibrio sp.; assembly: GCF_963664965.1. Classification (NCBI taxonomy): domain Bacteria; kingdom Pseudomonadati; phylum Thermodesulfobacteriota; class Desulfovibrionia; order Desulfovibrionales; family Desulfovibrionaceae; genus Pseudodesulfovibrio; species uncultured Pseudodesulfovibrio sp. The sequence continues at coordinate 882,195 of NZ_OY761823.1, read as the reverse complement.
GCTGGAAGTCATCTCCATCAAGCCCTGCGACAACCAGAAACACCTGTCCATGGCATACAGCCCCGGCGTTGCCGAGGCCTGCCGCGCCATCCACGCGAACAAGGACGATGTTTACGAATACACCAACAAGGGCAACCTCATCGCAGTCGTCTCCAACGGTACCGCAGTACTCGGTCTGGGCAATATCGGCCCGGAAGCAGGCAAGCCGGTCATGGAAGGCAAGGGCGTCCTGTTCAAGATTTTCTCCGATATCGACGTCTACGACATCAATATCAATGCCACGACCCCGGACGAAATGGTCTCCTTCTGCAAGATGCTTGAGCCCACTTTCGGCGGAATCAACCTTGAAGACATCAAGGCCCCGGAATGTTTCGAAGTCGAAGAGCGTCTCAAAAAGGAAATGGGCATTCCCGTTTTCCATGACGACCAGCACGGCACGGCTATCATTTCCGCCGCAGGCATCATCAACGCCCTTGAAATCTCCGGCAAGAAGATCGAAGACATCAAAGTAATCGTTTCCGGCGCAGGCGCCGCAGCCATTGCCTGCTCCAACCTGTACGTACACATGGGTGTCAAACGCGAAAACATCTTCATGTTCGATTCCCGTGGCCTCATCCACGCCGGACGCGACAATCTCAACAAATTCAAGCAACAGTATGCACAGGCTGAAGACTGCGGGTCTCTTGCCGACTGCATGGTCGGAGCAGACATGTTCCTCGGCCTCTCCGTCAAGGGCGCCATCAATCAGGATATGGTCAAGACCATGGCCGACAACGCCATCATCTTCGCCTGCGCCAACCCCGACCCCGAAATCCCCTACCCGGACGTCAAGGAAGTCCGCCCGGATATCCTCATGGGCACCGGACGCTCGGATTTCCCCAATCAGGTCAACAATGTCCTCGGCTTCCCGTTCATCTTCCGCGGTGCGTTGGACTGTCGCGCCACCACCATCAACGAAGAAATGAAGATTGCCGCAGCCACAGCTCTGGCCGCTCTCGCCAAGGAACCTGTGGCACAGGAAATCTGTGACGCCTACGATGTGGACAGCCTGGAATACGGCATCGACTACATCATCCCCAAACCGATCGATCCCCGCGTCCTCACCTGGCTCGCCCCGGCAGTGGCCAAGGCCGCCATGGACACCGGCGTCGCTAAAATCCAGCTGGACCTCGACGAGTACAAAAAGGAACTCGAAGCGCGCATGGCCGCATCCAGGGCCCGCACAAAGGCCGTGGTCGACTCCTTCGGCTACGACATCTAGTCACGACACAACGCAAGAAAAACCCCCTGCACCATTTGGCGCAGGGGGTTTTTCATTTGGCTTCGGCTCTCCGTCTAGTCGAACAGCTTTTCGACTTCCTGATAAACGTAACGCATGTACATCATGCGAGGCGAACCGCCCATGGCAACGGCGAGAAGGCCGGCGTCAATAATCTCATCCTTGGTGGCACCGTGCACGGCTGCATTCTGAACATGCAGCGAAATACACATGTCACACTGTGAGAGAATGGAACAGGCAATGAGGATGAGCGACTGATACTTGTCCTCGATGGCGCTGCCTTTCTTGATGGACGCGGTGAACCCCTGATACGCCTTGAAGACGTCACGGCGGTTCTTATTCATCTGACGGAAAAGTTCTGTGGCTTTCTCTGCTGGTTCAGGCATGGAAATACTCCTGTAGTGCCGCGACCTTGGCGGCCGGTTTACAGTCTTCGACCCCGGAGTACATCTCCGGGGCCGAAGCCTCTATGAGAGGGAGAGAGTCCCGATTGGGATGCAAACTAGGTATCTGTAAAAAAGTCGCCTGTAAAGCGAAAAAAGGGCGGCTTTTTTCATTTTTCAACGCAAAAACTTCGCTTTTCATCAAAAAAACATCCTGTTTCGCCATTTTTTGAGACGCACGGCCTTTTTCGTTCACTTTGGAAAATGCCGCTCGCGCCCCTATTCATCCTTGCCGTTAATCAGCGTATACAGCGCTCCCTTCTTCTCAAGGAGTTCATCATACCCACCCTGTTCGATGATCTTGCCCGCCTTGAGCACCACAATCTTGTCATAGTGCGGCAGCATGTCGAGACGGTGAATGACCGCCAGAACCGTGGACTTGCCCTTGAGGTTGGAGGAGATGATATTCTGCACCCGTCCCTGCGACTTGTTGTCGAGAGCGGCGGTCGCTTCATCGAGAATCAGAATGGCCGGATTCTTGAGGAAGGTTCGGGCAAGAGCGATCTTCTGGCGTTGTCCGCCGGAAAGACGGTCACCCATGGAACCGACTTCGAAACCGAGGCCCATCTCGGCCACGGGTTCAAGTGCGCCCTGCATGATGAGCGCCTGCATGATGCGATGGTTGATCTCATCTTCAGCGCCCGGAGCTTGTGCCCGCACACGGCCAAAGAGGATGTTGTCCTGAATGTTGAGCCCATCCATGTAGGTGTCGGCTTCGAAGAAGGTGAACGCTCCGGGATACTTTTCATTGACCAGATCCATGAAGCTCTGACGCGCATTGACGACACGGTTGGCAAACCCCTTGTCCATATCCACCTGACGATGAATACCGGGAACAAAGCTCAGGGCGAGTTTGAGGATGAGTTCCTTTTCTTCCTCGCTCAGAGGTTCGCCGGAATCGAGTCGGTTGGCGACTCTCTGGTACTCGGCGTACTCGTTTTCAGGGATGGGACTGGAACGGAAAGCGACATGATCGGGTTCCGGTCCGAGTTCATCGGTGACCACACGGGCGAGGGTTTCGCCAAGAACGACGAGGTGAGCCATGAGGCTATGCTTTTCGAGGAAATCGAGGAAATCCGGGTGAAGATGCAGATGCCCCTCGTCAAACCGTTCATCCGAGGTAGCCCCGAAAGCGATGTTCTCGGCCACGGTCATGTATTGGCAATAATTGTCCATGTCGAAGAATTCAATATGCTCGGCCACGTCAGTGAACATACCGTCCTCACCGCCCTGGAATTCTCGGCGCGAGGCCACGACGGCTTCTCGCAGTGAGTCGAATTCCTTCCCTTCTCCCAGTTTCGAACGCAAAGCGAACGCAAGCACGTCGGTAAAGAGGCCGACCTGCTGGGTCAGTTTGATAAGGGTGTCAAGATCGGGTTCCTCTCCGGTCGACGTGCATGAACCGCCCTGAAGGGCCAGAGACTGGCAGGAATACAACAGGTTCTCACGCACCGTGCCATCAAAGATAAACGGATGCTGGGCAACCATGCCGAGATTGTATGACATGTCCTGTTTGCTCAGTTCCGACACTTCCTGTCCACCCAGAAGCACGCTGCCGCCCGTGTATTTGTAAAGCTGAGCAATACACAGGGCAAGCGTGGATTTTCCCGAACCGGAAAAGCCCACAAGAGCCACGTGCTCACCGCCCCGGACCTTCATGGACACACGGTCGAGAAGCTTGATGTTCCCGCCGACCACAAAAGAGAGATCCTTGACTTCCACATCGTTGTCCAGGGCGAACGGGTCGCGGCCCTCAATGGCCTGAGCAAATTCAGGGGCGTGGTCAAAGGCACGCATGATCTGCTTGTAACGCACCGAGCTGTCCTGATAATTCTGCCAGAACTCCATCAGCTCCTTCCACGGATCATAGAGCTTTTCATAAGCAGACAGGAAGGCGACGATGGCACCGACATCGAAGTGGCCCTGAATGGCGTAATAACCACCGATGAGAAAGAGAACGAACGGCCCGAGGCTCATGAAGAAATTGTTGACGAACTTGATGGCGAACTTGAGCGCGTTCTGCATCACCGTGGCTTTGTACAAGCTGTTCAGCACATCGGAGAAACGACCTTTCTCCAGCGGAATGGATGCGTTGGAATGCACCTCATGCACACCGGAAACGGCCTCGCCGACCAGCCCGGAAAGCCTCTGGGTGTGCTTGATGCGTCGACGATTGGCCCGACGGAAATACTTCTGAATCCGCGGCAGCACGATGAGTTCGATGGGATAAATCGTGATTGAAATAAGACCGATGGTCGGGTTGAGGTGAATCATGTACCCGGCCATGGCAAAGAAGGTCAGGATGTTGATGGTGGGTACGGCAACGGCCTGTCCGATGAATGTGGCGACCGGGATGAATTCGGTGATGAGATAGGAAATGACGTTGCCGGGAGAAGTACGACGATAAAACTGGATCGGCAGCGAAAGCAGATGCTCGTACAGCCTTTCACGGACGACTTTCAATGTCCGCTCGCCGATATACACCTGCATGAGGTTGATGAGGAACTTGAGAACTCCGGCCAGCGTGACCGCACCGATATAGAGAGCACAGTATCTGTACAGGGCCGGTAAATCACGCATGCCGATCGCTTCGTTGATGATGCGCTTCTGCATCTCCAGCGGGACAACCCGCATGACCACGGTAATGGCGATAATGCCGATAACCATGAGCTGAAGCGGGATGTTTTTATACAGGACCCACGAATAAAGGGCAGTCTTGGTAATGCGTTTCGTGTCGTTTGGATGCGGCATAATTCTATCCGTAGAGTAAAATGATTTCGTACCTGCCTGCTATAGACAAATTAACTGATTTTTCCAAGTCATATATAAAAGAAGCTGACCAGTGGACATTTGCCCCATAGTTATGGTCAAACCATAATAGAACGACTGATCGTTCAGAGGTTTCAATGAAAATACCCATTCGATTCAAATTCTTTATCGTGCTGCTGGCATTCAGCCTCGGCCCCCTGCTGCTGGCGCGGGCCTTTACCGGGCGAACCGCCGACAGCATGGTCAGGAAATTGTCCGCCCATACGCGGTCAGAACTGCTGGACATCGTCACGGCCGAGCTGCAACACAACGCCATAACCCTCCTGAAAATCATGGAAAGCGGCGGACAGTCCATGGTCCTTGGGTCGGATTCCATTGCCCATCTGGCTCTGACGGTATTGGAAGAAGCCCCGCCTCATTCGAGCAAACCGGCCTGTTACTCAATTGATTTTTACGACCCGGAAGCAATGCCGTTCGATGCGGTAGAATCCCCGGAATATGTGAAGCTGACACGAAGCGGAAAAGCCAAACCTATGATGGTCAGCTTCGGACAGCCTGCCATTCACATGGCGGAAGGCGTGGATGATAATAAAGTAGCCGGACAAATCCGGCAGCTTGAAAGGCTGACCCCGTATCTCCGCAATATCCACGACCAACTCGAGAGCTACGGCTACACAATGCAGGTCAGCCTTGAATCCGGCGTCATGCTAACTTACCCCGGACGCGGCGGATTTCCGCGGGCATATGATCCCCGCCAGCAGGAATGGTACAAACGGTCCAGAAAATCGCACGGTCATGTGTGGGCCTCCCCGGTCGTGGAACCGACCACGAAGCTGGCGGTAACGACGTTCGCCACTCCCATCCGGGACAAAAATGGGCGTTTTCTCGGCACAGTCTCCATGGACATTCCCCTGACGAACATACTGCATGCGACCTCGCTCAAGTCCAAATGGAGCGAAGACCTTAAGACCTACATGGTGGTCCGCCATCCCCGCGAAGACGGCAAGGAAGGGCTGCTTATCGTTGCACAGGAATCCTATGACGACAGAGCCACGCGACGCTGGCGAACCGGTATCAAGGCGGAATGGCTGGCCGAGAATGAACCGGAAACACTGGACAAACTCGTCCTCGCCATGAATGAAAGCGAAAACGGTTTTCTGGAGCTGCCTTTCAACGAAAAACCTTCGGTCTGTGCATTCGCCTCCAATGATCACACAACCATTCTGCTCATCGCCCCGGCGCAGGTCGTGCAGCACCTGCCGGATCAGGTCGTCGGAGGCATCGATAGCCTCATGGACCAGATGCGGAATATTTCCTTTTTCATTTCAGGCATCATGCTGATCGTCGTCGGTGTCATTGCGTGGTTCGGTTCACAGGCCATCACCCGGCCCATCCTCGGCATCGCGGCAGCAGCCAAGCGCATTGCCGCCGGAGACTTCACCGTTCATATTCCTTGGAGAAACAATGACGAACGCGACGTGCTTATCGAAGCGTTCAACGACATGGTTCCAAAGCTGGAAGAGCACATGCTCATAAGCAAGGACCTTGAGCTGGCAAAAGAGGTGCAGCGGCTTCTGCTTCCTTCGAACGAACCCGAATTCGGAGGGTTCGACCTGTCCGGCGGCATCTCCTACTGCGACCAGACAGGCGGAGACTATTACGATTTCATCGACATGAATTCGAGACAGGGCAAGGCTCTCGGCGTAGTCCTCGGCGACGTGTCCGGCCACGGCGTGCCTGCCGCTCTGGTCATGGCTGCCACTCGCGGCCAGTTGCACAGCCTCAGCCAGATCCCGCTGGAACCGCACGTACGGATTCGAACGATAAACGATCTTTTGAGCGAGGACCTTGACGGCACAGGCCGCTTCATCACCATGTTTTACCTCCGGCTGCACGAAAACAGTGACAAGGTCACCTGGGTCCGGGCCGGACACGATCCGGCCGTCTGGTACTCACCGGCTGCCGACTCCTTTGACGAACTGAACGGAGACGGCATCGCACTCGGTGTGCTGCCTGAATTCCAGTATGACAGCTATAATGCCAAACTGGCCGGCGGCGATGTTCTCGTTCTGGCAACGGACGGCGTATGGGAAGCGAGAAACACGGAAGGCGAAATGTTCGGAAAGCAGAGAATGCTTGCCATTATCAGGGAGAATGCTCATAACGATGCGGTAACCATTCGTCGAGCCATCATGGGTGCGGTCCGGGCATTTCATCCGGACGGACAGGAAGACGACATAGCGGTCGTTGTTATCAGAAAACTCTAGCGGGAATAAAGACATTGTCTGACGCGATAGCTTTTCAAATGACCAACAAGGAGCAATGCTTCTCCTGCTTTCGTCCGGAAGTGGAAGACTTCGGCATGCGCCACAGCTTTTCCCCGAAGCTGATCTTCCACCTCACCCTGATTCTGGACGAACTCATCACCAACATCATCGATTACGGATACGCGGATTTCGACGAGCACCCCATCAACGTGGGACTCTCCCTCAACGGAGACACGCTCACCATTCGCATTGAGGACGATTCCGAACCGTTCAACATCCTCGAGGCTCCCGAACCGGAGCTGGATGTCCCTCTGGAAGACCGGGAACGTCCCATAGGCGGCATGGGCATTCATCTTGTCAAAAACATGGTAAAAAACATTGATTATAAACGGGAAGACGGGAAAAACATCCTGACTTTGACGAAGAATCTAAGCAAGGACTGCCGATCCTAGATCGGATGGCATTCACAAGGGAGGCACAACATGGGACTGATGGAAAACAAGGAAAACGGCATCACGGTACTGACCGTAAACGGCAATCTTGACGCTGACGGAACGCAGGCCATGGAAGAAAAGGTCATGGGACTGCTCGCAGCGGGGGAAACCTCGCTCCTGTTCGATTTTTCCGACCTTGATTATATCAACAGTTCCGGCCTGCGCGTACTCGTGCTCGCCTACCAGCGTCTCAAAAAGGCCTCGGGCAAAGTCGCCATCTGCGGCGTGAAGGACTACATTCAGGAGGTGTTCGAAGTTTCGGGTTATGACAAGATCTTCCCGCTCTTCGTCACCCGGGACGACGCCATGACCGGCATGTAGCCGCACCATTCATCGAAATATCAGGCAGGGAACACCGACGGTCAATCCGTCTGGTTTTCCCTGCTTTTTTTCTCATTTTCCAACAGCATCCGTTTCCGTTCAAGCCCCCAGTAATACCCACCGAGCCCGCCGCCCTTCCTGACCACCCGATGACAGGGAATGGCCACGGCGATCTTGTTGCGCGCACAAGCGGAAGCGACAGCACGCACCGATGACGGAACACCCATGGCTTCGGCCACCTCGGAATACGTTCGTGTCTCCCCTGCGGGAATCTTCCGCAGCTCTTGCCAGACCCGCTGCTGAAACGCGGTTCCCTGTATGTCGAGCGGCAATGACAGCCCTTTTTCCGGTGACCGAATGAACGCGGCCACGTCACTGACATGAGCCGCCAAATCCGGTCCGCCTTCAAGGATACCCGCTTCCGGGAAACGACTCTGCAACGCCAAAAGCAACCCTTCCAATGAATCCGAAAACTCCATGGCGCACACACCTCTCTCGGTGAACCCCACAATGACCGGCCCGAGAAAGGATTCTGCCACGGCATACCGGATGACCAACCCGACACCTCCTTTCCGGTAAACACCGGCCTTCATGCCGAGCACAGCATCCGAACGTACGTCATCAATGCAACATTTCCTTTTTCTCATCGGCGAAACCTCCTCAATGAAAAGCGTCCGTCAATCAGCGCGGCAGCGGTAAAGACAATCAGCATGGCTGCGATCAAGCGCCACGAAAAAGGCTCGCCCAGAATGAAAATGCCCATTGCCGAGGCACTCAAAGGGATAAGAAGGGTCACAAGCTGCACATTCGTTGCCCCGGCAGTTCGCAAAATACGGAAAAACAGCACATAGGCAAGCGCCGAACAAATCAGCCCCAGTCCCAACACGGCTCCGAGAGCATCATATCCGGGAAACGCCATTTCCCATGGACGGCACGACAGGAGAACCACTGGCGTCATGACCAGAAAAGAACTGAAAAGCTGACCGCATGCCGTCACCATGGAAGGCACCCCGTAGAGCCGCCTGCCATACGTCGCGGCGCAGGCATACGACAAGGCCGCTCCCATGATTGCGAACTGGGCAAAAACATGATTGCCGAATCCGGACAGAGCATCCGTTCCGATAAGCACGGCCACGCCGAGCAGGCCGACTGCGGCACCGAAAAGCCTGCGCACAGACGCAGGTTCGTCTCTAGTGAAAAAATGGGCGACCACAATGGTAAATGCGGGAGTGGTGGCGTTGATGATCGATGCCAGTCCACTGCCGATATATTGCTGCCCCCAGACAATGAGGGAAAATGGAATAAATGTGTTGAAAACACCCAGAACAAGAAAATCGCGCCACCGGTTCAGGTATTGCCGCACCTCAAGGGAACTCAACGCAAGGATACACACCAGCCCGAAAAACCCCACTCCCACGCGTCCCCACACCACAAGTAGCGGCGGCATGCCCCGCAAGGCAATCGCATTAAAGAAAAAGGAGCCGCCCCAGATGATGGAAAGCGAAACAAGCATGAACCATTCCGTCAGCTTCATGCGGTGTATTGTATCGGTGGACATGGATTTTCTGTGTGTCATGAAGGGCAGCATAACCATGAAGACCGGAATGGACCATCCGATTCTTGTCATGCAATTCAAATTGAACCGTGAAACCTCTCCCTATCCCCACATTCGGTCACGGGTCCACCCCTTGAAGCGGCGTGCGACCAACGCAGCGACCTCACGGACGTCTTCAAGGCCGAAAACCGGCATGCCGGTATCAACGTTCCCGTCGGTGACCATGGCGAAAAGGTGCTTGTCCTCTTCATTCGCACGACTGCACAGCGGTTCGTCATGCGCTTCGACACGATGAATTTCTATCTTGGGCTGGTCGGAACGAAAATACCCTTCTGCCACGACCAGATGACGGTCCGCGAAATAGGTCTCGGCAAGATCGCTCAAGAGCATTTCCTTTTCCAGGCTTCGAATGACCGCGACCTGCGCGGGCGAAGACACGACCACGGTTTCGGCACCGCAATGCCGGTGACGCCATGAATCTTTTCCTTCGTGATCCATGTCAAAGGAGTGGGCATCATGCTTGACCGTCCCGACGGAAAGCCCCAATGCCTGCAATTCGGGAATGAGCTTTTCGATAAACGTGGTTTTACCGGATTTCTTTTTGCCAACTATGCAAATGACAGGCGGTGTCATGTCGTCTCCTCGTAGTGTGAAAGCTGGAGTAAATGGAGCTTCATTGCTCCGCTTCGCCAAAACCGAGTATACGTGAGCACAAGGGAAAAGGCCACGGACGCATATGATAAATTCCACTGGCCGGAGGATAGTATGGAATCATTTGACGTAGAAGTTCAGGAATACAGAGGCGGGTTTGTCAAAACCCCCATCAAGTCCATACGGGAAGTTCCGCTGACCATCATGCTCAACGGACGCGAGGTGGTCACGCTGCTCTGCACGGCCAAGCACCCCGAGTATCTTGCCGTGGGCTTTCTCAAGTCAGACGCCTTTCTGTCCAGTCCGGACCAGATCACGGATCTCACCGTTCGGGAAGAAGGCAAGCGCCTCGTGGCGGAGGTGGACACCTGCCACGACCCGTGGAAAAACCGCACCATGGAACGTTCCATCACGTCCGGCTGCGGCAAGGGAACCAACTTCGGCCGCAATGTGACCACCATTTCAAAGCGCCGCCTGAACGGCGACATCACCGTCCGCCCCGATCAGGTACTCGCCCTGACAAAGGAACTGCACGAGCGGTCCACCCTCTACAACGCGACACGCGGCTGCCACAATTCCGCGCTCTGCACGCCTGATGAAATCCTGCTATTCCGGGAAGACATCGGACGGCACAACGCCATCGACATGATCTGCGGCCAATGCTTTCTGGATAATATCGACGTGGAAGACAAAATGATCGTTTCCACGGGCCGAGTGGCTTCCGAAATCCTCATGAAAGTGGTACGGATAGGCATACCGCTTCTGGTCTCCACCGCGGTTGCCACAAGTTTTTCCGTTGATCTCGCCAGAAAAACCGGCATCACCTTGATCGGCAACGTCAAAGACGATAGTTTCTGGATTTATAACGACAAGAAGCGTATACAAGGTCTATGAAAGAAAACACCGTTTCCCGTAGTCAGGCAAACCGACGTCTCCTAAAGAAAGCCCGACCGCTGGAAACGGTGTTCATCCCTCCCCATGAAGCCGTCGGCCTTGTGGCGGCACACAACATCACCGCCTTCTGCAACGTTCCCGAAGTCCCCTGCTCCGTGCGGGACGGATACGCCCTGCACACCGAAGACATCGAAAAAAGCGGTCCCATGAAGCCCATCCGGCTTGCCGTCACCCAGACAATCCGCGCCGAAGCCCGGACCGCCGCCCCTGTCGAAACAGGCAAAGCCGCACGGGTGCTCACCGGAGGCATGGTACCGTCCGGTGCCGACGCAGTGCTGGCCGAGGAAGACGTGGAAATCGACGGGGACAGCATCATTGTCCGGACCCCGGTACGTTCCGGCTGGTTCGTGCGTCCGGCGGGCGGAGAAATCTCTCTGGGGTCAGTCATCACCCGTGCCGGAAGCGTCATCACGCCGCAGGCCGCCGCGGTCATGATCCGCACCCGTTCCGAATCAATCCACGTCCATCCCGCTCCCCGCGCCATGGTCTATGCCCTCGGCAGCGAGCTTTCCAACCCGCTGTGTAACGATGAATCGTGTGACACCGCACGGTTCCCGGCAGATAACCTCGTCATGGCAAGCGGCCTTCTTTCGCAAAGCGGGGCCAACGTATCGGAAACCGGCGTACTGCCGGACTCGGAAGAACGGCTCGTGGAACTGCTTTCCCGCAAGGACCTGCCGGAAATCGTGGTCACCACCGGCGGCACAGGCCGCAGTGAAAGGGACTTCTCCCGCGCCGGAGCGGAACAGGCCGGATTCTCCATGCTGTTTGACCGCCTTGACATACGCCCCGGACGCAACATGTTCGCCGCCCATCGCGACAATACACTGCTCTTCGGCCTGCCGGGACCGCCTGCCGCCGTCTTCGCATGTTTCCATGCGGTCATCCTGCCCACGGTCAGAGCCTTGCGGGGCTTACCCACTCCGGCAGAACCGCTTCTGGCCCGCTTTGCGGACGGTCTTTCCGCCAGACCCGGGGGAGAATGGCTCGTCCTTTGCTCTCTTGAACGACAGGGATCAAACCTTGTCGCCCGACCGCTTGCCGGGAAGGACGTCCCGCCCATGCTCGCCATGGGACAGGCGCACGGTGTTGCCGTTCTCTCCGGCGGCGACTCTATTCTGCCTAACGGCGAAACAGAGATAATTTCGACTCTCCTCTAAAAAGACACCGCATTCTCGCATTTGCAGAACCACCTGATTTGTTGACATAAAAAATACGTATTGTGCCCGATTGGGCATAATTTATCAATTTTAAATACATACATTTTAGACAGTTACAAGGCTCAGTGTCAAACCTTGAGCAAGTGCGAGACCTTTGGCATGATAGACATGCAGCCATACTGTTTTCCTGGAACGGATAATCCAACATAAGGACAGATCGATGGAATTCAACATGGACATAGCGGCTCGCCGACTTGAAAAGAAGATTTCCCAGCTCAGAGGGAAATCCTATATTTCCGGAGAACTCATCGACCTTCTGGACGATGTGGCCCACCTCCAACTCGCAGCTCGCGACGAGGCCGTGGTAACCCTGCCTGCCGACAGCGAACTGGCTCCCGCCGAAGCGGTGTTTCAAGGGCTCTCGCTCATCGCGCGGGAAGAATTTCCATACGATGCGGCACAGGCCGAAGTCCTGCTCGGCAAGCTCATCGATCTGCTCATCAGGCGCGGCGGCCCGCTCGGTGACGGCGCTCAGACCGTGAAAAAAGCGCTCGAATCCGATGAATTCTCCGCAGCGGACCTGTTTTCCCATTTCCTGAATGACGATACGTCGTTCTTTGCCTCATGGGTCGAGCGCACGCCGGATTCACCGAAAATTCTGTCTTTCCTGGCCTTTGCTTCTCTTGGCCCATCCATCGAAGCTGCTGCTGAAAAGCTCTCCGAAAAGCTGCCCGAGATGAAGGTCCCGGCAGTGGGCACATGCCCCATCTGCGGCTCCCTTCCGCTCATTTCCTCGCTGAACGAAAAGGAAGGATTCCGCCACGCCACCTGCTCCTTCTGTCGCCACGACTACCGGATCAAGCGCATTGCCTGCCCTGTCTGCGGCGAAGAGGAGCAGAAAAAGCTCACCTTTTTCACAGTGGATGAAGAACCCGGTTTCCGTGTGGATGTCTGCGACACCTGCAAGACATATATCAAAACCATCGATTTCCGCGAACTGGACCGCATAGCCGTGCCCGTGCTCGACGATCTCGACTCACTGGCTTTGGACTATGTGGCCGCAGGCCAAGGATACAAGCGGGCCACCATGTCCGCCTGGGGTTTCTAAACAGGAGGCGAACATGCCTGCCAGCTTGCCCGCACACAAGAATATGCATTTCATTCCACCGACGTGCCTCCCCGACATTCCCGGAGGATTCGCCGCGCTCATCGATGATGACAAGCGGGCGCACGAATACCTGCTCGGACTCACATGGCCTACGGGTGATCCGTTCTGCCCACGCTGTGGGCATCGCAAAGTCTACACCCTTTCGGGTGAACGGCTGCGTTGCGCCAAATGCAAGTATACCTTCCAGCCCTTTTCCGGCCGCTGGATCAATAACGGCGCACTCACGCCGTCCGAATGGCTCAGCCTTATCTCTCTTTTCGTGGAAGAGTGCTCTGTTCACCAGATGAAGAAGAAGCTCAACCTGTCCTACAACACGGTGTACAAGGCGCTCACCGCGATCCGCTTCGCCATTCTCGCCCACGCCATGGACGCACGGCAGCTCATCAGTCCGGCCACAGGTCTCGACTCATATCTCAAGGGCAACCGTCTCACTGGCGGCCCGCGGGAAATGCACATGGACACTATTCCGGTTTATGGAATTCTGCGCCGTGAAAACCTCGTCTTCATCGACCTCGTTCCCGGCTTTCAGGCCGAGACCCTGTTCCACTTTCACATGAACTTCCATCTCAAGCTCATCCGCACCGGAAACCTTGTCTACACCGACCGTTACAAGGACTATGACGCGCTCATGTTCTGCGGAAACGACTCACTTCCTTACGAGATCATCCGCCGCTATGACGAGCCGCCCCACATCGACGCGGTAAACGACGAATTCTGGGACTATGCCCAGACCCGCATCAAGCGTTTCCGGGGCATTTCCTGCCAGCGGTTCCCGCTCTATCTCAAGGAGCTTGAATTCCGTTTCAACAACCGGGACAAATCCATCGAAGAAATCATCGCGGCCTATCTGTGCGCGCTGGTTCCTGTGACGGAATAGCCTTCTGCTCCCCCCTTTTTGCATGAAAGGGGATGCAGGCGTTCGGAATTTCAGGGAAAACAGCAGGGGCCGATGAAACACACCGGCCTCGCTTCGCAACAGAAGCGGCTCTATTCTCCTCTTTTTGAAGAGGCCTGCCTTCTATGCCCATGAACAAGCACACCAATGGCAAGGAACAGTGCGCCTGCGGCAAAAACGGAAAGGACTTTCAACCAGGTCCATGATGGCGGATCAGCTATGAACCAACGGTCGGAGATGTGACCGAATTCACTCTTGGAAATGGAAGACAAACCGTTGTTGACCAGTTCAAGCAGGGCATGATTCCCCTTGGGGACAGCCGCATGCAGTTCCCGTTCATAGAGATTCTTTACGATACAGAAATCGCCGATCCTGCCGTGTTCCCCGACCGCACAGACAAAAACAGGATACTCTGTCGCAATGGCCTTGATATCACCACCAACAAGAGCGTCGAGAAGCCCACGAAACGAATCAAACCCCTTCATCTTGATGTTCGGGTAATTGGTTTTCAGATAGTACTCGGCATACCCTCGGGCAACAACGCCCACACACAACGTGGACAGCGGGGTCTCGGATTTCACGGCTGCATCATTATCCACCAGAATCACGGCTTTGATCCGGTGTATGGGCACAGAATAATCCAAATATTTCTGCCTCTCATCATTCATCAACAGTCCGGGAATGATATCGCATTCTCCGGTTCTGACAAGATCAAGCCCCTGCCCGAATGTAGCCGGGACAAAGGTGACGGGAACCCCTGTCTTCTCAGACCATTTTTCCCAATAGTCGATGAAGAACCCCTTGGGTTCGCCGTTGAGCCCCATGAAGGAGAAAGGAGCCAGATCCTTGCCTATGGCAACCTTTACCCCGCTTTTCCGGTACGAGGCAGCCCCGTGTGCACAGGACGTACGAAGCAGGCCGAAAAGCATCCACCCTCCGGCAAAGGCAATAACCAGAAACGCTATATAATATTTTCGCATACGCCCTCGCGCAGGCATTATAATCAAACAAATAAAAGGTCCGCAATACCATTTTCCACATCGTAACAATTTTCCCATCCCGAACACCGCATTCATCGTGGACAACCGGAAAAACCGGGTGTATGCCGTGCCCATGCGTACTAAAAGAGACAGAATTCGTCACACCATACTGTTCGAACTGCTCGGACTGCTTATCTGCACACCGCTGGCATCGTGGATTCTCGACAAGGACATGCATAAAATCGGAGCCATGACCATATTCATTTCCGCTACGGCCATGGTCTGCAATCTCCTGTACAACGTAGCCTTTGATTATGCCCTGAAAAAACTGGGACGCCCTGTGCACCATCGGCCGCCCTGGCTGCGGGCTGTGCACGCGATTCTCTTCGAATCCACGCTCATCTGCTTCACCGTACCCTTTGTGGCCTGGTGGCTGGACATGACTCTGTGGGCCGCATTCGCAGCAGACATCGGATTCGCCTTATTCTATCTGGTATACGCTTACATCTACAACTGGGCCTACGATCACGTCTTCCCCATGCCGGTGGACGACACGGCTCAGGCTTAGCAAAAGGAGCAGACATGCCCGGAGTTCACGATCTCATTCTCTTCGTCATTTCCGGTATCATTCTGAATCTTACGCCCGGTGCCGACGTGGCCTACATCGTCAGCCGCAGCGCATCCCTCGGCTGGAAACAGGGAGTCGTGGCCGTACTGGGCGTGTGCACGGGCTGCCTTGTCCACGTCTTCTCCGCGGCCCTCGGCCTGTCGGCCATTCTCGCCACCTCCGCATCGGCTTTCACCGTGGTCAAGCTCGCGGGAGCGGCCTATCTCGTCTACATCGGCGTGAACATGCTTTGGGATCGCAACGGCAAGAAGACAGCCAAAACAGAAAGCGTCACGGTTTCCCGACGCAAGGTCTTTTCCCAAGGGTTCCTGACCAACGCCCTCAATCCGAAGGTCGCGCTGTTCTTCCTTGCTTTTCTTCCGCAATTCGTGAGTTCGGACGCCCCGTCCAAGCCAATGGCATTTCTCTTTCTCGGCGTGGTCTTCACCTTCAACGCCATCTTCGTGAACCTGCTCTGGGCATGGGCAGCCGCCAGAATCTCCAACCTGCTGAGCAACAACGGCCGGTTCGGGGCATGGGCCAAACGCGCTGGCGGCGCGGTCTTCATGGCACTGGGCATCCGCCTCGCCATGGCCGATTCGGTGTAAGAAAATCAGGTCAGCCCACCCACATTACAAACCAGTCCGAAAAAAGGCCTCTGCACACCTGTGCAGAGACCTCACGCATTCACTATTGCCGTAGGAGCCTAAACACCTCGACAGCTTCCGCTGGCGGCTGCACCTCAATCCGCTGATACTGTCGTCCATCAGGAGTCCTGCGTACAAGCCTGTGATCTACCAGTTCACGACGAAGCAAGGCGTGGTCTTCAAACAAGTGCTGCTGTTCAAGCAATTCACTTATTTCGTATTCAGAGTATATTCTGCGAGCTGCGATACGGGACCACATGACCCACAGGCAGATGACGCGTTCACTATATTTCTTAGGCCAGTGAGCAAGATTCCCATCCTCACGGAACAAACGAAGAATCCGTTTCACCAGCTTGTAGTTGATCTCGGCAGCCGATGGCCGGGGGACATCAAGCCCCTTTCGCGCATCATGCTGGGCCTTGAAATGCTGAAAATTACGGAATCCACCGGCCTTGACCAGTATGTTCAGCATCTCGACATGACTGGGAAGGCTCTCTGACTCATGAAGCTGACGGCGCAGATTACGCGCCAATGCGGAGACATCCCCCACGTACAGGGGCATTGAAACTTTGGACATGACTTATCCTCGCTTTCGCGCCTACCAGGAAAGGATTGCCGGTGGTCGCCGACTTCCGACTCGGCACGTGGATAAGGTGTCGGGTGGAATTGGAAAAGGCAGGTTTAGCTTCCCCCGAAGGGGCGGCGACGCCTAGGTGAACTGCCGACCAACACCGCATATATACAACATCCTGTATACCTGCAAGACTCCCATGCTCAAACAACCTTCTCAACGCTCCGACACGGCAGGCAATAGCAAAAAAAGGGACGCCGCATGCGGCGTCCCTTTTCGTCATTTCAAATGTATGTGGAGGAAAGTGCGTATCCTAGCGAAGTCTTGTCTCACCCACTGCGCCGTGAAAGAGGTCAGGCGAAGAAGCCATGGCGGTCTGGCGAAGACTCAACTCACCGCCACTCTTTGCCTTGAGAAAGGCCATGCGCCGCAACTCAAGCCGTTCAAACTGAAGTGACCGACGGCCCAGCAGTTGATCGATACGTTTTTGACGGGCCTCGACAGACAGCGAAGTCTCGGCGACTGCGTTCGGTTCAATGGAGTTTGCAGCGACAACGGTTTCCTGCGGCACGTCAGCCTCGGCGGTCATGACCTCACCCTTCCTCTCGGGAGAATCATAGCCGGGTACGTGATCGGGCAACATGAAGGCTTCACCCGACAGGATGTTGTTGATCTTGTCCTCGATGACTTCACCGGGGTCCTTGTCGTTGGCCGCGTAATGATACGTGAACTCACCCACGGTATATGCCGTGGATGCGTACTGCAAAGGCGCAACGCCAATCATCCCGCCCATGCTGAGAAGCGGTCCCACAACCGCACAACCGGGCAGAAAGGCAAAACTGAAAATCACCGCCAGTGATGTAAGTACCGTTTTCCTCAAAACGGCTTTCGCGCACCCTATCATGGTCACCCCCACTTAATACTTTCGTTGACCATCCTCATCCCACTGAGCCGGATAACGCAGTGAGACTATACACTATTTCATTTAATCGGACAATGTTTTCAAAACATTTAGAGGGGTTGCAAAAACGCCAACAACAAGAGCCAACATATGGCAATTATTTCAGCCTATTAACGTCGAAAAACACCGAACGAAAAATATTCAGGAAAAGCACTTGGTTAAAAAAACACATCTTGAAATCATTGAAAATTTCATTTTCCGAGCTGCACGGTGTCCCTTTACCTGCACACGCCAAGAGGGTATTCAGCAGGTCGTATGACTGTCCCGCAAGACATATCGTCCCGCCCGTCCGGGTTTGCCTCCATCCCTCTGGCAGTGGCATATATCGCCGTGCCGTTCGGAGCGGCAATCACACGATATCTGGGCGGAGCCGAAGTCTCGGCCATGGGACCATGGCTGCTGCTGGCTGCCATCGGAACACTGCTGGCGCTGTACCGCCCCAAACCCGGAGCAAAGAGAACAAGCGGCTTCGTCGTCAAAGCCATTACCTTTCTGCTGCTCGTGACCGGATTTATCCTCTATGCGTCCGACATTCTCGCATCTCTCATCACCGCAATTCCCTATCTTTACGAGGCGACACCGCTCATATTTCTGCTTTTCGCCGCATTGTGGTGCCTGACCTGCGGCATGCCGGACCGGGCCGACTTCCAACGGTACGGCGCAGTGCTCGGGCTTATCTGCATTCTTGACACGGCGGCAGAAGCGGCGCTGTACCATGCCGTTCCCTCAATCCGCTGGTTCGGCAATGCCGACATTCTGGCCGGACTCCTGCTCGTTTCCCTCTGCGCGGGGCTACGGCCTGGAGAAAATCAGGGCGGAGAGGAAGAACCGGACCAAGGACACCGCACATGGCGCGCACTCGTCATGCTCGGCCTGCTCGCCTGCCTGTCGAGAACGGCCCTGTTCGCAGCCGCATGGGTCGTGCTCTGTTTCGGGCGTGGCCGGATATCCCGACGGGTCCTGTATTCCCTCGCATGTGTCGCGGCCCTGACCCTTTCACTTTTCCTCCCGACGACCCCGTCTGATGCGACCCGGTACACCGATTATTGGCTCTGGGTCGAAGCAATTCGCCTGTTTACCGAAACCCCTTCGCTGCTGCTGACCGGATTTCCCATCAACGCCCCGCTGCCACTGGACTTCCCCATCGGCATGAGCGCCATATGGGAGGCTGCGACCGGCATGCCGTCCTCTGCCGGGGCCTTTCTGTCCCAAGTACCGTCCTTCTGGCTACGACTGGTTCTGGCATGGGGCATAGGCGCACCCGTCGCCCTGCTGGGCGTGCTGTTCGTCCTGCTTGTCCGTCGACTGACACGGCTGGGAGCAGGCATGACCGCCGCGCTGTTCGCGCAGGGCATGACCACGCCCCTGCTGTACGACCCGGCCTTCGGCGTCATGATCGGGCTGGCATTCGTGCTCGCGCTTTCCGCTCCCAAGCGAAGAGCAAACATAAAACATGCACCGCCCCCGGAAGCCGCCTCGGACACCGAAACGAATGAAGCAGATGCAGACTCTGCAACCGAAGAATGGAACCTGCGCCCGCTGTAGCGACTTGACCCGCTGCCGAATCCGGGTCACAAGCGGTTTCGCGAAACAACCCAGGAAACATCATGTCCATATTTCAGAAAACATCGTCCATTCTCGTCACCTGCCCCAAAGGGATGCCCGAATACCTGGAAGCCGAACTCAAGGAGCTCGGGTTCAGGGAAACCTTCCTTCTTGATGCGGGGGTACAGGTCAAAGGCACGCTGACCGACTGCATGCGCCTCAACCTCTGGGTACGCACAGGGCACCGCGTGCTGTTCGAAATGAAACGTTTCGACGCCTTCGGCCCGGACCAGCTCTATGCCGCGGTCCACGCCCTTCCGTGGGAAGAATATATCGAGCGTGACGGATATTTCCGGGTGGACGCCTCCATCCGCGACACCGAGGTCAACGACTCCCGTTTCGCGGCCCTACGCGTCAAGGATGCCGTTGCCGACCGCTTTACGGAAAAATTCGGCAGCCGCCCCGATTCCGGACCGGAAACCCGAGGCAGTTGCCTATTCCTGCACTGGCGAGGCCGCAACGCCACCATGTATCCTGGACACCACCGGGGACCCGCTGCCCCGGCGCGGCTACCGCAAACGTCCACATTCCGCGCCCATGCAGGAAACGCTGGCAGCGGCCTGCATCCTTGCTGCGGGCTGGCCGAAAATCGCAGAGCAGGGCGGCCACTTCATCGCCCCCATGTGCGGCTCCGGCACCCTTGCCATCGAAGCCGCACTCATGGCCATGAACGGTGCCCCCGGCCTGCTGCGTGACAATTTCGCCTTCATGCACATTCCGGGATACGACCCCGCCGTTTGGGACGATCTCATCGACGCCGCAGAAGACGCGGAGAACCCGGACATCCCCGGCCGCATCATCGCCACCGATCATGACCCGGCAGCCATTGAGGCCGCCCGCGACAACGCCCGCGTCGCCGGAGTCGGGGACTTCATCGAATTCGACACCTGCGATTTCACGGAAACGGAAATCCCGGAAGGTCCGGGCATCGTCATGCTCAACCCGGAATACGGCGAACGCCTCGGGGAAGTCGAAGA
Source organism: uncultured Pseudodesulfovibrio sp. (assembly GCF_963664965.1). NCBI lineage: Bacteria > Pseudomonadati > Thermodesulfobacteriota > Desulfovibrionia > Desulfovibrionales > Desulfovibrionaceae > Pseudodesulfovibrio > uncultured Pseudodesulfovibrio sp. The sequence continues at coordinate 861,891 of NZ_OY761823.1, read as the reverse complement.
GCTGAAGGCCGTGTACAAGGGGATCGGAGATTTCTTCAAGCAACGCTGCGGCGGCAAAACCGGCTTCATCTTCACCGGCAACTCGAAACTCGCCAAACGCGTCGGCCTGCGAACCAAGAGCCGCCGCATATTCTTCAACGCCAAGATCGAATGCAGGCTGCTCGAATACGAACTGTACGCGGGAACCCGAAAACAGAAATAAAAGAGATGGAAGGACCGGACGAATCGTCTATTTCAAACCGATAATGCCGCGCTGCCCTATGTTCTTTATGAACGCGGTCACGCTGAGTTCCGCCTCTCTGGGCTGCACTTCGTATTGGTCGGTAAAAGCTGCGGCGATATCGCGGACGGACCGTTCGCCGTTGATGAGCCGCCACACGAACGTCCCCATCTCGTCCAGCTCCAATCGCTTGACCATGGGCTTCTTGTCCCACATACCCACCTTTTCGGCGAGGCGACCGAACCACGGCTTGATGGCCAACGGATAGGAAAGCTGCACCAGATCACCAGGAACCGGCTTTTCCGTGACTTCCGAGTTGCGTACCGGCACCATTTCCAATGCCTCGGCACGGGAAATGACCGGCTGGGGAGGTTTCTTCTTAAGCAAGCTCATAGGATGCAACTATCTCGTTGAATTGTGCGTCTTCCACCGGAATGACCCCGTCAGCCGTCACACACAGGATGGCATTTCCCACATCGGTTGTCCGGATCGTGCCGCGGGTATACGTTTCACGATGCAGCACCTTTCGCAGCAGGGAAGTCTTGTCCACCCCGTTCCACGCGACGGAACCGGGACCGGCCGCCATGGGCGAAAACATTTTCGGCACGGCATCAAGCGTCTCGCCGGTCCAGTCCGACAGGCTTTTCCCCTTGAGCAGCACACTGGCCGGAGCATATCTCTCAAAGACCAGATGCGTGCCCGGTCCCTTGCCGACAGGGACTTTTCCCGCATGTTTTTCCGACTTGGGCCGCCAGAACCGGATACGGTAATGCCCCGGCTTGAATGAGAACGTGTCGAGCATGAACCGGGACGGCACACGGGCCGACAGGCCGAACATGGCCCACGGGATCGTCTTGCCGCCGGAATAGTCGCGCAGGGAGGGCAAAGTCGCCGACGCAACGGCTTCATCCGCATCCGCCGCAATAAAGAACTGAACGAGCGCGGCCATGCCTGTGGCAGGATTATGCAGGGCTGCGCCGATACCGCGATGCTCCCCCTCGCCCCATATGAAGCTCTGCACCCGAAGACCGGACTCAGCCAGACGCTCCATTCCGCGTGCCCATTTTTCCGGTGTGGCATGCTCGGGAATAGCCTGAACAGCGACGCCCTTGCTACTTTTGGAAAGCCGTTTCAGGTGCTTCTCAAAAGAGAACGTGCCCTGCACGGTGCGCCATTTCAATTCGCAGACGGGCCGAGAACCGCACTCAAGAAGCAGGGAATCCCGCTCAAGAGCAGCGGGTTCCCAGTCATCAGGCGTTGTCAGCCCCAGTCCGTTCCAGATGAAATCCGACACGTTAACGAGGGAGGAAGTTGTCCAGATCCGCGATCTTGGAACTCTTTCCATTGCCCTGCTTCTTGCGGCTTGCCTTGTAGCACTCGTACTCGCTGTCAAGCAGGGAAGACAGCGTCATCTTGATGGAAACACCGGGGCGCATGTCGTTGACCCGGCTCCACATGAGAATCAGGGTAACCCGCTCATCGCCCCGGGTAAAATCCCATTCCCATGCGATGATGTTGCGAAAGGCGTCACCCTGATAGCTGTCCGCCTTGCCAAAAGCCGCTTCATACTTCCTGAGCAACTGATCGAACAGTTTCTGGCTGCGGTCATGGAATTTGAGCTTGATACGGACCAGCTTCCCTTTGTCGTTGCAATTGGCATAGGTCAGGCTGCCGCCGCGAATACCCTGTATGACATTTTTCTTGAGGTGGGCCTCTTTGAGAAACGGTGCGTCCGGCATGATCGATGCGGGCTGTCTTTCGCAGCACTCATCAAAATTCGACATGTCCTGCCCCAGGGTTATCCCTGCAATAGTCATGGGGAACCCTTTTCCCGCATAGGCTGCGGAAGCGGAAATGAGAAGTGCTGTCAGTATGAATGCGAGAATTCTTTTCATGTTCGGATACCACCTTGTTTGAATAAAGACTTGTCCACCGCCACTGAGGTACACTATGGTTAAACGAGAATCGTGGCAATGGCAAAACCAGATCACATTTAATGGGAAAAGGTCAATGATACCTCAAAATACGACCGGACGAGCTGCCTTCTACTACCTGCTCACGGTTTTGGCGGGAGCCGTCTACGGCGGTCAGGTCTGACCGCTCATGGTACAGCTCCCGGTCTGGGAGCTTGGACTCGTGATTCTCATCCCCATGGCGACTGCCTGTGCCCTGCGATGCCCATTGGAAAAAAAGTTTGTACTCCGAAAGGCACCCATCAGCCGTTCCCTTGCCCAGTTCCGTCTCGATCTCGCACTCTTCTTCGCAGCGGGCATGGTAATGGCGCTCATCCTGCTCTTCGGCTACCACTTTCCCCTGCTGCAAAGCGGCATGAAACTGATGCTCGGCATCTTCACGGTGGGCATGTTCGCGTCCATTGACCTCGCCCTTGCACGGGAACGCCTTATCATCCGGGCCGCCCTGTCAGGAGAAGCGACCTTTGCCCCGCCCCGGCAGCTTTCACCGCTCACACGAAAATTCTCACTTGTCGCCACACTCATCCTCGTACTCATCACCGCCATCATTCTGCTCGTGCTCATTCGCGACATCCACTGGCTCGCTTCGCAGGACCTGACCATGGAATCCATCGACCTGCTCGGCCGTTCGGTGTTACTCGAAATCCTGTTTGTCATGGGTTTCCTGCTGCTCATGGTCATCAATCTGGTCTTTTCATATGCCCGCAATCTCCGCATCCTCTTTGATAACGAAACCGTGGTGCTTGAAAACGTCAGCCAAGGCGATCTCACGCGAAAGGTTCCAGTCACCACCAACGACGAACTCGGATTCATTGCCGGACACACCAACACAATGATTTCATCGCTTCGGGAAGGCGTACGCATGCGCGAAGGCCTGCTCGTGGCTCAAGAAGTCCAGCAGCACTTCCTGCCCGCCTCCGCGCCTGTCGTTCCGGGACTCGACATCGCCGGGACCGCCCGGTTCTCCGATGAGACCGGCGGGGACTTCTATGACTTCGTCGACTGCGAGCGCAGTGAATGCGGCACCATCGGCATCGTGGTGGGCGACGTTTCCGGCCACGGCATCGGCGCGGCCCTGCTCATGGCGGCGGGCCGTTCACTCATCCGCCAGAGCGCAACTCTGGGCGGCTCACCAGCCCGCAACATCTCAACCGCAAACCGCAGCCTTGCCCGTGACATCGACGGAAGCGGTCGCTTCATCACGCTCTTCTTCATGACCATCAATCCGGTCGAGGAAACCGCCACTTGGGTCAATGCGGGGCATCAACCGCCCCTGCTCTTCGCCGACGGCACGTTCACGGAACTGCGCGGCAACGACATTCCGCTCGGCGTGGAGGAGGCATGGGAATTTCACGAACAGCAGATGAACCTGCCCGGACCGGGCCAGATACTGCTCATCGGCACGGACGGCGCATGGGAAGCACACAACGAACGCGGCGAGATGTTCGGCGATCAGCGCATCAGAACGCTCATTCGCGACAACCGCGACCGCAGCGCCCAGGACATTCTGGAGGCAATCATCAACGCCGTACGGAAGTTCTGCGGTGACACGGCGCAGGAAGACGACATAACCATGGTCGTCATCAAGGGCGTGGAAGAATGAGGTACTCAGGAATGATCTCCTGAAACAAAAAAGGCCGGACATTGGTCCGGCCTTTTTGCTGTTATGTATCTTGCGACTATTTGGCTTTGATGACTTCAAGGCCGCCCATGTAGGGCTTGAGGGCTTCGGGAACGACGACCGAGCCGTCGGCCTGCTGATAGTTTTCCAGCACGGCCACGAGGCAGCGGCCCACGGCAAGGCCGGAGCCGTTGAGAGTGTGCAGGAACTGCTTCTTTTTGGAGTCCGTGGGCTTGAACTTGATGTTCGCACGGCGCGCCTGAAAGTCCTCGCAGTTGGAGCAGGAGGAGATTTCACGGTACTTGTCCTGACCGGGCAGCCAGACTTCGATGTCGTATGTCTTGGCAGCGCCGAATCCGATATCGCCGGTGCAGAGCTCGATGACACGATAGTGGATGTCGAGCAGTTGCAGAATCTTTTCCGCAGATGCCGTCATCTCTTCCAGCGCTTCGTAGGACTTGTCCGGATGCGCGAAGTTGACCATTTCCACCTTGTAGAACTGATGCTGACGAATCAGCCCCTTGGTGTCCTTGCCGTAGGAACCGGCTTCGGAACGGAAGCACGGGGTCTGGGCGCAGAACTTGACCGGCAGTTGTTCCTCGTCGAGCACCTCGCCCGCGTACACGTTGGTGAGCGGGACTTCGGCGGTCGGGATGAGGTATAAATCACGGTCGTCAGTCAGCTTGAACAGGTCTTCCTCGAACTTGGGAAGCTGGCCGGTGCCGGTCATGGTCTTTCTGTTGACGATGAACGGCGGAAGCACTTCGGTATACCCGTGCTTCTCGGTCTGGGTATCGAGCATGAGCTGGGCAAGGGCGCGTTCCAGTCGGGCACACCAGCCGAAGCTGATGGAAAAACGGGAGCCCGCGAGCTTGGCAGCGCATTCGAAATCAAGACCGCCGAGTTCGGTGCCGAGTTCCCAGTGTTCCTTGGGCTCGAAATCGAGTTCCGGCTTTTCACCCCAGTAGCGCAGCACCGGGTTGTCGTCCTCGGTTGCCCCCACGGGAACGGATGCGTGCGGGATGTTCGGAACAGACATCATCCATTCCTTCTGCGCGGCCTCCACTTCGGCAAGCTCCGCATCCAGCTCCTTGGTGCGGGCAGAGACCTCACCCATCTTCTTGAGCAGGTCGGATGCGTCCTCGCCAGCCTTCTTGCGCTTGGCGATCTCGGGACCGACGGAATTCTTCTCGGCCTTGAGCGCTTCGACCTCGCCGATCAGCGCCTTGCGGCGGGAATCCAGTTCGGCAAATTCAGTAACATCTATTTTCGAGCCACGTTTTTCAAGGCTCTCCCGAACAACTTCCGGGTTCTTCTGCATCATTTTCAAATCAAGCATGATTCATACTCCTCGTTCAATTCGATCACCGTAGTACAGCAACTCGCAACGGATGAAAACCCCGGCAGAGTCGATAACCAAAGGGAATACCGCCTCCCGGCCATGTCGGATGCACGTTTCTCCCATGAATCAAGACGAAGACTTCAAGAGCCCCGGCTCGCCTTCGGTGACATGTTCGCTAAAAATTTATTACTTATCCAGACCGTCGAGCGCCTGTGCAAACCGGCTGATATCACCCATGAGCGCGGTCATGGCCTGCTCAAGCTCCTCGGGAACAGTGCCGGTTCCAAGCATTTCCTCAAGGACCTCGGGTGCAAGCCCGTTCTTTTCGGCCAGCACACGAATCTTTTCACGCAGGGCATCGTCCATGTCAGTCCTGCTCAACCATGAAGCCCTTGAAATTCGCACCGGACGAATGGGATGCCTCGGGGTCGGGGGTTGCAGCAAGCTGCATGCGTACGGCCTTCCCGACTGCTGAAGCCGGACCTTCGGCCACGATGCGCCATTCGTTCTTTTTCGAAGACGTCCCCACGAGGTCCAGCACCTCGGCATCCCCGGACGGACGGATACTCAGGATGGAAAATTTCCGAGTGGTCGTGCCCATGGCCGAATCTGCGGCAAAGACCATCATGGAAAACTGATACCCTGTCTCACGGTTTTCCCACTTCACCGGAGTGCGTGACGGCACGCTGTCCAGCGCATGCCCGATGCGGTGCACATCCGACGCCGCGAGGTATTCACCCACGTATTCAGGCCCTTGCGGCAGTTCAATGATTGCGTTGGGATTCCGCTTGCAGCCTGCGGCAAAGAGGACAAGCGCCACCGCCGCAAAAATGATTGCTGTTCTTTTCATGTTTCACCCCTGAATGTGATGAACGCACCATAGTGAAGAAACGTGACAGAGGCAATGATACGCATGAATACGAAAAAGGCGCACCCGAAAGAGTGCGCCCTTTGCTATTCAAAAGAGGACCCGACTTATTCCTTGGGGACCTTGACTTTCACGATGGGCGAACCGGTGCCGTCCACGTTGAGCTTAATGGACTGCGCTGCGGCCACGGATTCGGGGTCGGACTGGTTGGGGTGACACTTGGCGCAGAAGGTACCCATGTTGCCGCCCTCACTGGTGGGCAGGATCAGATATTTGTAATTGGCGTTGGACGGGTGCGGGTTGTGACAGCTGACACAGGTAAAAATGCCGTCCTTGAGCAGTTCACGCGGCACCTTGGTGTAGGTGGGTGTGACGCCCGTGGGGTGAGTGGTGTGCATGTTCACGGGGAGGATGCCTTCCTCCTCGTTGTGGCAGCCGAGACAGAGCGCGTCGATGTCCGCGATCTTGGCGCGGGTACGGGTGCGGGCCGGGTTGTCGGCGAAAAGAGGTTTCACACCCACTGCGTAATCGCCCTTGGCGTAGTGAGTGCTGTGACATTCCATACATTCCATATCGTGCGGTCCGGCGGCAAACGCAGTAGTGGCCATGAGCAGGATGACGATTCCGAAACTGAGCATCAACAGTCGCTTCATTGCAAACTCCCTCGTATGTGATTTTCCCCCAACAGGCGTCGCGATTATGCCCCCCACGCGAACCGCCTGATTTTTCAAACCAATAGCAGCCCATATCCCCGCAGGCAAAAAATGTCAAAGCGGAGAATAAAAAACCGCGTTGATCTTATCGGCAAAAAAACCGAAATATTTAGGGAGGACTTGACTCAGGTCAATGTTTTTTCCTGCAAGGACGCATACTATGCAATTATGGTCACGGTGCAGAGGCTGTGGCCAGACACACTCTACCGGTCGTCGACTCCTGCCATTGGTCGACGGCGAACAACACCTCCTCCCTCGTTGAAAGCGCCCCTCGTCACAGGGCGCTTTCTGCTTGATGACAACCGCAATCAGGCAGGCTGTCGAGAATGGTTCGAGGGCAAGGCGCAAGAAAAGAGCAAGGCCGACGCGTACTTCCCGTACGCGAGGGTTTGCTCTTTTTGCAGCAATACAGCAATCGGGCCATTATCGGCAGCCTGAAACGCCCTCCTCAGGCGCTTTCAGCTTGATTGCAACCGCAATCAGGCAGGCTGTCGAGAATGGTTCGAGGGCAAGGCGCAAGAAAAGAGCAAGGCCGACGCGTACTTCCCGTACGCGAGGGTTTGCTCTTTTTGCAGCAACGCAGCAATCGGGCCATTATCGGCAGCCTGAAATATTCGCTGGATTGTTGGCTTGAAACCGCTTATTTCCTTATTCTATGGCAAACGCAAAAATCACGGCAGACGCAGTCGCGGGGATGGCGAAGAAAGTCGGCCGCCCCCTATTCGCGAAACAGACGAAACAGCTTGTCAGATATCTGGACCACCTCACCAAGTGGAACAGGAAGATGAATCTGGTCGGGAAATCCGACTGGAAGACGGTCTTTGAGACATTGATCGTGGATTCACTGTTTCTGGCGGACTTCATGGACGGTCTGGATGTGGCGGACAATCCGCTGTGCCTCGACTTCGGAGCCGGGGCAGGACTTCCGGGCATTCCGCTCCGCACCATTTGGCAAGACGGTGAATACTGGCTGGTAGAGGTGCGCGAAAAGCGGGTCCTGTTCATGCAGTCAGCGCTCGGGCGCATGGATCTGCCCGGAGTCAGCGTATTTCACGGTCGGGCCGAAGACGTTCTGGACCATCTGTCCGACGAAGACCGTCAGGCCAAAGCGGATGTCATTCTCAGCCGCGCCTTCATGCCGTGGCCCAAACTGCTGGACCTTGTACAGCCCATGCTGCAACCGGGCGGCGTGGTCGTCATCCTTGCCAATGAACAGCCGCCCACGGAGTCGGAACTGCCCGCCGGATGGACGCTGGGCGACGTCATGGAGTACCCCGTCAAGGGCGGAAAGCGGCATTTCTGGTCCCTGCGTTTGAAGCAATAGTATATATCATTAGAAGAAACTTTCACTTGACCTTATAGAATAATCAGGGCAAGGCAACGCGCATGAATGAAACGTTATGGATTTTGTTTGCGCTTGCCGACCTGTGCATGGTGCTTGTCGTGTACCGGTTGTTCGGGCGTGTCGGCCTGTTCGGCCTGATGGTGTTCAACCTGCTCCTGTGCAATATTCAGGTGCTCAAGACTGTTGAACTTTTCGGATTGACCACCACGCTGGGCAACGTGCTGTATGCCAGCGTCTTTCTCTCCACCGATCTTCTCAGTGAATTCTACGGCAAAAAGGAAGCGCGCAAAGGTGTGCTGCTCGGTTTTGTCACACTGGCGATGATGGTCGGCTATATGCAGATAGCGCTTGTCTTCCAGCCTGCGGCGGATGATTTCGCCCAGCCGCACCTGAGCGCCCTGTTCGGATTCATGCCGCGCATCGCACTGGCAAGCATGGCCGCGTATCTCATTTCGCAGATGCATGACGTATGGGCCTTCCACGCCATCAAGGAGCGCACAGGCGGCCGGATGCTCTGGCTCAGAAACAACGCATCCACCATGATCAGCCAGTTGCTCGACTCCTCGATCTTCTGCATCATCGCATTCTGGGGCCTGTTCCCCATGAACGTTTTCATGGAAATCCTGCTGTCCACCTACGTCATCAAGGTTGCAGTCGCAGCGCTTGATACGCCGTTCATGTATCTCGCCAGACATCTTTTCCGGAAAGACGGCGTTGTTGCGGAGCAGGCTTAGGCCGGACAACCGGTAACACTATCGATTAATTCAGCTCAATACGGCCCCTGTCTCGACAGGGGTCTTTTCATACGGAGACCCGGCGTGTACAAAGGCAACAAACTGGACCAGAATCCTGAACCTCACACCGCAATGAACAGCAACGACAGCGAAATACTGCACCAGCTTCTGCTCTCCCTCGGCAACGCAATCGACGCCAAGGACCGCGGCACGCGCCACCACTCCGGCGAAGTGGCCCGCGTGGCCGAAGCCATCGGCTGGGCCATGGGACTTTCGAACCACGACGTGCGCTGGTTGCACATGGCGGGCCTCCTGCACGATGTCGGCAAGATAGGCATCCCGGATTCTGTCCTGACCAAGCCCGGTCCACTGGACGACAGTGAATGGAAACTCATCTTCAGCCACCCGGAAAAGGGTGACGCCATCGTCCGTCCTGTCGGGGAATTCAGCAAACCGGGCAGCGTGGCCGACATGGTTCTTCACCATCACGAACGATTCGACGGCAGCGGGTATCCCAAAGGCCTCAAGGGCGATGAAATCCCGCTCGGCGCACGCATCATCAGCGTGGCCGACACACTCTCGACCATGATGCAGGACCGCCCGTACCGCAAGGGCCGGTCGTTTGAAGAAGCCTCCAAAGAGGTCCTCCGCTGTTCGGGAACGGCATACGATCCGCAGGTCGTCGAGACCTTCATGGCGGTGTTGGACGACATCCGGCACATCATGGAAAACGGCGCGGAATAACCTTTCCATAAACGCAAAAAAAGGCGGACCCTGCGGTCCGCCTTTTTCATTTCTATTGTACAGCCGTCTTCTTTCTCAGCAGCGGCTTTCCGATGCCGTGTCTGGCAAGGACCGCCTTCATGTCCGCGGTGGAAGCGGGGGTGCCGTGATGCAGGACCTGCACCCGGTACCACATGCTGCCCTTGGCCTCACCGGACGAGATGTTGGTCCGAAGACCGGCATCCACCAGCTTGGCACTCAAGGCCTCGGCCATGTCCGCCTTGCGGAACGACGCCACCTGATAGACATAGTCATAGACCGGCTCACCATCCTTGGCAGGCGTCGGCTTGGCGGCTTCAGGTTTTTCCTGAACGGCAGGTTTGGGGCTGGCAGCAGGCTTGGCTGTCTTGGCAACGACCTTTTGCGTCTCGGCAACAGCCTGACTTTCTTCCATCATCTTTTCGGGGGAAGCCTTGAGCCGTTCGGGATATTCCAGTTCCTCGGGCTTGAGGATTTCCGGCTTGAGCGGTTCCTCCACGGCAACACCGTGTTCCCTGGCAGGCATGAGCTCGCCCAACTGCGGCACGTCCGCCTCGGGGCGGTAACCGCGCCCGATCAGGATGCCCATGACAAAAAAGAACGTCAGCGCAAGCACGCCTATGCCCACCGCGCTTATCATGCCCGGAAGACTCAGGGAAAAATCATAGGTCCTGCCCGATGCGTTGATCTTGGGAACCTTGACCTTGTACTTGCCGCTCTTTTTTTCAGCCATGGAATTGCCTTTGTTACATGGATTCGGGAGCGCCCACGCCGAGCAGTCCCAGTCCGTTTTTCACGACACCGGCCACGCAGTCGAGCAGCATGAGCCGTGCGGCGGCAACATCGTCCTCCGCCGAAAGGACATGGCAGTTGGTATAATATCTGTGCAGGGTTGATGCAAGCTCCTGCAAATATGTGCTGATAACGTGCGGGCTCTGGGCCTTGGCAGCGCCTTCCACACAATCCGGATACTGATCCAGCAGCTTGAGAAGCTGCATGTCGTATTCGGTATCCAGCAGGGCAAGGGATTCCGGACCGACCTGTGCGGCCTTCTTGCCGGTCTCCGCCGCCTTCTTGTTCAGGGAACAGATGCGGGCGTGTGCGTACTGCACGTAGTACACGGGGTTGTCCATGGACTTCTGCTTGACCAGCTCCAAATCGAAATCGAGTCGGGAGTCGGACTTGCGGGACAGGAACATGAACCGGGCAGCATCCGCGCCGACCTCGTCCACCACGTCCTTGAGCGTCTCGAACTGTCCGGCACGCGTGCTCATGGCGATGGGTGCGCCGTCGCGGAGCAGGTTGACCAGATTGACCAGAATGACATGCAGGCCGCCCTTCTTGCCGAGCGCCTCGCAGGCCGCCATCATGCGCGGGATATACCCGTGATGGTCAGCACCCCAGATGTCGATGACAATATCGAAACCGCGCTTGAACTTGTTGTCGTGATACGCGATGTCGGATGCGAAATAAGTGGTGTCGCCGTTGGATTTACGCAGCACGCGGTCCTTGTCGTCCCCCAGTTCGGTGGACTTGAACCAGTATGCGCCGTCGGCCTCGTATCCCATGCCGGACTTGGTCAGGTCGGCAAAGGTTTCGTCGACCTTGCCGTCCGTGACGAGACTCTTCTCGGAGAACCAGACGTCATGGTGCACGCCAAAGGCCTCAAGGTCTTCCCTGATGCCTTCGAGAATGACATCCTTGCCGTACACCTTGCAGATTTCCGTGGCTTCGGCCTCGTCCATCTCCATCAGGTCGGGGTGCTTTTTCAGCACGTCTGCGGCGATGTCGGCAATGTAATCGCCCTTGTAGAAATCTTCAGGTTCGGGCACGTCCTGACCGGAAGCCAGCTTGGCGCGGTACAGGATGGAGCCGCCCAGAATGAGCATCTGGCGACCGGCGTCGTTGATGTAATATTCGGCCTCGACGTCATAGCCGGCCTTTTTCATGATGCGCGTCAGGGAATCGCCCAGCGCGGCGCCCCGGCCATGGCCGATATGCAGCGGGCCAGTGGGGTTGGCGGAAACGTATTCCACCTGCACCTTGGTGCCCTTGCCCATGTCGGACACGCCGTATGATTCGCCGGCTTCCATGATGGCGGGAACAGTCTCCTGCCAAAAAGACGGCGCAAATGTGAAATTCAGAAATCCCGGCCCTGCGATGTCGATCTTCTCGATCAGCGCGTCGCCTTCCAGCGCGGCCACTATATCCTCGGCGATGGCACGCGGAGCCTTCTTGGCCTGCTTGGCAAGCATCATGGCCACGTTCACCGACATGTCACCGAATTTCTTGTCTTTAGGCGGCTCAATCACGGCCTTTTCCGGCCATTCCCACCCGTTGTCCGCCAGCACTTTCTTGAGTGCTTCTTCCAAATGTATTTTCGCTCTCATGCGTTTCCTATCTCCTTAAACAAAGGTCGTGGGGGCCGCTGTAGCACGTTTACCCCCGCAATCCAAGCGCAGAAAACGCCGGTTCGCGGGCGGAACTGGAGAATCCACGGGAACAGTCAGCGTTCACCGGAACAGGCGGACGCCGCCATTCAATGACAGCCTTTTCTCTCTTCAACGACGGGCTATTCTCCGTTCGACTTCTCTTCCGCAAGCGCCTTTTCAACGCCTTCTTCACTGGTCATCGAGGCATAGGCGTCCTTGAAGATGAGCTTGGTGGCCAGTTCGTCAGCCTGTTCGCCCAGATCCATGAGGTGTTCGAGAAAATCGAGGATAAGCAGCTTGCGATCTTCTTCGCCATTGTCGAATTCGAATTTGCAGTCACCGCTTTCAAAGTAGTGGGCCACGCGTTCCAGGTAAGCAACATCAAGCATATTTGTCTCCGTCAGTCGTGATGATACGGCATGTTTTTGAGTATGGTCCCGGCCCGGTAGAGCTGTTCGAGCAGGAGCAGGCGCGCCAGTTCGTGCGGCAGCGTCATGTCGCTGAGGCGTATCTTGTGCCGTGCGGCCTTCTTGACCTCGTCCGACAGCCCGAACGGGCCGCCGATGGCGAATACGGGGCGCTGATTCGGCGCGTCGGTCCACTTCCGGACCCGCTTGGCCAGCTCCCGGGACGTGAGCCGGTCGCCGTGTTCATCCAGAATGATGAGCACGTCACCCGGCTTGAGCTTGGCGAGTATGCCCTCGCCTTCCTTCCTGTTCTTGTCAGCGGGCGGCAGCTTGCCGGGAGCGTCCTTGACCATGGCCTCATCGAGCTTGAAAAAACGCGACAGCTTTTTCCAGTACAGGGCACAGCCGTCCTTTGAGAAGGACTCTTTCAATTTACCGACCCAGATGAATCCGATCTTGCTCATTACACACTCAACAGTTCAGCCGACAGTTCCCCGTCCGCCAGTTCAATCCGAATGTATCCGCCGCCAGCCAGCATGCCGGGATTGATGACCGGGGTATTGCCGATCATGTCCACGGCGCGGGATTCATGAATATGCCCGGTCAGCACCACGTCCGGCTGTGCGCGCTCGATGAACGCACGGACCGCAGCACTGCCGACATGCTGTCCGGCCCCGATCATGTCCAGTTTCGAGTTGCGCGGCGGCTCATGTATGGCGACCACCAGTCGGTCAAAGCCTGCGGCTGCGGCATGGGTTTCATCCAGCCATTTGCCGAGCGTTTCCTCCGGCACTTCACCGGGGGTGCCGAACGGAGTGGGGGTGGACAGGCCCACACCCATGAGGCCGACGCCGGGAGCAAGCTCGCGCACCTTGAGATGGATATCCATGTCCCGTTCGCAAAGGTAGCCTTGAACCGCTTCGGTGTCCATATTCCCCGGCTGAGCCAGAATGCGCGGGTTGACCGCCTCCACAGCACGGATCACGGACTCCACGGATTCACGGCTTCCCCGATTGGTTATGTCCCCGGTGATTATCACGGCTTCGGCACCCGCCAGTTCCGGAATGGACTCCAGCATGACAGTGCTCTCGTGTATGTCGCCAAAAGCAATCCAGTACATTGATGCATTCTCCATGTGAAAGCTGAGTGGTAAAAACTGGCGGCACTTTACTGTCGGTAACGGGGCTGCGTCAATGCGGAGGATTAAACACCGAAAAAAACCCGGCGGCATCAGCCTCCGGGTCATTTTCACACATCAAACCATGTGGCGAATCAGCCGCACTTGGTATACGCGCAGGACTTGCAGATATGGCACCCTTCCTCGAAAACGAGCGGCTGTCCGCAGTCCGGGCACAGTTCCCGGCTGAGGGAGGCGGTTTCAACATCCACATGGTCCCCCTGAAGGTAACGAGACTCGAACACATAGGCGATGGCGTCCGGAATGGACTTGACCAGTTTCTTTTTCATGAACTTCGGGTTCTCGCCGCCGATCCCCTTAAGCTGCTTCACGATTTCCCGGACCTCGACACCGGAGCGCAGGGCAAGGGAAACAAGACGCCCGATGGCCTCAGCCTTTGCCGTGATGGAACCGCCGGACTTGCCGATGGTGGCAAACACCTCGAACGGCCTGCCGTTCATCTCGTTGACCGTCAGGAACAGCTCGCCCAGACCGGTGGAAATCTTCTGGGTGAACCCGTAAATGACATCCGGGCGGTCCTTGACGACCGAGGAATCGGCCTTCTCGTCCTTTTTCTTGTCGCTGTCCCCGGTACACAGGACCTGCGACGTCTTGCTGCCGTCACGGTACACGGTGACGCCCTTGCAGCCGTATTCGTAAGCCTTCCAGTAGATATCCCAGATATCTTCCTTGGTGGCCTCGCTGGGCAGGTTCACGGTCTTGGACACCGCATTGTCAGTGTATTTCTGGAAAGCGGCCTGCATCTTGAGATGCCAGATCGGCTCGATGTCCATGGACGTGACATAGATACGCCGGATTTCCTCGGGCAGGTTCTCCATCTTGCGGATGGAACCGACCTTGGCTATCTCCTCCATGAGATTGGCGGAGTAGGCTTCCGCATCCTTGAGCGCGGTCTCGAAAAACGGGTTGGTCTCAACGAGCTTGTCGTCGTCCATGACGTTACGCACGAAACTCAAGGCAAAAAGCGGCTCCACGCCGGACGAACAGCCCGCAATGATGGACAGCGTGCCCGTGGGTGCAATGGTCGTGGTGGTGGCGTTGCGGTAGGGACCGAGATTGGCCTCGCCGAAAATGGATTCCGCATATGTGGGGAATGCGCCGCGCTCGGCAGCGAGCTGCTTGGACGCACTCCGGGCCTCGTCATGCACGAACTTCATGACACGCTCGGCCAAATCCACGGCGGACTGGGAGTTGTAGGGAATCTTCAGTTGATACAGCAGGTCGGCCCAGCCCATGATACCCAGCCCGATCTTGCGGTTCTTCCCGACCGTCTCGGTAATCTGCGGAAGCGGATAGATGGATGCGTCGATGACGTTGTCGAGGAAACGGGTCGACAGGTGCACGATCCGCTTGAGTTCATCCCAGTCGATTTCGGAATCATGACCGTTTTTGCCCTTGGCAAAGCACTTGCCGAGGTTGATGGAGCCGAGGTTGCACGCTTCATACGGCAGCAGCGGCTGCTCGCCACAGGGATTGGTGGATTCGATTTCGCCGAGACTCGGGGTGGGGTTGTCCCGGTTGATGCGATCAAGAAAGACGATGCCGGGGTCGCCAGATTCCCACGCCTTGTTCACGAGGATGTTGAACACGTCGCGGGCGTTCAGTTCCCCGACCTTCTCGCCGGAGTTGGGAGCGACAAGGTCGAAATTCTCCTTCTTTTCCACTGCGCGCATGAACTTTTCTGTCAGGGCGATGGAAAGGTTGAAATTGTTCAGTTCGCCGTCGCGCTCCTTGGCCTTGATGAAATCCATGATGTCGGGATGATCCACACGCAGGATGCCCATGTTGGCCCCGCGCCGGGTGCCTCCCTGCTTGATCTGTTCGGTGGCGCAGTTGAAAATCCGCAGGAAAGACAACGGGCCGGAAGCGACACCGCCGGTGGAACCGACAACGGACTCCTTGGCTCGCAGCCGGGAAAAGGAAAAGCCGGTGCCGCCGCCGGACTTGTGGATCATGGCCGCATGCTTCACCGCGTCGAAGATGCCTTCGATGGTATCCTCGACAGGCAGCACGAAACAGGCGGCAAGCTGTCCGAGGCCGGTTCCCGCGTTCATGAGCGTGGGAGAATTGGGCAGGAACCTGTACGAGGTCATGAGGTCATAAAATTCACGCGCCAGAGCCGCAGGTTTGCAGCTGGATTTTTCGTACTTGCCCTCTTCCTCGGCAATGGCCGAAGCCACCCTCCAGAAGAGCTCCTTGGGAGTTTCGTACACAACCCCGTCAGTATCCTTTCGCTGATACCTCCGCTCAAGAACTATCTTGGCGTTTTCGTTGATGATCGGCTCAGGAAGACGGGCAGGCATTTTAAGTTTGGGCATAAAGAGACCTCATATAAACACTTGAAATAAAACGTTTTCGTCCAACCGCACACTGCAAGGAAATGTTGGCGCTAGAGAATGTCTAGACTACAGAACCGGGTGCTAAAAAGCCAGCCAAAATTATATTTTTGGGACAGAAACGGCAGGAACCCGCGTGGTTGCTGGCCTCGCGCCAGATCGCCAACTAGGAATCAGTCTCGGAATTTTCAGGCAACGAAATCTGGAGGGTCGTGCCTTCGCCTTCGGATGAGGAAAAATGGATTTTCCCGCCAAGAGTAAGCGTGATGAGGCGGGCGGTGTACGTTCCCAGTCCGGTGCCTTGGTCCTTGCCGGACGTAACGTACTTGTCGAAAAAGGTTTTCCTGATGGAATCGGGGACGACCCCGTCATTGTGGACGGTAATTACATGCTCGTCGGCAGTACTCATGTTCACCGTCACCATGCCGCCTTCGGGCGAAGCCTCGGCTGCATTCTTGATGAGATTGGCCAGCAGGGCGTAACAGAGCATACCTTCGGACTGAATCATGAAAACACTCTCGGCCTCAATAGATTGCCCTTCCACGTTGACGCTCACGCCGATCTTCCTGAAACGCAGAAGAGGCGAGATATCCTTGATGACCGAATCCATGATCGAAAGCAGATCGACCGTCTCCGGCCGCATCTTGTAGGTTCCGGCCTCCATCTTGAACAGGGCGCGGGACATATCGATAATATTGAGCATCCGGCGGCTGGCCTTCATCACGCTCTCCAAAAGCTCCTGCTGATCGTCCGTGAGGTTCTCCGCCTTGTCGAAAAGCTTGAACAGGGTCTGGACGGCAAGGGTCGGCGACCGCAGATCGTGCCGAACCATGCGCTCCACGTCCTCGCGAAGGGTCTCCACCCGCTTGCGTTCCGAGATATCCGAGAAGAAGCCGATAGCCAGTTCCGTGCCCTTGAACATGAGATAGTAGGCAGTGACCTCGACAGGTATCACCATGCCGTCCCGCCTGCGGACAGTCTGTTCGAAAACGAGCATCTGATTGTACTTGAGCCGATCCCAGAACTTCGGCCACCGCTCCCTTGAAATGCCGGGAACAACCTCGGGGACAATCTTCCGCCTGAGTTCTCCCCGGGTGAATCCGAGCATGTTCGAGGCTGCGCGATTGGCATAAACGATATGCCCGGACGGACGCACGCGGAAGATACCGACCGCGGCGTTGTCTATGGCAAACTGGGTCAGGCGCAATTCCTCCTGTGCGCGAACCCGTTTTGTTATGTCCGCACCAAAGGAAATGGAGACAAGATCCTTGTTTTCATCGCTTACGGAAGAATTTCTCCAAAGAATGTGGCGCATTTCGCCATCCTTCGTGAGGATGGGACTCTCAAATGTCTCGGGAGCGTCTTCACTCCCTTCACTCTGCAACCGATTGAACTCTTCCCACACGTAGGGAAAGCGTTCCTTTGGGACAATCAGTTCAAACCAGTTCTTGCCGAGAATCTCCTCACGCGAATAGCCGGTGATTCTTTCCCCCGCCCTGTTGAACAGGCGCACATTCCCTGAATAATCAAGCCCCACGATAATGATGTCTGCGGATTCGATGACCAGCGTATTGGTTTCATTGGCACGACGAAGTTCCTGCTCGGCTTTTTCCCTGAGCCGGATTTCGCTGGCCAGCCGCCTGTTCCAAAAGGAAACCAGCCCTATAAGTGTCACAGCCACAAACAGGATCGTGAAGGTTATACGCCAGAAATACGGCCGCTCCACCCATCTCTCATCCCTGAATACGGTCCAGCGGTCGAGAATGGACCTGCGTTCCTGATCGGTCATGGATGTCAACGCACGGTCGATCATCCGTTTGAGCACTGGCCAGTCCTTGCGGACTCCCACGGACAAACGGCATGAATACTCAGTATAGGCGGCGATACGGATATCAGGGAACTTCCCTGTTCTGGCCAGATAGGAAATAACGGCTTCCGACACGACATACGCATCCGCCCTGCCGGACCGGACGGCCTGAAGGCCCATCTTTGCCCCCCCGACGGGCAGCACCTTGATCTCGGGATAATCTCCGGGAATACGGGAATGAGCCACATGCCCCGGCTCCATGGCCACGATCTTCCCCCCAAGATCGTCAAGGCCCGCAATAAACGGATAATCGGTGCGCGTCACCACGACAACAGGCAGGGAAAGATAGGTTCTGGACATGAGCATGTCCCCTGCGCGATCCTGACAGTGGACAACAGCGGCCACAACGTCCACTTCACCCGCCTTGGCCAACTCCCAAAGGGCCGTAAAGCTGGAAGCCTGCAACGGACGCGGCTTCACTCCGAGCTTGCCGAAAATGACATCCATATAATCGACGATTATTCCCTGAAACTGCCCGTCTTTGCCACGAAAAAGGATGGGAGGAGTATCGATCCACAACCCGACACGCACATCTCTATGTGCATCGAGCCATGCTCGTTCCGTGGCGCTTATTGAAAAAGGAGCCACACTCGATGCCAGCTGTCCGGTCTGTGCGAGGGCAGGAGAAAAGGTCAGCGCAGTGAGCAGGAACACTGTCGTGACTATTCCCCATTTCCAACGGAAAAACAGCATGCGGTCTCCAGGTTGCGGCCTTCACATCTCTGCCCATGCAGCGAACCCACGGATTTTCTACATAACCCATTTTGAAAGCCGGGACAAACAACGGCGCAAGATAATAAAAGCATGTACGCAATATACCGGAGAGGCCGGAAAATGTGACGCATCAGAAAAACTGTCGCCCGTTCATCTCCTCCACCGCGTAAAACAAATTTACCTCCCGAAAAAATTGGGCTATGCGGGCAGACAGCGGACCACTCCAACCATAAACCTTTCGAGAGAGAACCGATGCGAACTTCCGAACGACTGGCACAGATCAAACCGTCTGCGACCCTGGCCGTCAATGCCAAGGCACAGGAACTCCGCGCCCAGGGGCGTGAAATCATCAGTCTGGCAGTAGGGCAGCCTGATTTCGGCACCCCGCAGCACGTCTGCGATGCAGCCAAGGCCGCCATGGACGACGGGTTCACCCGTTACACGCCGGTCCCCGGCATTCCCGAACTGCGCGATGCCGTCGCAAACTACTACACCAAGTTTTACGGGGCAAAGACCTGCGGCGACAACACCATTATCAGCAACGGCGGCAAACAGGTTCTCTACAATCTGCTCATGGCCCTGGTAAACCCGGGAGAAGAAATACTCATTCCGGCTCCGTACTGGGTCAGCTATCCCGCCATGGTCCAGTTCACCGAAGGCGTGTCCGTGTTCGTACCCACCACGGCGGAAGAGGATTATCTCGTCACTCTGGAAGGGCTTGAGGCCGTCCGCACGGACAAGACCCGCGTCCTCATCCTGAATTCCCCGTCCAACCCGACAGGGTGCTGCTATACTCAGGCACAGCTTGAAGCCATTGCCCAATGGGCACGGGAACACGACATCTTCATCATCTCCGATGAAGTGTATGACCGCCTCGTATACGCTCCCGCAGAACCCGCTTCCCTTGCGAAGGTATGGGAAGCCCATCCCGAAACCATCGCCATCGTGGGCGCACTCTCCAAGTCGTTCTGCATGACAGGATGGCGCGTAGGGTACGCTCTGGCACACGAAGAGCTGGTCAAGGCCATGTCCAAGATTCAGGGCCAGTCCACATCCAACATCAACTCCATCACCCAGAAGGCCGCGCTGGCCGCGCTGAACGGGTCATGGGACATCGTTGACGAGATGAAGAAATCCTTTGTCCGCCGCCGTGATCTCGCCTACGAAATCATCACCGGCTGGGGCGCGGAATGTCCCAAGCCGGACGGCGCATTCTACCTTTTCCCGGTACTCGACAAATTCTACACGGAAGACGCTCCCGACTCCGCAGCCATGTGCACGAAGATTCTCGAAGAAGTCGGCGTCGCACTGGTTCCCGGCTCGGCCTTCGGCGACGACAAATGCATCCGCTTTTCCTACGCCGTGGATGACGAGACCCTCAAGGACGCCCTCAGCAAGGTCGGTTCCGTACTGCTCGGGAAATAATCGACATTTTTACCACACCCCTTACAGGCCTGCCGCAACTCGCGGCAGGCCTTTTCTCATCCTTGCTCCCACGCTTTCCCGCCAGAAAATTCTCCCTTGCCTGCCAGCCTGTTTACGGCGATACTGCACAGGCGATGAACGTCTTCACCGGAGAGCATACATGCGAATAACCTTCGCAGGCGTTGGCGAGGCTTTTGACGAGAAACTTGCCAATACCAGCATCCTTGCCGAATCCGACTCCACTTCAATCCTGCTCGATTGCGGATTCACTGCCGCTTCCGCTTTCTGGTGTGCGGCACGGAATCCGCTTAAACTGGATGCGCTGTACATATCCCACTTTCACGGAGATCATTATTTCGGCATCCCGGCACTCCTCGTCCGGTCAGTGGAAGAACAACGCACCAAACCGTTAACGATTCTCGGGCAACCCGGTGTGGAAAGTCGAATAAAAAAGCTCATGGAATTGGCATATTCCAATGTCATGGCAAAAGCGAAATTCGACTTGTATTTTCTGGAATGCACTCCCGGCGAAGAGATTCATCTCGGCGATTTCAAGCTGGATTTCGCAATGAGCGACCATTCCATGCCGTGTCTCGCCATTCGCCTGAACAACGCGGAACACTCAGTATTCTACTCCGGTGACGGCAGGCCCACGGACGCCACGACCCGGTTGGCCGCCGGATGTGATCTGATAATCCATGAATCCTTTTCACTGGAAAAGACCGTCCCCGGACACGGGACCGTTGATTCATCCGTCGAATTCGCCAAAACCGCCGGAGCGCACACTCTGGCAATGGTTCATGTCACGCGCACTGTTCGGCACGAACAGGAGCGGGAGATACTGGCAAGGACCAAGAATATCGATGGGCTGAAAGTGCTGTTACCGGCTCAAGGCGATTATCTGGCCCTGTAACCGCGTCGCGTGATTTACCCGTAGTTATTCTAATAGCATTTTCCCTGCATCCGAAATATAACTCCCGGACAGGGAACAACAGTACTGCAAACCATACCGTGCGACGACAACGGCGCATGATCGTTCCAGAGGATATCAATGGCGGACAAAAAATACGATTCCATAGTATACGACTACTTTGAAAAGCGACACGGAACCGTGGTTCTCATCAGTGAGGACGCCATCTTCAAGAAGATGCTCGCGAGTACCATCCACAAGATCACCGGCACCCGGCGCGACAACCTCAATACCTATGAAAACGTCCAGACCGGCCTGAAGAAAATTCAGGAAAACACAAAGAACAAAACCGAATCCGTCGTCTTCATTGAACGATATATCGCAGGCCGCCCCAGCACCGACACCATCATCACCATGAAGCGGCTTTTGCCCGACTTACGCATCATTGTGCTCGTGGGCGAAACCAAACGCGAAAACATCGCCTATTTCTATGAGATCGGGGTTAACAACGTCATCTCCAAGCCCGCATCCATGAACAATATTATCGAAAAGATGGCGTTCACCATCAAGCCTCAGGGCAAACTGAGCGAGTACATGGGACTGGGCAAACGCTTCCTTGCCGCAGGCAAACTCAAGGAAGCCCTTGATGTCAGCACCAAGATTCTGAAAATCAAGCCGGACAGTCCTGCCGGACTCATGCTGCGCGGAGACGTCTTTCTCGATGCGGGCAAACGCGACGACGCCATCAAAAGCTATCTGCTGGCACACGAAAGCTCACGCCTTTACCTTGAACCGCTCAAGAAACTCGCCAACGCCTACAAGGACGTCAATCAGGAAGAATACCTGAAATACCTGAAAAAGCTTGATCGCCTCAGCCCGCTCAACACGGACCGCAAAACAAACATCGGCAAGGTGTATGTGGAACGCAAGGAGATGGGACGCGCGGAAAAGTACTTCGATTTGGCCTTGGAATCAGCGAAGCAGGAAGCCATGAGCATGGTCAGTTCCGTGGCTGAACGGATTTCGGATGCCGTGGGTCAGGCTTCCCCCAGCATGTCGGAGAAATACCTCGCCAAAGTCATCGAGAGCAAGGGCAACAATCTGACAAAGGACGATCTCACCCTGTTCAACAAACTGGGCATAGCTCTCCGCGGTCAGGGGAAATGGCGTGAAGCCATCGACAACTACACCCGCGCGCTCGATATCTCGCCTGACGACGAAGGTCTCCATTACAACATGGGAATGGCCTACTACGACGGCAAAGAACTGAAAATGGCCGCCAAGAGCTTTGACATCGCGTTGGAAAAGAATCCCGAATTCTACAAACACAGCGAGGGCGCATCCATGAACATGGGTGGCATTTACATGGAAGCGAGAAGATTCGACAAGGCGCGCATTTTTTTCACCAATGCGCTCGCATTGAATCCCCGCAACACAACGGCAAAACGCAAGCTCGACGCCATTGAAAAGGCGACATCATAACCATTCCACGCCTTCCCGACCACAATCGCGCCCCCTCTGCCTTCCGGTGGAGGGGGTGTTTTTTTGCCTCGCCTTGACCCGCTTCACACAATTCACGTAAAGTGGAAAATAGTAAGGACCGTTCTTTCGGCGGTCTGTCACAAACAGAGGTAACCATGCCGGGACAACAGTACGACTCCATCGTACGCAACTTCCTTGAGGAAGAAGGGGGCGTCATCGTCTACCTATCTGACGACTCGGTGTTCATCCGTGCCCTGCGGAACATCGTCTCCCGCGTCATAGGCCTCAAGGGCGAGCTCCTTTTCCCCTTCTCCCAGCCCGAACAGGCCCTGGTCAAATGTCTTGAACTCCGGGACAACAATATCCCCTGCATCCTCTTTGTTGAACGCATGCTCGGAGAACGTCCGACCACGGATTTCATCATTCGCCTGAGCCGCGAATTTCCGGGCATTCGCATGATCGTCCTGACGTGGAAAGCCACGCTTGAAACCGTGGCCTATTTCTTTGAACTCGGAGTCAGCCGGGTACTGGTCAAGCCGGCATCCGCCAACAAGGTGATCGAAGAACTGGCGGCCACCATCAACCCGCCGTCCGAACTCAAACGCCAGATGGACCGGTGCGCTGCATTTCTGGCTGACGACAACTTTGATGAGGCTCTGGAAGTCACGGACCGCATCCTCATACTCAAACCGGACAGCGCCCGCGGCCTTGCCATGCGCGGAGACGCGCTCATGGGAATAGGCGAGACCGACAAGGCCATGCAGGCATACATAGCCGCCCACGAAAGCAAACCCATTTTCATGGCCCCGCTCATCAAGCTGGCTGCGGCCTTCAAGGACATGGACCATGACCGGGCACTGGGCTACATGAAACAACTCGATGAAATCAGCCCACTCAACCCGGAGCGGAAAATCGACATTGCAGAAGAGCATCTACGCCGCAATGAACAGGCTGAAGCCGAAGCGTATCTCGACAAAAGCATGGAGGTCGCAGAGGCCGAGCAACTCAGTATGGTCGGCGACCTCACAGAACGTATCGCGGATGCCGTTGCGCCGGTAGCCCCCAATCTCGCCATCAAATACCTCAACCGCGCCATAGACTCGAAGCGGGTTCTCAGCCGTGACGACCTTATTCATTTCAACCGCCTCGGCATCATTCTGCGTGGCGAAGGACAATGGAAGGAAGCGGTTGACGTCTATATGAAAGCGCTAACAATCGCGCCTGACGATCCGATCATCCATTACAACATGGGGCTGGCCTACTGGGAAGGCAACGAACGCACGACCGCCATGAAATCCTTTGAACAGGCACTCTCCCTTGATCCCGAATTCTACAAGGGGAGCATCGGCGCCGCCCTCAATGTCGGTTCACTCTTTCTCGACATGCGCCAATACGACGACGCAGAGCCCTATTTTGAACACGTCCTCGAACTCGACCCGGAAAACCACACTGCCAAAAAACGGCTCAATGATGCCCGAAACCGAATTCCTCCTTCCCACACACCCAAGTCGAAATCACGGTCAACCGAAACCGCCTATGATGTTGATGCTACAAACTACGCAGTGGACGAGCCCACTCCACAAGAGCATAGAAAGAACCCCCCTTCCGGCAATGTTTTCAATGTCGATAAAATGAGTGAAAAACCAAAGGCCAAGAAAAGCAGGAAAAAAAACGGAACAACCTTCAATGTGGACGAGCTTTCAGGCTCCACCGCGCCGCCACCTTCAGAAAAAGAACGCCCCGCCCCGACTGCCGGGTTCAATGTGGACGAGTTGGGAGATACACCTGCCGCCGGAGGCCGTCGAAAGAAAAAAACGGGCAAGGTCACGAAGCTCGACTTCTGACCGCTGACGGTCATCGGATTCACCGGGCATATCCACGACTCCGCTGGACAGGCATGCGGATTCCTACATCATGACGCAAAAGGTATTGGCCTATATCCGACGATACCTATATTCCTATTCATTATGTTTGATTACTCAATGACTCACTGGACTACGTTTCTGGCTGCCGCCCTGCTGCTCAACATCTCTCCCGGCCCTGACATGGCCTACATACTCGGTCATACGATCAAGGGAGGGAGGAAAGCCGGAACCGCTGCCATGCTCGGCATCTGGACCGGCGCATGCGGGCAGGTCTTGCTTGCCGCCTTGGGCCTGACTGCCATCATAGCCACCTCGGCCACCGTATTTACCGTAATCAAATGGGTCGGGGTGATTTACCTCGCTTGGCTGGGCATACAGGCCTTGCGATCAAACGGCGATTCCATGCTGATAAAAGAGGGAGGCAAGCCTCAGGATACTGCCTCGATCTTTCGGCAGGGCGCTATCGTGCACTTGCTCAACCCCAAGGTCGCGACCTTTTTCCTCGCTTTCCTGCCCCAATTCGTCGTTCCGGGAAGCGGACCGGCATGGGCGCAATTCATGCTGCACGGCTTCCTGATTATCTTTGTGGCGGCCTTTGTGGAACCTCCACTAATTCTCGTCAGTGACAGACTGAGCGACAAATTGCGCCAAAGCCGCCCCCTGCGTGTCTGGCTGGATCGTCTGCTGGGTTCTGTGTTAATTTCTTTGGGCATCAAGCTCGCTCTTTCCGACCGGTAAAGTATTCCCCAAAAAAGCCCACGCTCTCGCCTTCCAATCATTCCATGTAAAACAAACCCCACCGTCTCTGAAAATTGGCAACGAAAAAGGGGCAGACTCTCACGAGTCTGCCCCTCTTGTATCAGGGTGTAGGATCAGATCCTGCTAGCAGGTGCCGGCATCTTTGCCGCTCGTCTGGCAGCTGATGCGCGCGATGGCCCTACGCAGAGCAGCCTGATTACGGGCTGCGTCGATCTTTTCCTTGGCTGCGGAAGCACGCTGTTCAGCGCGGTCCTTAGCCTTAGCAGCGCGGTCCACATCGATGTCGACTGCCTTTTCAGCAACCTCGGCCAGAATAGTGACCTGGTCGTTGCTGACTTCGGCAAATCCACCTGCGACGAAGACATAATGCGCCTTACCGTCTTGTTTATAATGGAGGTTGCCGATTCCCAGTGCGGACAGGAAGGGAACGTGGCTCGGCAGAACACCGAACTCACCGAGGAGACCGGGGGCCCCCACATATTCCACTTCTTCCGACAGTACCTTGCGGTCGGGAGTGACAATCTCGAGTTTCAGAGTATTGGCCATTGGTTACCTCGCTTACTGCTTGGCTTTCTCTATGGCTTCCTCGATCGCACCGCACATGTAGAAGGCCTGCTCGGGCAGGTCATCGTACTTGCCGTCGAGAATGTCGCGGAAGGCCTGAACGGTGTCCTCGGTCTTGACGTACACGCCGGGAACGCCGGTGAAGACCTCAGCAACGTGGAACGGCTGAGACAGGAAGCGCTGTACGCGACGGGCGCGAGCAACAGTCAGCTTATCATCGTCGGACAGTTCGTCCATACCGAGAATGGCGATGATGTCCTGAAGGTCCTTGTACTTCTGGAGCACGGACTGAACTTCACGAGCTGTTGCGTAGTGCTCTTCACCCAGAACCTCGGGAGAGAGGATACGGGAAGTGGAGTCGAGCGGGTCAACAGCGGGGTAGATACCGAGCTCTGCAATCTGACGGGACAGAACGAGCGTACCGTCAAGGTGAGCAAAGGTGGTAGCCGGTGCGGGGTCAGTCAAGTCATCAGCAGGGACGTAAACAGCCTGGACAGAGGTAATGGAACCCTTGTTGGTGGAGGTAATACGCTCCTGAAGGCCACCAAGGTCAGTACCCAGAGTCGGCTGGTAACCAACTGCGGAAGGCATGCGGCCGAGAAGTGCGGAGACCTCTGCGCCTGCCTGAGTGAAGCGGAAGATGTTATCAACGAAGAGCAGCACGTCCTGTCCTTCTTCGTCACGGAAGTACTCAGCGCAGGTCAGTGCGGTCAGAGCAACACGAGCACGGGCTCCCGGAGGCTCGTTCATCTGGCCGTAAACCAACGCGGCTTTCTCGAGGACGCCCGCGTCTTTCATTTCGTGGTAGAGGTCGTTACCTTCACGGGTACGCTCACCAACACCTGCGAACACGGAGATACCACCGTGCTGCTTGGCGATGTTGTTGATCATTTCCATCAGGATAACGGTCTTGCCGACACCGGCGCCGCCGAAGAGGCCCATCTTACCACCCTTCGGGAAGGGGATAAGCAGGTCAACGACCTTGATACCGGTTTCGAGCAGCTCAACCTTGGTGGACTGCTCGGTGAAGGCGGGGGCTTCACGGTGAATGGGGAGACGCTTTTCGCAGGGGACCGGGCCCATTTCATCAGCGGGCTCGCCGACAACGTTCATGATGCGGCCCAAAGAGCCGGAACCAACAGGAACGGTGATCGGAGATTCGAGGTCAGCTGCTTCCATGCCGCGGACGAGACCTTCGGTAGCGTCCATGGCGATGGTGCGTACGACGTTGTCGCCCAGATGCTGCGCAACTTCGCAGATCAGGATCGGAGCGTCGGTATTGTTGGGGTTTTTAATCTCCAACGCAGACAGAATGTAGGGAAGATTCCCTTCGGCAAATTCGACGTCGACAACGGCGCCGATTACCTGAACGATTTTACCAGTATTAGCCATTTTTCATAGCCCCCTTTTATCCTTTCAGCGCTTCCACGCCGCCGACAATGTCCATGAGATCGCCAGTAATGGCGGCCTGCCTTGTCTTATTGAAGAGCAAGGTCAGGGTGTCCGTGAGTTCATCACACGCCTTTGTGGCGTTATCCATGGCCGCCATACGAGCCGCGTGCTCGGAGCACGAGGTGTCAAGCAGGCCGCGATAAACCTGGACCTTGATGAACCGAGGCAGAAGCTCGGCCAGCAGTCCCTCGACGGACGGTTCGTACAAATAGTCTCCGGCACCGCTTTCTTCGGTGCCTTCTTCGGTCTCGTGTGCGGCCATGGGCAGCACGGTGAGATCGACCGGAGGCTGTTTTGCCATGCTCTGGAATTCACCGAACACGACGTGCACTTCGTCCAGCTCGCCAGCGATGTAACCGGAGATAAGCTCGTTACCTACGGTGGCAGCCAGAGTGAAGTCGAACTTGCTCATGGCGTCGGCTTCCGCCATCACCATTTCGTAGTCCGTCTTCTTGAAGGCGTCACGGGCCTTTTTGCCAATGCAGTACAGCTTGACGGCCTTGCCTTCGGAAGCGCATTTTGCGGCCAATTTCATGGCCTTGTTGATAATATTGACATTGAACGCGCCGCAAAGGCCGCGATCTGAAGTGGTCACCATGATACCCACGGTTTTCACTTCGTCCCGGACTTCCAGCAGCGGATGTACCGATTCGTCAGCGCCGGCTGCCAAGTCTCCCAGCATCTCGTAAAACTTGTCCGCATACGGACGGAAGCGTTCAATACGCTCCTGTGCGTTGCGCAGTTTTGCCGAGGCCACCATATTCATGGCCTTGGTGATCTGCTTGGTTTTCTTGACGCCAACAATCTGATTTTGGACGTCTCTTAACGAAGCCATTCGTTACCCCTTAGTTAAGCGCTGAAGCCTTTCTTGAACTCTTCGATGGCTGCCTTGAGGTCAGCTTCGACTGCGTCGTCAATCTTTTCCTTCTCGGCGATGGAGTCGAGAACGGCGGACTTTGCATTGTTCATGAATTCGAGGAATTCTGCCTCGAACTTGATAACGGCTTCAACCGGAACTTCGTCCAGGAAACCGCGGGTACCGGCGTACAGAACAGCAACCTGTTCCTGAACGGTCAGCGGCTTGTACTGAGGCTGCTTCAGGAGCTCAACCATGCGGGCACCGCGGTTCAGCTTTTCCTGGGTTGCCTTGTCGAGGTCGGAACCAAACGATGCGAATGCTGCGAGCTCGCGGTACTGGGCGAGGTCGAGACGCAGAGTACCGGCGACCTGCTTCATGGCCTTGATCTGTGCGGAACCACCGACTCGGGAGACGGAGAGACCGACGTTAATGGCCGGACGGACACCGGAAAGGAACAGGTTGGGCTCCAGGTAGATCTGACCATCGGTAATGGAGATAACGTTGGTCGGAATGAACGCGGAGACGTCACCGGCCTGGGTTTCGATGACGGGCAGGGCGGTCAGGGAACCGGCGCCGAGGCCATCGTTAACCTTGCAGGAACGTTCCAGCAGTCTGGAGTGGAGGTAGAAGACATCACCCGGGAATGCTTCACGGCCCGGAGGACGACGAAGCAGGAGGGACATTTCGCGGTAAGCGGTGGCCTGCTTGGAAAGGTCATCGTAGCAGATCAGGGCGTGCTTGCCGTTGTCACGGTAGAATTCTGCCATGGTTGCGCCGGTGTATGCAGCGATGAACTGCAACGGTGCGGGCTCGGAAGCGGTAGCAGAAACGATGGTGGTGTATTCCATTGCGCCGTGCTGACGGAGAATGTCGGCAACCAGAGCAACAGATGCTTTCTTCTGACCGATGGCGACGTAGAAGCAATGCACGTCGGTGGTCTTCTGGGCGAGGATGGCGTCGACGCAGACAGCGGTCTTACCGGTCTGGCGGTCACCAATGACGAGTTCGCGCTGGCCGCGGCCAACCGGGGTCATGGCGTCAATAGCCTTGAGACCGGTGTAGCAGGGCTCGTGAACGGACTTACGGGCGATGATGCCGGGAGCTTTCAGCTCGACCGGACGGGTCTCGGAAGCTTCGATCGGTCCCAGACCGTCGAGGGGCTCACCAAGGGGGTTCACAACACGGCCCATAACGGCGTCGCCGACCGGGACGGAGTAAATCTGACCGGTACGCTTGACCGGATCGCCTTCCTTAACACCGGTATCGGAACCCAGCAGGGCGACACCGACGTTATCTTCTTCAAGGTTGAGCACCATGCCCTTCAGGCCGCCGGGGAATTCCAGCAGCTCCATGGCCATGACGTTCTCAACGCCGTGAACGCGAGCAATACCGTCACCTACGTAGAGGACGGTACCGGTCTCGCTCATTTCAACACGAGACTCATAGTTCTGAATCTGGTCCTGAATGATTTTGCTGATTTCTTCTGCTTTGATCTGCATTGCCCTACTCACCCCTTTTAATATTTTCCTTCAAAATCTGCAGTTGAGCCTTGAGGCTGGCGTCCATGACCTTGTCACCGATACGGAGAACGATGCCACCGAGAATATCCTTGTCGGTGTCAAAGGTCAGTTCCAATTTCTTGCCGGCCTGCTCTTCCAGCTTGGACTGGATTGCAGACTTTCTTTCCTCGTTCAGTTCGCTCACGGTGATGAGCTCGCCGGAGAGAACACCGGAAACGGCATCCATCATACCCTTGTAATCGGAAGCGATGGCGGGAAGCAGCTCGACCCGGCCGTTATCGGCCAGCAGGTCGCAGAAGTTCTTGACCATCGGGTCCACCGAAAGCTTGTCAACGAGCTGATTGACGACGGCCTTCTTCTCCTCATTGGAGAAAGAGGGATTCTTGAAGAATTCCACGGCCTCGGGCGCTTCCGAGATGGAATCGCTCAACGTAACCAACTGCTCACCGTACGTCTTCTGGTCTGCCTCGCCTTTGGCGGCGCCAATAGCGAACAAAGCCTTGGCGTAGCGGCGGGAAACTACGTTACCGGTCAATTGAGCACCACCTTTGTTAAATAGTCATCCACGAGCTTGTCGTGGTCCTCGGCGCTGAGCTTCTCGGCAACGAGCTTCTCGGCAGCCTCGACAACCATGTCGGCCATTTCGGCGCGGATGGTCTTGATGGCGGCCTGAGCCTCGTTGGCAGCAGTGCGCTTGGCCTGCTCCTTGAGTGCCTCGGCATCCTTTTGAGCCTTCTCGACGATGGCGGCCTTGATGGCTTCGCCCTGCGCCTTGGCGCCGTCGAGGATCTCCTGCTTCTCCTGAGCCATGTTGGCGATGCTCGCCTCGACTTCCTTCAGCTTCTTTTCAGCCTCGACCTGACGGGTCTGGAGATCATCGAGGTCCTGCTTGATCTGGTCACGACGACCGACGAAGAACTCTTTGATCTTGGCACCGGCAAACTTGTACAGCAGACCGGCGAAGATGATGAAGTTGACGATACGAAGGCCATAATCCTTCACGTTGTCAGCCGTGAAGAGTGCATGACCTTCCGCAGCGCTGGCAAAAGCGACAGAGGAGATAGCCAGGGCGGTCAGAAGGACCGCAAAAAACACATACATCCGTTTCAAGATGAAACCCTCCTTACCTCGCCTAAGCGCCCAGGATCTTGCCCGTGGCGGCTTCCGCGAATTTGTCGACATCTTTGGTCAGCTGATCCATGGCACCCTTAACCTGCGTCTTGATTTCGGCGCGGGCAGCCTGGATGGTGCCGGAGGCTTCCTTGCCGGCCTCGGACAGCAGGGCCTGCTCTTCAGCAGTTCCTTCGTCCTTCTTGGCGGCGCGGAGTTCGTTGGCTTCCTTGCGAGCCGCAGCGAGTTGGGTCTCGTAGTCCTCGACCTTCTTCGCGGCACTGCCGTTGAAACCTTCGATCTTCTCCAGCTGGTCAGCCATCAAACCCTTGCGTTTCTTAATGATTTCGCGAATGGGTTTGATCAGGAGCACGTTCAACACGAAGATCGTGATGAGGAAGTTTGCTCCTTGGATAAAAATTGTTTTGTCAGGTAATACCATACCGTATGCCCCCCGAGAGGTTGTGAATTTTAGCGCAAAGTCACTGCCAATTACGCAATTTAACGGATTGTGTCAAAGCCTTTTTGGCTTTTGACACCCCGGAAATGCCATGCCGACACACCCTGCCGTAAACTGCTAGGAGCCCTCTTCAGACGCCGCTGCGGGCGCTTCGTCGAGACTGCCCATGAAGAGCTGTCCGTCAAGCACCGCGCCTTCCTCTACCACCAGAACAGGCGTTCTGATGTTCCCTTGTAAATTGGCCGTCTTATGCAGAACGACCTTGCTCTTCGCCTCGACCTCGCCCTGGATATTGCCGGAAAGAACGAGCTGACCAACCTTGATCTGCCCTTCCACAACGGCCTCCTGGCCGACTACCAGCGTTCCGTCGGACACAACCTCACCACGGAAATTGCCGTCGATACGGACCGCACCCTGAAAGTGCAGTTTTCCCTGATAGTTGGTTCCGGCCCCCAAAAACGCATTGATTTCGTCTCTCGCCATGAAACGCGCTCCTACAATCCAGTTATGAGATCAGGACCGATACTGATGCCGCGTCAACTCTGTTTGAACAGAAATCGCCGCATTGAAACATTCAGTACAAGCCCTACGAGACAGAAGTTTACCAACGTAGCGCTACCCCCGTAGCTGATAAACGGCAAGGGGATGCCTACTACCGGCATAAGCCCGAGGACCATACCCGTATTTATAAGGATTTGCCAGAAGAAATAGAAGAACACGCCCGCCGCAAGGTAGCTCCCGAAAAGGCCCCGCGCATCGCGGGCAATGACGACTATCTGGTAAAGAAAGAAGCAGAATAGTGAAAGAAGTAACATAGTCCCGACAAATCCCCATTCCTCTCCGAAAACGGCCACCGCAAAGTCGGTATGGCGTTCCGGGAGAAAGCGGAGCTGTGACTGGGTGCCTTCGAGAAATCCCTTGCCCCAGAATCCGCCGGAGCCGATGGCGATCTCCGACTGGATGATGTGATAGCCCGCACCGAGCGGGTCCGTAGTCGGGTCAAGAAACGTCATGATCCGCTGCTTCTGGTAGTCATGCAGAAAGAACCACGACATCGGCAGCAGCGCAGGTATCGCGATAAGCGCGGTCTTGAATACGCGCGGAGTGACACCCCGGAAAAGGATCATGCCTCCCAATATCATTATTATGGAAAGGCCGGAACCGAGGTCGGGCTGTTTGATGACGGGCCCCGCCAGAATGAGTCCCACACCGAGCACATATCCGAGCCGGATGAAGTCCAGCGGCTCCCGTTCCTTTGACAGGATACGCGCGCCCACGATGAGGACAGCGATCTTGGCCAGCTCGGACGGCTGGAAATTCATGAAACCGAGATCAAGCCAGCGACGTGCTCCATAAATGGTCTTGCCCACGAAAAAGACGGCTATCAGGAGGGCAACCGTTGTCCAGAACAGGGGCCACGCCATGGTCTTGAGATGCCGGTAATCGAAAAACATGAACACGACCATGCCGCAGACGCCCATAAGCCCCCAGACGAGCTGCTTCTGGAAATACGGAGCCACGTTCATGCCGCCCTCAAGCCGGTACCCGCTGGCGGAATACAGATTGAGCGCGCCGAACAGGAACAGCATGACGGCCGCGCCGAGCAGGGTCCAGTTGATATAAAAAAGGAGCCGGCGATCAATGGGCATTGGAACTCCTTGCCGGATTCACCGTAATAAGGCGAGCCGCTCGTGCCTTGGCCTTTCTGGCCTCGGGCTTGACGCGCACCTTGTTCAGGAAAAGGTAATCGATAACAGCCTTGACCACAGGTCCGGCACCGGAGCCACCGTGCAGGCCGTGCTCGACAAGGGCGGCAATGGCAAACCGTCTGCCATCCTTTTCGGCTATGGCGGCCATCCAGCCATGATCCCGGTATTTATACGGAATATCGTCGTCCTTCAGATTCTTGAGTTCGTCGGTGAGCCGCACAACCTGCGCCGTGCCGGTCTTGCCGCCCACGATGACTCCCTTGGTCCTGAGGCGGCGACAGGTGCCGCGATCATTCCGAACGGTCTCGACAAGCGCGGTTTCCAGCAGGGAAAGCTGCTCCTGACTCAAGGGAATCTGCCCCTGCACCTCGGTCTTTTCGTCTTTCAGAAGCAGCGGCTTGAGCAGCTTGCCGCCGTTGATGACACCGGCAAAGAACCGCGCCACCTGCAACGGCGTAACCAGAGTGTACCCCTGACCGATCGACATATTCAGGTTGTCGCCGCCCTGCCATCCTTCACCGAACCGCCTGCGTTTCCATTTCTTGGTGGGAATGATGCCCGCTTTTTCATGCGGCAGGCGAATGCCGGTCAACTGGCCGAAACCGCAGGCCTTTGCAAAATCACTCATTCGATCGACGCCGAGCTTCTTACCCATCTTATAGAAATATACGTCACAGGACTGCACAAGCGCCTTTTTCAGATTGGTCTTGCCGTGCCCGCCCTTTCGCCAGCAGCGGAACACATGTCGCCCGAGCTTGACCTGCCCGAGACAGTTCACGGTCTCCTTGGGATCGAGCATGCCGTAGCTCAAACCGGCCCCGGCCACCACGTGCTTGAAAACCGAACCGGGCGGATACACGGACTGAATGACGCGATTCTGCATGGGCGAAAGCGGATCGTCCCGCAGTTCGGCCCACTGTTCCGGGGTCAGGCCGGATGAAAAATCATTCGAATCATACGACGGAGCCGTTGCCAACGCCCAGAGCTGGCCGGTATCGGCGTCCATGACCGCCACGCCGCCAGCCTCTTCCGACAGCCAGTCCATGGCGAGCTTCTGCAACCCGAGATCAATGGACAGGGATATCTCATGTCCGGCACGGGGATGCTTGAGAATACGTTCCTTCAGACGGCGGCCCGTGACATCCACCTCGTACTGGGCAAGCCCCTTGACCCCGCGCATCCGGTCCTCAAGCATGAACTCGATACCCTGCTTGCCCACGTAATCACCCAACGCGAGTTCCGGCCGCTTGCCCATTTCCTCTTCGTTGGCCTCGGCAACGTAGCCGAGCACATGCGCGAGAAGCTTGCCGTACCGATACTGCCTGCGGGGACGGACCTGCACTTCGAGACCGGGCCATCTCAGCCGGTTGGCATCGATAATGGCGACCTGGGAAAAGGAAAGATCCGGCACAAGAATGAGCGGCTCGAACGGCTTCACCCGCTTGCGGTTCTTCCTGTAGAGCTTTTTCAATTTGGCGAAATCCCCGCCGGTCCACATGGCTACCTGATGCAGGGTGGCATCAATATCCTTGCAGTCTTCCCGGACAAGGCCGAGCGCGTAAGCGGGTTCGTTCACAGCCAGCAAGTCGCCGTTGCGGTCACGAATCAGCCCGCGCGGCGAAAAAATGGCCTCCTGACGAAGCTGATTCTCTTTGGCCTTGAGGGCAAAATCCTCGCCCCTGTGAATCTGGAGATACCACAGACGGATGGCAAACAGGCAAAACAGTCCGAGGATGAGCGACTGAAGCAATATCAGGCCTGACCGGGGAGGATGCTGGCTGCCGTTGTCAGAAAGGTGTGACATCCTGCCTCAGCTTTGTTGGGAATGACCGGTCCGCCACGGCCCAGATCAGCGGGAACAGGAGGGCCTGCAAAACGCCTTCGACAAGAACCTCGGGCTGCGGCGCAGCCAGATTGGCCAAGGCCGACAAACTATAGGTAAGCAACGGGTGCAGCACGCCGAGTCCGGCACCGAGCAGGCACATGAACAAAAAGGAACGGGCCTCGAAAAGCCAGCGTCCTACAATGTAAAAAATGACAAGCAGCCCGTACCAGGCGACGCCGTAACCAAAAGGCAGATTGCCCATGCCTTCCTGCAACAGGACCCAGAGCACCGCCAGCCAGACCGTACGATACCCGGCCTCCTCCTGCATGGACAGCACAAGGCCCGGAGCAAGAAAATCCACACCGGGAATCACCTTCTGCGCCCAGACCGCGGCAACGGTATAGGCCGCCCACCAGAACAGGGCGAGAAAGTTACATGCCAGCGGCACTGTCGACTCCCTCTTGAGGTACGGCCTGCCCAGCTTCGGCGGGCAGACGATTCAGCAGAAGCACCTCCTCAAGTCCAGCGATATCCACAAGCGGCTCGGCCAGTACGGTCAGGAACAGGGAAATATCGGAACGCTGAACCTTGAGGACTCGCGCCACGGGCAGTCCTTTCGGATAAATACCGGACATCCCCGAAGTCAGCAGCAGTTCGCCGGGATCGATGATAGCATTGAGATTCACATAGCGGACAAGCAGCGGCTTGCCATACCCCTGACCGGCCAGCATGCCCGGAGAACGATTCTGTGCGCCCCTGACCGCGATACGGCTGTTGGGATCGTTCAGCAACAGGACGGAAGACGCGGCAGCACCGGTATCAAGAACCCGTCCGGCCACCCCCTTGAGGCTAACCACAGGCATATCGGATTCCACCCCGGAAGCGGTTCCCCGGTCAATGGTCAGCGTTGCCAGAGATGCAGCAGGCCCCATGCGATGGGCAATGACCTTGGCTCCGCTGAATCCCCAGAGATCGGGCGGCCTGAACCCGAGCAGCCTTTCCAGCCGTTCGGCGGATCGGGCACGGGCGTACGTGATCATGTTCTCACGCCTGAGCTCGGCATTCTCGTCCCTGAGCAAGTCGTTTTCCTGCTTGAGTCCCACCAGATAGACGTAGCGGCTCCAGAAGTCCCCGATCTGATCGGACACCCACAGGCCGGGGCGAATGATCACCCCGGAAACATCCAGGCCGGTGTAACTCGACAGGGCGTCAAGGTGACCGGTCCTGAGATTCCACGTGAAAATACTCAGGTAGATAAAAAGACCCGCCACGACGATTGCGGCGATTTTTTTGGGCGTATTCACGCGCAACCCCCCGGCAGATGTCGGGGGGAGCTTAAATAATGGGCCTTCTTCACATGTATACCCTTCGGAATTTCAGACCGGGTAAAAAACTAATCGGTCGTGATATCCTTGTAGAGATCGATGTTGTCCAGCGCCTTGCCGGAACCAAGTACAACCGCGGTAAGCGGATCTTCAACCACCGTGATGGGCAGTTGGGTCTCATGCTGGAGGAGCTGATCCAGCCCCTTGAGCAGCGCGCCGCCGCCGGTGAGAACGATACCGCGGTCAACAATATCCGCAGCCAGTTCGGGCGGAGTCTGCTCCAGCGCGATACGCACGCCCTGAACAATCCCTTCCACCTGTTCGCTGATGGCCTCGCGGACCTCTTCGGCGGTGATGGGACGGTTCTGCGGAATACCGGTGACAAGATCGCGGCCTTTGACTTCCATGATCGGCTCTTCGTCTCCCAGAGGATAGGCGGAACCGATGTTGATCTTGATCTGCTCCGCAGTGGATTCACCGATGAGCATATTATACTTGCGTTTGACGTGCTGCATAATCGCCTCGTCCATCTTGTCGCCGCCGATGCGAACGCTTCGGGCGTAGACGATACCGGACAGGGAGATGACAGCGATCTCGGTGGTGCCACCACCGATGTCAACGATCATGTTTGAGGTCGGTTCAGTAATCGGCAGGTTGGCACCGATGGCTGCGGCCATGGGCTCCTCGACGAGATAGACCTCGCGAGCACCGGCAGACTGGGCCGACTCCTTGACCGCACGCTTTTCAACCTGCGTAATGCCGGTGGGCACGCAGATCATGATGCGGGGCCGAACCAGACGTCGGCTGTTGTGTACCTTGGAAATGAAATGACGAAGCATGGCTTCGGTAACCTCGAAGTCGGCGATGACGCCGTCCTTCATGGGCCGAATCGCCACGATATTGCCGGGTGTACGACCGAGCATCTTCTTGGCTTCGGCTCCCACGGCCAGCACGGTTTTTCCACCGCGCGAATCCTTCTTGACCGCAACGACCGAGGGCTCGGAAAGCATGACACCCTTGCCCTTGACGTAGACAAGTGTGTTCGCCGTACCGAGGTCGATGGCGAGATCGTTGGAGAAAGATCCGATAATCTTGTTGAGCAGGCTACCCATTTAACCCCCGTTCCATACAAAAAACGTTCAAAATTCGTATCAGTAAAGGCGCTTCCAAATACCCCGGAAGTGCGCTAGCGTACATTTTCAATTGATGATTGGTATCAAATAGAACCGCCTCAGGCAATACGCCAGACCCAGTTTGAGCATATTTTCTCAACTTTTTCTAAAAAAATCATGCAACGCTTCCACGCCCTGTCAGTATACAACCGCCGACGCTACGGCAAGCGTGTGCAGAAAATACCACTCGACGCCGATTTTTCCTGCCCGAACAGGGATGGAACCATCTCGCGCAAGGGATGCATCTTCTGCAATCCGCTTGGGTCCGGATCGGGTTTCAGCGACAGGGGAATGGACCTCGCGGAACAGTGGAATTTCTGGCACGATCTGCACACGAAAAGGCACCGCCTCGCCGCCTTTACGGCGTACCTCCAATCGTATTCCAACACCTACGGGCCGATAGAAAAACTTGCCTGCATCCTCGACCGGCTCGACGGGCTGCCCGGTCTGCATTCCCTCAGCCTCGGCACACGCCCGGACTGTCTTGACGACGAAAAGCTCGACCTGCTCGCCGAACAGCGGGAAGCACTCGGCCTGAGCGACATTTTTCTCGAACTCGGCCTGCAATCGTCCAACGACGAAACCCTGAAACACATCAACAGGGGGCACGATTCCGCCGCCTTTGCCAGCGCCGTGGAAGCCGCTGCCGACCGGGGCCTGAACGTGGTGGCGCACGTCATCGCCGGACTGCCCTCACCCCGTGGCCGGGAGACACTGGACGACCTGCTCACCACCGTCGATTTCATCAACGAACTGCCCGTCAGCGGCATCAAGTTCCACAACCTCTACGTCTGCCGGGGCACACCGCTGGCACGGCTCCATGAAGACGGCGAATACACCCCGCTCACGCAGGAAGAATATCTTTTCCATCTGTCCGAAGCCCTCATGCACCTCAAACCGACCACCGTCATTCACCGCCTCAACGGCAACCCCACCAAGGGCGAACTCATCGCCCCGGACTGGGCCGCCAACATGCGCGGCCTGCACAACGAAGTGCGCGCCTACCTCAAAAAGCACGACGTATGGCAGGGAAAAAAGAACGGCGCGGAAACAGGCATACCGGACTGGTTCGCGGCCGAGGACTAGCCGTCAAGCACCCCAATCCGCGGTCCGGATCCCCCAGTCCGCCTGTGAAGCAGAGGGGGATGTTCAGAGGTCGGATTACAGTTTCATAAAAAGAACTCCGACAAAGTTGCCGAGGTTCAGTTTACTCGCTTGTTTTTACTACGCTAAGGCGTCGTTTCAATTGAAATTAGCTTGAAGTCAGTCATGCCGACAAAGCCTATTCCGGTTGCCAGTGTCCACGTTTCCGTATGTACTGTTTCGCCATCCAGACAGGCGTTGCATTCGACAGTGACAAGGGTTCGCTCTTTCCCGAAGTAAGGCCCTGATTGCCAGGAAGCGGCCCTGCACGTCTCTGTTTTCGGCATTCCGGGACTTGAGAATATGGGCACCGTCCATGAGCCTCCGGCAAGATCGAGCAGGGTGATTCCCCCGAAATAAGCCCCACTCACCAGTCTGGAGCCATCGGCAGAAAGGGTATATTGTTCCTTGGTACTCCATGGTTCTTTGGGAGTCGGTAAGAGCTTATACCCCGGTATACTAATCTCAACGGGCGGGTCTTCTTTTGAGGCGGGTTGAAAGCAGCATATAACTTCCTCAATAAGCACTTTGTTCTTGTCCCGCTTTATGCAAAAAAGCTTCTCTTCATGCCGCTGCTGTCGGCCAAGATGACGACTTTGCCCGCCTCGGCGGGCAAAAACATTTCGGGCAGAAGAGACTCTGCCCGCACCGTCCCGGCAACCAGCACCGACAACAAAGCAAAAACAAACAGAGGTCTAGGAACCCGGATATGGATCATGAAAGCCTCCTTTGGCAGTCCATGGATTCGTTGCATACAACTTGCCATCGGCTATCATTCCAGCCTCTTTCAATTGCTCGATATTCTCACGAAATCGAGGGGGATGTTCAGTAAACCGCGACAGGAGTTCCCTTCACCTCAATATTGACAAGGTGAAAGCCGATAAATTCGATCATCCCTATGCCGGATGCGTATTTACTAGGAGGACAGTAGTCGCCGCCGACCTCAATAACTGTTCGCGTTTTTCCAAACAGATGCTGTTGTGTTCGCGAAAGCACCCTGCATTGGCTTTTCATAAGAGGGCCGTCGCCTCTTCTAAACGGATTCCCCCAGACTTTTTTTTCAAAATCAAGCAGAGTACTGAAACCGCGCTCCCCATTCAGCGGAAAGCCTTTTTTCAAGAGACAGTTATTCGCAATGCTCAGGCCATAAAATCCGGTGAGCAGATTGACGCAGAGTGATTCGGGTTTGGGGACGATGGGGAATATATTGAGTTCTTCCAAGAGCAGTGTGCCGTCCTGCTCCCATGCCAATCCCCGCAGTTCCATTTTTCCACCGCCGGGGCCTTCGTAAAAATACCGCACTCCGGGCAGAGGACCGAGAAAATCTTTTGCCGAAACATCCGCTGCGGCGACTTGCGCCTGCATCATTGTCAAACAAACAAGAAGAAGCAGTGCAACAAGCCGCCGAGCAGCAGTTTTAATGCGAAGGAAGGACCCTTCCGCGCCCGGTATCCCCCCATACCCAAGGGTTGTTTGACCAGTATTCCGGGCTTTCCATCGTACGGTAGGCAGTTGAGTATTTATGCTCAACAAGTCTGTCTGTCTTTTCTTCAAGCTTTGTCCCCAGTATTGGAGTGCTGTTCAGCGAAACGGAAAGGCCATAGGGGCTGATTTTACTGTTTTTCTCTTAAAAAATTGTCATGATCTTCTTTAAAGCGCTGCAGTTCCATAGAGTTAAGATGCCGAATCTGTGTGAGCTTCGACAAATCAAAAGCAATCATTCCAAGGCCTGAAACAAAAAAATAGTTTGAACTCCCGGCAGTTCCGAATCTTTCGGTGTGGACTCTGAGGGAAATTTCCATCACTTCACGTTCTTTCCCACAAAGTTTTTCCCTGCTTCTGTGGGCAATGGAGTAATGAGCTTCTGTTTTTATCGGAGATGAGCGCTGAGAGTCAGGAGTTCCTTCAAAATAGCCCGCACGCAACATCGTTTGTTCGCTCCACTCTGTATTTTGAAGATCGAGTACCGTTGATTCGGATTGTCCTTTAAGAATAATCTTGTTCTCTTTAATATAAAAGAGCTGTGTGAAGTAGCCACACGAATACCCTAGAGAGGAACTTATCTGTGGTGGGATGTCGGTAGCGGTTACAACCTTTAAAACTCCATGATCCATCTCCAGTCCGACAATCCGCACATCACATCCGGGAGCAGCCGCATCTTTGAATACGAGCATTGTTCCCGGCTTCGGCCCAAGAAATCCCATAGGGGAGCATTCTGCCTGAGCAGAAACGCTCCCCAAAACAAGTAAACACAGGGGTATAATTATATATTTAAAACAGTGAGTCAGCATTAGTGTGTTGACCTTATGTCTCCATATCGGGTGTCGCCCCAAACCCACGGATTTGTACTCATAAACCGGCTGCAGGAACTGATGTTGTCAGAACTGATACAGATGGCCTGAGACTGCAAAGATTTAATAACCTTGCGAGATCGATATTCCGTGAGGGTTTTGATCTTATCCTTTCTGTCACCACAGATTTTGTAAAGTGTCCGTTCTCTTTTCTCCTTCACTATAATCGTCATGGTCCACCAAATTTTTATTGCATTTAAAGCAAACGGAAATACAACAACATCCGGCATGTCGTAGACGGGTTTACCTTTTTCAGACACCTTCCATTCCGTATATTCAGACCCGTAAAAGCATTCGACTAACTGACATTTGCAGTTCGGATGCGGTTTATCCGGGGCATTGCTTTCACTGTCAAAATACTTGCCGTCGAGTTCACTGCATTTTTCACAGGCTCCCGGACTTGCCTGCCACTGTACGCAGTTCGCCGAGTAAAGAGCCCCTTCATCCGGCTCCTCCGGTTTGCTGCCCATCAACCCCGCAGGATCAATCATATTGACTGGGTCATCCAGACAATACCCGTACCAGTCGTCGTCTCCGCCCGCATCGCCTATCGGGTCGAGGGCGGTCCAACGACCGGTGTCCGGGTCGTAATCCCGCCACCCAAAGCGGACGAGGCCGGTGTCCGGGTCCTCCAGTCCTCCTGCGAAGCCGAGGGGGATGTTCAGGGCCGGGTTGTCCGTCCACAGCGGTCTGCCGAACGGGTCGTACTGGATGGCCTGTATCACGTTACCGGTTTCGCCGACAACCGCTTTCAGGGTGCCGACCTGATCGTATTCAAGCGTCAACGTCCGCCCGTTGACGCACACCGCGTGCGGCAGGCGTTCGCCCTTTTCGTAGATGAAGTGAAATTCATACTCACCGTCATGAAATGAGGCGAGACGGATGAAGTCTTTCCAAGCGTAACGGGCGGTTACGCGGCCATTGATTTTTTTGGCGACCGGCAGGCCGTCCTTGTTGTGCTCGTATTCAATCTCGCGACCGTCCGGCAGGGTGACGCCGAGCAGGCGGTAGTCCGGGGCAAGATGAAAACGGGCAAAAAAAGCATAACTTGGAGGGTTGACATGGGGGTGAGAAAGGCAGGAAAGGCAAAATGCAGAAATCCAGTCGCTTTCGCTCCTTCCATGCCCTCCCGGCGGGGTTCTTTCTTTTTCCAAAGCAGAAAAGAAAGAACGAAAGAAACTGCTTTTGGTCTGAGCTTCTCCGCCTCGTATCTTCGGAACCAAGAATCTGATCAAACCGGGCCGCTCCCGAATCCAGTCGCCGGGGACGGCTCCGGATTCGATAGAGCCGCGGCTTCCGTTTTGTCAGCTTCTAGGCTCCGAAGCTAAGGGCTAATCTAGGCCTTCGTGTGGAGCAAACATAAAAGGCAAGCAGGGAAGCAAAAATCGGATTTCCGGGACCGCACTTGCCTTCCAGACAGCTCGACAGCCGACGGTGAGGGCGAGCCAATCAGACCTCACCGACCCTAGAAGCTGACCAAACAATGGCTGCGGCTTTTTCGAATCACGGAGCCGCTTCGGCGACTTGATTCGGGAGCAGCTTGTTTGGATCAGATTCTTGGATCGGTGAGAGTCCGGCGGGTAAACCAAGCGAAAGCCGGGTTTCTTTGGTCCTTTCTTGGGCCGGCCCAGCCAAGAAAGGACCGCCGTCCGCGTAGGACATGGAGGGAGCGAAAGCGACTGGATTTCCGCCTTTCCTCTTTTGTCTTTTCCTAAAGACTCACAAAACCTCCATTACCCCCCCCGCCACCACCTCCCGACTTCACCTGCACATGCTTTTATTTGCCCTGCAACTCTGTTAGGGTGCCCGGATGAAAATACGAGGTGACATATGAAGACTTTCAGGCGTCTTGCCACGCTGTTGACAGTAGCCCTGATTCTCATGGCCTGCTCGGGTTCGGGCGAACCCGAAGCCGCATCCGACAACGGTGGCCCTGTAACGGCCAGCGGCTTTCCTGCCATGAGTGTAGCCGACCTTGAATCCTTCCTGGCAAAAAACGCAGACAAGCCGACCCTGGCTCTGATGTGGACCACATGGTGCCCGTCCTGCAAACAGGAACTCCCGGAACTTGAGGCCCTGCAAGCCTCCCACGGCGACAGGGTCAACATCATGGCCATCTCTCTGGACGAGGATGCACAGGCCCTGAAAAAGTTTTTCTCCGGA
Source organism: uncultured Pseudodesulfovibrio sp. (assembly GCF_963664965.1). Lineage (NCBI taxonomy): Bacteria > Pseudomonadati > Thermodesulfobacteriota > Desulfovibrionia > Desulfovibrionales > Desulfovibrionaceae > Pseudodesulfovibrio > uncultured Pseudodesulfovibrio sp. Next base: position 819,265 of record NZ_OY761823.1, on the reverse strand, counting down.
AAAAAGCTTGACTTACCCGTCTATCACGGTGACGAAGCCCTTGGCCGGAAATTCGGTGTGGAGGCCATCCCCACCCTACTCATTTTCGACACGACCGGGAAACTGGTCTTCAATCAACCCGGAGTGTTCCCTCATGCCATGCTCGAGCGCATGGTCGGCGGAATGCTGAAATAGACGTATAGACATGATCAGAAAAGCCCGCATCGAAGACGTCAAGATCATCCATAGGCTGCTCATCCATCAGGAAGAGCACGACGGACTGGTCCTGCCGCGCTCATACAGCCAGTTGTACTCGCACCTGCGCGACTTCTACGTGACTACGGACGAGAACGACAATGTAACCGGCTGTTGCGCCCTGAACATCATCTGGGAAAACCTCGCGGAAATCCGTTCGCTGGTCGTGCTCCCGGAACACCGGGGCAAAGGACTCGGCCGCAAGCTGGTCGATGCCTGCCTGAGCGAAGCCGTGACACTGGGTATATTTAAAGTATATACCCTTACCGTGCAGACGGAATTCTTCGCCCATCTGGGCTTTGTGAACGAGGAGATGAACGCCTTGAACCAGAAGGTGTTCGCCGACTGCCTCAATTGCCCGCGCTTCCCGGACCTCTGTAACGAGGTCGCCATGGTGATGGCGCTGTAACCCTTCAAACAAACTATTTAAGATATGGCACATAAACTGACACCCTTCATCACCGCCGAGCAGCTTGCCGAGCGCGTGAAAGAACTCGGAAAAGAGGTAGCTGCCAGCTACGAAGGCGACGAACCTCTGGTCTGCATCTGCGTACTCAAAGGCGCGTTCCTGTTCTTCTCCGATGTCATCCGAAAAATAGACCGCGACATCGAAGTCGATTTCGTCCGGCTGGCGAGCTACGGCACCGCCACATCCCGGGGCGAAGACATTGTCTTTTCCAAGGACCTCGAAATTTCCATCGAAGGAAAAGACGTACTCGTCATCGAGGATATCGTGGATACCGGACACTCCATGGATTTTCTCCTGCATGTTCTTCGCAGAAGAAATCCGAAGAGTTTGAAAATCTGCGCGCTTATTGATAAGCATGAAAGGCGTGAGAAGAAAATCACAGTGGATTTCGCAGGCTTCAAGCTGAACGACGGCTTCATTGTCGGCTATGGCCTTGACTATGCCGAACGCTATCGCGAACTGGATGGCATTTACGAACTGTCCACTGAATAAGACCGCTACCCGGAGAAAACCATATGATCGTCACCTGCCCGAACTGCCAGACCAGGTACAATCTGCCCGACGACAAGATCCCGGCGGGCGGAGCCAAGGTCAAATGCTCCAAATGCGCCCACGTCTTCAAGGCCGAAGCTCCTCCGGCATCACCGGAAGACGAGGTCGAAAACCTGCTGGAAGAAGAATCCCAGGCCGCACCGGACACCCAGGCGGGCAATGATTTCGACGAAACTTTTGACGAAGTCGCAGCCGGTGGCGAAAAACCTGCCGACGAGACTCCCGAAGAAGAAGCCTCACCGGAAGACGAGTCACTCGTTCCCACCGAGCCGGACGAAGACATGCCGGGTATGGATGATCTCTTCGACGACACGGACGAGACCCCTGACCCCGAACCGGCTCCCACGCCCTCCGGCGAAGACGAAAGCGCTTCCCGTGACGATGTGGACTCCCTTTTCGGCGACGACGAGGATTCCCTCTTCGACGATGAAGACAAGGAAGACGAAGAAACTTCCGATACAGATGATCTTTTCGACGAATCCGGCGACGACGACAGCGACCTCTTTGATGACGAAGGGGACGAGACCGAAGACGACGAAGACGAAGAAGAAGACGAAGAATATGACGACGATTTCAGCCTTGATGACGATGAGGATGACGACGAGGAGCCCCGAAGCCGCAAATCGCTCGGTTGCCTTATCATCCTTCTGGTCATAGCCCTGCTGATCGGTGCGGGAATCTACCTCAAGGCATGGACGTGGTTCGGCCTTGATATGGGTTCCTACTTCCAGAACGTGCCCTACATCGGCAAGATGTTCATGGAGGAAACCGGCGGCAGCGAAGAAACGCCTCCGGGCGAATCCCCGGCAGACCGCGTCCGCAAAATCGAGCTGAAGAACGTCAAGCAGTACTATGTGGCCAATGAGAAGACCGGCAACCTGTTCGTTGTCGAGGGCAAGGCGGTCAACAAGTTCGCCGCGCCCAAGGAACGCATCAAGGTCGAGGTCATCCTCTACGACAAGACCGGCAACGTGCTCACCTCACAGGCTTTCATGTGCGGCAATGTTCTGTCCCAGTTCCAGCTTCAGGTTCAGACGGAAGGCGAAATAAAGGACGGACTGGCCAGCGAGGTCGGGATTCTTTCCAACAACACCTTCATCAGGCCGGGAGCTTCGACGCCTTTCATGGCCGTGTTCTTCCAGCCGCCGACAGGGGTCAAGGAATTCCTGGTCAAAGTGGTTGATGTGGGCGACCCCAAATAAGCCCGCAGGCAAACGAATTCAAGGGAGGCGAATACGTCTCCCTTTTTCTGGGCGACGCCTCTTCACTTTGCTCTAAGTTCTGATTATAACGGGATTTAAACAAGAGATGGACACGAATAAAACTTTTGGAAAAAAGGAGTTGTTTTCAGGAAAAACGCATTGACGGGAAAAGGCGCGGTGTGCTACTCATCCACAACTTGTGAATGATTGCACGAATAGCTTTTTAAGCTGAAAGGCCTTCCGGGCATGTCGTGAAAACAACATCACAGGGTGCGAACATGTTCTTTAAAGACGGCAAATGGACGAATATCGTACAGGTCGGGGGCACCGCCAGTACGATGGGGCTGCACATTGTGTCCGCCACTGTCGTCGGGCTGACTTTCGGGTATTTTCTGGACGACTACTTCGGAACCAAGCCCTGGCTCATAATGATCTTCTTCTTTTTGGGGATCGTTGCCGGGTTCAAGATGGTTATTGAAGACTTCAGAAAACTCCAGAGACGGGAAGAAGCCAAGAAGCAACACGGTTCTTTGAAACAGGACGGAGAAGAGAGTGCTGAACAGGATCAATCAGACGGTTGAGCGGATGCTCGTCAAGAGCGGGTTCGCGTTGACCGACGTCCGGGTTCTCGTTCGCAATCAGATTTACGTGTCGCTGGGGACCTCTCTAGTGATCGGGCTGGTAACACTTTTTTCCCGGTGGTCTCTCGCTTACGCGGCTGGGGCAGTCATTGCTCTTGCCAACTTCTGGACTCTTGCTCGCATTGTCCAGCATTTGGCTCACAAGCCGGGAGGCGGACCATTTGTACTGTTTGTCATATTCATGGTGAAGATGACTCTGAGCGGGCTCGCCTTTTACTGGCTGATCGGAGTCGAACGTGTTCCCCATTGGGGGCTGATTTCGGGACTCGGGACCGTTGTCGTGAACGTCACGGTGACAGGCCTGATCCAGATGGGGAACAAAAGGCCCAGTTAATTTTTTAGGAGGCTGGATATGGGTTTCGCAGGCGGATTACCGCATCCTCTGTTGTACGCGGATATGATCAAAAGCATCGGCCACTGGGGCGCGAGCCTTGAGCACGCACTCGGTGTCGAATCCATCAACCACGTGCTGTACATGTGGCTCGCGATGGCAATTCTTTTCACCCTCGGCCTGATCGTTCGCGGCCGTTTGCAGCTGGTTCCCGGCGGACTCCAGAACGTCATGGAGACCATCTTTGGTGGTCTGGAAGACTTCGTTGTCGCCAACCTCGGCCAGGAAGGCCGCCAGTTCATGCCGCTGCTCGGCACCATCTTCATCTTCATCCTTACCATGAACCTGATGGGTCTCATCCCCGGTTGCGACGCCGCCACCGCCAACATCAACACGCCTGCCGCCATGGCAATCATCGTGTTCGTGTTCTATCAGTTCGTGGGTATGAAGAAATGGGGCTTCGGCTACATCAAGCACTTCATGGGCCCGGTCGGATTCCTGGCTCCCCTGATGCTCATCCTTGAGCCGATTTCTCACTGTGCACGTCCGCTCAGCCTGACTCTTCGTCTCTTCGGTAACATTCGCGGTGAGGAAATCGTCCTGATTCTGATGTTCTTCCTTGCTCCGATCCTCGGCTCCCTGCCGATGTACTTCCTGTTCATCCTTGCAAAGACCATTCAGGCATTCATTTTCTTCATGCTGACAATGCTCTACCTGCAAGGTGCTATCGAGCACGCTCATTAGGAACGCGCTCAATCCGATTTTGGGGAAATGGTCCTTGGACCAAAACTATATTAAATGATTCCATTTGGAGGATTCAAAATGAAAATCGCTAAGATTCTGCTCACCACTCTGGCTATGGTTCTGGTTGCTTCCGCTGCTTTCGCTGCTGGCGATCCGGCTGTCATGTCCGCTAAAGCATACGCCACTGCCATCGGCATGGGCATCGCTGCTGGTCTCTGCGGCATCGGTCAGGGCATGGGCGTCAAGGGTGCTGCTGAAGGTATCGCTCGCAACCCCGAAGCTGCCGGTCAGATTTCCACCACTCTGATCCTCGGCCTCGCATTCATCGAGTCCCTGGCTATTTACGCACTGGTTGTTAACCTGATCCTGCTCTTCGTCGTCTAGTTCAGACTTACGAAATGCTACTCAAAGGGAGGCTTCGGCCTCCCTTTTTGCTCCTCCTTTTTGTTAAAAATTTCACATGCAGAAAGGGGAGTACAAGTTCCAAGAGACGAAATGTTATGAAAAGTGAACATATCCCCAAAGCGACCATCGGACGCCTCGCCGTTTACATTCAGGTTCTCGAAAACCTGCTCCGCGACGGAAACGATGTTATCTCATCTGAAAAACTCGCCCGCGCTTGTTCGGTGAATTCGTCGCAGATACGCAAAGACCTCGCCTACTTCGGTGAATTCGGTGTCAGGGGTGTCGGTTATTACGTTCAAGAGCTTATTACTTCCATCAAGCAATCCCTCGGCATTGACCGGATCTGGAAATGCGCGCTTATCGGCGTCGGAAACATGGGCACCGCCCTGCTCCGTCACCATGACTTTGGGCGGCGTGGCTTTCATATCGCAGCAGCATTCGACTGCGACCCCGACAAAATCGGTCGTGAATTTGAAGATATGGAAATTGTCTGCCCCACCCATCTGAAAGAGCAGGCCCCGGAACTCGGTCTTGAAATCGGCATCATCACCACACCGCCGGACCGCGCCCAGCGCGCTGCCAACCACCTGGTCGATGCCAACATCAGGGGAATCATCAACTTCGCGCCTGCACGTATTAACGTGCCGCCACACATCCCTGTTGAGTACGTTGATTTCTTTGACCATCTGTACGCAGTGGCCTTCCAGATCACCCTCGGTAGCGACTAGTCCGGAGCAGAACTCCACCAAGGCTCAGTAAAAGGGACAGATGTCTCTTGCTTTGTCACGTCCTGTGATGCGCTGTCTCCACAGGGCCAGCAAAACGACTTCACGAGTCCACAATCTCCCTGCCCATGCAAAGGAATAGATCGGTGGACTCGCGTTTTGTACACACTCATCCGTTTTCTTCCTGACAAACCAGAACTTTGGTACTTTATACATTGACTTTGATTTTCATTTTCACTTACTGTCCTCCTACAGACTCAAATACACATGGAGCGACACATGTCCAAATCTCTGATCGTCTACGGTTCAACCACCGGTAACACCGAATATGTAGCCGAAACCATCGGAAAACTTCTTGAACAAAATGAAGTCACTGTCGACGTACAGGACTCAGCCGATGTCTCGGCTGAAGGGCTTGGCAATGGATATGATCTCGTGCTGCTGGGCTGCTCCACATGGGGCGACGACGAAATCGAACTGCAAGACGATTTCATTCCACTCTTTGATGAGCTTGAGCAATCCGGCCTCAAGGGCAAAAAGGTCGCAGTGTTCGGTTGTGGAGATTCTTCATACGAATATTTCTGCGGAGCCGTGGACGCCATTCAGGAAAAAACCGAACAGATCGGAGCAGAGCTCATTATGGACCCGCTGAAAATTGACGGTGATCCCGAAGCGGACGAAATCAATGAGTGGACCCGACAAATCCTCGACAAAATCTAGTCAACTAGGGTGAACTGAACGTCTGACGCATCGACGAGGGCACCGGCATTGTGCCGGTGCCCCACCCTTTCAACTCCTCGCTTTACTCCGTAATAAAACGGAGCTTTCATACCCCCACACAACTGCGAAGCGCACCAAAAAGCTTTGGAGATTCCCAAGAACCTTTCCCGACAAATATGCACGACAACAGATTTGGGCGTTGCGGCTTTCGCAACGGGCCAAAGGCCCGAGACCCAGGCCAGACGAGTCCAAGGCTCTTGGGCCGTCGGAGAGATCCGCCGACAAGGCATTCCCGCACCTGAAATACGCGCATTTACTGCCGCCGCGATTTATGAGAAAGTCCGCGAAACCGCGCAGGGAGAGAAACGCGATGGAAAAAATCATTCTGGTACACGTCACGGGCGGAGACCGGCCCGGACTGACTTCTGAGCTGACCAATGTCTTGGCCGAATTCGAGGTGGACATTCTCGATATCGGTCAGGTCGTCATTCATAATTTTCTCACGCTCGGCATCCTGATCCGGCTGCCGTCCGACTCACAGCCCGTGCTCAAGGACCTGCTTTTCCGGGCCCACGAACTCGGCGTCACCATGAAGCTTCACCCGCTGGCCGAGGAAGACTACGGCTCCTGGGTCAAGGAAGCGGATAAACAGCGTCACATCATCACGCTGCTCGCACGGTCCATATCCGCCCAGCAGATTGCGGCCATCACCAATGTGGTCAGCGAATCCGGACTGAACATCGACACCATTCACCGCCTTTCCGGTCGTGAACCGCTCGACTGCAACGACTACGAATGCGCCCGCGGTTGCGTCGAATTCACCGTACGCGGCACCCCGGACGACATCGGTGCCATCCGCTCCAAATTTCTCGACATCTCCGCAGAGATGATGGCAGACATCGCCTTTCAGGAAGACAACATCTTCCGCCGCAACCGCCGACTTGTCGCATTCGACATGGACTCCACCCTCATTCAGGCCGAAGTCATCGACGAGCTGGCCAAGGAAGCGGGTGTGGGCGATCAGGTCGCCGCTATCACCGAGGCCGCCATGCGCGGCGAACTCGACTTCAAGCAAAGCCTTCGCAAGCGCCTCTCCCTTCTCGAAGGACTGGATGAGTCCGTACTACAGAAAGTCGCAGACCGCCTGCCCCTGTCCGAAGGGGCCGAACGCCTCATCTCCACGCTGAAAAGCGTGGGCTACACCATTGCCATCCTGTCCGGTGGATTCACTTACTTCGGCAACATTCTCAAGGAAAAACTCGGCATCGACTACGTGTATGCCAACGAGCTTGAAATCAAGGACGGCAAGCTGACCGGCAACGCCGTGGGCTACATCGTGGACGCCGACAAAAAGGCCGAACTGCTCCAGAAAATCGCGGACAAGGAATCCATTTCCCTGCAACAGGTCATCGCCGTGGGCGACGGAGCCAACGACCTGCCCATGCTCAATCTCGCGGGGCTGGGCATCGCCTTCCACGCCAAGCCCAAGGTCAAGAAAGGCGCGAGACAGGCCATCTCCACCCTCGGACTCGATTCCATCCTGTACCTGATCGGCCTGAGCGACCGCGATCTGGACAGCCAGAAAAAGTAAGACAGAAATGGAAGCGCCTTTGGCGCGATGTCGAGTGATTTCGCCTCCGGCGGCTCAAGGCCGAGGGCCTTGAGAATCCCATGTCGCCTTCGGCGAAATATGTAAATAAAAAAGCAGGCTCGGTAGTCGTACTACCGAGCCTGCTTTTTTGTGAGCTTTCATTCCGTCTGATCCAGGATCATGATCCCGGACGGAATATCCGCGTAATCGAACGCGGAGCAAATCCCGCTGCACGCCGTTGCCAGTACATCAGAACACATGCCACAAGCATGACAATATCCCGAATAAGGGTCGGCCAGAGCCCGCCTGACTCACCGCCGGAAGAAGCTTCGGGACCGAAACATCCGCAATCAACATCCAGTCCCATATGGATGGCATAGGAAAGCACCCCGATAAACATCAGCAACTGTGCGACAATCAACGCCATGGCACCCTTGATGTCGAGAAGCAGCCCGATTCCGGCGGCAACCTCAATCACGGGCAATACATGTGCAAGCACCTTTGCCATACGCCATGTCACCATTCCGTACCCGTCAATGGAAACGGCAAAAGCCGTGGGGTCCGCCAGTTTCAGGATACCGGCATAAACAAACAGGCCGCCGATAACCAGCCTGAGAACACAGTACAACCACTTGGAATACAGGATTTTCAACATTATTTTCTCTGCCGCCAGAGGGTAACTCTGATCGGACTCTGTTAGCACAGTATGGCTTTTCCGCACTCGAACAACGATGCAAAACCTATGTCACAACCAAATATATCTAATTTCTCATGTTCCGTCATGCATAGGCCAAAAGTCTAGAAAAAATCAAGAATATCGGGGAACAACGGATGTTGTAGATAAAAAATGCCATTAATTTAAATGGATAAGAATTATTTTTCCTTGAGATAAGCGAAAAACTCTTGTACTCCAATGAAGAACAACAAAGTGTGACTACGAGGGGGAATGTCATGACCGGCAAGAAAGTGCTTTCCGTGGCCGAGATAGCCAGAGAACTGGAGCTGCCTGAATCCACGGTTCATTACTGGAAAAACCGATTCGCACAGCACCTGCCGAGCGTGGGCCGGGGACGCCAGAAACGGTTCAGGCCCGAGGCAGTGGAAGTCTTTGCCACCATTTCCAGACTGCTCAAGGAAGGCCACACCGCCCGCGACGTCATGGACCAGCTCTCGCAGGAATACCCCCTACAGGCCGACGCCGTGCCGGAAAGCGGGTATGTCCCGGCTCCGGTCAACAGTGCCGCCATGGAGCCCGCCATGAAAATGGCCGCTTCCATCGGGCTGGAAATAGCCAAGTCCGTCGGCGAAGGCATCCGCTCGGTGCTCGCCAACACGTCCGAAGGCGGGGCAGACGTATCCGAAGTCAAGCTGGGGCTGGAAGAGGCCGCGCTCCGCATCTCCACACAGATGGAAGAAACGGAAACGCTCAAGGCCGAAAACGAAATTCTCAAGGAAAAGCTCAAGGTCATGGAGGCCGAGATGATCCGGTTACGCAAGGATCGCCGGGAAATGGAAAAGTACCTCCTTGACAAGATCAAATCAGTATCTACTTAACCCGCGTGCGCGGGAACAATCCCCCACTTTCGATTACATACGTCCCGCCGGATGAACTGCACGGTTCATCCGGCGGGCATTCATATCATTTGATTTTTTTTGGAGGAAACATCATGGGCAAAAAGACCACCCACAAATTCAAGGCCGAAGTCAGCCAGCTTCTCGATATCCTGGTGCACTCTCTTTACACCAACAAGGAAATCTTCCTGCGCGAACTCGTATCCAATGCCTCGGACGCGCTGGAAAAGGTCCGCTTCAAGACCACTGCCGAAGCAGGCGACGACGACACGCCGCTCGAGATCCACATCACTTCGGACAAGGACGCAGGCACCATCACCGTCACTGACACCGGCGTTGGCATGACCCGCGATGAGCTCATGCAGAACATCGGCACCATCGCCCACTCCGGCACCGCAGAACTCGCCCGCAAGGCCGAAGAAGGCAAGGAATCCCTCGACGCACTCATCGGCCGTTTCGGCGTGGGTTTCTATTCCGTATACATGATCGCCGACGAAGTCACTGTCACTACCCGCTCCATCGAACCCGGTTCAAAGCCCATCGCATGGACCTCGGACGGCCGGACCGACTACAAGCTTCAGGAGCTTGACGAAGACCTGCCGCGCGGCACCCGCATCGAGGTCAAGATCAAGGAAGACCTCGCCGCCCAGTTCACCAACACCGCGCACATCAAGCACGTCATCAACAAGCACTCCAACTTCGTCAACTTCCCGATTTTCATCGAGGACGAACGCGTCAACACGGTGTCCGCCCTCTGGCGCGAACCCAAATTCCAGATCAGCGAAGAGCAGTACGCCGAATTCTACAAGTTCCTCACCTTTGATACCGAGGACCCGTTCGACACCCTGCACACTTCGGTTGATGCGCCGGTCCAGTTCAACGCACTCATGTTCACCCCCAAATCCGACAACGACCCGTTCGGAATGGGACGCGAGAACCGCGGTCTGGACCTCTATGTCCGCCGCGTGCTCATCGAAAAGCAGAACAAGGACCTGCTCCCGGAATACCTCGGCTTCGTCAAGGGCGTGGTCGACACCGAAGACCTGCCGCTCAACATCTCCCGCGAGACGTTGCAGGACAACATCCTCATGCGCAAGATCAGCTCCACGCTGGTCAAGCAGGTGCTCGGCAATCTCGAAAAAATGGCCAAGGACAACGCCGATCGCTACGACGAATTCTGGCGCATCCACGGCAATCTCTTCAAGGCCGGTTACATGGACTTCCTGAACAAGGACAAGTTCGGCAACCTCGTGCGCTTCAACTCCTCGGCCAGCGACGACGCCAAGGGACTGACCTCCTTTGCCGACTACATCTCCCGCGCCAAGGAAGACCAGAAGGAAATCTACTACGCATACGGCCCGAGCCGCGAGGCCCTCGCCATATCCCCGCACCTTGAAGTGTTCCGCAAGAAGGGCATTGAGGTTCTCTACCTCTACGAACCCATCGATGAATTCGTGATGGACGCCCTGCGTGACTTTGACGGTTGCACCCTCGTTTCCGCCGAACACGCGGAAATGGAAAAGCTCGACAAGTTCGAGACCCTTGAGAAAGAGGAAAAGCCTGAAGCGCTTTCCGACGACCAGAAGTCCACGCTCGACGCGCTCATCGCCAAGATCAAGGACGTGCTCGGCGACGCCGTCACCGAGGTCAAGGCATCCCAGCGTCTTTCCGATTCCCCGGTCTGCCTTGCCAATCCCGACGGGAACGTGACGTCCTCCATGGACAAGATCATGCGTGTCATGTCCAAGGATTCGTCGATCCCCAAAAAGGTGCTTGAGATCAACCCGGACCACGCGCTTGTCCGCAACATGCTCACCATCTTCGAAAAAAACAGCGACGACCCGTTCATCGAGCAGGCCGCGAACCAGCTCTTTGAATCCGCACTGCTCCTCGAAGGCTACCTCACCGATCCCCACGCCCTCGTGGGCCGCGTGCAGGACCTGCTCACCAAGTCGAGCGGCTGGTACGTGGACTCCAAGAAATAGACGAAAATCGCTCTGAAAGAACAAGCCGCCCCCGACATCTGTCGGGGGCGGCTTTTTTTTCAAAGATTTGAAACTAGTCTATCACGAGACTCCCATCTTCCTTGAACTGCCAGAAATCAGCATAAGCGACTTCCCACAGGTATCCGTCAGGATCGGAGAAGTAGCCGCTGTAGCCGCCCCAGAACGTGTCATGCGGTTTCTTGGCGATGGCTCCGCCGTTTTTCACGGCAAGGGCCAGCACCTCATCCACTTCTTCCTTGCTCTTCGTGCAATGGGCAAGAGTGATGCCCGTAAATCCGCCGCGGGCGGACGAAAGCCGGGGTCCACGTCTTCCGCCAATCCGTCCAGCGGATACAGGGCCAGACAGGTTCCGCCGGTTTGGAAGAAGATGATCCCGTCCTCCGGTTTCTTGGTTGTCGGGAATCCCATTCCCTCCTTGTAGAAGCGGTATGACCGTTCCAGATCGACCACACCGAGAGTGATGATGCTAATTCGTGATTCCATTAAGATGTTCCTTATAAAAAGAGTAACAGTGACAGTGCCATCACGCCCATTCCGGCGATGAGGCCGTAAATGGAAAGGTGATGCTCGCCGAATTCCTCGGCAGCGGGCAGCAGCTCATCCAGCGAAATGAACACCATGATGCCTGCCACCGAAGCGAACAGAACACCGAAAACCGTTGGGGTGAAAAACGGCATGAGAATCAGGTAGCCGACAAGCGCGCCCACGGGTTCGGACAGACCGGAAAGAAAGGAGTAGAGAAAGGCCTTCTTCCGGTCCCCGGTGGCATAATACAGCGGGATGGACACAGCAATGCCTTCGGGAATGTTGTGGATGGCGATGGCCACGGCAATGGCCATGCCGAGCGCAGGGTCGGTCAGGGCCGCGGTAAAAGTGGCCAGCCCTTCCGGGAAATTGTGGATGGCGATGGCAATGGCCGCGAACACGCCCGTCCGCTTGAGCTTGTCAAAATCATGGGCTTCGTTTTTCGGCAGGTTTTCAAGCCCCGCATCCATCTCCTCGATGGAATGCATCTCATGCGGGTTCTCGTAACTGGGAACAAACTTGTCGATCAGAGCGATAAAGGCGATGCCCCCGAAAAAGGACAGCGCGGTCACCCAGCTGGCCGTGACCTCGCCGAGTTCCCCGGTCAGGGCGTCACGCGCCTTGACCATGATCTCCACGAAGGAGACGTAGATCATGACGCCTGCGGAAAACCCGAGGGCAAGGGACAATATTTTGGTATTGGTCCGCCGAGCAAAAAAGGCAAGCGCGGACCCAATGCCGGTGGAAAGTCCGGCAAAAAGTGTCAGGCCGAAGGCAAAAAGAACGGTTTGGGTTTCCATGTATGTCCGTATACGGCAAATCCCCCTCTCATGCCAACGAAAAGGCTCTTGCTTCACAGTATAATCATCGATTCCCCGAACACCTTCTTTGCTTCGGTTTGGCGACTGTGTTAGCGTAACCGCATCCCGGAAGAAACGGATACACCCAAAAAACTGAAACCTCATGAACGCACGCTCCACCATAAAAGGACTTGTCCTGCTGCTCGTCTGCGTAGCGACGCTCTTTCCCTTCCCGGCAGAGGCGGGCAGGCCTCTGGTGGTCTTCGCCAATCCGGCGGCACAGGGCGATGTCTTTTTCCAGCCCCTGACGGATTTCATGCAGGCGGCTGCCGACGATTTGGGATTTGAACTTGAGACATACTACGGCAACCGGAATCACGTCATCATCGACGACAACGTGCAGGCCATCTTCAAACGGGATCCGCTGCCCGATTACGTCATCGCCATGAACGCCCGCGGCTCGGGAATGACTCTCCTTGAAAAGGCCAAAGAAACCGGAGTGAAGGTCGCCTTCATCAATCAGGGCTTCCTCGGCGAACAACGGGACCTTGTCGGGTTGCCCGGTGAAAAGTATCCGAACTGGCTCTTTGAATTCCTGCCCGACGACACCCATGCTGGCTGGCTTTTGGCCTCAACACTCATCAAGACCGCCAAAACAGGCAACATGGGATCAAAAATTCAAATAACCGCCATTAGCGGACATGAATCCTCCGCAGCATCCACATTGCGGGAACGCGGCCTGAAAAAGGCACTGGCAGAACACCCCAGCGCAACACTGAACCAGACCGTCCATGCGGGCTGGAAGCGGGAACAGGCCCGAAAACTGGCGGGTGCCCTGCTGAAGCGCTACCCGGAAACGGATATCTTGTGGTCAGCCAGCGACCTCATGGCACTCGGCATCTGTGATGCCGTGCGGGCAGCTCACGCCACACCGGGAAAGGACATCCTGATCGGCGGCGTGGACTGGGCGGACTTCGCTCTCGACATGGTCGAGGAAGGCGCGTTCACGGCAACGGTGGGCGGGCATTTCATGGACGGGGGCTGGGCACTCGTCATGCTCTACGACCATATTCACGGCATCAGGATACCGGCAACTTCCACCTCACACTTTTCCGTCATCACGGCAGACAACGTGGAACAGTACCGCCGCCACTTCGGCACAAACCGGTGGGGAGAAATAGACTTTCGCCGTTTTTCCCGCCACCTCAACCCGCAGTTGAAGCAGTACGATTTCGGGCTTGAAGCTGTCCTCCGACAGCTTCAGTAACCCTCCCCCACTACAGGCTGTACAGCACGAAATTCACCAGAAAATGCGTCACCGTGGCAGGCCAGATCGAGCCGGTCGCAAGGGTGGCAGGCACAAAAATGAGCCCGTAGATGAAGGCATCCGTCAACGTGTGCGCGGACAGCGACCAGTGCATGAGCGAAAAGAGCAGGGCAGAAACCAGATACAGAACCGGGGTGGAGACTTTTCCCTTCAGGGTGGAAAGGGTCAGCCCGCGGCAGACTATTTCCTCGCTGAAACCGACCAGCGCGAGGCCGAAGGTGACATCAAGGAGGAACAGGGAGGAATCCATGTCGATCGGCACCCCGCCCAGCGCGCCCTTGGGAAAATACGGGGCAAGGACGAATTCCGAGAGATAGAGATACACCATGGAGGCCGCAACGGTGCCCACGGTCCAGAGCGCAAAACGGCGGACCGGCACAGGGACGAGTCCGAGGTCGGCCTTGGTGAGTTCGCCGCGTGCAAGCATGAAAAAGAGAAACCCGAGAATCAGAAAACGCTGCCCATAATCAATCGCGAGCCACGCCGGGTACCCCGTGACAAGGATATTGGCGAAGTCGTTCAGGTAGTAAGGCAGGTACGCAATTGCGAGAATGGTCGTTTTCCGCATGTTCTTCCCCCTTTCAGCACCGCGTCCGATCACATCCTATTCCGGTATCATTCAAATTTCCTGTACACCGCATCGTAATCACGGACCATGCGTTCCACGGTGAACCGGCGCTGCCCCGTGGAAAAAGCGGTGCGGCCCATGTCACTGAGCAGGGTGGATGATTTGAGCAGCCTGACGGATGTTTCGACAAAAGCGGCCATGTCGCCTGCCGGAACCAGCGCGCCGGTATGATCGTTCAGAATCTGTTCGGAAACACCGCCGACATCAAAACTCACCACAGGCAGGCTGTGCGCCATGGCTTCGAGAATGACAAGCGAATGATTGTCCGCACGGGTCGGATACAGCAACAGGTCCGCAGCCGCCATAAGCAGCCCAAGCCTGTCCCGCTCCACATACGGCCAGATCACGAGATCCCCTTCCCGGCCTTCGGCATCGCCACCCACGGCAAACCCGAGGGTCTCCGGCACTTGGCGCTTCACTTCCTTCCAGATATCCAGCCAGCGATCACCGGACTTGTAGGCCGCGCCCGTTCCGCCGTGAGCCGCGAAAAGCACGACATGTACAGCCGGATGAATGCCGAGTGCGGCACGGGCCTCCCGTTTGGAGGGTGTACGTTCCGGCCACGGAATGCCGTTGGGAATGACCATGACATTGCGGAACAAGTGGCTTTTCGCCAGTCGGGCAAGCCAACGGGACGGCGCGACAAGAACCGGGGAAAGACGGTCAAGCAGTTGATGCTTGAGTTTACGGATTTCCGCGGACCGGGAAAATCTTCTGGGACAGGGGTTGGCGCAATCCTCGTCCAGAGTCGGGCAGTGCAGCGGGTACGGACAGCCGCCGGTAAACAGTTCGCAGTCGTGCAGCGTAATGACGACCTCCTGCCCCTCCGGCATGGAAGCCAGCAGTTCAGGCCAGTTGCCGGTACAATGAACATGCGGCAGAAAGCCGTCGGCCAGCGAGTCCCCGAAATCAGCGGGAAGCGTCGGGATGGAACCCTCCCGTTCGGCGTGTTCGAAACTCAGACGCGCATCAGCGCCCTGCCCTGCAAGGCCGTCCAGAAGCAGCCGCGCCACGCGGGTGGCTCCTCCGCTGCATTCAAGTCCGGTATGATGAAGAATGGTCCGTTGCGTCATGACTACTCTGCAACAGTCTCCATATCGAGCACCATTTCCACCAGATCCTCATCATGCGGATCGGGGGAGACCACGAAGCCGAACTTCTTGGACAGCCCCTGCATGGCCTTGTTCTCGATCATGGTCTGCCCGACGAGCTTTGAGGTTCCGCGATCACGGGTATAACGAATTCCCTTGTGGAAAAGCATGGACCCGAGCCCGCCACCTTTCTGGTCGGAACGGACGACAATGGCGAACTCCGCCTCGGTATTGTCGGGCCGGGTATTGGTACGCATGACGCCCAGCGTTTCCGGGTTGCCATTCTCGTCCGAGGCCGTGGCGATAAACGCCATCTCGCGGTCATAGTCGATCTGCGTGAAGCGGGCGATATCCTTGTGGTCGAAGTTGCGCTGCACCACGCCGAAAAACCGCAGGCGCAGGTCTTCGTCGGAAAGACTGGCGAGAAACTCACGGTGCGTTCCCTCGTCTTCAGGCCGGATGGGACGCAACGTGACGTGCCGTCCGGTCTTGAGGGTGACGCACTCTTCCAGTTCGCGTGGATACGGGCGAATGGCGAGGCGGCTCTCTCCTTCGCCCTCATACGGGGCAATGGTTATCTTGCCGCCCAGCGCGAGCACGCCTTCCGGGTCGGCATACAGCGGATTGATGTCAATGGACGCTATCTGGGGCACGTCCACGATGAGCTGGGAAATCTGAATCAGCGTCAGGCAGATGTCGTCGATGTCGGCAGGGACATGCGACGGCGTTCCCTTGAGCAGAGTGGAAATGCGGGTACGCCCAACCAATTCCTTGGCAAGACTCATGGAAAGCGGCGGAAGGGTCAGGGCGGTATCCTGAATCATTTCCTTTGCCATGCCGCCATGACCGAAGGAGAGAACCGGCCCGAAAACCGGGTCCACCTCGGCCGAGACACAGAGTTCATGCGCGCCGGGGCGACGACCCATCTTCTGTACGGTAAAGCCCTCGATATAGGCGTCCGGACGTTCGCGGGTGCAGCGGGCCAGAATGGATGCCGCGCCTTCCCAGACGCGCTCCGGGGTTTCCAGATCGAGCAGCACACCGCCCACGTCGAACGGCTGGGGGATCTGCGGACTACGCAGCTTGAGGGCCACGGGATAGCCCAAAGTGTCTGCCGCAATGACCGCGTCACGGGCGGAAACCGCGATACGGGTTTCCACAACCGGAATGCCGTAGGCCGCCAGAATGTCCTTGGCTTCCGGCTCGGTCAATTCGTCGCGCCCGTCCGAAAGGGCTTTCGCCACGATGTCACGGGCACCGGACGTGTCCGGAAAGAAGTCGGACGGGAGCGAATCCGGCGTCTCAATGAGCATTTCCTGGTTTTGCAGATACTCGGCCATGTAGAGAAAGGCACGCACCGCATGGGTGGGGGTGTCATACGTGGGAATGCCGCTTTCCTGAAAGATGTCGCGGGACCGCGCCGATGCTCCGGAACCGAGCCACGCGGTCAGCACCATGCGTTTGACCCGCTTGAGCGCGGCGCACAGAGCCTCGGCGATCTCCACGTCGGGCTGGGAGGTCCACGGAACGTGCATGACCAGCACACCGTTGGATCCCTTGTCCTTGACGAGCAGCTTGAGCACGTCGGAATACGCCTTGCCGTCGGCATTGAACGGAATATCCACGGGGTTGGATCGCGACCAGTTTTCCGCACCGAGCACGGCGTCGATGGCCTCGACGGTCGAGTCGGAAAGATCAGCCAGTTCCCCGCCGCCGGTCAGCAACCGGTCGGCGGCCAGTATGCCCGCACTGGTCCCGTTGGTGAGGATGGCGAGCTTCTTGCCGTACACGGGCCGGGGTGTGCCGAGCGTCTGGGCGGCGTCGAAAAGGCCGTCGATGTTCTCCACGCGCAGCATTCCGGCGCGGCGGAAGGCCACGTCATACACGGCGTCCGCAAGATGATGATCCCCTGTTTCCTGCAACTTGAGGTCACCGAGCACGGTGTCGAGCGCCTGACCGGGACGGATGACGAGCACCGGCTTGTTGCGGGAGGCGGCACGGGCTGCGGACATGAACTCGCGGGCGTCCTTGATGGATTCCACATACAGCATGATGGACCGGGTCAACGGGTCCGAGCCGAGGTAATCGAGAATATCGGCAAAGCTGACGTCAATACGACTGCCAAGGGCGATCATGTGGGAAAAACCGACACCCTTGGCCAGCGCCCAGTCAAGGACCGTGGCGAACAGGGAATCGGACTGGGACAGAAACGCGACCTTGCCGGGGGCGACATTGGCATGCGCCAGCGAGGCGTTCAAATTCAGGGAAGGCACCATGAAACCCAATGATTTCGGACCTATGAGCCGTATGTCCGGGGTGTTGGCGACCTTGAGAATGGTGGACTTGACGTCCATCCTCTCCTCCGGCGACATGCAAGCAAACCCTGATCCCATGAGCACCGCGCCGCGCGTGCCGCGTTTCCGCAGGGAATAGATTATCTCAGGCACTTCATCCAGCGGGGAACAGACCACGGCCAGATCCGGCGTCTTGGGCAGGTTCTTGACCGAAGCATGCGTCAGCACACCCGAAATGGCCTCGGCAGTGTCGCTCACCGGCATGACCGGTCCCTTGAAGCCGCCCGCCATGATATTTCGCATGACGATGTTTCCGGCATTCTGCGGATCGTTGGTCGCGCCGATAACGGCAACCGACTTGGGGTTGAACAAATATTCGAGATTGGTGACGCTCATAATGGTCCTCATACGGCTTGAATGCAATTGCGTAGTGGTGCGAGATTACCTTTTTTTTCCTGTAACGCGCAACAATGATATGCAATCGAACAAAAATAACCCGTCATGCCCATGCATCAAATTCACTGAAACAAATCCACCAATACCACATATCCCCAGTTCGTTCATGAAGCCTAAAGTTTTCCCACAATCTGCCGATACGACTCAAGTAGTCGTTTGATTCAAACAGGAGCCTGCGCCATGGTCATCGAATCCAGCCTTGCACAACAAACATCACAATTCGCCGAGGGGTTACGCATCAAGAATCCGGCAACGGAAAAAACGCCGGAAGAACAGACCCATACCATGAAAGCGCCTGACCAGCAGCACGGCGACACCATTTCCATTTCACAGGAAGCACGCGCTCTTGCCGCCCCCGAGAAACAAGGTACATCCCTGACAATCGACAAAAACGAAGAAGAACAGGAAGATAACCCGGTCATCAAGATGCTCAAAAAGCAGATTGAGAAGCTTGAAAAGGAAATAGAGGAATTGCAGGAAGATCCGACTCTTTCCGAAAAAGAGAAGAACCAGAAGATCATGGAAAAGCAAGCCCAGCTCGTTGATCTGCGCGACCAACTCGCCAAGGCGCAGGAAGAAGACCTCAAGGCACAGGGCATGGCTTCCGGAGGCGGTACCCGCGCCAACGGCTTCGGCAACTCCGTGGGAACGTTCTAGAACAAACCTGATTTCAAATTTTCAAACGCGGCGGATTTCGATCTGCCGCGTTTTTGTATATGCCAGTCCCACTTTCCGGCTCCTTCTGATGCCGTAAAAACACAATCCATACTTCAACACACTGGTTTTGTTCCCCCTCTTGACGCAGAGTGATTTTTCCGTTTACTAACACGGTGTTACCAAATATATTTTAGTAACAAAAATCCTGTCTATCTCATTAATAGTTATACGGAAAAAGGTGTGCAAATGAAATTTCTTACTCCTTTCAAGGCCCTTTTACTGATACTCGTCTTCGCTTTCTCAACCACCGCCCATGCCCGTTCAGTCACGGACAGCATGGACCGGACGGTCGATATTCCCGAAAAGGTCAGTCGCGTCATCTGCTCCGGTCCCGGTGCTTTGCGGCTGCTTACATACCTTGAAGCGGAATCCATGGCCGTGGCGGTGGATGACATCGAAGCCAAAAGACGCGCCTACGAGGCACGGCCGTATGCCCTTGCCAACCCGCAATTCAAGGAAATGCCCATATTCGGTTCCTTTCGCGGACACGACAACCCGGAACTGATTCTGTCCCTTGAACCGCAACCGCAGGTCGTTCTGAAAACCTATCCCACCATGGGACATGATCCCATCGAGTTGCAGCAGAAAACAGGCATTCCCGTGATCACGCTCGAATACGGCAATCTCGGTAAGAAACGCCAGCAGCTATACCGTTCCCTGCGAATCATGGGTGAAGTCATCGGCAAGCAGCAGCGCGCCGAGGAAGTGATCGCGTTCATCGACGCCAAGATCGCGGACCTCGAAAAGCGCACTGCGGACATCCCGGAAAAGGACCGCCCCACCGTTTTTGTCGGCGGCGTGGCCTTCAAGGGACCGCACGGCTACCAGTCCACGGAACCGGGCTACCCTCCGTTCACCTTTGTCCATGCGAACAATCTGGCCTATGATTCCGGGCTGACCGGCAAGGACCTCCAGCATTCCGACATTGCCAAGGAAAAGATCGTGGAATGGAATCCCGACTTCCTGTTCCTCGACCTGTCCACGCTCCGCATGGGCGACGACGCAAGCGGCCTGTACGAACTCCAGACCGACCTGGCCTACCGCACCCTCGACGCGGTCAAGGCGGGCAAGGTGTATGGACTGCTTCCCTACAACTGGTACACCCAGAACTACGGCTCTGTCCTTGCCAACGCCTATTACATCGGCAAACTGCTGTATCCCGACCACTTTACGGACGTGGACACGGCAGCCATGGCTGACGAAATCTACACCTTCCTTGTGGGCAAACCCGTGTTCGGCAAAATGAACTCCATTTTCCAGAACCTCGCCTACAAACCCGTGCCGGTGAACTGACGTGCATTTCGCTGACGGACAGGTACCCGCCGAATACCGGCGCTACATCGGATGGAAACTGATGCTCGTCATGGTTTCCGCAGGATTGCTCATAGCGGCGCTGATCGTGGCCATCTCTCTTGGCGCGGCCCATATTCCCCTGAAGGATGTGGCCCGAAGCCTGACAGGAGGAGATGTCTCCATACGGTTCGACATGATCGTCTGGAATATCCGGCTGCCGCAGGCACTGGCCGCCATCGTGGCCGGAGCCGGACTGGCAGTGGCCGGAACCGCCATGCAGTCCATCCTGCGAAACCCGCTCGGGTCACCGTTCACGCTGGGCATATCCCATGCTGCGGCCTTTGGCGCGGCGTTTTCCGTCATGGTGCTGGACGGCGGATTCATGACCTCGGCCAATGCAGATGCCATTACCATCACCAATCCGTACATGACCACGGGCATCGCCTTCTTCTTCAGCCTCACGGCTGCCGGGGTGATCGTCGGGGTCTCCCGGCTGCGCGGTGCCACACCGGAAATCATGGTGCTGACAGGCGTGGCGCTTGGCGCGCTCTTTACCGCCGGGACCATGTTCCTCCAGTTCTTTGCCGACGACGTGCAGCTCGCGGCAATGGTCTTCTGGACATTCGGGGACACGGCCCGCGCCTCTTGGTCCGAGCTGGGCGTCATATCGGTCGTCACCGTCCTGACTTCCATCTACTTCCTGGCAAACGGCTGGAACTACAACGCCATTGACGCCGGAGACGAAACCGCCAAGGGGCTGGGCGTGCGCGTGGAGAGGGTCCGCATGATCGGCATGCTCCTCGCGTCCATGCTCACAGCCGTGATCATCGCCTTTCTCGGCATCATCGGTTTTGTCGGACTGGTGGTGCCGCACATGGCGCGCCGGATCATCGGTTCGGACCACCGGTTCCTGCTGCCCGCATCCATCATCATGGGCGGTTTGCTGCTGCTTGTCTCGGACACGGCGGCCCGACTGGTCCTTGCCCCGCACATCCTGCCGGTCTCGGTCCTGACGGCCTTCATGGGGGCACCGGTATTTATCTACCTTATCATCAGGGGGCAAAGACGATGAGACTGACCGTTTCCGACGTCGATTTCACCTACGGCGAACACGACGTCCTCTCGAACGTGAACTTCGATCTCGCCCCGGGCGAACTGCTTGCCATCCTCGGCCCGAACGGGGTGGGCAAGACGACCCTGCTCAAATGCATCAACGCCATCCACCGCCCCTCTTCCGGGACGGTCATGGTCGAAGGGCGGGACGTGCTCACCATGCGCCCCCATGAGATCGCCACAGACATCGGATATGTGGCCCAGAAAAGCGAAGCGGCCCGACTCACCGTGTTCGACGCCGTGCTCATGGGACGCAAGCCGCACATTGTCTGGCGCGTAAGCGAAAATGACCTCAGGATCGTGGATTCAGCCATCCATCATCTCGGCATGGGAAAAATGTCACTGCGCTACATCGACCAGCTCAGCGGCGGCGAACTCCAGAAAGTCGCCATTGCCCGGGCCATGGTGCAGGAACCGAAACTCCTGCTGCTCGACGAACCCACCAGCTCCCTTGACCTCAAGAGTCAGGTCGACATCCTGTCCATGCTCCGTCACGTGGTGAGCGAACACGGTATCGGCGCGGTCATGACCATGCACGATCTCAACACCGCCCTGCGCTTTGCCGACAAAGTCCTGTTTCTCAAGGACGGGCGCATCCATTCCACCGGCCCGACCTGCGACGTCACGTCCGAAGTGGTCGAGGAAGTCTATGGCCTGCCCGTCCACATCCACACCGTACAGGGACATCCCCTGATCGTCCCGGCAATCTAGAAAGGAAAACATCATGTCCTGCACTTTTCCCACCGATCTCATTAAACAGACCATCGCTTTCCACGGCCACAGCTGTCCCGGACTCGCCATCGGCATCCGCGCATCCGAGCTTGCTTTCCGGGAACTCGGCACGCCTGAAGAGACCAACATGGTCGCCATAGCCGAAACCGACATGTGCGGCGTGGACGCCATTCAGTTCCTCACGGACTGCACGCTGGGCAAAGGCAATTTCATGCATCGGGATTTCGGCAAGATGGCCTTCTCGTTTTTCGACCGGAAAACAGGCAAGGGGTTCCGCGCCCTGCTCAACCCCGAAAACCGCACTGACCTTGACGCGGAACTTGGCGTGCTCATGGGCAGGGAAAGCGAGGGAACTGCCACGGAAGCCGAGCTCAAGCGCATCCCGGAGGTCAAGGAGATCCTCAGGGAACGGCTCATGGCAATGGACCTCGACGACATGTTCAACGTCACATGGACACAGAGCGGACCGCCGCGTCCGGCACGCGTTCTGGCAAGCCTGACCTGCGAAAAATGCGGCGAACCGACCATGGAATCCCGCACCCGTCGGTTCGCAGGCAAGACCCTGTGCTCCCAGTGTTTTGAAGCCATGGAACAGAAAATCTAGGCAAGATGGCCCCCAAAACGGGCGAAAAAGACCCCATATCGGGCGACTTGGCAATCAAGTCGCCCGTTTTTTTATACCCACGAACACATCACCATTTTATTACTCATTGATTTTACGAACAAAACACAACTTCTCCTCTTTCTGAAAGAAACCCTGTCAAGCGTCCAAGTTATGCTTTTATCGCCTGTTTTGGGGGCTTTTTCGCCCGTTTTCATCCTGCCCTGAAAACCGGGGTTAGCCTCTTCTCGTGTCCGGGGCGGTCCCGGATTCGTGCTCCTAAGGGATACGAGTGCTCTCCATTACGGGCGGACTCCGGTCCGCCCACTCCTTTCCGAAACAGTGAGAAGATACCATGCTTTTTTCCGATCATCACAAAGACCGCTACTGCCAATTTTCTTACAATCCCGAAACCGACAGCTTTGAACGGGGGTGGGTCCGTTACGCGGACGGCACCTACGAGCCGGAACGCAACGGCCAGAATCTTGATGCCAAATGGCGCGGGGACGAAGCGCACTGGTGGCACGAACGCAAGTCGGCCGACTGGATGCCGTGGGACCACGGGTTCGGCTTTGCATGGAACCACACGCAGGGAGAAGAAGGCAAACCCGCGGACTGGGGCCATAAATCGGCAGCCGAACGGGACGCCGGAAACGTGCCGTATTTCATGGAACTGACAACCGACGATCACGGACGCATCCAGTCCCGCACCGAGCGCATCGACGGTCGCCGCGAAACATGGACCTTCAAATATGACGGGAACGGACGCCTGATTGCCTGTATCGGGGCAAACGGCTGGTCACAGAATTTCGAATACGACAACACGGGGTGCCGCAATGCGGATTACGCCATCGGACGCACCCCGTTCCTGCGCGTGCTCACGTACGATGACGGAGGTCGGCTGCTTGCAACCGGCGATGTCACATACGAACACGACGACAACGGTTTCCGCTCGGCCCGGACCGAAGACGGAATGACCACCCGCTACCACTATGCGCGGGACGGGCGCCTGCTCGGCGTCCACCTGCCGGATGGTGTCGAAATCTCATATGAATATGACGAGGACGGCCTGCGTTCCCTGAAAAAGGTCAACGGCGATCCGGTCACGGCGTATGACTGGCTCGACATGACCAGACTGTCCGGATTCTTTGACGGGAAAAAGGAATTCACCTTTGAATACGCACAGGGGGCGCACCTGCCCCATGCCATGCACACGGGCACCACGGCCTATGGCCTGCAATACGATCAGGCCGGATCGCTCAAGGTCATTAGCACAAAAGCAGGGGACACCGTGAAGGCCATTCAGTACGATCCCTTCGGGACGGTCATGTGGGACTCCAATCCGGACTTGCAACTCCCCATCGGATTTGCAGGCGGGCTTGCGGACCGCGACACAGGGCTGGTGCGCTTCGGCAACCGCGATTACGACCCAGAAACGGGCCGCTGGACATCACCCGGCGCAGACGGGCAGGCCAGAAAGCTCTGCCTTGTCGACCCGATAAATTCATGAAATCAAGGTAACCAATTACAATAATGCGGATTCTCTCCTCGCATTACCCGGCACGGCCGGCCTGCAAAACCACGCGGGCCGGCCCTTTCTTTCTTCACGGCTCGCACTGCTTCATAAATTCCGCTTGACACGGACCGCTTGTTTTCTGTAGCCATATATCAATATATCTTTATATGCAGATTCATTGATACAGCAAACAAAGCACGAGGTTGTGACGATGCGTATTCCCGATTTGATTGATTCCCTGGACAGGCCATTTGTTTCCATCGAACTGCTGCCCCCCCGGCGCGATGCCGAACAATCCGGCTTCTGGCAGACCGTGGAGCGGCTGCAAACCATGAAGCCGCTGTTCACCGCAGTCACTTGCGGAGCGGGCGGCAAAGGATCGGTCGGGACCCTTGCCACTTCTCGAAATCTCGCAGAAAAGCACGGGTTCACGGTCATGCCGCACGTAACGTGCGTGCACACGAAGGAATCCGACCTGAAATCCCAGCTCGATGCAATCCAGTCCTGCGGCATCCGCAATGTGCTTGCCGTGCGCGGCGACTTTCCGGCAGGCATGGAGTCCGCACCCAAGGGATTGCGGTACGCATCCGATCTGGTGAAACGCATCAACGAACTCGCACCGACAATGGCTGTGGGTGTGGCCGCCTACCCGGACGGGCATCCCGAGTCCCGTTCCATCCTCGAAGACATCGGCTTTCTCAAGCACAAGCTCGACGCAGGCGCGGCCTTTGGCGTGACCCAGCTGTTTTTCGACAACCGCCGCTATTTCGACATGGTGGACCGGCTCGCGGCCATGGGGTGTGACAAGCCGATCATCCCGAGCGTGCTGCCCATCCGCACGCTCGGCCAGATAAAACGGGTCATGGAACTGTGCGACGCCCCGATTCCCGGGACCATCCTCAGTGAAATTGAAAAGGCGCATGAAAAGGGCGGTGACGAGGCTGTTGGTGAATACGGCACACGCCTTGCCGCAACCCAGCTTTCCGATCTGCTCGCAGGCGGCGCACCCGGCGTGCACCTCTATCCGTTCAATCAGGCCGAACTCTGCCTGAAAGTCGTGCAACGCGCCGGACTGTTGCCCTGAACCGTGGATGCGTATAGGATTCGCCCATGTCCCGCATAGCCATTCTTTCCGACGTCCACGGCAACCTTGAAGCACTGACGCAGGTCCTCAGGGATCTCGACACGCTTGGTCATGACACCGCCGTCTGCCTCGGCGACATCGTGGGCTACGGTCCGCAGCCGCAGGAGTGCTGCGACCTGCTGCGCGAGCGGGACATGCATGTTGTCATGGGCAACCATGAACAGGGACTCATCAACATCCACTACCTCACGGCTTTCAACCAGCCCGCACGCGACGCCCTGCGGAAGACCCGCGAGATGATCACCGAAGACACCTACCAATGGCTCGTCTCGCACTCCAAGTCGCTCGTGCTGCACGACTGCCGGTTCGTTCACGGCACGCCGCCGGACAGCGCAAGCGACTACATCTGGAAGCACGAAAAACACATGGACGCGGTCTTTGCCCTGTTCAGCGAGCCGGTCTGCTTCGTGGGGCACACCCACGACCTCGTGCGCTTCACCTTTGAAAACAACGCCGCTAAGAAACTGCCGCTGCCCCAAGGCGACACCACACTCGACCCGGCCCAGCGCCATCTGGTCAACATCGGAGCCGTGGGTCAGCCGCGCGATGGCGACAACCGCGCCAAATACGCCGTCTATGACACCGAATCACACGTCCTGACCGTCAGATATATTCCCTATGATGTGGAAAAAACCGCCAGACTCATTACGGCTCACGGTTTTCATCGCGGCTTTGCGGATCGATTGAGATAACAGTGCGGCGAACGCCTACACCACAGACGCGAGCATATTGCCCGGTGGCGGGAGTATTTCTTCGGTGCTTCTGGCGTAGGCGGCCATGGCGGTTCTGACCCGCTGGAAGGATGGTTTTCTTTCGGATTCGGCAGACGATGCGCCCACTTGTCGGCTGCGGAAATCAGCGCCTTCACGACCGATCTTGGCGCGCAGGGATTCCACTTCGGATTCAGTCTTGAACGCGTCGGCCTGACGGTTCCTTTCGCGGACGTCACGGGAGAGGGACGGGTCGATCACCGTCTTGCGGGACTGGAAATCCACACCGAACTTGCCCAGCCGGAAGCCGAACGACGTGGTGGTCATCCGGGCCTGCGCCTGCGTGGACTTTTTCTCACGCGGCTTTTCAGCCAGCGTGGATTGGCGGCGGTATTCCTGTGAGGCGTGGGACTGTATCCGCACGACTCCCTCCCTTGTGCATGCCGACGGATATCGACATGCCTACGACTTCCCGCCCTACCCTTTTTTCCCCATAAAAAAAGGGCCAAGGCGCGTTACATCGCAGCCCGGCCATCCCTGCAACGTTCGTTGCGCTCCATCCAGAGGGACCCGTGGTTTTCCGCTTCCCGTCCGTGGGAATTGGCAGATCAACTTCGGTCAATCGAAATCATATGATAAACAGTTCGAAGATTTTTGACAACCCCCGCTACGACAGGCTACTACCAAAGGCCTCGTTCCGTACTCTTTTTCTCCAGCTCGCGGGGCGGTACGCACTTCACTTCATACGCTTGGAAGGTTTTCAATGGGCTATAAGATTTTGCAGAAAAAAGAACTGATTCCGGGTCAGACCACCATGATGGTCATTGACGCTCCACAGGTCGCGAAAAAGGCCGAACCCGGAAACTTCGTCATTCTCCGCATTGCCGAGCACGGCGAGCGCGTTCCCCTGACCATCGCGGACTGCGACAAGGAAAACGGCACCATCACCATCGTCTATCTCGTTGTGGGAAAAACCACGGCAGAGTTGAACACCATCCCTGAAGGCGCTGAAATCCTTGATGTCTGCGGCCCGCTCGGCAAGCCGACCCATATCGAGAAATCCGGCACGGTCATCTGTGTGGGCGGTGGCACCGGCATCGCGGCCATGCACCACATCGCCAAAGGGCATGTGGCAGCCGGAAACCACGTCATCGCCATCGTGGGTGCCCGCAGCAAGGACCTGCTCCTGTTCTGCACCGAACTTTCCTCCTTCTGTCCCGAGCTTCGCATCGCAACCGACGACGGCTCAGAAGGCCACAAGGGATTTGTCACCGAAGTCCTCAAGGACGCCCTCGACAACGAGGACGACATCGCGGAAGTCGTGGCCATCGGCCCGGTTCCCATGATGGAGGCCGTGGCCAAGGTCACCGAGCCGTACGGCGTCAAGACCACGGTTTCGCTCAACTCCATCATGGTGGACGGTATCGGTATGTGCGGTGCCTGCCGCTGCTCCGTTGGCGGCGAGACCAAGTTCGCCTGCGTGGACGGCCCGGAATTTGACGGTCACAAGGTCGATTTCGGCGAACTCAAATCCCGGCTCTGGCAGTTCAGGGATCAGGAACAGGAATCCATGGAAAAATTCACAAAGAGGTGCAAGTGTCATGGCTGATGTGAAAAAGACGAAAAAAGTCCTGCCCCGCACCCCCATGCCGCATCAGGACCCGGTAAAACGCGGCAAGAATTTCAGCGAAGTCGCCCTTGGTTACACCCGTGAACAGGCGTTGGTCGAAGCCAGTCGCTGCCTGCAATGCAAAAAGCCGCTCTGTCAGGACGGCTGCCCGGTCAACATCGACATCAAGGGTTTTATCAAGGCCGTGGCTGACGACGACCTGCACGGGGCATACGACACCATTCGCAAGACCAACTCCCTGCCCGCGGTGTGCGGTCGCGTCTGTCCGCAGGAAACGCAGTGCGAAGGGAAGTGCATTCTCGGCAGGAAGCACGAACCCGTGGCCATCGGACGGCTGGAGCGGTACGTGGCCGACACCTACATGGCCGAAACCGCCTGCGAGGACATCACCGATCTCCCGGCCTGTTCGCTGGAACGTGAGGACCTGAAGGTCGCCTGCATCGGTGCCGGACCGTCTTCCCTGACTGTTGCCGGATATCTGGCCGGACGCGGCATCAAGGTGGATGTCTTCGAAGCGCTGCACGAACCGGGCGGCGTACTCATCTACGGCATCCCGGAATTCCGTCTGCCCAAGACCGTTGTAGGACGTGAGTTGGCCGGACTCCGTGAACTCGGCGTCACCTTTCACACCAACTGGGTCGGCGGCAAGACCATCACCATTCAGGACCTTCTCGACGAAGGCTACAACGCCATATTCATCGGCGTGGGCGCAGGTCTGCCCCGATTCCTGAACATCCCCGGCGAGAATCTGGTGGGCGTCTTCTCAGCCAACGAATATCTTACCCGCGTGAACCTCGGCCGAGCCTACGACTTCCCCAATTACGACACCCCGGCCTATCACGCCAAACGCGTGGCAGTGATCGGCGCGGGCAACGTGGCCATGGACGCCGCACGCACCGCCCTGCGTATGGGGGCCGAGGAAGTCTCCATCGTGTACCGCCGGAGTGAAGACGAAATGCCCGCCCGCCGCGAGGAAATCGAGCACGCCATTGAAGAGGGCATCAAGATTCGCTGCCTGTGCGGTCCCATGTCCCTGTGCGGCGACGACAAGGGATGCCTCGAATCCATGACCGTGCAGAAGATGAAACTCGGCGATCCCGACGAATCAGGCCGCCGCAGCCCGGTCTGCATCGAAGGAGAAACCGAACAGGTCGCCTGCGACATGGCAATCATCGCCGTGGGCACACGGCCCAACCCCATCCTGCTCGAAGCCACCCCGGACCTCGGCCTCAACAAGTGGGGCTACATCGAAGCAGACCCGGAAACCGGCGAAACATCCATCCCGAACGTCTTTGCAGGCGGCGACATCGTCACCGGCGCGGCCACGGTCATCTCGGCCATGGGTGCAGGACGCAAGGCCGCACGCGAGATTGCGAAGCGGCTGCTGTAGTCATCGGGTTCAGATTAAAATCAGAAGGGGATGCCGCTTCGCGGCGAAGTCGGGTGATTTGATTCGCCACGTCCTGTTGCTCACCGCTTCGCGGCGTCGGCAGGAACCGACGTCCAAATCCACTGTCCTGTGGATTTGTCACCTCCGGCGGCCAGAGGGTGAAACCCTCTGGACTCCCATTCTCGCCTTCGGCGAACTTGATTTTAATAAATAATAGCCCGTCCTTCATTAAAGAAGGACGGGCCTTATCATTTTATACCAATTGTTACGCGCCCCACCCCGCGAAGCGCACCAAAAAGTTTAGGAGATTCCTAAGAACCCTTCTCGACAAATCTGCACGACAGCAGATTTGGGCGTTGCGGCTTCCGCAACGGGCCGAAGGCCCGAGCCCCAGGACGGGGCGAGTCCAAGGTTCTTAAGCCGCCGGAGGCATTCTTCCTTCCTCCTCCCTACGGCAATCGCTTGGCGCTTGCCCAGCGCCTGTCGAAGTCGATGACGGCGGCGGGTTCGGCGTTCGGATCGCCGTCCGGGAAATCGAGCCGGTAGGTCAGATCGTCAAGCTGCGTAAACCAGCTTCTCTTGAAGGTGTAAAAATCACGGGAGGTCGGGGAATACAATCCCAGTGCCCTGTGTCCGCCGCGCACCATGGCATCCAGCACGCTATGCAGGTCCGGCTTCTTGCTTTTTTTGACACCGGCAACCTTGAACATCATGGATTCGATCCAGTTCGGCTGCCACGGCTGCCATTTCAGCAGGATAGGCTGTCTGGCTTCAAAGACCGGAGTCAAAACGGCATGGTCCTTTTCCACCTGAATCAGCGCATTCCCTGCGGGAATCTTCTTGGCCGAAAAGGCGATGAACACCACGAGCAGGATCATGAGCACCCCTTTGGCAAACCGGGGATAGGAATCCTTGGCGTCATACAGCGCTATGGCAAGGATGAGCAGGCCGAACGGGGCCACCATGCACCAATAGCGACGGGAAAGATCCTGCGCGAGGCGGATGGGGTCGAACCCGGACACCATGTAGGAAAACATGAAAATGAAAATGAGATAAAACAGTGCCAGCGACTTCTTTTCCCGGGACCGGGAACGCAGAAGCGCGATGCAGGCAAAGACGATGATGATATACACAGGCATCAGCCCGCGCAGCCGGGTCAGCTTGAACCCGTTCAGGAGATAATCGACGAGCGGTGTGCCGTCGATGGCCAGCGTGGCGGTCTTGATGATTCCGATACGTCCGAAGATATTCCCGGTGTCCTGCCAGAAATACAACCATTCGCAGCCGAGAAAAACGCCCACGGCCAGACAGAAAATGAATGCGCCTTTGTAGTCCCTGCGGGGTAGCCAGACCATGAGAAGCAAGCCCGGAAAATAGTAGAGCGCGGTCAGGCGTGCGCCCCATGCGAAAACAAAAGCCAGTGCGGCGAGAGCGAGCAGCCACTCCTTTTTTTCTTCATGGCGCTTGAGTATCGCCCAGATGGAAACGGCTATGTAGGTAAACTGGAAAACGCTCGGCCAGTTCTGGCTTCCGGTCTGCGGCATCTGCGGAAGGAAGATGACAAGCAGGGCCGCGACGATACCGCATTCGACACTGTGCAGCCGTCTGCCTATGAGAAAAATCAAGGTCGCCCCCAGCGAAGCGAAAAAGATGGGGGAAACGTAATAGGTGGCAGGACCGGTGCCGAAGACCTTCATGGAAAGCCAGAGCGGAGCCATGACCGACCAGCGCATGTTGTGATGTGTCCACTCAGGAAATCCGACCCCCTGAATGACATCGAGCGCACTGGTCCAGCGCCATACGTTGTCGCCGCCGATATCCACATACTCAGCGGTGACCAGCCGGACACAGACGCTGAACAGGAAGACAAGACAGACTGTCAGGGCAGGATTTCTCTTCATCCATGACGTTACCATGCGGATACCCCTATGCGGTTGGAGGCTCCGCCTCGGCGGAGCCCGACAGGTCTATACCTGCCCTTTCTCGATGATGGAAGAATACAGTTCCATATGCCGCTTGACCGCCACGTCCCACGACAGGTGCTGACAAACGGTTTCATAGGCTTTCTCACCCATTTTCACGGCCAATGCCTCGTTCTTCCACAGCGTGAGAATGGACCGCTCGACCTGTGCGTCGATGTCACCCTTCTCCGGGAGCAGCAGCACGTTTTCGCCATGCCGCAGCACGCCCTCGCCGTAGATGTCGGGAGTGAACGGACCGAAGACCGGCTTCTTCATCAGCATGGCCTCGATGTTCGCGTTGCCCACGGAATGATAGCCTTCGTCGACATGGTCGAACCACATGGAATGGGCGTCACACAGTTCAAAGAATGCGGGCATCAGCTCCCTTGGCTGCGTCCCGGTGAAAATGACCTGTTCTGAAATGCCGAGTTCCCGGACAAGCTCTTCGGCCGGGTCGAAATTCCGTGCCCCGACGATCAGCAGACGGGCATCGGGGTAGCTTTTCAACGAAGCGGCAAAGCCCCGAATGAGAGCCATCCTGTTCCGCAGGTGGTGCAGGTGCCCGACAGACAACAGGACTTTCTTTCCTTCCAGACCGTACTTTTTCTTCAAGGCAACAACATCATCGGAAGAAGCGGGTTCGGGAAATCCGGTGGGCAGCGGTATCAACGTCCCTTCATTCACCCCGAAACGGGCCTTCCGATACCGGGTGCAGGCCGTGTCGAGGTCGATGAGATGCGTGGCCCGCTGGACCATGCACCACCGCAGGAACGTCGCGTCAATGGAACTCAAAACGGCATTGGCCACCGGGTTCGCATGCGTGATGTATGAATGAATGCTGAGCACCAAGGGGATATTGAGCATCTTCTTGAGCACAACGCCGTTCAGGGCCATGTCGAACATGTGGTTGTGCACATGCATGAGCTGGACGCCGCGTTCGCGCATGATGTCCCGCATGCGGATGATGTTGGACGGCGTCATGCTCACGCTCAGCCACGGGAAGTTCACCGCGATGGGCAGCTTGGGCAGGCGCAGGCACGGCAGGCGGAAGACCTCCACGCCGTTGAGGAATTCGTGTTCGGGAGCGCTCTTGTCCACACGGGGAGTGAAAGCGACAACGGAAACGCCCTGCTCGACCAGCTTGGCAGCCAGCGTGCTGCAATGGACGGACGATCCCGTGGTCAGGGGAGGATAGAGATTGCTCAGTATGGCTATTGATTTCATGGTATTATCAAGCCTTCTTCATATGGTCAAAAGTTGCTCGGCTACGCCCTTCGGATAGCAGGAAGGCAATAACAATGCTGCTACAGGCACAAAAAGTTCAAAAAAAGTCCATCAGGGTCGTTGCTCTCCGAAAAAAAAGCCGAAACAGTCCGAGACTGTCGCAGCCCTTTACAAAGATGCTTCTGTATAAAGGATGTCGGCAGCATTATCAATGGCCGCACACGACAGGTGCGAGGACGGCGGTATTTGCGCCATATTCTCAGAAAACGAACGTCTTTTCCGGCCACCGCCATCCTCGATTGTATTCCTTTTGCAATATTAAAATGACAACTCGATTGTCCACTTGACAAGTCGCTTGTCATATGTTTTCATGACCTCAACATGGAAACTTCACCAAGGAGGAAGTCATGAAATACGTAGCATCTGCCGACATGATGGAAGAAATGTCTCCGAACATCAGAATAATGCCGCCGCTTATCTTTTTCGGCTGCTTATTCATTGGAACAGGCGTGGAATTGATCGTCCCCTGGAATCTTTCCCTACTCTCTCCCCTGACAGGACTGACTGTCGGCGCCCTCATCAGCCTCGCCGGATTCATCTTCATGATGCGGGGACACAACCTCTTCAAATCGCTTGGCGTCACAGTTCGCCCTGTCAAACGCGCATCCAGACTGGTGGCGGAAGGAACCTTCCGATACAGCCGCAATCCCATGTACGTCGGGATGATCACGATCGTCGCCGGGGCGGCCATTGCCCTGGACAGCATCTGGATGGGCATGGCAACCGCCGTTCTGGCCTTGTATCTGGCCCTGTATGTCATCCCGAAGGAAGAGGCATACCTTGAACGGGAATTCGGCGAAGAATACCGGGCCTATTGCCGGTCCGTGAGAAGGTGGCTGTAACATGACCCAACCCAGCCGCTTTGCCGATGGCGAGGCCCTCCACCAACTGTTCAAGGAAATCTTCACCATGCAGAACGCGCTGACCGAGATCATGGACAGCATCCATGACGCGGCAGGCCTTTCCACGCCGCAGGTCCGGCTGGCGACACTGCTTCACGAGTCCGGTCCGGACACCGTGCCACACCTCGCCACCGCGTTCGACGTCTCGCGCCAGTTCATCCAGACGGTCTGCAACGACCTTGACGAAGCAGGCCTTGTCGAATTCCGCGACAACCCGCACCACAAGCGTTCAAAGCTCGTGGCCCTGACCGACCGGGGCAGGGATGTGTATATCGCGACCAAGGAAAAGGAAGCAGCCATCGTCAAAAACAACCTGCCCGACATTGACGCCGATCAGGTCGCGCAGGCGTCAACCCTGCTCGCCGATATCCGGCAACGCATTGAAGGCGCTGCCGATACCGGAATTCTCCTGAAATAAACTCAAATCGGGGGGAAGGATACAGTATGTATCCTTCCCCCTATCTTTTCCCGTCTTCACTATCCCACTTTACACTCTGACCTTTTACGGTCTCAGAATGCTATCAAAATTCATCCGGCAGGCTGTTGAGAAAGGTTCGAGTTCTCGGCGCGAAAAAAAAGCAAGGCCGACGCGCACTTCCCGTACGCGAGGGTTTGCTTTTTTTGAAGTAACGACGCAATCGGGCCTTTCTCAACAGCCTGTGACCGTTTACGGATTCTCTCAACCACTCACCGGCAAAACAAGGCGGCTCCCGCACAGCCAAACCGTTCACCGGGCTAATTCTTGCCGTTCACCTAAAAAAAATCCCGGTTGCGCGGAACTTTCTATAAATGTTACAACACCGGCGCGGGCTTTCGGTTCGCAATTATACAGAGAAAAGGTTGCAACCCAACCTCAGTTTCGAGAGACAACGAGTCAGGAGTTCCACATGAGCGAAGAAAAGAAAATCGAGAGTTTGCAAAAAGACGGGCAGATATTCCAGCCTGACAGCGCCATGCAGGGACAGGCATGGATCAAGAGCATGGAAGATTACGAAGCGGAGAACGAACGTGCGCTGAACGACCCCGAAGGATATTGGGGAGAACGGGCCACGGACCTGCTTTCATGGTTCTCGAATTTCGACAAGGTACTTGAAGCGGATTACGACAAACCCGAGTTCAAGTGGTTTGCAGGCGGCACGACCAACGTCTCCTACAACTGCCTTGACCGCCATCTGACCAACGGACGCCGCAACAAGGCCGCACTCATCTGGCAGGGGGAACCCGAGGAAGACGTCAAGGTCTACACCTACCAGATGCTCCACACCGAAGTCTGCCGCTTCGCCAACGTGCTCAAGAAGAAGGGCGTCAAACGCGGGGACCGGGTCGCACTCTACATGCCCATGATCCCGGAACTGGCTATCGCCATGCTCGCATGCACCCGACTCGGCGCACTGCACTCCATCGTCTTCGCCGGATTCTCGTCCGTGGCGCTCCAGTCCCGCATCGAAGACTGCGAAGCCAAGGTACTCGTCACCGCAGACGCCGTCCTGCGCGCCGGGAAAACCATCCCGCTCAAGCCCAATGCCGACGAAGCCCTCAAGGACTGCCCCTCCGTGGAGCAGGTCATCGTGGCCCAGCGCGGCGGTAACGAGATCGACATGGTCGAAGGCCGCGACTCCTGGTGGCATGACGAAATCTTTGCCGACGACATCACCAGCGAATGCGCTTGCGAGGAAATGGACGCGGAAGACCCGCTGTTCATCCTGTATACCTCCGGCTCCACCGGCAAGCCCAAGGGCGTGCTGCACACCACGGGCGGCTACCTGACCTATGCCGCACACACCACCCAGTACGTGTTCGACGTCAAGGACGACGATGTCTACTGGTGCACCGCCGACATCGGCTGGATCACCGGCCACTCCTACATCGTCTACGGCCCTCTGGCCCTCGGCGCGACCTCGGTCATGTTCGAAGGTGTGCCGAGCTATCCGAAACCGGACCGCTTCTGGCAGATCGTGGACAAGTTCAAGGTCAATATTTTCTACACCGCTCCCACGGTCATCCGCGCTCTCATGCGTGAAGGCGAGGAATGGACCAAGAATTACGACCTCAGCTCACTGCGCCTGCTCGGATCAGTGGGTGAGCCCATCAACCCGGAAGCGTGGATGTGGTATCACAACAACGTCGGCGGCGGGAAACTGCCCATCGTGGACACATGGTGGCAGACCGAGACCGGCGGCATCATGATCTCGGCCATGCCGTACGCCACTCCGCTCAAGCCCGGTTCCGCCACCCGCGCCCTGCCCGGTATCTCGGCCAAGATCGTCCGCCGCGACGGTTCCCCGGCCGACCCCAACGAAGGCGGGCATCTCATCATCGACAAGCCGTGGCCCGGAATGCTCCGCAGCGTCTGGAAAAACCCGGAACGCTACAAGTCCACCTACTTCGCCGGATTCCCCGGAGCCTATGAGGCCGGTGACGGCGCGCGCATGGACGACGACCAATACTTCTGGATCATGGGCCGGCTCGACGACGTCATCAACGTCTCCGGACACCGCATGGGCACGGCGGAAATCGAATCCGCACTCGTGGCTCACGAAGCCGTGGCCGAAGCCGCAGTCGTCGGCATGCCCCACGACATCAAGGGTGAAACCATTTACGCCTACGTGACGCTCAAGTCCGGTCTGGAACCTGACGACGACCTCATGAAGGAACTCAAAGTCTGGGTACGCAAGGAAATCGGCCCCATCGCCACCCCGGAATTCATCCAGTTCGCGGACGGATTGCCAAAGACCCGCTCAGGCAAGATCATGCGCCGCGTGCTGCGTAAAATCGTCGAAGGCTCTGACGAATTCGGCGACACCTCGACTCTGGCCGATCCCGGTGTGGTCACCGATCTGGTCGAGGGCAACAAGGACCTCATCAGCTAGCCCGAAGCCTGCTGTTTGGGAGAGAGAAAGAGAGCCTCGCACCATTGGCGGTGCGGGGCCTCTTATCTTTCGGAGAGAGAAAAGCCTGAGAGCCGCGGCTGCGCTTCATCCCTTCATCAAAATCCTGTAACCTTTCCAAGTCCCGCTCTTTTCGTCCGTTATACACACTGGACCGCGCCCGACCCCATCGGCGATGCAGGCGGTGAGTCGGACTGGAACGGGGCCTGTCTGGATGCCTCGGCGAACAGGATTGACCGTTCGCGGCTATGCGCTGCGGGCCAGACCTTCTTCCCGTGCGGATTGGCAGTGTATGCACAGACGGGCTGACGGATTGGCTTTCAACCGTGCCGTGCCGATTTCCTGTCCGCACTCCTCGCATATTCCGTAATCCGTCTCGCCCAGACGTTTCAGGGCTGTTTCAAGCTCGTGCATGCGGGCGATCTTGCGCCGCTGCACGGCCATGTTCACGCCCTGCTGGGCGAGTTGCGATGCAAAGTCCGTATCGTCCGGGCAGTTTTCAACCGCAAACGGTTCGATGGTGTGCGGCATGTCAAGACTGTTCAAACCGTTCATCAGGTGGCCTTGGATTTCGCGACGTTGTGTATCGGTCATCATGTTCTTCCTCCCAAAAGTGCGTTTGATTGTTTCACGATCATGTATGCGTTTCAGTCCGGACATGAATGGCGCTTCTGTTACATTGCGTGGACATTTCCGTTTTTTTCACCATTTTACCACGTAGACGAATCCTGCAAACCCGGATATCCTGCCGGAATGAAGTGGATATATGTCCTTCTCGCCCTCGCGGCCGGAGCCGTTCTGCCCATTCAGGCCGGAATCAATCTTCGATTGCGGGCCGCTGTCGGCGACCCCGTGTTTGCCGCGCTTGTCTCCTTTTTCGTGGGGACAGTGGTCCTTGCCGCGTATGTTCTCGGCGCACGGGTTCCGTTCCCGACTGGGACGATGGTCGCCGGAACCCCTTGGTGGGCATGGACCGGCGGTGTGTTCGGTGCTTTTTTCGTATTTGCCGCCATTGTGCTCGCAGCCAATCTCGGCGCCGCCACGTCGATGGCGTGGCTGCTCTCCGGACAGTTCCTTGCCGCACTTCTCGTCGACCATTACGGACTGATCGCCTATGACGTGCATCCGGTTTCGTGGCCCCGTGTCTTCGGCGTGGTGCTGATCGTGGTCGGGGCCGTGCTTGTGAATAAGTATTAGCGATGGAA
Organism: uncultured Pseudodesulfovibrio sp.; assembly: GCF_963664965.1. NCBI lineage: Bacteria > Pseudomonadati > Thermodesulfobacteriota > Desulfovibrionia > Desulfovibrionales > Desulfovibrionaceae > Pseudodesulfovibrio > uncultured Pseudodesulfovibrio sp. The sequence continues at coordinate 781,866 of NZ_OY761823.1, read as the reverse complement.
GACTGTCTTGCAGGGCAGTTTGATTTTGTTTTTTTCTATCGGTTTGCCTTGCCCGCAAACCACAACGTTCAACGACACAGACCTTCATCTCTCCACCCCACGCGCGCCTAGCGCATACAAAAAGTTACGGGGAGAGGAATGAGGGGATGGAGTCCAGAGGAAGAGGGAAAGCAAGTACCATATCTCAAAGAGGGTGCTCCCTTTCCCCCTTCCTCTGGCCGCCGGAGGCATACATGCTGAAAGATCTTGGTGTAATTTGTCGGATGATTAAGATTGAGCACTCGGTGTTCGCCCTGCCGTTTGCCTACATGGGTGCGTTTCTGGCCGCCGACGGCTGGCCGGGGCTATACAACCTGCTCGTGCTGACCGTGGCGATGGTGGCGGTCCGTTCGTTCGCCATGGCGTTCAACCGGTACGCTGATCTGGAAATCGACAAGGAAAACCCGAGAACACAGGACCGCCCGCTGGTAACCGGGGAGCTGTCCACGCGGTTCACCCTGATGTTCATTCTCGGCACTGCCGTCATCTTTGTGGGCGCGTGCGCGATGATGAATCCGCTGTGCCTGAAGCTGTCCCCGTTCGCGTTGGTGCTGTCGGCTTTTTACAGCTTCTGCAAGCGATTCACGTACTGGTGCCATTTCGTTCTGGGTGCGGTGCTGGGGCTGGCTCCTGTGGCGGGCTGGATTTGCGTGGAGCCGAGCATCTCGCTGCCGTCGGTGCTGCTGTTCTGCGGCGTGACCATGTGGGTGGCTGGCTTTGACCTGCTGTACGCCTGTCAGGACGCAGACTTCGACAGAGAGCGCGGCCTATGGTCGATCCCCGCACGGCTGGGCATCCCTGCCGCACTGGGCATTTCCACGCTGAGCCATGTGACCACTGCGGCGTTCTTCCTGCTGGCAGGCTGGGCCGCAGGCCTCGGATGGATATACTTTCTCGTGACAACCGTTCTCTGCGCCGTCCTGATGGCGGAGCACCTGCTGGTCAAGGCGGACGACATGAGCCGCGTGAACGTGGCTTTCTTCACCATGAACGGCGTAATTTCCGTGGTCCTGTTTTTCGGCACTCTCTTCGATATTCTGGCCGGTTAGGTATTGCGCGCCGTCAGTGTCCTGGAACGATCATGAAGAAGAATCCGTTTGAGTCTCCGTTCGAAGGATATGAAATACGTCAACATTTGACCAACCCGAACATTTCTGCGGGGAGGCACAGCTATTATTCAGGCTACTACCATGGCTGTCATTTCGAGGAAAACGTTCGTTATCTCGCGCCGGACAGGACGGACGTGGATACATTGCGTATCGGGAAATTCTGTTCGATAGGGTCGGGGGCCGTGTTCATGATGGCCGGAAATCAGGGGCACCGCCATGACTGGGCAAGCACATACCCGTTCCATTACATGCCGGATTTTTCCTCGGCAGAAGATGGATTCCGGCGCAAAGGGGACACCGTTCATCGGCAACGACGTCTGGATCGGAACGGAGGCCATGATAATGCCCGGAATCAACATCGGGCACGGGGCCGTCATTGCGGCGCGTGCCGTTGTCGTTCGAGACGTCCCTCCTTATGCCATTGTCGGAGGCAATCCTGCGAAAACCATCCGTAGTCGATTTGATGACGAAGATGTTGAGCGGCTGTTGGAACTGGCTTGGTGGGATTGGCCTGATGACAAGATACGTCGGAATGTTGATCGTATCACCAGCGGTGATGTGGCCCGTCTTTGTGCGGAACGCCTTTGATGTTGCCTTCGGGAATAATGCTTGAACTGTTGCAGACCGACATTCCCGAAGCAAAGAGATCGCCAGCCCGGGCTTAAGGGAAGCGGCGGGATTGCTTAACAATGATTTCAAAGTGTAGTAGCCAGCAGATGATTCCTGCTGTAGTTTTTTGAGGCAGTGGATGCAATGGCATTGGCTGCAAGGAGTGTTGAGCCTGTAGGCCTCTCCTTGTGGGAAACATCTTGAGTGGCTACGGAGGGCATTTGTCCGGCTTTGAAGGGAACCATGTCCAAGGTATGTTTTGAATGAACGACGTCTTTAACGATATCCCGATCCCCCCGTTGAAACCTCAGGTAAAACGGATGGCCTTTATTCCGGCTCGTGGTGGCTCAAAAGGCGTTTTCAGAAAGAACGTCAAGGATCTCTGCGGGCAACCGCTTATCGCCTACACCATCAAGGCGGCTCTGGCTTGTGGAGGATTTGATCGGGTTGTGGTGTCTACTGATGACGAGGAAGTTGCAGAACTGAGTCGTGAATACGGCGCCTATGTCCCCTGCTTGCGTCCTGCGGAATTTTCCGGGGACAAAGCGCCCCTCTCCCAGGCTCTGGCCCATATGCAGGAGGTTCTCAAGGCTCAAGGCGAGACGTTCCATGTTTGTGCCGAATTGTTTCCGACCAGTCCTTTCAGGACACCCCGGATGTTGCGTTTTTTCTTGTCCAAACTTGAAGAGGGCTACCAGTCGGTGTGCGCTGTCAGCGATTACCCCCTGAGCGGTATCCGATTCCATACGAAGACGGAACAGGAGGGTCAGTGCTCGGTGGATATCTGGGCGAGTCCGGTTCAGCATGGAATATTCTGCCTCGGGCTGTTCAAGGGATACTGGCTTTCCGGAAAACCGAATTCCTGGGGCACGTATCTCCATCCGGTGAACGACCCTGCCGAGCGTGTCGATATCGACACGGAATCCGACTTCGAGCTTGCCCGCTATGTTCTTGAAAATGACCTTTACGATCTTGGGCTCTGATCGGGTGTTACTGACATGAAAAACGAAGTGGAAACATTGACGCCTGAGGATTTGATTCCGTTGGAGCGCAACTCATGGACCCTTCCGCATCCGATGAGCATGAAGGCAGGGTATGTCGTTACGCATGCCGGTCTGTTTGCGTTGATGCCGGAAGGTTCGGAGATATCAAGACCGTTCCCTCACCGATGGGGGGCATATGCCTTGGCTGCTCCCGGCGCAGGGGAATTCTGTTTCGGAAAGGGAATTGCCCAAGGGGTTGCCGCGTATGCGCTCACGCCTGATCTTCCGTCTCAACCGGATTTGCCCGGTGACATTTTCCCGATGACCTACACGGCCCCTACTGCCGATTCCGCCTGTCGCAAAATGACGCCTTCCGATGGCGAAGCATCAGTGCGGGACTCATTGTGGGCTGTCCCTGCATTCGAGAATGCCGGTGACGCCTTCATGCAATTCAAGAGAAGCGAATCCCCCGGACGCGGAGACATGTTCCTGCAAGTCGATCCTGTCGATACGCCCGGAGTTCTCGTATTATACCATATCCCATCGGAGCACGCCGCCGAGTGTGAACCCGTCTTCTACCCGGTTGGACCGGATGCGTCCTCCGGCACCCCCATCGGTTCCACCCCGTCATGCAGCGACGGGTACCTGTTTGCCGTGTTGTTGCGGGAGTCGTGTGCCGGCTGTGTGAGCAGCATGTTTTCGACACCGCTTGTCCTTCTTGAAAAGAATCAGGGCCAGCCCGGTTGTGACGCCTTGAGGCCGGAAGACACTGAGAAATACTATGGCCGTCAGGCATATCCCGATGTGTATGTTGAGCACGGTCTCATCACATCTCCCGAAAACCCGGCAGAAATGTATGCGGTGCTGCGTGAACACATGAAATCCCGGAAAACGGCTGACATGCCTGTTTCCATGGTCCAGTTCGTACGAGAGTTCGAGGGAGAGGTGGCGGCGTTTGAACAGGGAGAAGCGGTATCCCGTGAAGACATGGCCAAGCTCTGGTCCAGACTGGTTGCGACGGAAACCCGCCTGCTCCCCCGGTCGATTGACAGGCAGACGCTCGTGCGCCAGCTTCTTCGTGTGAAGACGCCGCAGGAAGCGATGGTGCCATGCGATGCCATGTCCATTTTCCTGAGCGAAACCGAAAAGACGTGGGGTGTGTTGCGAGAAATCCGTTTTCAGCGCCTCCCAGCCTTGGAGTTTCGTGAAAAGAAGGCTCTTCGCGCCTGTGGAGGAACGCAACAGGGACCATATGAAGGCATAGGCGACTATATCCCGACAGGACGTGACGGTGGGTACTTTCTCAGCGAGCCGGAAGCGAACGCCTTGTGGCTGGCGGACAGTTTTTCCGTTTCTCCCGTAACGGTGTCCGGCCCCTGGAATTCGATCGGCAAGGTTCGGGCCGACTCCAGAGGGGCATGGTTGCTGGATACTGACGCGCAAACCCTGTTTCTGCTTTCACACGCTGGTGACGTGCTTGAAGAAAAACAGTTCGGACCCTTGGCAATTGGTCCCGGCACCCTGACTGATTTCATAGTGGTGGGTGAAGAGGTGTACCTGCTGTACATGCAGGACGATTCGACATCTACCGTGTACAAGACTCCTTCCAATGGGCACGAACCCCGATTGTTGTTTCATCTGGACGGCAACGTGTATCCCTTCGAGTCTTGGGAGTGGTGGCGTGGCAATTTGTTGTTCTGGTCCAGCAAGGGAGCTGTCCTGAACCTGTACTCCCTTTCGGATGAGAGTTGGGAACAGGTCCGGCTTCCGGTAAGCCATTCCTATGCAATGGGGTTGCATCTGGTGGATGATCTTCTTTTCATCGCCTATTCCCCCTTGGTGCTGGTGTATGATCTGGCACACCGCCGTTTGCTTCATTCGATTTACGCTCCGGAGGTTGTCGGGGCATGGCCGCTAGCTCCAAGGACATTCGGCGCACAACGGACGGAAACGGGGTTCAGATTGGCTGTGAGTTCCAAGGACGGTTTTCTTGTTCACCACGACGTGGTGGATTTCCCCGAAGTCTGATTGAGGGCCTGTTTTGCAGGGGTGTGGTGGTATGGCTTTTGCAAAATATGGCCGGAGTGCCGGTTATTTGCCGCATTCGTGTGTCCGGAGATTGAATTCGCGGATGTGCGCGATTGTTCCATAAACAGAGATGCAGTTGTCAGGAGTGATGATTCAATGCTGAAAATGATCGATTTTAAAGGAATTCATGAGGGTGAGGCCGGTTGGATCGTTGGAAACGGGCCAAGCCTGAATGAAATGGACCTGACCTTCCTGAATGACAAGGTCAATTTTTGCATGAACCGGATTTACCTCGGTGTGGAAGAAATGGGATTCACTCCGAAGTATTATACGGTTGAGGATGTCTTTGTTGCCGAGGACACTCCGGACGAAATAAATGCATTGAAATATTGCAAATTCCTGCCCAAGGATTTGGACTACTGCCTCAAGGAAGACGAGAATGTCTGCTGGGTGGACTTTCTGCGAAGGTATGACGGATTTCCGAAATTTTCCGCCGATGCCGACGAGGTCGTCTACTGGGGGTCCACGGTCACCTATCTGGCCATGCAGCTTGCCTATTACATGGGGTGCGATCCCATTTACCTCATCGGTGTGGATTTCGATTACGTCGTGCCGGACTATGCTGACGGCCCGGACATCACTTCCCGCGAGGCGGATCAGAATCATTTTCACCCTGATTATTTCGGTCCCGGCAAGCGTTGGCACCATCCCAGACTTGATCTGGTCGAAAAGGCGTACATCGAATCCCGCCGCTTCATTGAAGGCAATGGCCGCCGCATCTACAATGCCGGTGTCGGCGGAAAACTGACCATTTTCGAAAGAGTCAATTATCTGGACGTTCGGTAGGTTTTCTCTTGATCTGATCCAAGCTGGTTCATGTAAACGTTTCCGTAAAGGGAATGCCGCCACCGGAGGCTCTGACACGTATGAAGCTTTATCTCCATATCGGAATACCAAAAACAGGCTCAACAAGTATTCAGCATTTTTTGCAGAAGAATACACATCCGTTATCACGTCAGGGGGTTGCCATTTTCCCTCCCGTGGGCAGTGCCATGAGTCCCGGGACGATTGCGGCGGCTGTCGGCAACCCGCATGTGCTGTCGCTGTACGCGGACGCCCCCCACTTCCCGGATACCCCGCCGGATCCGGCGCATCTCGCAGTTGAACTGAAAAAGCTGCTGGGCGGGCGGCCTGAAAAGGCGACGGTTCTTTCGTGGGAAGCGATCCCGTATTTTTTCATGGAACGGGAAGACATGTCACGCCTTGCCGAATTTCTGCACTCCGTGTTCGACGAAGTGGAGGTCGTGGTCTATCTGCGACGGCAGGACGCGTTCCATACCAGCTTTTATGCCCAGAATCTGTATAATGGACGGGTGTTTACGGATCCGGACAGGCCTTTTTCGTTTGAAGATGTCGATCAGGTCTTCAGCATGGGCATTCCCGGCACCCTGCTATACTGGTTCGATTATGCCCGTCTTCTGGATCACTGGTCCGAAGGGTTCGGGAAAGAGAACATAACGGTTCGGCCATTTGAGAGAGGCCAGCTCGTTGATGGAGACGTCGTTGCCGACTTCCTCTCACAGCTTGGCTGCAGCAAGGCCGGTTGCGACCCGGTGGAAAGGACCAATCAGGCCATTGACTACCTTCAGGTCGAGTACTTGCGTCATAGCCTCCGGCATGTTCCCGGCTTCGTTAACGGCAGGCATAATCCCGCATTTCATCGCTTGGGGCATGTTCTTCAGGAAAAACTGCCGCGAACGACCTCCATCAAGAATGCGACGGCCGGTGCCCGTCCGTTCTTTGAGCGGTTTGCGAACTCCAATGCCCGGATTGCCCGGGAGTTTCTTGGTCGTGAGAATGGTGAGTTGTTCGTGGATTCCCCGCCGGAAGACAACAACATGGCCCTGCCTGATTTTGATGTTGCGAAAGCCATCGAGATTACAGGGGACGCATGGAATGCCCAGTGGGAAGACACGCAGGCAGACAATGCGAAACATAAACAGGATAGGGCCAACGCCGAAGCGAGGGCTGGGTTGCTTCAGGATTGCAACAAGGCCTTGTATTCCATGGCTCTTTCGGCTTCAGGTGAGCAAGACGCCGCAAATGTGGTCTTGAAAAGCGTTCCGAATATTGAGCGGCGTACCGATGTTCAGGAGAACCTCTTTCAGACATTTGCTATTCGCGATGATGAAATGCTTGATTTCTATTCGGATTTTTGTCCGGAAATATTGCGGATCGATCAATCGGTTCAGGCTGGCTTTGACTCTCCTTCTGCCGTTCGATTGAGGGATATACCCCGTCCCCGGCGGGTGTTGACCTTTCGGTGTGCACCATTGTTTGTGTGTAACGACCTGTTTACCACATTGTTTGATGTCTGGCCTGACGTTCCGGTGGATGTTGTTTTCAACGGCAGCCCCACAGCGCTTGAGCCGTATCCGTTTGCCTCCAGATTACAGATTGATGGGCCTCGATTGACGAAGAGGGCCATGTTTGCACGGTTTGACCCGGAGCAGTTGCGGCACAGGTATGATCTGGTCATTGTGCCGATCAACGGCGCTTTGGAGGGATACGGAGAATTTCTGGGCGTGGCCAAGGAGATAGAGTCTTCCTCCTGCCTGATGTTTAATTCATGGAATAGTATGGTCCCGGCAGCGGAAAAGGTTTTCGAGAGTGTGGAAATCTAAAACTGGTTGACTGTGTAAAACGGTACTGGTTGTTCGGAGGGAAAAGAGGCGATGAAGCTTTATCTGCATATTGGTACAATGAAGACCGGTTCGACGACTTTGCAGCGGACCCTGCTTGAAAATGTTCATCCGCTGGCCCGCCAAGGGGTAGTTCTGCCAGCCCTGTTCGGAGAGAGGGTGACTCCTCGGCTGTTCTGTCATGCTGTTGGGAATTCGCGTGTCGTGGCTCATCACAGGCGGATAGGTGCTCATATCCCGCAGGATGTAACCATTCCCTCTTTGGAAGAGGCGAAATGCGATTTGTTACGTGAGTTCGGCAAAATCCGGGAAGATACGTGTGTCCTTTCGTGGGAAGGTTTCCCCTTGTTTTTTCCGGAGATTGAAGATGTGCAGCGTCTGGCCGACCTGCTGAAGACTGTGTGTGATGAAATTGAAATCATCGTGTATTTGCGTCGGCAGGACGCCTTGTGGGCCAGCCTTTACGGGGAATTGCTGTTTCAGGGCCGTCTGGATGACAAAACGGATTACCGTTTTTCATATGATTCCGTTGAAGGTTTGTTCGGTTTCGGGGAAACCGGGTCGAATCTGGACTTGTTTGATTATGAGCGAATGCTTCAGCCATGGGCCGAAGTCTTCGGAATGGAGAACGTCTCGGTCAGGCCGTTTGAGCGGGAGCAGTTGACTGATGGTGATGTTGTTCGGGATTTTATGTCGTTGATCGGGTGTGATGCGGCAAAAATGAATCCGTTCGAGAACGCGAATGTTTCCATGGATCGTTTCCAAATGGAATTTCTCCGTCGGATTCTCCGGCATGTTCCCGAATCAATTGACGGCAAGTACAACAAGGCTTTCGAGCGTCTTGGAAGAATTGTTCATGACAACATCCCCAGAACGTCGCCATACACGGTTCCGACGACTGGTGCGAAGGAATTCCTTGATCATTTTTCCGATTCCAATGCCCGGATCGCTCAGGAATATCTGGGACGACAAACCGGTGAGTTGTTCAAAGTCTCCGCGCCGGAAGACAACAGCGCTGATTTGCCTGAACTTACCTTGGATAAGACCATGGAAATCGCGGGGGCACTGTGGAATGCCCAATGGGACTATACGCAGGAGTGCGACCGGCTGAACCGGGCGCTCAGAGAAAGTCTCAATAGGCGGGCTTCCACTCTTCAGGCTGCGAATCAGGCTCTTTTCGGTTTGACGCTTCTGGCTCAGGGAAAAGAGGAAGCCGCACGAAAGATGTTTGCGGGAATTCCGGATTTTGAAAAGCGGGGTGACATCCGTGAGCACCTGTTCGATTCGTATGCCGTGCGCGACGCCGAGGCCCTTGCCAATCATGTTCGTCTTTGCACTCCCCCGTTGGACATCGAACGGTCTTTGGAAGCAGTGGCGAAATCACCGACAAAGAGAACTCTTTCGGAGATGCCGAAGCCTGAACGGGTATTGGTATTCAGGTCGGCTCCGCTGTTTCCGAGTGAAGACCTGTTCGACCATTTGTTTCAGGTGTGGCCGGACGTTTGTGCCGATCTGGTTGTTCAGGATGGATGCACGCTTGGAGACGGTCTGCCGTTTGCTTCCAGACTTCGTATCAAGCCTGTGCCGTTCACTGCGGAAGATTTCTTCGATCGGCATGATCCGGATGAACTGTCTGGGAAATACGATCTGTGCATCGTGCCGGTGAATGGTAAACCGGCTGGTTTTGGGCAGCATTTCAAAGTGGTCGATACATTGCAGTGCCCGACTTGTCTTGTGTATAGGTCATGGAATCTTGTTTTGCCGGAAGACCGGAAGATGTTCGAATTATGGGCCATCTGATGAAATATTCCTATCTGATTCTTGTTGATGGAGCGGCGAATGGATGACTGTGAAAAACGCCGGACGGTGACGACGGGAGAAACTTTTCGACCGCAGGCCATGGTGCCGGAAATGGATTATGCCCACGCCCGACTGTCGCTGGTTCTTGAAGGCGATTGCCCCCTGTGCGGAAGGAGAACCTCTGTCGAGTTGGTCGGTTTTTCTCCGGGAGAGACGGTCCCTTGCCACCATTGCAGCGCTTCCCTGAATCCGGATTGTGATGAGGTGAAGCGTCTGGGGCGTGATCTGGTCATGGCATCCATGGACCGCCTTGAAGATAGGTTGGGTCCCTGGCCGGAGTTTACGCATGTCAGAAAGGGGACGATTTCCAATTTCGATTGCCATTCCGTGCTGCTCGCCTACCTTGAGGACGTTGAGGTTGGCGTTGAGGACCAAAATGAACTGTCGCTGATAATGCATATGACTGCCGCGTTGAAGCCTTGGCTTCTTGTGCGCTTCGGTGCGGTGCAGAGCGCCTTCTTCGGGCATTTGACCATCAACGTCGAAGATTACCTGTGCGAACGCGAAGTGGGAGTAACCCCCTCGGATACGTTTGACGTGTTCTGTTATGACCAAATGGTTTCCAACCTGTATCTCAAGAAAAAATGGGATGCGCTGCTGACCACCTCGCAGGGAGCGACGCTGCTATCGACCTACCTGCCCCGGGAAAGTCCGCATGCCTCCGTACGCTTCCTGTTCAATCACAACGGCAATGACGCACACCAGACATGGCACCGATCCCGGATTCATTTGACTTTTACCGACGCCGAGCACGACAGGGCACGGCTGGAACTGGAGCGCATGGGCATTCCCGAAGACGCCGAATATGTCTGCATGGGAGAACGGAGCGCCCTGTACCGTAAACAGGTTTACGCCGATGACAGCCGAATGCAGAATTTCACTTCCCGGGATTCCGATTTCGATCAGTATGCACTGGCGGCAGAAGCGCTGGCCGGGCGTGGATATTATGTGCTTAGAATGGGTGCTCTGGTTGATCGAGAACTGAAAAATAGCCATCCGGCAATCATTGATTACGCCGGGAAGCACCGTTCAGAATTCATGGATATCTATCTCGGTGCCACTTGCCGATTCTTTGTGACGCCCCCTAGCGGGGTCAGCAGTGTCGCTTCCATTTGCAGAAGGCCTATCGTGTTTACGGATTACAGCTACCTGTCTCTGCTACACCACTGGATGCACAACATCATTTTTCTTCCCCCTCATCTCTATCGTGCGAAAACCGGTAAGCGCCTGTGCCTTGCGGAGTATTGCCTTTTGCGCCGCCCTTCATTCAGTTTGGAACAATTTGGAGTTTCCTGCGAGCCGAATTCCCGTGAAGAAGTATTGCAAGCGTGTCTGGAGATGGACGACCGGCTGTCTGGTCGATGGAATGAAGCCCCTGAAGATGCCGAACTGCAAGCCCGATTCAAGGAACAGCTCGAGCGGTACGCCTGTGGCTTGAAGGGATTGAACGACGGATGGCTCTGGGCCGAGGGGGCTTCGTTTCTTGCCAGTGCGGGAACGGCGTTTCTGCGGGAGAACCCCGATTTTCTGGCTGAGCCGGACAGAAACCTCAGGCCATCATTCGTACGAAACCGAGATGCAGGTCGATGCGTCGGGGAAACCGTTCCGCCCAAGCGCTAAAAAGCGTCTCCTCGTGGTCAAAATCGCCGCGGCTGGGCGCGAGGATGCCGGACACCAGACGCCCCGGATATCCGTCCGAAAAACGTGCGTCGAGATTTTTCATGCATTCGTATGCCGCATCGTCGTTTCCGGCCAGTATCTCCAGACGGGCGAAGTGCAGGCAGGGGCCGGGGCGCATCGGAAAACGGTCCATCAGGTCCTGATAATGCTGCTTGGCCTGCTGTTCCCACCCCTGTCCGAGAAGTGCCTTGCCGTAGCCTGATTGCGCCTGATAATTCTGCGGGAATCGCTGTGCCGCCAATTGATACCGCTCAAGGACGAGCTGGTCGGCATCCGACTTTTCCGCCACCTGCGCGGAAAGCAAGAGCGGTGCGATCTGGTTCGGAAACGCTGCTATCAATTCTTCAAGGATGGCGTCGGCCTGTTTGAGAAACTGGAGATTGTAGAACATTCTGGCATAGAACATGGGGCCTTGCAGGTTGTCTGGAAACTGCCTGCGTACAGCCGCATAGTGCTTTTCGGCTTCAGCCAGATCCTCTTGCAGGGTCGCGACCCACAACAGCCCGACCAATCCCACCGAAGAGGTGGGAGTCAGGGCGTTCACGTCTCGGTAAACCTCACTCGCTTCCGTGTATCTTCTGAAAGATATCAATGCGCGTGCTTCTGCGTTGTGCATTGACGGGATATCGGAAAATCGGCTTTTCGCTTCGCGGGCCAAAGCCAGAAACTCCTCATTCCGGTTCTGGCTCGACACGATATTCATGAGCGTGCCGTAGGGGGCGTAAAAATCGGGATAGCTCTTGATGAATTCCCTGAGGACGGCTTCCGCTTCATCCGCCTTGCCGGTCGCGGTCAGGATATCCGCATACCCGATGGTTGCTGTCGGGTATGCCGGAAACCGTTTCCGCAGGGCGTCGTACAGTTGCAGAGCCTTGTTCAGACGGCCTGTACGCCGGGTGACGTGGGCCACACGTTCGGCGGCCTGCCGGTTGTCCGGGAATCGCTGTGTTGCCTCACGAAAAATCCGCTCGGCTTCATCGAAATCCCGTTCCAGATGCAGCAGGCAGTTGCCGTATCCCAAATAGGCGTCACAATGTTCAGGGTAATGCTCCAACAGCGTGCCGTAATGCGACAGCGCCGTTTCCCAGTCAGCGTGTTGAACAGCTTCTGCGGCTTGGTCCATCAGGATTTGTTTGTCAGGTACAGTCATGTCAAGGCAATCCGGTCGAGTCCATGTCTAGCCGTTCGGGCTGATGCATCGCTTGCAGATGAAATCGTTCGGTGATTCCTTCAGGCCGAATGCCATGTCGCGCATGGTCGTGAAGGCTTCGCTCTTTCGGATTTCCTCGATGGTATTGGCCGTGATGTCGCCGAATATCTGCTCCCGGTGATAATCCATGCAGCAGATGCAGAGTTCTCCCGTGTAAAGGAAATGCAGCCACGTATCCACGCGGGGGCAATAGAAACCCTTGAGGCTGTCGCGGACGTTCTCCTGCAAACGGATGTTGTTGCGCTGAATGGTGCCGCACCGGTCATGATAGCGGAAATAATTGATTGCCGGAGGCGTCGTGAGTCCGTGCTTGGCGAACTGCTCGGCCCAGAATGTGCGGTACTCGGCCTCCGTAAAGGAGTATTCGTGACGCAGGACTTCCCGCATCGGCTCTCCCGACCCCCTGACCGTAATGTTCAGAGGAGTGGTCTCCGCAAGTTTCAGGAGATAGATGACTCGCTCAAGGGTTCTTTCGAAATCCAGCCCCATGATGCCTTCATAGGTGCGTTTGTCCTTGCCGTGGAAGCTGATCCATATCTGGTGCGGAACGCGTGAAATGGTTCGCACGAACTGGTCGGCCCGTTCCTTGGACAAGAGTGCCGCGTTGGTGGAAACCTCCATGAGCTGGAACGGAACTTCCTTGATGACGGTTTCCATCCGGGGGATCAACCGAGGGTCTACCAACGGCTCGTTTTCGAGATACATGCAGATTTTCCCGATATCGAGCCCCTTGAGCTGGTTGACGATGATGTCGAAGGTCTCGTCGGTCATTACGCCGGGATTTTCCTTGTGCCAACTGTCGAGATAGGGGCACATGACGCATTTGCCGTTGCACACGGAGGTGGTCTGGATCTGGATGTTCATCGGTTTTTCCGCATGTTCGCCGGTGTCTTCCGGCACATCCTGTCCTGCATCCTTCATGGCGAGATGGACCTTCTTTCTGGTCTCGGCGACGCCCGGAAAGGACGGGTTGATCTTTTCCACCGTGTCCACTTCGTTCAACGCCTCTTCGAATCGGCCCAGATAACGGAAGCTGTCGCTGCGGTTCAGGTGGATTTCGAGTCTCTGGGGAGCGTGGTGCAGGACTGAGGCAAATGCGGCAAGCGCTTCCTCATACCGTTGCAATCGCACCAGGCACACGGCCATTTCGAAAAAGGCGTTCGCTGCGATGTCGGGTGAAACCGGTTGCAATTCGTCAGACAGTCCGCTCTCGGGGAGCAGGCCCTCCAGTTGCAGGATCATGTTGACATCTTCAGGCAGGTCGCTGCTTTTGGCGGCGGCACGGGAAAAAGTTGCCAGAGCTTCCTCGAACCGCTCCTGATTCAGGAGAAGCTGACCTTCAAGCACGAGGCACGGGACTTCGTGCCCCGGTTCCTTCTGCATTTCCCGGAGTGCGGCGAGCGATGCGTCCACATCCTGCACGCATTCGCCCAGCGGTCTCGGATGCTGGCAGTTCCTTTCCATGGGAATCCGGGGCAGGCCGGCCTCTTCCAGACATTTATTCAATGTCGCGAAAAGCTGTATCGTCAGTTGTTTCCCGCGGAACCGCTGCGAGTACCAACCGTTGTTCCCGTGCAGCCGGTATGTTCCGAGCTTGACGTCCACGGTTCGCAGTTCGCTGAAAAACAGGGCCATTCGGGTGATGACCGCATCCGCGCATATGCGGAGTTCCTCCGTGTAAGGCAACGGGAACACCTTATCCAGCACTTCCCGGCGAAATCCCAGAGCCGAGGTGGGAGAAAAGAAATCCATGTACCCGAAATCCTGCATGTAGCGCAGATGCTCCGCCTGCACCAGAAACGAACGGTACTTCTCACCGTCCATGTCCAGATTGTGCTGGACGAATCCCGCTTCATCAAGATGCGGCAGCATGGTGGCGATTTTTTCCGGAAACCATGTGTCGTCGCTGTCCAGCAGGAAGACGACGTCACCGGTGCAGTTTTCAAAGGCGGCGTTGAGCGCGCCGGCCTGTCCCTGATTTTCCGTGAAAACGGGCTTGAGCACGTCGGGGTGGCGGCGGGCAATGCCTTCGATTACCTCACGTGACGAATCCGTGGAGCCGTCGTCCACCAGAATGATTTCATGAACCGGGACTGTCTGGGCCAGTACCGACTCAACGGCCTCTTCAATGAACTTTTCATAATTGTAGTTGGTTATGAGTACGGAAATTCTAGTCATGAAAAGAACCTTTGTTGTTGGGTTTGCATTGTTCTGCCGCCGGAACGGTGCAGAGCGCGTAGATGATACCGCCCCATCTGAAAAGATTGAAAAACGCAAGGTGTTTGGTCGAGACTCCGGTACGGAGCTTTTCCAGAAGCGATCCGTAGTATTCGCCAAACTTGTTCAATGCGTTCTTGACGACCCACCATTTGTCTCGCCGGTCCAACTGGAGTTGGAAAACGGTATCCGAGACCCCCTGCCACCACAGCCTGCGAACAAAGAATCGACGGATGAGCCGGGAGGGGGGGATGATATGGTGGACGTTGACCTGCGGAGAGGATAGCTTCAGCAGGTTTTGCTGATCAATATAATGAAATACGGTCCACTCCTCGTTTGAGAGCAGGGAGTCGCCCTTGCGCCCGAGGCGTGCGTCAAAACCGCCGCTTGCGAGGAGGACGTCCTTGCGAAAGGACATGTTCGTACCGAAGAAATAGCGTCCCGGCTCCAGAAAGGTTTCTTCCTTGCTGAATATGAAGCAGGAAAAGTACGGATACAGTTGAGGTGTAACCCAGGAGGGGGGAGTTTCTTCGAATACCGGGAAAATGTTGCCGCCGACACTGGCAACTTTTTCGTTGGCGTCAAAACGTTGAACTATTTGTTCAAGCCATTCCGGTTCGGCAAGGCCGTCATCGTCAATAAAAGCGATATACCTTCCCTCGGAAGCGTGAATGCCCGCATTTCTGGCAAGGGATAAACCGGGCTGCGGTTCATGCACGTAACGAAGCCTGGTCTTGCTTTCGACGTCCAGATGACTCAGAGAATTCCTTACTTCCAGACAGGTGCTCTCCTCGGGAGCATTGACAACAAGCACAAGCTCGTAGTTATCCATGGGAAGGCTCTGTTCCATGAGGGAGAGCACGGTCCTTTCCAGCGTGGAGCGGACCCCGGATGTGCAGACAACCACGGAAATACTGGGAGGCGAGACGGTTTTGCCGCTTGATTCATTCATGGCAGTTCCTGTAGGTGCTTTCAGTGTTGGTCATTGCTTTGCGGTGTTTGTCTGCCATTGATCATTAACTGTTCGAACAATTTTGCTTGTGGATTGGAACAGCCGTAACAGCAAAGCATAGTTCATGGATTTCGTCCAGAATTCAAGCGGACAGTTTCAGTGGCTGTCTTGCCTTTACCCGGTGTATCCATTTGTCTCGCAAGTTGTCCGTGAAAAAGCATTCTTGGACAAAAACAGAGAGCCGACCCAGTTGTTAAGCAAAATCGGGGCCAACTGACGACAGATTGAAGATTGAGGATTCATGGCCGCTTTTTCGGCGTCCATGCGCCAACTAGCATGAGAATTGCATTGGCTTCCCGGATATTGTTAATAACCATGAGACATCAAACCATGAGGAGTATGGTGAAATGACTGCACAGTCAGGACAGGATGAGATATATGTATTTCCTTTGGGACTGCTGGAGCGGCGGAGTGATCTGAAACAGGAAGTTCTGGACGCCATCGACCGTTTCAATGCTCCCATCGGGTGGCATTATTTGCTCGATCTGGTGTGGCTTCTCGAATGTGTCGAAGATTTGCCGCAAGGGAGCATCATTCTGGACGCCGGAGCCGGAAACGGTTTGATGCAAATGCTGCTGGTCGCCAGAGGCCACAGGGTCATTTCCGTTGATTTCTCGCCGCGCCGTCCGCTGAAGAGTTACGAGAGCGGTGCGAACATCCGCGTTCTGGAAGGGCGTTCCTTTTCCAATGACTACATCACCCACATGTCCAAATCGTGGGGGCTGGAGGAAAAGGAAGGGGCTGCCGGGGAAGTAGAAAACCCGTCTCCTCTGGAAGTTCTGGAAGATGAATCCGTGAATCTGGTTTACTGGCGTGCGGATCTCACTGACCTGAATCCTTTGCCGGACGGTTGCGTTGACGCCATGGTGTCTGTTTCCGCCCTGGAACATAATTCGCCCGAGGGCATGGAAACCTGCCTTGCCGAAATGAACCGCGTTCTCAAATCCGGAGGCGGGATGCACATCACGATCAGCGGGTCTGACCGGGGTGATTGGTTCCATGAGCCTTCCAATGGATGGTGCTACTCCGAATCGAGCATTATCAAGCATTTCGATTTGAAGGACACGCAATCCAATTATGTCGACGCAGAGAAAATTTTTGCGGAAGTCAAACAGGGAGACGGGCTCAAGGAATATCTGGCCCCGTTCTATTTCACATCCGGCAACAACGGCATGCCGTGGGGGAAATGGAATCCGGAGTATTTCCCGTTGGGCGTTTCCAAATGGAAAAAATAAGACGGCCGGTTCCGAAATGCACATGGCGTGACGCCATGTGCGGTTGTCTTCGGAAACTGGTATGGCGTGTCGGGTAAGCCCCTGCCGGAAAGGTGTTTTCCCGGCTGTGGATATGAATTTCAGTACAATAATGAATGCCGACAGGCGTGTGCATGAAGACATGAGGAGATGCGTACGATGGAAGAACTTCGCAAGCTTTGGAACTCTTTGAATAAAGAAGGTGAATTCAACTATATTTCCCATCTCCAGGCCGGGGCGGAATGGGACAGGGCGGAATTTCATCTGACCGGAATCCGTTTCGTGGACCGGATGATCGAAAGGATTGCCGACTATGGCGAAGTGAAGCCGAATCAGGCGAGCGTGCTGGAGATAGGCTGCGGCGTCGGGCGTTTTCTGAAGCCGCTTGCCTGCCGGTTCCGGTTGGCCTGCGGTGTGGATATTTCCGAGGAGATGCTGAAAAGCGCCATGGAGTACTGCTCATGCATGCCCAATATCGTGTTGCAGCATTCGGACGGGAAGATCCTGAGTCAGGTCGAAGACGAGAGTTTCGAGTATTGCGTCAGTGCCGGAGTGTTTCAGCATATCACTGATTTTGACGCGATTGCGTCATATGCGCGGGAAGCGCTGCGTGTCCTCAAACCGGGCGGACTTTTCCTGTTCCAGTTCGAAGGCAACAGGACCGAAGATGTGGGCAAGGGGCAGGTCGGAGCCAGAATCACTGCGGAAAAGCTGGATGCCGCACTGGAAGGAGCCGAGTTCGAAATCTGCGAAATTTCACAGGACCCCACGGATGCGGTGCGAAACATCGTGATCGTCATCCGGAAAACTCCGGGAAGCCTCCCTGCCCAGTCGTTCCTGTCATACCCCATGTCCGAGCGCGGCTGGATGGAAGGCGTGTATGACGACATCAAGACCAAGGCCGAAATGCACGAAAGGCAGGCGGCACCACGTCTCAAGATGACTTTTTATGAAGGAAAGGCCGCTTCCTGATATTGAGCGGCAGCGGCACGGGTGCAGGGAGCAGCTTCCTGCGCCGAAGGATGCCTATTCCGTGGAGTCTGTGTCCATGCCCTGAGCATGGGCGCGGGCCCTGAGAACAAGCTCGGCACTTTGCTGGTACAGCTTGGACCATGCCGCCGGGGAATGGTTGTGCACCTGCCTGTCCTTGTCGTGAATCCGGGCATTGGCCAGCACTTTGGGAACGTGCACCATACGCGCGCCGTCTTCCGCGAAACGCTGGTACATGTCGTGATCCTGCGGCAGGATGTCGGGATCGTACCAGCCGGACACCGCGTGCAATTGTTTTCGATACAGCTTGCAGATACCCAGCAGGTACCAATGGCAGAAGCTGTCCTCGAACGAGTAATCCGGCAGCGAAAAACGCCGTAGAATCCTTCCCGCATCGTCCACGATGTGCATATCTGCATAAGCGAAATCAGCTTCATTTTCGACAATGGCCTGCGCCAATTCGGCCAGCATGCTCGGCAGCAGCATGTCGTCCGAGGCTATGAAAGTGACCAGTTCGCCGGTCGCCTGTTCCATCCCCGTATTCAGCGCGTGTGAAAGCCCCCTGTTCTGCTGGTGCTCAACGACTTTGAGCGTCCTGCCCTCCTGAGGGAAACGGGGGTGTTCGCATCGCTCCACCGTCTCGCTGGCCTGGTCGTAGTCGCAGGCATAAGAGACGGTCTCCTCCCCGTATGCGGCAAGGTATTGTTCCAGTACTTCTGAGGTGTTGTCGGGTGAACAGTCGTTAACCACGATGACCTCTACCTGTGGATACTCCTGAAACAGGACGGAATCCAGACAGATGGGAAGGTACGCTGCCTGATTGTACGTAGGGACGATAACGGAGATAAGCGGGAACCGGGTATTGTTCATGGTGTCGTATGCTGTTTTGAGTGTTCTGCCTGCCTGCCACAGACTCGGGTTGACCGGCGTATTCCTGTAACCGGGAAAGCCGTTGCTGTTTACATATAACCGAATCCCTTATCAATGCCAGCATTATCCCGTTCGGGCGGCAGCCGGGATGGTCCTCTGTCCGGATCAGGTCCGCGCTGTTGCCGTGCGGCATTTGCGAACAGTCTGAAGCGGCAACTTTTTTCCATGAAACAGGAATGCAAGAGGCATGCAAGGGAAGCCCCGACAGAGTGTCGAAACTTTGACAGGCGTGTTGAGCGCACCCCTGTGACGGACGCGGCACGAGGCCGGATCGGCTGTGACGAAATTTTTTTCAAGTATATTTCGAATTGTTGGTCAGGACAGTTCCAACCGGCGCTGCATACGCAGGGCTTTTTCTTCCGCTTCCCGCAGCCCCAACGCATGCCACTCCTTTGGGAAAAGAGCGGAAAACCGGGCTATGAATTCCGGCACCTGAAGCAGAGCGAGCATGGCGCGCAGCAGGAACCAACGGTGTTCGGCGGTATCCGCCGGAGGGAGCGTCTCCAGAATTGTGCAACAGGCTTCGGCGGTTTGATGCAGGGCTTCCGCCTGCTCGGGAGCAGTGTCATGCAGGCGCTTGCCAGTGGTCAGGCAGGCCGCCATGCAGGCGGCATACAGCGGAGCGTGCTTTGCCGACGGTGCGGAGAACCGTTGCAGCAATTGAAATGTGCGTTGGTGTACCGTGGCGTCTGCTTGTAATTGCTGATCTTTCTTGTGGGACATGCTTTGCGCGTGGCGTCGGTAATATACGGTCCCCTGCGGATTGCTGACGAACCGCCTGCCCTGCGCGGCAAGCGACAGCCAGAACCAATGGTCCTCGCAGGCCTTGAGGGTGGTATCGAACCGGATGTCCGCCAGTGCGGAGCCGCGGACAAGGAACGCATGCGGAGGAGCTATGTTGTAATGATGCAGGTGCGTTTCAAGCTGGCGGGCAAACAGGCTCCACTCTCCAGTGGGGATGGGATTGCCAGTATGATCGGTTTCGGCAAAGAGCCTGTTGCGGCATACGGCGACATGGGCGTCCGGTTCACGGGCAAGGATGTCCAACTGTGCCGCCAAAACATTGGGTCCCAGGATGTCGTCCGCGTCCAGAAAACAGAGAAAATCCCCTTTTGCCTGTGCGATGCCCGTGTTGCGTGCCGCACTCAGCCCCATGTTCTCCTGCGTAATGACGGTGATGGCATTTTGATATTTTTCAAGTACGTACGGAGTGTCGTCGGTCGAGCCGTCGTCGACCACGATGATTTCCACGGCAACATCCTGCGCCGCCTGAGCCTGTGCGCTGTCTATGGCTGCGTCCAGAAAGTGGGCATAGTTGTATGTGGGGATGATTATGGAAATTCGCGGCATGATGTCTGGTTGTCGTTTGAGGGTGGTCGTGACAATACCGTCACCGTGTACTTTGGTAAATGGTCACGGGACAGTTGTAAAGCCGCATTCCCGGAGCGCTTTGGGAGGTTGTGCGGTTTCCGGTTGCTATGGTTTGCTTGAGACAGTAGCTTCTGATGCGGTTCCGGAAGGGGAAACCGGCGGTTGCGGTGTTCAGCCACGGCTGTCTGAATGCACCGGGCATGGAAACGTTGCCCGGAAAACCCTTCCCCATCGGATTGGCACGTTTTTTTCATGTCCTATTGATCGGCTTTTTGGGACTGTGACCGGCAGGCTCCCAAGTCGTGTTGTCGAAAAGCGAGTATGGCGTCACTGCAACAGTTTTCAGAGGTGTGTATGAATACGTATCCGGAATCCGGAAAACAATTGATCGAGCAGGCGGGTAGCCTGCTGAACAACGGCGACATGCTTGAAGCCCGTGCCCTGCTTGACGGGGCTTTGCTGGAATACGGCTTTTTGCCGCCGGAAGCGGAATCATTGAGAAGTGAAACGCTTGACGACAGCGAAGAAATCCCCGTTGCCAGTGTCGGTCCTCGGCCGGGTAAAGGCGCGGCTGGGCGTGAATGCCCATTATGCGGTGAGGCAATGGTCGAGCATGAAGTAGTGTATGACAGGCTCTGGCATCTTTGTCCGGCCTGTGCGTTGCTGACGGTGAAACTGGATCACGACCTTGCCAAGAGACTCGACAACGGCGAGGCAGGCGGTGCCAAGCAGCCTGCGGGAGCATTGGTTCACAGAAGGGAATATACGTTCTGCCGCCGTTTTGCAGAGGGGTTCGGCGCTGACGCGATACTGAACTACGGTGTCGGCTGGAGCATGGTCCCGGAAGCGTTGCGCGGTGACGGCTTTGATGCTGTCGGATGTGATCTCTGGCGTCCTCTCGTGGAACAGCGCCGGAAGGAATTCGGGCCGGAAAGTTTCTATCACAGGGATGAATTGCCTGATCGTCGTTTTCCCATTATTTCAGCCTTTGAAGTCTTTGAGCACTTTACCGATCCCCGCAAGGACGTCGCCGTGCTTGTGGACCATCTCGCAGATTCCGGCATGATCATCGGCAGTACCGATTTCTGGCATGGGGGAATACTGGCTGACCATCCGAGCCAGTTCAAGACCTATTGGAAGCACCTGACGCATGTCGTTGCCTGGACATGGCAAAGCATGCGGGTCCTTGCCGACCACTTCGGGTTGCAGGCCACCTTTTTCCGTGGAGACTTTGCCGACCATAGTTCCAAATGCTTTTTTGCACTGCATAGAGGCGAAGAGGCAGCCCGGTTCCTGTCGGGCCTGCCCAAGATACTGCCTGATGTTTACGGAATGCAGCCTCAGGGCGAGGATGATGCTTCCTGAACCGGTGGCGTGATGCTATTGACTGACATCTGAGAAGAATGAATTTCTGTCATTGCCCGGAATGTTTCGGCACGGTGCGGTGAAAATGAGAATCCAATGGAGTTGACCGGATGAAACAGAGTTTTCGATCCCGCATGAAAGGCGGGGATACGCTTATAGGCTCATGGCTGACCATCGGCAGCGGCACGACCGCTGAAATCATGGCCCAGTCAGGTTTTGACTGGCTGGCCATCGACATGGAACACAGCGTTATCGAACTGGCTACGGCGCAGGAGATGATCCGTATCGTGGACCTGCATGGCGTGACGCCGCTGGTCCGGGTGGGGCACAACCAGCCCAACCTGATCAAGCGGGTCATGGACGCGGGCAGCACGGGCGTCATCGTCCCGATGGTCAATTCCGTTGCCGAGGCGGAACAGGCTGTGGCTTCGGTCAAGTATCCGCCGCAGGGGTTCCGCGGTGTCGGCCTTGCGCGGGCGCAGCAGTACGGATTCGGATTCAGCGAGTATCAGGACTGGAACCGGGACAACAGCGTGGTGGTCGTCCAGATCGAGCACATCGACGCCGTCAACAACCTTGAGGCCATCCTGAACGTCCCCGGCGTGGACGGATTCATTGTCGGGCCGTATGACCTGTCCGGTTCGCTCGGGGTTCCCGGCGAATTCGGCAATCCCGATGTAAAGGCTGCCCTGAATGAAATCCAGCGAGTTGCCGATAAGTCTGATGTGGCCGGCGGCTTCCATGTGGTTCAGCCCGAGCCCGAAACGTTGAATGACAAGCTTGAAAACGGTTACCGGCTGCTTGCCTACGGGCTGGACAGCCTGTTTTTGGGGCTGGGTGCCCGGAACGCCGTTCAGGAATCCGCAAAACTGATAGGGGATTTGAAATGAGTACGGTCCTGATAACCACTTCCTCCTTCGGAGCCATGGATGATGCTCCACTGGCCATGCTGTCGGAGGCCGGGTACACGGTAGTACTCAACCCGTACAAGCGGAAGTTGACTGAAGACGAAGTATTGGGGCTGGTAAAGGAGCATGATCCGGTGGGCATTCTGGCCGGGGTCGAGCCTTTGACGCGGAATGTGATGTCACAGGGCGACTCCCTCAAGGCCATTGCCCGGTGCGGCATCGGCATGGACAGTGTGGATGCCGGGGCCGCCGAGGAACTGGGGCTTGCACTGACCAATACGCCCGACGCCCCCACGCAGGCCGTGGCGGAAATAACGCTGGGTGCGATTCTGTCCATGCTTCGCGGCATACACCATTCCCATGGCGAGATAGTGGCGGGCCGCTGGGTGCGCCCCATGGGGTCGCTGCTGTCCCATCAGGTCGTGGGACTTCTGGGGCTCGGACGCATCGGAAGGCGGCTGGCCGAAATGCTTGCACCCTTCGGCTGCACCATTCTCGGACATGATCCCTTTGTGGAAAGCTGTCCGGGAGTGGAGACGGTCTCCTTTGACGACCTGCTTTCACAATCCGATGTCCTGAGCCTCCACCTGCCCTACTCCGGGGAGACGCACCACGTCATGGATGCTTCCGCCCTTGCGGCCATGAAGGCCGGGGCCTATCTGGTGAATTATTCCAGAGGTGGCCTGGTCGATGAAGAGGCGCTGGCTGCCGCGCTGGAAGACGGACACCTTGCAGGGGCTGCTCTCGATTCCTTTGAAGAAGAGCCGTATTCCGGCCCATTGCGTAATTTTTCGAACGTCGTGCTGACCGGGCATATAGGATCATACGCCCGTGAAGGACGCATCATGCAGGAAGTGCAGGCCGTTGAAAACCTGCTGAAATCGCTTGCCTAAAAACGGAGGCGTTATGAAAGTATTCCTTACCGGTGGTTCCGGTTTTCTGGGAAGTCATGTAGCCGATGCCCTGAGCGAGGCCGGTCACGAGGTCGTGATCTATGACGTTGTCGAGTCCCCGTATCTCCGGGACGACCAGACCATGGTCGTGGGCGACCTGCTGGATTCGGAACTGATCGACAAGAGTCTGGCGGGCGCTGATGCCGTGTACCATTTCGCCGGGGTGGCCGACATCGAGGACTGCGCCGACGAACCCGTCAAGACCGTTCAGGTCAATGTGCTGGGAACCGTCCAACTGCTGCAAAGCTGCGTCAATGCCGGGGTCGACCGCTTTCTTTTTGCCAGTTCCGCATATGTCTTCAGCGAATCCGGCTCCTTTTACCGCACAAGCAAGCGGGCCTGCGAGTCCTTCATTGACGACTTCGCCACCTGTTACGGTCTGGACTATACCTGCCTGCGGTACGGTTCGCTGTACGGTCCCCGCGCCACGAACAAGAACAGCATTCATTCCCTGCTGAAACAGGCCGTGGACAAGGGCGAGATCGTGTACAAGGGCAGCGGCGAGGAACAGCGGGAATTCATTCACGTCTACGATGCCGCCAAGAGCAGCGTCGAGGCCCTTGCCCCCGAGTATGCGAACCAGAACGTCATCCTGACCGGCGTGGAAAAGATGCGGTATCTCGACCTGCTGGAAATGATACAGGAAATCTTCGGCGGAAGCGTGGAACTCAAGGTGCTCCCCTCCGAACGCAAGGCGCATTACAAGATGACACCCTACAGTTTCGCTCCCAAGCTGGGCCGGAAACTGGTGTCCAATCCGTATGTGGATTTCGGTCAGGGAATGCTGGAATGCATCAACGAACTCCACAGCGAGAAAGTCGAGAACGGGCTATGATGACTGACCTGAACGCGGTCTTTTTCGATTTTGACGGGGTTGTACTGGATTCCGTCAACGTCAAGACCGAGGCCTTTGGCGACATGTTCGCGGAACACGGCGAATCCGTGCGTCAGGCCGTGGTGGAGTACCACCTGAACAACGGCGGGGTGTCCCGTTTCGAGAAGTTCCGCTACTTTTATGAAACACTGTTGGGCCTTCCCATGGACGAAGCCTGCATGGCGCGTCTTTGCGACCAGTTCAGCGATCTTACCCTGCACAAGGTGCTGGAGGCTCCCTTTATCGAAGGAGCCTTGGACACACTCCAATTCCTGAAAGATTCCGGCATTCCCGCTTTCGTGGCTTCGGGAACGCCTCAGGACGAATTGGAACGGATTGTTCAGGGGCGGGAGTTGACTCACTATTTTTCAGAGGTGCACGGTTCTCCGCGCACCAAGGCCGAAATCGCGCATGAAGTGGCGAAATCACACGGCCTCCGGCTGGACCGGTGCCTGTTTATCGGCGACGCCATGACGGATTATGAAGCCGCGGGAAAATGCGGAATGGCCTTTCTCGGGGTTCGTGACAATGACCACTCCCCGTTTCCCGAAGGCACTGTTACGACAACGATACTGAGTCGGTCCGCACTGGAAGAAGCGTGGCTCGGCGGACGGAGAAATTCATGACGGTTACGGCACTGCTGCCCATGAAAGGGCATTCCGAACGGGTTCCCAACAAGAATTTGCGTGACATGTGCGGGAAACCGCTTTTTTTCCATGTCGCCGCGACCCTTCAGGCCTGCCCGTCCGTGGACCGGATCATCATCAACACGGACAGTGAGCAGATTGCGGAAAAGGCTGAATCGGCTTTTTCGAAAGTGGAAATTCATTGGCGGCCCGAGGCGATTCAGGGAGACATGGTCTCCATGAACAGGGTCATCGAGGATGACCTGAACCGCGACGGGGGCGAGCATTACCTGCAAACCCACTCCACCAACCCCCTGCTTTCGGTGGATACCGTTGAAAAAGCCGTGGCCGCCTACTTCGAGAGCCTTGAGCTGCACGACTCCCTGTTCACGGTGACCCGTCTTCAGGGTCGGCTGTACTGGGAATCGGGCGAGGCTGTGAATCATGATCCGCGTGAACTGCTGCGGACGCAGGACCTCCCTCCCCTGTTCGAGGAGAACTCCCTGCTGTTCGTGTTCAGCAAACGTTCCTTCGCGGCAAACGACGGTAACCGGATCGGCGTGAAACCGCTCATGTTCCCGACACCGCCGCTGGAATCCATCGACATCGATGAGGAGCATGATTTCATTCTCGCGCAGACGCTGATGGGCATGCGCGGCTAAGACAAAATTTGCTGTTGAAAAAGAAACAGCCCCGGAAGCACTGCTTCCGGGGCTTTATTTTAGCGGCTTGCGAAGAACGCCTTGTTGTGGACGATGTCTCCCGTGGGGATGTCCTCCGTCCATGGCAGGGCAAGGACGAATTGCTGCGGCACGCCGGGATAGGTAATCCGGTCAAGACTGAGGAAGCCGAAGCGTTCATAGAACGCCGGATCGCCCACGAGCACGATGCCGTGTGCACCGTTTGCGCGCATGGCGGCAAGTGCTTCCCGGACGAGGACCGAGCCGACGCCCTGCCCCTGATGGTCGGGCAGCACGCCCACCGGACCGAGGATGAACCAGTTCTTCGAGGTCGTGCCGATGGTGGTCGGCGACAGGGCGATATGGCCGACCACGCCTTCTTCCGTTTCAGCCACGAGCGAGAGGGTCAGGGCATGGTCCGCCCGCAACTCCTCGACGATGAGGTGCTCGGTGGGACCGGTGCCCGGTTCGCGGTGCGGGTCGTTCTTGAATGCCTCCCGATGGATCGTGGAGATGGCTGCATGGTCCTGTATTGATTCGTTTCTTATTTTCATTACTCTATTCCTTGGTTGCGCCGTCGCAAGGAAGGCGCGTATATCTCGATACCCGAACGTCATTGCTGAACGCAATCAGCAAAGTGTCCGGGCGGACACTATCGGCATACCGGAAAACGGCTGCGGACGGATGGGCACAGATAGAGATTCGAATCCGTGCGGAATTCAGACCGATGAAGACGAAACGCGGTCAGCGAGACCGGAAAGCGCGGCCTGAAGTCTGGCCGTGCGGGGTGTCTACCGGCGGCAATCCCTGTCGGCAGCCGGGAGAACAAGATCCATTGTTTTGATCAAAAAAGCTCCTTGATTGGGTATTTCTTTCGGCTACCGCCTGCGTGGTCGAGTGTCAATGGCGGACAAAGTGGGCACATTTTTCGGCACGTTCTTTGACCAGAACGTGTCAGACTGATAAGGCATAGGAAAACAGGTACTTTTTATGGAACAGAAAATCGAAAGTGTTGTCGCGTTCATCCGGGAATGGCTGAACCAGAATGTCCTGACGTGGGATACGGCCTTGCAGTGGGCCTGCGTTGCCGCCGCCTTTTGTCTTGCCCTTGTCATTTGGGGCGTCTTGAAAAAGCTGATAGTCCGGTGGATGGATGACAATATCGAAGGCGATTTGGCGCGGACGATCATCAATTCCCTTGTCCGGGTCGGCCGTTCATTGGTGTTCATCCTGCTGGCGCAGATATGTGCAGGGACCTTCTGGGACGAGCTGGTCCAGCCGCGGGTGCTCATTGCGGCAAGCGATCTGGCCGTGGCGTGGATTCTCATCCGCCTCGTGACCGGGATGATGCCGAATCAGGCCTTGGCTCGTGGCGCGGCCAATACGGTCTGGACCGTAGCGGCGCTGCATGTCTTCGGCCTGCTGACGCCGGTGACGGATTTTCTGGAAAATCTCAGTTTTTCCACGGGCGGATCTTCGGTCACCGCGCTGGGCGTCATCAAGGGGCTGTTGCTGGCAGCGGTGCTGTTGCAAGCCGCGTCCATAGCTGCCCGGTTTGCCGTCAGGCGCATTGAGAGCATCAAGGACCTGTCACCATCGCTTCAGGTGCTTCTGAGCAAGGCGGTCAAGGTATGCCTGTTCACCGCTGCCCTGCTGTTCGCCATGTCGAGCGTGGGCATCGACCTGACGAGCCTTGCCATATTCTCCAGCGCACTCGGCGTTGGTATCGGTTTCGGACTCAAGACGATCTTTTCCAATTATATCTCAGGCGTGCTCCTGCTCGTGGATAATTCCATCAAACCGGGCGACACCATTGAAGTGGGCGGGGTGTTCGGCGTGGTCCATGAGATGCACAGCCGGTACGCCTCGATCCTGACGCGCAACGGCAAGGAACACCTGATCCCCAACGAAGTGCTCATTACCGGCGAGGTGGTCAACTGGACGTATTCCGACTCCAATGTGAGGCTCAAGATTCCCGTGGGCATCGCGTATGACTCTGATGTGGAAAAAGCCATGGAGCTGCTGGTGGAAGCCGCGAAAAAGGTGGGCCGCGTGCTTGCGGACCCCGGTCCGGCCGCCCGCCTTGTAGGCTTTGGCGACAATTCCGTGGATTTGCAGTTGCGTGTCTGGATTGCCGATTCACCGCAGGGCGTGACCAATGTTCGCAGTGAGGTCATGCTCAATATCTGGCGGTTGTTCCATGAAAACGGCATTGAATTCCCGTTCCCGCAGCGGGACGTGCTGCTCAAGCCGGATTCACAGCTTTCTGTCAATATCAGCAGGAGTGACAACGATGAGTGACGGTCCGAAAATTCGAACCATGAGCCGGGATGATGTGGATATCGCCATCAGGCTGGCGGCCAAGGAGGGATGGAATCCCGGGCTGTCTGACGCCGAATGCTTTTACGCTGCCGATCCCGAAGGCTTTTTCATCGCGGAAAAGAACGGCGAGCCCGTGGGAACGATCTCCGCTGTCCGGTACGACGACAGGTTCGGATTCGTGGGACTGTACATCATTGCTCCGGGCTCACGCGGCAAGGGGTACGGCACGGCGCTGTGGAATCATGCCATGCAGCACCTCGAGGGGTGCAACATCGGGTTGGATGCGGTCACCGAGCAGGAAAAGACCTACATGAAATCCGGTTTCGGCACCGCATACCGTTCGGCCCGCTTCGAGGGGACCGGAGGCGGCAAATGCCCGGAAGGCGTAGTCCGGCTGGAGGAAGTGGATTTTGCCAAGGTTGCCGAATACGACCGCCAGTGTTTTCCCAGTTCGCGGGAGCAGTTCATGCGGACATGGCTCACTGCGGACGGCGTTACCGGCTACGGTGTTATGGACGGTGACAGGTTGACCGGATTCGGCGTCATCAGGCCATGCGCCATGGGCAGCAAGATCGGGCCGCTGTTTGCCGACACGCCGGAAATCGCCGAAACACTGTTTCAGGCGTTGACCGCGCTGGTGCCGGGACGGAAATTCTATCTCGACGTCATGGAATCCAATGCGGCGGCGGGCGAACTGGCTCGGCGTCACGGCCTTAAAAAGGTGTTTGTCACGGTCCGCATGTACACTGACGGCGAACCGGTCATGGATACGGAAAAGGTTTACGGAGTCACATCTTTCGAACTGGGGTAGGCTATGCGCTTTCTGACGGTCATTCTGGTGATACTGGGCGTCCTCGTCCTGTGGGACTTGGGCTGGTGGTTCGGTTTCGGGGTTTCCCCGCTCAGCCCGTGGGAACTCAAGCAGATGGTCAATGAAAACCGTGCGCCGCTCATTATCGATGTGCGTACGCCCGGTGAATTCGATTCCTTTCACATCCCCGGCGCGGTCAACGTGCCGTACCCGGCCACGCTGGCGGAACTGGCCTCTGTCGCGCCTGATCCGACACGTCCCGTAGCCGTGGTCTGCATGACCGGCCATCGTTCTCCCCCGGTCGTCAGCCAGCTCCAGCAGGGCGGATACACCCACGTACTCAACGTGACATGGGGCATGGCAGCGTGGAAACTCTTCGGGGGCGAAACGGCCTCAGGGTCGTGAGTTGGGGCATGCCTTCGACGTTGCCCATTGACCGCGCCGCGCCGCGGACTTATTCTCTCTGACCATGAGCGAATACATAGATCACGACGCCACCGGCGCTTCTGTCGGGCAGGTGGAGAAACGGACGTTCACGTTCGGCGGGCCGGACGGACCGTTCGCGCTGGACGGCGGGCGCGAGCTTGAATCCGTTTCCCTTGCCTATGAGACGTGCGGCACCCTGAACGAGGACAAGTCCAACGCCATTCTCATCTGCCATGCCCTGACCGGGGATTCGCATGTGGCGGGCTACTATCATCCCGAGGACCCCAAGCCGGGGTGGTGGGACCTCATGGTCGGACCGGGCAAGCCCATTGATACCGACAAGTATTTCGTGATCTGCTCCAACGTCATCGGCGGCTGCATGGGGTCCACCGGACCGGTTTCCGACAA